>NZ_JAPEOR010000002.1:1200000-1800000 GCF_026341125.1 Streptomyces sp. NBC_01142
GGCGGAGTGGAAACGGAACTGACTGCCGCCGACAGTGGCGGCGCCGCCGTTCAGGCTCCAACTGCCGTTCGCGATGGGCCCGGTGACATAGCTCTGGAAGGAGGACTTGATGCCCCAGTCGAGCCTGCCGCCCTGCACGGTACGACTCGCCGCCTGGGCGGCGCCGGCCGGGAGCAGAGCTCCGAGCAGTGCCACGAGAAGCGCGACGGCGCAGGAGCGCGCCGGCCGGGACGGCAGCATGGAATCCCCCTCCGAGGTCTGGCAAGCGAGGTAAGGCTAACCTAAGCTATAGCAACTCCGGGCCGGAAGCCCTCCGGTCCCGGGAACCTCAACTGCACGCCGCCTCCTGCTCCTTGCAGAGGACGGCGGACCCGGACGAGGAAGACAACGATCGACAGGACGGTGCCTCGGTGCGCACACCTCGCCTGGCGGGTGCACTCATATCCGTACTCGCCCTCGCCCTGACAGCCACGGGCTGCGGCGGTGCGGACACCCCGGCCGGCAAGGGCAAGCCGGCCGCAGCCGCAGCCCCCGACAGGGTGGAGCCACTGGGCGCCGTACCCGAGCCACAGGTGCCGGTCACCGTGACATCGGCCGACGGGACGAAGGTCACGGTCACCTCGGCCGACCGGATCGTGCCGCTGACGGGGGCGCTGAACGAGATCGTGTTCACGCTCGGCCTGGGGAAGCGGGTCGTGGCCCGCGACATCACGGCGACCTTCGAACAGGCCGCGGATCTGCCGGTGGTGACACGCGCGCACGACGTCTCGGCGGAGAGCGTGCTGTCGCTGAAGCCGACGCTCGTCCTCGCCGACACCTCGACGGGCCCGGCGGAGGCCATCGACCAGATACGCGACGCGGGCATCCCGCTCGTGGTGGTCGAGACGGCCAGGGGCCTGACGGATGTGGGGCCCCGGATCGACACGATCGCGGCGGCGCTGGGCGTCAAGACGGCAGGCGACGAGCTGAAGAGGCGCACCGAGTCCCGTATCGCCGCGGTCCAGAAGAGCATTCCGGAGCCGGCGGACGGAAAGAAGCCACGGGTCGCGTTCCTGTATCTGCGCGGCTCGGCATCGGTCTATCTGATCGGCGGCAGCGAATCGGGGGCGTCGTCGCTGCTGGAGGCGGCGGGCGCGGTCGACGCAGGCAAGGAGTCCGGCCTGAAGAAGGACTTCACAGCGATCACGAGCGAGGCGCTGGCGAAGGCGGCACCGGACGCGATTCTGGTGATGAGCAAAGGGCTCGATTCGGTGGGCGGCATGGACGGCCTGGTGGAGATCCCGGGCGTCGCCCAGACCCCGGCGGGCATGGACCGCAGGGTCGTCACGGTCGACGACGGGGTGCTCCTGAACTACGGCCCACGCACCGACCAGGTGCTGAAGTCACTGGTCGACCAGCTCTACGCGAACGGTAAGCAGTGATGGCAACCTCCATGGAGGAGACCCACCCGCCCGGACGCACGACACCGCCTCCCGCGGTACCGGGGGCCGGGCCCGCCGTGCCGGGCCCGGGCGGGGGCGGGGGCGGGACGGACGCGAGTGTCCCGGGCGGGGGCGGGGGCGTCCCCGGGACGGACGCGAGTGTCCCCGGGACGGGCGTGGGCGCCAAGTCCCCTTCCCCCGGTCCGGCTTCGCCGCCGCGTCGCGGAGCTGCGTACGTCCTCACCGTCTCCCTCCTCGGCGCCCTGCTGGTGCTCTGTCTCGTCTCCGCCGGGTTCGGGGCGTACGACATCCCTCTCGGTGACGTCATCTCCTCCGTGCAGCACCGCATCGGGCTCGGCGGGGCCGCCCTCGACCGGGTCGGGGAGAGCGTGCTGTGGAACGTGCGGCTGCCGCGCATCGTGCTCGCGCTGCTCGTCGGGGCCTCCCTCGGGTGCGCGGGCGCGCTCATGCAGGGAGTGTTCGGGAATCCGCTCGCCGAGCCCGGCGTCATCGGGATCTCGGCCGGCGCGGCCGTCGGCGCCGTCGGCGCGATCGCGCTCGGGTGGAGCTTCTTCGGCAACTGGACCGTCACCGTCTGCGCGTTCGTCGCCGGGCTCGCCACCGTCCTGCTCGTGTACGCGATGTCCCGCTCGGGCGGACGGACGGAGGTCGTCACTCTCATCCTCACCGGCATCGCGGTCAACGCCTTCGCCGGCGCCCTGATCGGGCTCTTCCTGTTCTTCGCGGACAACGCGCAGGTCACCCAGATCACCTTCTGGCAGCTGGGTTCCCTGTCCCAGGCCACCTGGCCCAAGGTCCTCGCCGTACTGCCGTGCGCCGCCGTGGGGCTGGGCCTCGCACCCCTCTACGCCCGGAAGCTGGACCTCCTCGCCCTCGGTGAACGGCCCGCCCGGCACCTCGGCGTGGACGTCGAGCGGCTACGTATCGTCCTCGTCCTGGTCGTCGCCCTGCTCACCGCCGCCGCGGTCGCCGTGGCCGGGATCATCGCCTTCGTGGGCCTGCTCGTCCCCCATCTGCTGCGGATGGCGAACGGCCCCGGCCACCGCTTCCTCGTCCCGGGCAGCGCGCTCTGCGGCGCGCTCGTCCTCATCGCCGGCGACCTCGCCGCGCGGACCGTTGCCGAGCCCGCCGAGCTCCCCCTCGGCGTACTCACCGCCCTCTTCGGCAGCCCGTTCTTCTTCTGGCTGCTGCGCAGGACCCGTCGCAAGCAAGGTGGCTGGGCATGAAGACGATGAGGTCGCTCACGCATCTGTTCTCCGTACGGGGACGAGAACTGCCCGCCCCCGTCGCCCCCGGCACCGACCTCGTCGAGGTGCGCGGACTGCATGTGCGGCTCGGGCAGCGCGAGGTGCTCGGCGGGATCGATCTGGCCGCCCGCGCCGGTGAGGTGCTCGCGCTCGTCGGACCCAACGGCGCCGGGAAGTCGACCCTGCTCGCCGCTGTCGCCGCCGACGTGCCGGCCGCGCAGGGAGTCGTACGGATCGCCGGGCGCCCGGTCACCGAGTGGTCCGCGCCCGAACTCGCCCTGCGCCGAGCCGTGTTGCCGCAGTCCGCCGACCTGTCGTTCCCCTTCCCGGTCGGGGAGGTCGTCCGGATGGGACGCGCCCCCTGGGCCGGGACCGGCCTCGAGGAAGAGGACGACTCCGCCGTCGCCGAGGCCATGGCCGCCACCGAGGTGGGCGAGTTCGCCGCGCGCCCCTTCTCCGCACTCTCCGGCGGCGAGCGGGCCCGCGTCGCGCTCGCCCGCGTACTCGCCCAGCGCGCCCCGCTGCTCCTGCTCGACGAGCCGACCGCCGCGCTCGATCTGCGCCACCAGGAACTGGTACTCCGCATCTGCCGGCAGCGCGCTGCCGCCGGGGACGCCGTCGTCGTGGTGCTGCACGACCTCGGCCTCGCCGCGGCCTACGCGGACCGGGTGGCCGTCCTGCACGGCGGACGGATCGCAGCCGAGGGCCCACCCGCCGAGGTCTTCGACGACGAGCTGCTGAGCCGGGTCTACCGGCAGCCGGTGGAAGTGCTTGCGCACCCGCGGACGGGCGCTCCCCTGGTGATCCCGAAACGGACATATTGACCCGCACTTGACGGCGACCGGCGAATCCATAAGGTAAGCCTCGGTTAAGTTAGCTCGGCCTCACTTCCTGCGCTCGTCCCCTCACCACCCCTTTCCTCACCACCCATCTCCCCATCGATCGTGGAGCCCGCATGCGCCCCGTACGTCTCTCCGTCGTCACCGCCGCCGCAACCGTGGCGGCTCTGACCGCCGTCACGGGATGCACCGAGAAGAGCGAGGCCAAGGGCGACGACGCCGGCGTCCAGGTCACCGCGAAGGACGACTCCTGCGAGGTCTCGAAGAAGGAGTTCCCGGCCGGGCACATCCAGCTGGACATCGAGAACAAGGGCTCCAAGGTCACCGAGGTCTACATCCTGTTCCCGGACGACCGCATCGTCTCCGAGCTGGAGAACATAGGTCCGGGCATGAAGCGCCGGCTCACGGCCGAGGTGAAGGCCGGTTCGTACGAGATCGCCTGCAAGCCCGGCATGAAGGGCGACGGCATCCGTCAGAAGGTCACCGCGACCGGCGACGGCAAGATCGCCAAGCGCAGCCCGGAAATGGACGCCGCGGTCGCCGCGTACCGCAAGTACGTGCAGGAGCAGGCCGACGAGACGCTCCCGAAGGCCAAGGTCTTCGCGGACGCGGTCAAGGACGGTCACCTGGAGGCGGCCAAGGAGGCGTATGCCGACTCCCGTATCGGCTGGGAGCGTACCGAGCCGGTCGCCGAGTCCTTCGGCGACATCGACCCGAAGGTCGACCTGCGCGAGGACGGCCTGGAGAAGGGCCAGAAGTGGACCGGCTGGCACCGCCTGGAGAAGGCGCTGTGGCAGGACAAGAAGGCCGGTGAGGAAGAGGGTCACTTCGCCGACATTCTGATCAAGGACCTGACCGTCTGGCAGAAGAAGGTCGGTACGGCCGAGATCAGCCCGACCTCCATGGCCAACGGCGCCAAGGAACTGCTCGACGAGGTCGCCACCGGCAAGGTCACGGGTGAGGAAGAGCGCTACAGCCACACCGACCTGGTCGACTTCAAGGCGAACGTCGAAGGGGCGCAGAAGTCGTTCGAGCTGCTCAAGCCGGTCGCTTCGAAGAACGACCCGAAGCTGGTCGCCGAACTGGACAAGCAGTTCGCGGCGCTGAACACACTGCTCGACAAGTACCGCAAGGACACCAGCTCGTACGAGTTCACGTCGTACGACAAGGTCGGCAAGGCGGAGCGCAAGGAGCTGTCGGACGCGGTCAACGCGCTCGCCGAGCCGCTCTCCAAGCTCGCCGCCGCCGTGGTGAAGTAGGGGGATGTCAGATGTCCGAGCAGACCATCGACAGCGGCAGCGACAGCGGCAGCGACGGCGGCAGTAGCAGTATCAGTAGCAGCGACAACGGCACCGCTCCGTCCCGCCGTTCACTGCTCGGCTGGGGCGGTGCCGGGCTCGCGCTCGGGGCCGCCGCGGCCGGCGGCGCGGCAGTCGCCGTGACGCGTGGGGAGGAGACCGTACCCGCCGCCGCGAGCGGCGCGGCCGTCCCCTTCCACGGTGCGCACCAGGCAGGTATCGCCACCGCCGTCCAGGACCGGCTGCACTTCGCGTCCTTCGATGTGAAGACCACGGACCGCGCCGAACTGGTCCAGCTGCTCAAGGACTGGACCCGGGCGGCGGAGCGGATGACGGCAGGCCACGCGGTCGGCGAGGGTGCCTTCGGCGGTCTCGCCGAGGCCCCGCCGGACGACACGGGCGAGGCGCTCGGCCTCAAGCCGTCCCGGCTCACGCTCACCATCGGCTTCGGCCCTTCCCTGTTCGCCAAGGGCCGTTTCGGCCTTGAGGGCAGGCGCCCGGCGGCTCTGGTAGACCTGCCGAAGTTCCCCGGCGACAACCTCGATCCGGCACGCAGCGGTGGCGATCTGTGTGTCCAGGCATGCGCGGACGACCCCCAGGTCGCGGTGCACGCGATCCGCAATCTCGCCCGTATCGGCTTCGGCAAGGTCGCGGTCCGCTGGTCGCAGCTGGGCTTCGGCAAGACGTCGTCGACGACGCCCGACGCCCAGACCCCGCGCAACATGATGGGCTTCAAGGACGGCACCCGGAACGTCTCGGGGACGGACACGGCAGCGCTCGACAAGCATGTCTGGGTGGCCGGGAAGGACGGCCCGGCGTGGCTGTCCGGCGGCTCGTATCTCGTCGCCCGCCGTATCCGGATGAACATCGAGACCTGGGACCGGACCTCGCTCAAGGAGCAGGAGGACATCTTCGGCCGGGACAAGGGCGAGGGCGCCGCGGTCGGCAAGGCCAAGGAGCGCGACGAGCCTTTCCTGCCGGCGATGCTGCCGACCGCGCATGTGCGGCTCGCGCACCCGGACACCAACGGCGGCGCGAAGATGCTGCGCCGCGGCTACTCCTTCACCGACGGTACGGACGGCCTCGGCCGTCTCGACGCGGGGCTGTTCTTCCTCGCGTACCAGCGCGACATCGGCAAGGGGTTCGTCCCGGTGCAGCGTTCGCTCGCGGCGAGCGACGTCCTCAACGAGTACATCCAGCACGTGGGTTCGGCGCTGTTCGCCGTCCCGCCGGGCGTCCGGGACAAGGACGACTGGTGGGGCCGGGCACTGCTGAGCTGATCCGAAGGGAACCGACGTTGTTCGGCAACTATCTGATAGGCCTGCGCGAGGGCCTCGAGGCCAGTCTGGTCGTCTGCATCCTCGTCGCCTATCTGGTGAAGACGGAGCGGCGCGATGCGCTGCGGCCCATCTGGATCGGCATCGGGGCCGCGGTCGCCCTCTCGTTCGGCTTCGGCTTCGCGCTCGAATACGGCTCGCAGGAGCTGACGTTCGAGGCGCAGGAGCTGCTCGGCGGCTCGCTGTCGATCCTCGCGGTGTGCCTGGTGACCTGGATGGTCTTCTGGATGCGGCGCACGGCGCGGCATCTGAAGGCCGAGCTGGGCTCCAAGCTGGACGCCGCGCTGCAGATGGGCACGGGCGCGCTGGTCGCCACCGCCTTCCTTGCGGTGGGGCGCGAGGGCCTGGAGACGGCGCTGTTCGTCTGGGCCTCGGTCCGCGCCGCGACCGACGCGAGCAACAGCACCCAGACCCCGCTGATCGGTGTGCTCCTGGGTATCGCGACCGCGATCGTGCTGGGTTGGCTGTTCTACCGGGGTGCCCTGAAGATCAACCTGGCCAAGTTCTTCACCTGGACCGGCGGCATGCTGGTGATCGTGGCGGCCGGTGTGCTGGCGTACGGCGTCCACGACCTGCAGGAGGCCCGGTTCCTGGGCGGTCTGGCGGACAAGGCGTTCGACATCAGCGCGACGATCCCGCCGGACAGCTGGTACGGCACGCTGCTGAAGGGCGTGTTCAACTTCCAGCCCGACCCGACCGTCCTCCAGGTCACGGTGTGGGCGCTGTATCTGATCCCGACGCTCGCCCTGTTCCTTGCCCCGGTAGGGTTCGGACGGTCAGTGGGGGTCGAGGAGCAGAAGGCAACCGATGAGAAGGCTGGGTCGGGCGGCGGCGGGGCTCGCGGCGATGACAGTGCTGTCGCTGACGGCGAGCGCATGCGTGACGGTGCACGGGGAACTGGAAGTCGTCCCCTCGGCGACGAAGTCTGAGGCCGCACAGGCCCTCGAGGACTTCACCGAGGCGTACAACAAGGCCGACAAGGCCTACGATCCGGCCCTGGACGCGGATCATGTCACCGGTGCGCTGGGCGCGATCAACCAGGCCGGGCTCAAGGCGCGGCAGGTCAACTTCCCGGGCGGCAACCCGGGGCACGTGCCGCTGGAGCTGTCGGACGCGAAGTACACCATCCCCAAGAAGGCGGGCTGGCCGCGCTGGTTCGTCGCGGACACCGACTCCAACCGCGACCAGGACAAGGGCAGTCTGGACAACCGCTGGGTGCTGGTCTTCCTACGCAACGGCGCCCACGAGGGGTGGAAGGCCGCCTACCTGACGATCCTGACGCCGAACAAGATCCCGGCCTTCAAGACCGACCAGGACGGCTGGGCCGAACCGGTCGCCCCGGACAGCGCCGCGCTGGCGGTCGCTCCCCGCAATCTGAGCGAGGAGTACGCCTCGTACATGCAGAACGGGAAGCCGGAGCACTTCAAGGACGGTCCGCACACCTCGGGCTGGCGCGCGGACCGCAAGAAGGGCGCGAGTCTTCTGGGGATGTCCACCCAGTACCTCGACCAGCCGCTGGACACCGACGACTTCGCGCCGCTCGGGCTGGCGACCGAGGACGGCGGGGCGCTGGTCTTCTTCTCCGTACGCAACTTCGAACGGCAGACGGCCGCGAAGGGTCTGCGGCTGAAGGTCCACCCGGATGTGAAGGCGCTGCTGACGGGTGAGGTGAAGTCCACGATCACCAAGGAGCGGGTCTCCAGCCAGGCGGTGTCGGTGCCGGTGCCCGCGGGTGCCGCGTCGGGGAGCGGGCAGGTCGATGTGCTGGGCCGGCTGACGGGTCTGACGGCGGCGGAAGGTTCGTAGCCGGGGCGGAGCCGCCGGACCCCGGCCTGGGCTCCTGCGCCGACAGGGCTCCGCACGCCGACCGAGGCTCCGGACCTGACCGAGGCTCCGGACCTGACCGGGGCTCCGGACCCGACCTGGGTCCGGGCCCGGTGTGCCCTTCGGGCGTGTCCTCAGCAGCCGGACGGGCTGATTCTCAGCCGCGCAGGGGCCAGGCGAACTGCTCCAGCGCCCCGTTCTCCCCCGCGTACCGCGCGCACGCGTCGGTCAGGGTCTCCAGCAGCGTCAGCGGGTCCGGCAGTGGATACTCGAGGCCGCGTACCCAGCTCACGTCCAGCTCACCGGGGAGCCGGGCGGGCGGTACGAGCACATAGCTGCCGCGGCAGTGCCAGCGCAGACCGGGGTGCTCGTCCATCGTCTCGGGGTGGCAGTCCAGCTCACAGGGCCACCACTCGTCCTCATCCTCGGGGGTGCCGCGGGTGGCGGTGAAGAAGAGCATCCGGTCCTCGCCGGACTCGGCCACCGGGCCGACCTCGATGCCCAGCTCCAGCAGCCGTGCCAGTGCGCTGCGCCCGGCTTCGAGGGGGACGTCGAGGACGTCGTGGACCATGCCGGTCGCGGTGATGAAGTTGGCCTGCGGCCGGCCCGCGGCCCAGCGCTCGATCTGGGCGGGGTCCGTCGTGGACTGGGTCTGCCAGGCGAAGGAGACCGGGTGCCTGGCAGGGGTGGGACAGCCGACGCGCTCACAGGAACATCGGTAGCCGACGGGGTACGCGGCGGGCGCGAGTGGCAGTCCGGCGGCGGCGGCGGCCAGGAGCAGGGCCTCGCGCTGCGAGTCCTCGGCGTCGGTGTTCTTGGGGCGCCGGCGCAGCCACTGGGGCAGCCTGCTCTCCCGGGACTGCCTGCTCTCCGTGCCGCGGTAGCGGCCGATACCGTCGCCCATCTATCCCCTCACACCTCACGCTTGCCCTTGGCGGACTCTGCCATGGTCCCACCATCCTGCTCCTCGGGTGGCCACAGTCCCCAACCGGGGTACTGGTCAGTACCTTCCCGAGACGTTCCGGGGACCTCCCGAGGACATTCCGTGGAACCTCCGCCGATCCTCCCGGGATCCGTCTGGATCCGCGTCCGGGAGCTGGCCGGGAGCCTGCGGGGAGCGCTCAGCGCCTCGGGGCGAGGCCGTTCAGGGCGTAGTCGGCGATCGCCTCGGCGTAGTCATGGGTGAGCGGGAGCGTACGCAGCAGCCAGCGGTGCGCAAGCGGTCCCGTGAACAGCTCCAGGGCGATGCGCAGGTCGATGTCCTTGCGTACGTCCCCGGTGTCCTGGGCGGAGCGCAGCCGCTTCACATACAGCTGGAGCTGCGGTTCGAGGAGCTTCTCCACGAACTGGGCGCCGAGCTCGGCGTTGACCACGCCCTCGGCGGTGAGTGCGCGGGCCGGGCCGTCGTAGACGGGGCTGTTCATCTCGTCGACCGTGGCGCGCAGCACGAACTTGAGGTCGGCCTCGAGGTCGCCGGTGTCGGGGATCTCCGTCTCGCCTTCGGCGGCCTGCTCGGCGAGGTCGAGGAAGGCCTCCAGCAGGACGGCGGCCTTGGAGGGCCACCAGCGGTAGATCGTCTGCTTGCCGACGCCGGCGCGGGCGGCGATGCCCTCGATGGTCGTCCTGGAGTAGCCGACCTCGCCGACGAGGGCGAGGGCGGCGTCGTAGATCGCGCGGCGGGAGCGTTCGCTGCGGCGGCTGGAGTCGGGCGCCTTGGACTCGGTCATGGCATCAATCTACCAACCACAGAGCCGAGACGTATCGTCTCGTAACAGTGTGATGAACCACCCGATCGGTCCACAGCGGGATCGCCCCGCAGGACGGACCATGGGCTGACCATGGGCTGCAATTGCCCCACCCTTCCGTGAGGAGCCCTCATTGCCCCGAGACGCCACACCCCGGCGCTATCTGATGTGCCCACCGGCACACTTCAAGGTCACGTACTCCATCAATCCCTGGATGGACCCCTCGAAACCGGTGGATCTGCCGCTCGCGCTCGCCCAGTGGGAAGACCTGCGCGACCGCTACCGCTCGCTCGGCCACACCGTCGATCTGCTCGACCCGCGGCCAGGACTGCCCGACATGGTCTTCGCGGCGAACGGCGCCACCGTCATCGACGGCCGGGTGCTCGGCGCCCGGTTCGCCCATCCGGAGCGGGCAGCCGAGGCCGAAGCCCATCTCGACTGGTTCCGTGCCCGCGGCTCCACCGAGATCCACGAGCCCGTGCACATCAACGAGGGCGAGGGAGACCTCGCCGTCACCGCCTCGTACATCCTGGCCGGGCGGGGCTTCCGCTCCAGTCCGCTCTCGCACGCCGAGGCACAGGAGTTCTTCGGCCGGCCGGTCATCGGTCTCGACCTGGTGGACCCCCGCTACTACCACCTGGACACCGCGCTGAGCGTCCTGGACAGCGCGGCCGACGAGATCATGTACTACCCCGGCGCGTTCTCCGCGGGCAGCCGCTCCGTGCTGGCCCGGCTCTTCCCCGACGCGCTGATCGCCGAGGAGCCGGACGCGGCGGCGCTCGGCCTCAACGCCGTGAGCGACGGCCGCCACGTGCTGCTGCCGCAGTCCGCCGCGGGGCTCCTCGCGCCGCTGCGGGAGCGGGGGTTCGAGCCGATCGGCATGGACCTCGGCGAACTGCTCAAGGGAGGCGGCAGTGTGAAGTGCTGCACTCAGGAGCTACGGACCTGACTTTCCGCCGCTCCACGACGATCGGCGGTGTGGGGGTACGGGTCACCCCCATACCCGCCCCTGGGCCGCGCGCGCCGCTCCGCGTACCGGAACACGCGGCCACTCGTCACCTTCTCCGCCCCGGAGCGGGCACGGCGCCTTCCCCGCCCCGGAGCGGCGGAGCGGCGGAGAAAAACGGGCCGGTCAACCGTCGGAGGCCCCCCGCGGCCGCTCGTCCCGGGGCCACTCGTCGCCCCATGCCACATCGCGCGCCGCCCGGTACAGCGCGCCATGGCGCTTGGCGACCGTCTCGCGGCGCAGCTCCTCGGCGTCGGTGCACAGGTCGAGCAGGACCAGGCCCTTGCGGATCTGCGGCTTGCGGGTGACCCGGGCGCCCACCGGCTCCGCCGGGAAGCGGACCGCCGCGACATAGCTGAACTTCTCGTCCTCGTACGGCAGTGAGCCGCCCTTCACCTGACGGTGCAGCGAGGAACGGGAGACCCGGGCGGCGAAGTGGCACCAGTCGGTACCCGGCTCGATGGGGCAGGCGGCGCTGTGCGGGCAGGGCGCGGCGATGCGCATACCGGCCTCGATCAGCCGGTCGCGGGCCTCGATGATCCGCTCGTAGCCGTCCGGGGTGCCGGGCTCCACGATCACGACGGCCCGGGCCGCGCGGGCGGCCTCGGTGACCACGGCGGTCCGGTCCTTGGCCGTGAGCTCCTTGAGGACGTACGAGACCGTGACGAGATCAGTGTTCTCGAGGTGGAGCGCCGAGCTGATCCGTGCGCGCTGCCACTCGACGGCGCCCAGCGCGGGCACCTGGGATCCGACGGCCAGTTCACGCCCCAGCGCGAGGGCGGGCTCGGCCCAGTCCAGGACGGTGGTGCGCGGAGCATCCTCCTCCCACGCCTCGGCGACCGCCCAGCTCGCCGCACCGGTCCCGCCGCCGATGTCGGTGTGCGTGGCCGGGGACCAGTCGGGAGCCGCCGCCCGCAGCGCGGCGAGCGCGGACCGTACGGCCTCGAAGGTCGCGGGCATCCGGTACGCGGCGTACGCGACGACGTCGGAGCGGTCGCGGAGCACGGGGGCGTCGGTCGGGGTGGTCCCCCGGTAGTTGGCGATCAGCCGCTCGACGGCCAGCGCCGCCTGCGTGGGCGGCAGCCCGTCGAGAAGCCCGGCAAGGGCGCCGCGCAGGGCTTCCGCGGTGGGGAGGGTGGCGTTCACCAACAGATTCTAGGCATGTCCGGCGGCACGGAATCGGTACGGACCGGCGACGGAATCGAACTGCTGGGGGCAGAGCGGCAGTTGCTACGCTGACGCCCGTCGTCGCACACGCTGCGTGACACCTTGCATGACACGCTGCGTGCAGCATCGCTCACGGGGGGACCATGAGACAGAGGGTCGTGCGCATGGCCCTGGCGGCCGGGGTGATCGTGCTGGCACTGCTGCTCCTGCTGACCATGTGCGGAGGCGGCGAGGGCAGCGGCGGCGGAGCCGGCGACAAGCCCCGTACGCCGGTGCGGCACAGCGCGGAACCGCTGACCCGGCTCACCGTCCCGGCGGCGTACGACACCCGGCAGGGCTGGGAGATCACCGATGTCTCCCCCGAGCACGCCATCGCGTACGACAGCGGCCGTATCGCCTACCTCCAGCGGGTGGACGACTCCCGCTTCCGGCTGCGGACCCTCGACGCGGCGACCGGCAAGCCCGGCTGGACGGGACTGCCCTGGCGTCCGCCGTCCTCCCCCGAGACCTTCCCCCGGCTGCTCGCCGTCACCAAGGACGGCCGCGAGTACTTCGTGACCTGGTCGTTCGGCACCATGGGCGAGGACGCGCTGACGCCGGCCGACTCCTTCGTCGCCCTCGATGTGTACGCCGTGGCGGACGGAGCCCGGCAGCGGGTCGAGGTCCCGTGGCCCGCCCCGCCGTCCGTCTCCGGCACCGGCCCCGGCATCCTCATCAGCGACGGCCGCACCAGGAGCGCGGTCGTCGACCCGGCCACCGGCGAGGTGTCCGAGATTCCGGAGAACGCGCTCGGCCACCCCAAGGGCTGTACGGGCTGCCGACGGCTGACCGAGGTCCGCGGAATGACGGCCAAGGGCCTGCTGGTGAGCGGGGACCCGGGCTTCTGGGTCAAGGGCGGCTGGTCCAGCAGCAAGGTGGCTCCGGCCCGCACCGATCCCGCCTCCGGGGTGCCGACGTCGGTGGCCCCCGGGTACGTACTGGCCAGGTGGCGGATGAAGAAGGGCCGCAAGGACGCCGGCACGCACGATCTGTGGGCGGTGCACGACATGGCGTCAGGGAAGGCGCTGGCACAGGTGGAGTGCCACAAGCCGGCAATCGAGCCGGGCGAGTATCCGCAGGCGGCGCTCTCGCCCGAGGGCGGCTATCTGGTCGCCGGGAATCTGGCGTTCGACCTGGAGCAGCGCAAGGCGTACTGCTTCGACCAGTCGGACGGCTCGAAGCCGCTGACCCTGACGACGGTGACCGACTCGGGTACGGCGTACGGCGCAACGAGCGCGCGCAGCCCGGCGGAGGCCCTGGCCGGCGGGGGCGATCCGATCGAGATGGACCTGACCGTCGCGGTGCCCGAGGCTCTCTCCCCCAGTGTCCGCCTGCCTGTGGCGGAGACCGTGGGCGTGGGCGTCTTCGGCTGGACGGATCCCAAGGACCGGCTGCATCTGATCGGGTACCCGCGCCGGGAACCGTAGAAGGGCTCGGTCGGACGGGCTCGGCGTCCGGCCGGGCCGGGGGCTCCGGCATCGGGGCGTCGGCCGGGGGATCCGGCATCGGGGTGGGCCGGGCGGGCCGCGTGGGCCGGGCTGATCAGAGGACGGCCTGCTCACCTCGCTGCCACGGGCGGCACAGGCCCAGGAAGCAGCCCACCGAGGCCAGCGCGCACACCAGTTGGACCACGGCCATCGGGAACGCCGTCGCCTCGCCCGCGATCCCGACGAGCGGCGAGGCGACGGCGCCGATCAGGAACGAGGACGTACCGATCAGCGCGGACGCGGAGCCCGCGGCGTGCGGGGTGCGCGTCAGGGCCAGGGCGTTGGTGTTCGGCATCGCCAGGCCCATCGCCGACATCAGCACGAACAGGCCGGCCGCGATGGGAAGGAGCCCCACCTTCCCGAAGACCCCCGAGGTCATCAGGAGCAGCGCGGTGGCGGCCAGCGTGATGACGGCCAGGCCGAAACCGAGCGTCTTGTCCAGGCTGACCCGGCCCACCAGCAGCTTGCCGTTGATCTGGCCCACCGTGATCAGGCCGATGGAGTTGACGCCGAAGAGGAGGCTGAAGGTCTGCGGGGACGCGCCGTAGATCTCCTGCACCACGAACGGGGAGGCGGAGATGTAAGCGAAGAGTGCGGCGAAGGCGAGGCCGCCGGTGAGCATGTAGCCGGTGAAGACCCGGTCGGCGAGCAGTCCGCGCATGGTGCGCAGAGCCGCGCCGACGCCGCCGCTGTGCCGCTTCTCCCGCGGTAGGGTCTCGTGCAGCCACTTCGCCACGACGAGGGTGAGCGCGATACCGACCGCGGTGAGGACGAGGAAGATGCCGCGCCAGTCGGTGATGCGGAGGACCTGGCCGCCGATGAGCGGCGCGATGATCGGCGCTACGCCGGAGATCAGCATCAGAGTGGAGAAGAAGCGGGCCATCTCCACGCCGTCGTACAGGTCGCGCACCACGGCGCGCGCGATGACAATGCCGGCCGCGCCCGCCAGCCCCTGCAGCAGCCGGAAGCCGATCAGCAGCTCGACGGTGGTCGCCAGGGCGCAGATCGCGGTGGCGGCGATGTACACGCTCATGCCGATGAGCAGCGGGCGGCGGCGCCCCCACTTGTCGCTCATCGGGCCGACCACCAACTGGCCGAGCGCCATGCCGAACAGGCAGGCGGTGAGCGTGAGCTGAACGGTCGCGGCGGGCGAGCCGAACGACTCGGTGACCGCGGGCAGGGCCGGAAGGTACATGTCCATGGAGAGCGGCGGCAGCGCGGTGAGCCCGCCGAGGACAAGGGTGACCAGGAGGCCGACGCGGCGGGCCACCACGACGGGCGCGGGGGTGGCCGGGCCGGGTACGGGGGTGGCCGGGCCGGGTACGGGGGTGGCCGGGCCGGGTACGCAAGCGGCCGGGCCGGACCCGGCGGTGGCCCGTTCGGATACGGGAGTGGGTGCCGGGTCGGCGGGGGTTATGTGTCCTGGTGCGCTCTGGCCGCTCTCCGGCATCAACAGCTCCTGTTCCTCAGTATCCGCGTCTATGCTCTCAGCTCGTCCGAGTGGTCGAGACCTGGTGGCGAGGGGTGGGGCGGGAATGGACAGGACCGTGCGGTGGGGCGTGCTCGCGACCGGTGGCATAGCTGCGGCGTTCACCGCGGATCTGCAGCGGATGCCGGACGCCGAGGTGGTCGCCGTGGCGTCCCGTACCGAAGCGTCCGCCACGGCGTTCGCGGACCGGTTCGCGATCCCTCGAGCGTACGGGGACTGGGCCTCACTCGCCGCCGACGAGGACGTCGATGTGGTGTACGTCGCCACCCCGCACTCAGCGCACCGGGCCGCCGCCGGGCTCTGTCTGGAGGCCGGAAAGGCAGTGCTGTGCGAGAAGGCGTTCACCCTGAACGCCGCCGAGGCGGCGGAGCTCGTCGCCCTCGCCCGGGACCGCGGCCGCTTCCTGATGGAGGCCATGTGGATGTACTGCCACCCTCTCGTCCGCCGCATCGCCGGACTCGTACGGGACGGGGCGATAGGTGAGGTACGCACCGTCCAGGCCGACTTCGGTCTGGCCGGGCCCTTCGCGCCCGGCCACCGGCTGCGCGACCCGGCCCTGGGCGGCGGCGCGCTGCTGGACCTCGGTGTCTACCCGGTCTCGTTCGCACAGCTGCTGCTGGGCGAGCCCGACCGCGTACAGGCCGACGCGCTGCTCTCCCCCGAAGGCGTGGATCTGAACACCGGGATGCTGCTCGGCTGGTCGGACGCGGGGGCGCAGGCGCTGCTCTCCTGCTCGGTGACGGCCGGGACCCCGGTGACGGCGTCGGTGACGGGCACGGCCGGGCGGATCGAGATTCCGCACGGCTTCTTCTTCCCGGACCGTTTCGTACTGCACCGCGAGGGCGGGCAGGAGCCGGAGGAGTTCACCGCCGAGGGCCCGCGGGACAGCCTCCAGCACGAGGCGGCCGAGGTGATGCGCTGTCTGCGGGCGGGCGAGACGGAGTCGCCGCTGGTTCCGCTGGACGGCAGTCTCGCCGTGATGCGGACGCTCGACGCGGTACGGGACCGCATCGGCGTCCGCTACCCGGGTGACGTCGTCGGGGCGGGAACGACACCCCTCAGGCCGGCTTGAGTCCCTGGTTGCCGACCTCCGTCACGAACGACGCCGCGGTGGTGACGGCGCCGCCCGGTGTGGTGACGGCATCGACCGTCCTGAAGTCGGCGCGCGCCTGCTGCTCGCCGAGCGTGACGTTCACGTAGCCGCGGCGGCCGTTGTAGAACTTCAGATGCGGGTTGGCCTTGGTGTACGTCTCCCAGCTGGACGGCTTGTCCGCGCCGTCCTTGCCGCTGGAGATGGAGGTTGCCACGATCTCCGTGCCGACGACCTTCGCGCCGGGCGTCCTGTAGTCCCGCTTGACGTCGAAGGCGTACGCGACGTGGACATCGCCGGTCAGCACCATCAGGTTCGCCACGCCGGCCGCCTCGGCCCCGGCGAGGACGCGCTCCCGGGAGGCCGGGTAGCCGTCCCAGGAGTCCATGCTCACCTTGGCCACCGGATTGAGGTCCAGCAGCCGCTGGGCGAAGGTGACCTGCTGCGGCACGACGTTCCACAGCGCCTGCGAGTTGCGCCAGCCGTCGAGCAGCCAGCGCTCCTGCGTGGCACCGGTCATGGTGCGTGACGGGTCCTCGGACTCGGGCCCGGGGATGTCCAGGCCGTCGCCGTACGCCTGGTCGGAGCGGTACTGGCGGGTGTCGAGGATGTCGAACTGCGCGAGCTGCCCGAAGTGCAGGCGGCGGTAGAGCTGCATATCTGCGTCGTTGGGCCGCTGGGGCCTGCGCAGCGGCTGGTTCTCCCAGTACGCGCGGTAGGCGGCTGCCCTGCGCAGCAGGAACTCCTCCGGCGGGACGTCGTTCTCGGGGATGTCGTCCGCGTAGTTGTTCTCGGTCTCGTGGTCGTCCCACGTGAGAACGAAGGGGTGCGCCGCGTGTGCGGCCTTGAGGTCGGGGTCGGACTTGTAGAGCCCGTACCGGAGCCGGTAGTCCTCGAGGGTGAGCGTCTCGCGGTTGTAGTGGGCGGGGAGGCGGCGGTCGGCGGGGTAGTTGCGCGCGCCGCCGACGGCGGTCACGGCGTACTCGTAGAGATAGTCGCCGAGGTGGAAGACGACATCGAGGTCCTCGTCGGCGAGGTGCTTGTACGCGGTGAAGTAGCCGTCGTGGTAGGCCTGGCAGGACACGGCGGCGAGCTTGAGCTCGCGGATACGGGCGGAGCGGGCGGGGGCGGTGCGGGTCCGTCCTGTCGGACTGATCCATCTCCCGGCGCGGAAGCGGAAGTAGTAGACGCGGTCGGCGTCGAGGCCGTCCGCCTCGACATGGACGCTGTGGTCGAACTCGGGGTGGGCGATGACGTTTCCGCGTCGCGCGACGCGGGCGAAGCGCGCGTCGTGGGCGATCTCCCACCGGACGGAGAACTTGGCGCGGGGCAGCCCGCTGTCGGGCTCGTACGGGCGGGGGGCGAGGCGCGTCCAGAGCACGACGGACCCGGACTGGGGGTCGCCCGAGGCGACACCGAGGGTGAAAGGGTTCTCGGCGATCTTCATGACGTCCAGCTCGGCGGCCTGCGCGGAGCCGGACAGGTCGACGGCGAAGGCGAGCGCGGCGGCGGCGCCGGTGGCAGTGAGGAACCTGCGTCGGCCGATGTGACGGGCGGCGGCTCGCAGCTCGGTGGCGTGGGTGGCACGGTGGTGCGGCACGAGCGTCATGTGGCCCTCCCCTGGCGAGTGTTGTCACTCGCATTGGAGCGGGGGCCGACGACTCTGCGTTGTCGAGTACACAACGTCCGTATGTCGGTCGGATGAGTTCCGGATGCGCGGCGTCCGCGTACGCTGCGCGTCCATGAACGCTGCACAGAAGATCGCTGTGGTGACGGGCGCCGGCTCGGGCATCGGCCGGAGCGTCGCGCTCACGCTGGCCGGCGCGGGCTGGTCGGTGGCGCTGGCCGGGCGGCGCACGGAGACGCTGGAGGAGACGGCTTCCTCGGCGGGCGGCGACACGTTCCGCGTACGGACGGATGTGACCGATCCGGGCGAAGTCACCGCGCTCTTCGAAGCGGTGCGCGAGCGGTACGGCCGCGTGGACCTGCTCTTCAACAACGCGGGCACGTTCGGCCCCAGGGGCGTCCGCTTCGAGGACCTGACCCACGAGTCGTGGCGCTCGGTGGTGGACGTGAACCTCACGGGCGCGTTCCTGTGCGCACAGGCGGCGTTCCGGACGATGAAGGAGCAGTCCCCGCAGGGCGGCCGGATCATCAACAACGGCTCGGTCTCGGCCCATGTGCCGCGCCCGCATTCGGCGCCGTACACCGCGACGAAGCACGCGCTGACGGGCCTGACGAAGTCACTGTCGCTGGACGGGCGTGCGTACGGGATCGCGTGCGGCCAGATCGACATCGGCAACGCGGCGACGGAGATGACCGAGCGGATGCAGTCGGGAATCCTCCAGGCGAACGGTGAACTGGCCGCGGAACCGGTGATGGACGCGGGGGATGTGGCGAGGACAGTGCTGCATATGGCGGAGCTGCCGCTGGAGGCGAACGTGCAGTTCGTGACGGTGATGGCGACGGCGATGCCGTACATCGGGCGGGGCTGAGGGGACTGAGGGGGCGTCTGCCCGAACTGCCGGAAAGCCCCCCCAAAAGGGCGACGTCGGCGTTCGAGGCACGCCGGGGCCGGGGCCGAGCCCCGAACAAGCCCTCGAGGGCGATTGAGGCGCGCGGCCCGGGGCCGAACCCCCAAAAGCCCCGCCGGCGATTGAGGCGCAGGGCCCAGGGCCGAACAAGCCCCGCCGGCAATTGAGGCGCAGGGTCCAGGGCGGAGCCCGGTTACGGGAAGGGGCGGGGTGGGGGAACGAGCCCGCCTCGGCGCCCGGCACCCGGCACCCGGGCACCCCGGCATCCCCAACACCCGGGCCTCCGGGCCTCCGGGCCTCCGGGAATGATCACGGGGCCCGACGAGTTAGCGCCGGTATGACAACGAAGCCCCAGTCCACCGAAGTGCTGCGATACACCGCCTTCTCCTCCGACCCGGCAGGCGGAAACCCCGCCGGCGTCGTCCTCGACGCCTCCGGACTGGACGACGCCAACATGCTCGCCATCGCCGCCGACCTCGGGTACAGCGAGTCCGCGTTCCTCTCCGACCCGCCGGCGGAACTCGCGGACGGGCACGGCCGGGCGTTCACCATCCGGTACTTCAGCCCCAAAGCGGAGGTTCCCTTCTGCGGTCACGCCACGGTCGCGACGGCCATCGCGCTGGCGGAGCTCGGCGGCCCGGGCGACTTCGCCTTCGCCACCTCCGTGGGCACGGTGCCCGTGACGGTCGCGTCCGTGGACGGCGTGCTGCGCGCGACGCTCACCAGCATCGAGCCGCGCATCGAGGAGGCGTCCGCGGACGATGTGCGCGAGGCCCTCGCCGCCCTCGACTGGCCCGCCGAGGACCTCGATCCGGCGCTGCCGCCGCGCATCGCCTTCGCGGGTGCCCGCCATCTGGTCCTGGCGGCCGCGACCCGCTCCCGCCTCGCGGACCTCCAGTACGACTTCGCGCGCCTCGAAGCCCTGATGCACCGCCTCGACCTGACGACGGTCCAGCTGGCGTGGCGGGAGTCGGACTCGGTGTTCCATGTCCGGGCCCCCTTCCCGGTGGGCGGCGTGGTCGAGGACCCGGCGACGGGCGCGGCGGCGGCAGCGTTCGGCGCGTACGCGCGCGAACTCGGCGTCGTGGCGGCGGAGACGGAGCTCACCCTGCACCAGGGTGTGGACATGGGCCGTCCCGGAGTACTCACGGTGACGCTGCGCGAGGGCGATCCTCGGGTACGGGTGAGTGGCACCGGGGCCCGCATCCCCGACGCCGGCTGACCTCGGCCGAGGCCGACCTCGCTGACCGGTACAGGCCGGTACAGGCAGGCGCGATCGGTGCGGTCAGCGCGGTCGGTGCGGTCGGTGCCGAGCCGGTCCAGCGAGGCGGTCCAGCGAGGCGGTCAGCGCCACGCCTACGCGGGCGCTGGCGTCGCTCCCGCCCGCCGTGTGCGTGTCCCGGTCGAAGCGGTTGCCCCACTCGTCGCCCCACGGGGTGGCGATGACCGCCTCGTCGCGTCCGCGGGCACCGGGGCAAGGACCTCGCCGGTGGTCAGGCCTGCCAGCTCTCGAACCGACCGGTCTTCCCGCCCCCGCCCCTCACATCCATCCGACAGCCCCGCGCACCGCCTCACCCCTTGGCTTCCGCCACCTGCGCGAACCACTCCGCGGTCTCCTGCGCGCCGAGCACGCGCTCCATGACGAGGTTGCCCGGCATGTTGGGGAAGTACCGCCCGGCCGGCCAGCCGCGTTGGTACGCCGGCGGGTCGAGCACCAGCAGCCGGGCGCCGCCGACCACAGGGATGTCGGAGGTGGTGCCCTCGTTCCAGATCCAGCTGCCGTCCGGCGCGACCAGGTTGAAGGACCCGGTGGTGGTGACCTGCCCCTCGGCGTCCCGGCAGACCGCGATGGCTTCCGCGGACGGGCTCTCGCCGGGTATGTGCAGTCCCCCGATGAGCGCGCCGGCGAGCAGCGTGTGCAGCTGGAAGTTGTCGCCGATGCCGGTCATACGCAGCAGATAGCCGGTACGGCTCTCCCGGTGCAGGACCACGAGCGGTTCGTCGTCCAGCACCTGCAGCGCGTACGCGAGCCCCTTGAAGGCGCCCCCCGCGGCCTCGTCACACCGCTTCACCAGAGTCAGCAACTCGGGCTTTCCGTCCAGCTGTTGACGTACCACCTTGCTGTTGAGCAGGGCGAGGGAGGCCATCTGCCACTGCTGGAGGGTCCACCAGCCGATGGCGGCCTCGAAGCCGGTCCGGTCGACGACCTCGTCGGTGAGCTCGCCCTGTTCGGGGTCGGGAAGATCTCCGCCTCCGGTCTGCGCCCAGCGCTCGCAGAACACCGCGGCGGACTCGAAGGCGTCGCGGACTGCGGCGAACACGCCCGGCGCGCAGGGCACCGGGTCGGCGCCGTGCTCGACACAGGCACCGACGATCACGGCGGCGACGGCCCTCGGACCGGGCGGCACGTCGCCCACCACGGCAGCAAGCTTCGGCGCGGCCTCGCCGAACTCCTCGGGCGCCGCCTGCCCGAAGGTCCGCTGCATCTGCGCGAACGCGCGCTCCGAGCGCTCACCGTCGCGGTCGTGGACCGAGGCCACGAACTCCGCTGCGGCACCGGCGAATGTGTCTTGTCCGAATATCATCAGCGCACCTTACACATGGCGCGCTGCCCCCATGGATCACACCCCGGACCCCACCCGGGACACGGTCGGCCGACTGCACGCGCGGCTCGACGCGGAGAGCGACTGCCGCCCCAACAGGAGACGTTGTTGCGGATGTTGAAGCTTTCGGAGGAGGGCGGCGAGGTCGCCCGGACGACCGGTTGCCGGGCCGACCGACGACGGGCCCCTCACTCGTCCGGCGTCCCGCACACGGGCGACACCACCGGCAGTACCGGCAATGGGCAGGCCGAGGGGGGGACGAAGGAGACGGGGAGCCGGCGCAGGCAGTGCAGGGCTGCCCAAGGCCCCGTACCGCTGCACGGCTGAGGGGCGCCGGGGACCAACGCACCCGCCCATGAGCCTCAGTGAACCCCCGTCAGTCAAGTCGGCGCCGCCGGGGATTCGCCGACGACCTCGCGCCGCCTACAGCAGCCCTCGCTTTTCACTCGCGTGCGCGAGCTGCCGACCAGGGATGTTCCACCGCCGCGGAGTTCAGACCCCAGGGAGCGGTATCGGACGCTCTATGGTGGACGGTATGTCCGCCCCCGAGCTGATCCGCATCGTCTCCCGCTCCTCCCCCATGGCCCTGGCCCAGGTGGAGCGGGTACGCGCCGAGCTGACCGCGCTCCACCCCGGCATCCGTACGGAGGTCGTGCCCGTCACCACCTCCGGGGACCGGTGGATGGGCGATCTCGCGAAGCTGGGCGGGAAGGGCGCGTTCACCAAGGAAGTCGACGCCGCCCTGATCGCCGGAGAGGCCGATCTGGCGGTGCACTGCGTCAAGGACGTACCCGCGGACCGACCGCTTCCGGCCGGCACGACCTTCGCCGCCTTCCTCAAGCGCGACGACATCCGTGACGCGCTGGTGCACCCCGGCGGACTGACGCTGGACGGGCTGCCCGCCGGTACACGCATCGGGACGTCCTCGGTCCGCAGGATCGCGCAACTCGCCGCGTCGCACCCGCACCTGGAATGCGTACCGATGCGCGGGAACGCGAACCGGCGCCTGGAGAAGCTGGCGGCGGGCGAGGCGGACGCGCTGCTTCTGGCGGTGTCCGGTCTTGAGCGCATCGACCGCGCCGACGTGATCAGCGAGATCCTCCCGGTGGAGACGATGTGCCCGCCGATCGGCGCGGGGATCCTCGCCCTCCAGTGCCGCGAGGCCGACGCGTCCACCATCGACGTCGTCAGTGGCCTCGGCGACCCCGCCGCCTTCCGGGAGGCCACCGCCGAGCGGATGTTCCTCCACGTACTGCAAGGACACTGCAACTCACCCATCGCCGGGTTCGCGGTGGCCGAACGCAGTGGTGATCTCTCGCTCCGTGCCCGCGTCTTCACCCCCGACGGCAAGACGGTGCTGAACGCACACGAGTGGGCGGGCCCGCTCGATCCGGCAACTCTCGGCACGTCGGTGGCCGTCGCACTGCTGCGTCAGGGCGCCCGCGAACTGATCGACAGCATCGCGCACTGAGCGTCAGGTTCGGCCGCTCTTCAGCGCCGACGACACGGACGGCGTTCGTCGACAGAATCAGGTAGCCGACAACGCGTGATCATGGCGTGGTGCGCGGAGCCCTGTTCTGGCGAAGGAAACCTCTGAACTCAGGTCGCCAGACCGGCCCCGCCCCGGAAAACGGGTGGAGCGGCGGGCCGGGGCCGTGCACGATCCTCAGCATGACCGGGCACGGGCAGTACGAGCATGTCTTCGCACCCCTGCGCGGCGCGCGGGCCCGGGACGTCCGCGTCCCCGGCCTCATCGACCGCGACGACCCGGTGCCGCGCTTCACCCCCATGGGCTGCACCGTCTACCTCGTCCTCGACGAGGGGTATCTCCGCGTGGACTGCCTCGGCGGCCACGGACAGCTCGCCTTCCGGCCGGTGTCCGAGCCGACACCTTCTTCCCACTGGGATCTCACCGAGGACGAGTTCGCTGTCGGCGACTACGGATCACACTTCCTCGGCGACGACAGCCAACTCGCCGCCGTCACCCAGGTCCGGTACGCCCTCAACAACGAGTCCGACCGGGCGGCCGGCACGGTCCGGGCGGCCGAGATCCGGTTCCAGTACGGCGGCGTGCTCTTCCTCGACCCCATGTACCACTGGGGCATCCGGCTCCAGGGCGCAGGGGCCTACGAGCGCTGGCTGGCCCGGGAGCGGGAGGACACGCATACGCGTGCCGTCTTCGGCCTGCTCGAAGAGCATGTCTGGATCCCCTAGTGCCCCGAGTCGGAGATCCGCCGCTGGTTCGCCGGGCGGGCGCGGTGGGACGGTGGGCGGCTGTGACCAGGCCCCGTACCGGCCATCGTTCCTGCCGTCCGCCTTCGACGGCGCCTCCGTTTCACGCAGACGAGCGAACGCCTGCCGGCGGTCCTTCACCGTCGCCGAATCCGGCGACGGGACCAAGGTCAGAGGACCAGCAGGCAGACGAGTCGGGCTGTACGCCGGGGAGAGTCGCTACACCGCTATGACCTGCGCAAACGCAAATGGAGGACGCTTGCGTGGCTACCTTGATGGCTACGTAGGCCGACGCCCCGCCCGGGAGCGCTCCGGACGGGGGCTTCATCATCCTCGGAGTTCAGACGGTCTGCTCGATGTGCTCGAAGATGTCCGAGTCCGTCTCCTGCTGCCAGGCCGGAAGGTCGGCCCAGTCGGCGACGTATCCGGGCTTCGGGTCCTCGAAGTGCTTGAACATCTGGACGGTCCAGCAGATCGCCACGAAGCGGCCCTTCTGCTCGCGGGTGAGCCGTGTGGCGTGCCCTTCGCTGACCTTGATGAAGTCGCGAACCTGGCCGTACACGGCCGCGGCAGCCTCGCGCTCCCACTCGGGAGTCTCGTCCCACGGCGTGACGTAGCCGGGCTTCGGTTCACCGGGGTAGTGCTTGGTCACACCGGCGATCCACGCCTCGCGGAAGATCCGACCGTCACTCATGCACGTGTCCCTCTCGTCATACGCTGCGCGAAAGCGCCGCGATTCGGTGATCCAGATCCGAGACTCGGCCATCGGACATGAGCGGGGCAAGACGCCCTCGAAGTCCGTCCAACTTCTTGCCGATGAATCCCGAGTTCGACCGGTCGGCCAAACTGAGCACTGTCTCCGCGTAGTGCACGACCTGGTCGACGTCGCCCCGGTGGACCCCAAGAACGGCAAGGTCGCTCAAGACGGCGGCACGGCGACGCAGCGACAGAGGTTGGGCGAGGGCTGCGGTGAGGCCCTCTTCCGCGAGATCGGGACGGCCGAGCTGGAGGTAGCAGGCTCCTCGTTCCTCGGGGAGGCGGGCGCCGTCGAAGCGGAGCCAGCCGCCGTTGTGGAAATTGCCGTCGAGGGAGTGCACCTTCTCGGCTTCGTCGAGGGCCCGGGTGCAGGCGTCGATGTCGCCCATGGCCGCGTACGCCTGGGCCTGGACGGCGGCGACCCAGTGGCGGGTGGACAGGGCGCTGTCGCCCCGTTGGGCGATCCGGGAGGCTACCGCCAGCAGGGGCTGGGCAGCGGGCGCGCGCCGTGCGTACAGCTCGACGTAGGCGTGGCGAGTCATGGCACAAGCCCAGAGGTCATGGTCACCACCGGCATGAGCCGCGTTGGCGGCCAACGTGTAGCACTGGGCGGCGTCGGTGTACCGGTTGGCGTCGAAGAAGAGCTCACCGGCCAGCTGGTAGAGGTCGGCCGTCATTGTGCACAGCCGGCCCCGGTCCGCTGAGGTGCGTGCCTCGGCCAGGCCCTTCGTCAGGGCGTCGAGCTGCCTGCGGACCGCCGGAAAGGCGGCCCGTTTGGAGTCAGAGAGGGTGAAGACCTGCCACAGACTGCGGTGCAGCTCTTCCCCTGTCACCAGGAGCGCCGCCGCCGTGTGTCCTCGGGGGGCCTCGTCCGAACCGGGCAGGGTGACGAGCGCGCCTGTGACGGCGAGCAGGCCCAGGACATCGCGGCGCTTCATATCGTCATCCTCACCGTGGAGGAGGGTTGAGGTGTCAGGGAGCACGGCCGTTTCGACCGGCGGTTCTTCGACGAGCAGCCCTTCCAGCTCGGAGAGGGTGACTCCTAACAGGCTGGCGATCTTGGGCCGTTGGTGCGGTTGTGGTGTGGCACGGCCACCCTCCCAGCGGATCACGGTGGATGCGGCCACCGCGAGGGCTTCGGCGAATTCCTCCTGAGAGTACCCCTGTGCCACCCGCCGCTCGGCAAGGCGCCCACGCCTCAACGCCATTGATCTCCCCTCACGAAGAGCACCCTCCTCATCCACACACTCGCAACACCCGCTGCCCGGAAAACGCCTGGGACATGCGCGGGGTCCGCTCTGGGAGACGGTAACGGATAGTCGTTCACTGGTCACACGCCGCTCGGAGGTCCAAGGACCCCTCGGACGGCTCCCCCGAGGCAGCGGGCCGCGCCGTGTCCCGTCCAAACTGCGGCCCGCTGCTGCCCCGTCCGAGAGGAGCGACCGCGTGACGACCTCCGAACTGCCCCGAAGAAACCCTGGCACCAGCGGCCGTACGTACACGCCGCCGGAGCCCCAGCCGGGTGCACCGAGCCGGGCTCTGCGGGTGCGGGCGGCCGACGGCTGGGAGAGGTTCATGCGGCGCGTCGAGGCCCAGCAGGAGCCGAAGACGTGAACCCGGTCGGCCCCGACGGCTGCGAGCAGCACCCACTCCTGAACACGAACGTCCGCGACATCGCCTCGCGCGGGGAGGGTGTTCTCGTCGCCGTCACGCACGAGCTCCACAGCCACGGCACGGTCCGGGTCGCGCACATCCGGCCCGAGAGAGGCGTCGAGTGGACGACCTCAGCCGACAACATCCAGGCCGCTCTCCTTTGAGGCGGTGCCCGCAGATCGCCGTTGGCACCCTGCCTGGCGCGAACGGTTTCCCGCACCACTCCCCCTTCAACCCAAGGAGTCCCATGACCACCTCCGTCGCACTCTCTTTCCCCACGCGACCGTGGGGCGCGGGCCGACTCACGCCCTACCCGACCACCATCCGCCGACCCCACGCCACGGTCGCCGTCGACCCCACGACGCAGCTCGGGGTGTTCCGCGACCACGACGGGCAGGTGGTCGAGATGGGCAAGCACGGCACCAGCTCCGGCACCGAGACCTCCACGACGACGAACTCGGACTCCAAAAACGACCAGGGCCACGACCAGGACAGCAACCAGGACTGATGACCATGCCCGAGAAGAGGCCGGTTCTGGTGGCCACCGAGGCGGACGACATCACCGCCGACATGGTGATCACCGAACTCAACCGGCGCGATGTGCCGGTGGTCCGGTTCAACCCCGCCGACATCGGCGAGAACCTCACGGTCTCGGCTCGGTTCGGCACCTGCCCGGCCCCTGTGGTCGGGCAGGTGCGCACCTCGTCGAGAACCGCAGGCCTGACCCGCGTCCGATCGGTGTACTGGCGCCGCCCGGAGTGGCCGTCATTCCCCAACCTGTCCCCGGACGACTCCCGCTTCGCTGCGGCGCAGGTCCGCTACGGGCTTGGGGGCACGCTCTACGCCCTGGACGGCCCGCTCTGGGTCAACCACCCGTTGCGCATCACCGCGGCTGACTTCAAACCCGTTCAGCTCGCCCTCGCCCAGCAGCTCGGCTTCACCGTCCCGCCCACCCTCGTCACCAACGACCCGGCCGAGGCACGCGAGTTCATCCGCATCCAAGGAGACGCGATCTTCAAGACGCTACGGTGGACCCCCTATACGCGTGACGGCGTGCCGGTGACCGGATGGGCCGATCCCGTCACGGCCGACGAGATCGACGACAGCGTTCGCATCACTCCCCACCTGTTTCAGGCCCGCGTGGACAAGGTCGCCGACCTCCGCGTCCTGATCGTGGGGCGGCACACGTTCGCCGTGCGCATCGACTCCGAACTGCTGGACTGGCGCAAGGACTACAGCGCCCTGACATACACCGTGGAGTACCTTCCCGACCAGGTGGACAAGGCACTGCACTCCTACCTGGACCGACTGGAGCTGGCATCAGGAAGCTTCGACCTCGCGGTGGACCGGACGGGAAACTACTGGTGGCTGGAGCTGAACCCCAACGGGCAATGGGGATGGCTGGAGACGGAGACCGGCCTCCCGATGTCCGCCGCCTTCGCCGACCTACTCGTGCAAGAAGACTGCCGATGACCGACCCGGCATCCGAGCGGCGCCGCATGGCGGCCGTGCTTTCGAACAAGGGCGTCCTGAAGTCCCCCTGGCTGCGCGGGGCCGTCGAAGCCGTCCCCCGCGAGCAGTTCCTCCATCCCGGAGTCTTCCTCGACGAGGGGCGGACCTGGCGTCCCGTCACCGCGCTCGGCACCGACCCGGACGATTGGCTCAAGATCGCCTACAGCGTCGACACCTTGACCACCCAGCTCGACGGCCACCTCACCGCCGACCAGACCGGCGAACCCGTCGCGGGCGTGCCCACGTCGTCCTCCACCGACCCGACCACCGTCGTCGGCATGATCGAAGCCCTGGACCTCACGGCGGACCACCGCGTCCTGGAGATCGGCACGGGCACCGGATACTCCACGGCCCTGATGTGCCACTACCTCGGCGAGGACAACGTCACCACGGTCGAGGTCGACCCGCAGGTGGCGGCACGCGCCGATGCCGCCCTGGAGACCGCCGGCCACTCCACTTGGACGGTGACGGGCGACGGGCTTCTGGGCCATCCTCACCGGGCGCCGTACGACCGGGTCATCGCCACCTGCGCGGTGCGTCGCATCCCGTACACGTGGATCAGGCAGACGAAGCCCGGCGGCCTCGTCCTCGCCACGGTCGGCTCCTGGCCGTGGGGAACCGGCCTCGCGAAGCTCACCGTCGGCGAAGACGGCACCGCCGAGGGCACGATCATCGGACGCTCCTCTTTCATGCAGGCGCGCGCCCAGGCGGTGACCCCCGTGGCGGGCGACCTCTCCGCCCGAACCGCGTACGCGGACAGCGAGCGGACCGCGCTGGTGTCCCCTCTCGCCCTGGACGAGTGGATGCCTGCCTTCCTCGCACAGCTCGCCGCACCCGGTGCGCAGTTCGTGTGCGCCGCCCGCAGCGACGGCTCACCCTTGCGGTACCTGTTCGATCCTGAGCGGGAGTCGTTCGCCGAGTTCCTCGCCGACGGCGAGAGTTGGACCGTCCGCCAGGGCGGCCCCGTGGCCCTCTGGGACGATGTCGAGCGCGCCCTCGTCGCCTGGCAGGACAACGGCAGTCCAGGTATCGAGGCTGTGCGGCTCCGCGTCACCGACAGATCGCACCTGTACTGGATCGACAGCGGCCCGTTACTGCGCTGGGAGCATCGGCTCGCCTGAACCGCTACCCTCCGACGAAGCCGCCTCCCAGCTCGTAGGAAGCACGATGGACGACGAACCGCTGTCGCAGTGGGCCGATCGACGTGACACGAAGATCGGACGGTTCCGTGCCGTGCCTCTCGTCACCGGCGACAGCCCGCAGGGATCCCATCTGAACCCTGACGCGCCACGGGCGATCCAGCGGTGGAACGGACACATGTGGGAGCCCTACGGCTTCGCGGTGAATCTCGCGGCGGCGAGACGCATCTTGTTCCCCAACCCCGAGGTCACCCAGGTCTCGGGGCCGGCACCGAAGCTCGGCCCCGGGACCGGCAGACACCGCAAGCCTCAGGCGCCGCAATAGCTCCGGCGAGGGCTTCAATCCCGACTCAGAGGGCCCCTGACTGGCCAGACACGTGGCCAGGGACCCTTCCCCGGCTTACTCCCCGGCCCCGCCGACGCCCACCTCCGGCCCCGCGAGGCATGGCTGCTTTCGTGGCTACGGCGTAGTGCGCGGTCCCGTTTGAACAGGTGCGGACCGGGGCCAGCGAGGCCCGCCCATACGCGAAAAGAGGACCTCTGACGCGTAAATAGCAGCAGGTCAGGGTGGGTGTGGGCAGGACTGGGTGCCCGGTGGCCGTGGAGGGCTGCCGGGTGTTCGGGGCTGTCGGTCAGGCTGCGTTCTCCCTCGGGTTGAGGGTGACGGTGTAGCCGAGCTGGTTGAGCTGGGTGATGGCTCGGCGGGTGGCGCGTTCGGGGTCGCGTTGGGTGAAGTAGGTGCCGCCGAGTTCCTGGTAGGCGACGTTGTCGGTGAGCATGTGCCAGATCGCGGTGATGATCGAGTGCTCGACGGCGACCAGTGCCCGGAGCGGGCCGCGGCGGGCGGTCAGCCGCTTGTAACGGGCCTGCAGGTAGGTGTCCTTGGTTCTCACAGCGCCGAATGCCGCGAGGCCGAGGGCGCCTTTGAGATAGGGGTTGCCGGGCCGGACCTTCGTGTTCTTGGTACGGCCGGCGGACTCGTGGTGGCCGGGGCAGACCCCGGCCCAGGACGCGAGGTGTTTGGCGGAGGCGAACCGGGTCATGTCCCCGCCGGTCTCCGCGATGATCACTTCGGCGGTGGCCTGGTTGATGCCGGGGATGGTGTCGAGGAGGTCGAGGGCGCCACGAAAGGGGGCCATCGCCTCCTCGATGCGTCCGGTGAGCTGGTCGATCATCGTGGTGAGCTGGTCGTACTGATCCAGATACAGTCGGGCCAGGAACGCGTGGTGCTCGCGGAACCGTCCGGTCAGGGCCTCGGTGAGTTCGGGGATCTTGTTGCGGAGCTTGCGTTTGGCCAGGTCCGCGAGGACCCGCGGGTCGGCTTCGCCGCGGATGAGGGCTTCGAGCATGGCCCGGCCGGAGACGCCCATGATGTCGGAGGCGACCGCGGAGAGTTTGATGCCGGTGTCCTCCAGGAGTTTCTCCAGCCGCTGGACCACACGGCCGCGTTCACGGGTGGCGGTGGTCCGGGCCCGGGTCAGGTCGCGCAGTTCGCGGACCGGCTCGGGCGGCACGAAGGAGGGCCTGACCAGGCCGTGGGCGCCGAGCTGGGCCAGCCAGGCCGCGTCCGAGACGTCCGTCTTGCGGCCGGGTAGGTTCTTGACCTGCCGCGCGTTGACCAGGACCACGTCCAGGCCCTCGGTCAGCACGTAGTAGAAGGGCTTCCAGTAGTCACTGGTCGCCTCGATCACTACCAGCGTCACCTGTGCGGCGAGCAGATGGTCCCGCAGATCCAGGACCGCGTTCGTCGTTGATCCCCACGTCGTGGTCTCGGTCGTGAAGGACCCCCGCCGCTTCGTACTCGGGGTGCGGACGCAGACCTTGGCGTCCTTCTTGCTGATGTCGAGGCCGGCGCAGCGTTCGTGCAGTACGTCCACGGCCTTGCTCCCTCCCTGGCGGACGGACCCGTCGTACGCCGTTCCGGGAGGACCAGGGTGGATCAGGAATTCTGACGCACGTGCTTCGCAGCAACACTCCACGGTTCCCGTGGACGGTCCCCAGCACCACGCTGACCTGCGAGCTCACCGGCATCACAGAGGCATCGGTTTCGGCCGGAACGAACCGCTCCAGCATCCCGGACCGGCATCAGCCCACGTCAGGGCAGACAGAAGCACCTCCGGCGCACGCCACGGCATTTACCACGCCCCCGGCGCGCACCGAAGGTGCGCTGGATCGCTGACCTGCATTTGCGCTGGTCAGAAGCTCTAGGCGGCAGACGAGTCGGGCTGTACGCCGGGTTCTGTCGCCCGGTCGCCTCGCGGCGGCCGGGGAGACGGCCATCCATCTAGGACCGGCGTTGCCGCCGGTCTCGTGCGGTCTACCCGCGGACTCGGGCGGGCAGCCCTCTGACGTCCGCGCAGGGCCACCTTTTACAGCGGCCCCTCTTGACCTTGCTCCAAGTGGGGTTTACCTAGCCGCCTGAGTCACCTCAGGCGCTGGTGGTCTCTTACACCACCGTTTCACCCTTACCGAGGCCCGTACGAATACGGTCCCCGGCGGTCTGTTTTCTGTGGCACTGTCCCGCGGGTCACCCCGGGTGGGCGTTACCCACCACCTTGCCCTGTGGAGCCCGGACGTTCCTCGGGGAGATCCAGAAGATCTCCACGCGGCCGTCCGCCCGGCTCGTCTGCCGTGGCGACCATGCTACCTGGCATGCGTGGGCACGAAGCCCGCCGAGCCGGTGGCCCAGGCTGCCTCGAGATCGGTGCCCGGGGGGAAGCGGCCGTTCAGTTCGAGGATGGTCATGCCGTGGGCGAAGGCCCAGGCCGCCCGTGCGGTGTCCACGTTGCCGCCGACCGCGCGGACGAGGGGGGCCGCGGCACGGTCCTCCAGGCCCGGCGGCAGTGCCTCGCGGGCCAGCGGGCGGCCGGTGGCGAGGCGGTAGAGGTGGGGGTGGGCCAGAGCGTAGGTGCGATAGGCGGCGGCCAGCGCCTGGAAGGAGCCGGGAGCCGCCGCCTCCGCGGCCTTCAGCGCCTCGGCGGTCTCATGCAGGGACTCGGCCATCAGGGCGGTCTCGACCGACGACTTGTCGGGGAAGTGCTTGTACAGGGACGGGGCCTTGATGCCGACCCGCTCGGCGAGGCGGCGCATGGTGAGCGCGTCCGGGCCTTCCTGTTCGAGCAGTTCGCGGGCCGCGGCGATGATCTGCTGCGCACGGGTGGGGTCAGGCACGCTGGAAGCCTTCCTTGGAGCGGAGTCCGTAGCCGAAGGCGCGATCGTACGAGATGTGAGCAGGCCGGCCGCGCAGGCCCGCGAGATCGGGGCCCAGCGTCCAGCTAACGTCGTTAGCCGTCAGGGCTCTGCTTGACCTTGTCGCAACGTCAAGGTTTCTACTGAACCCATGAGGATCGGAGAGATCGCCGCACTCGTCGGCGTCACCCCCCGTACCGTCCGCCACTACCACCAGCTCGGTCTCTTCCACGAGCCCGAGCGGCTGCCCAACGGATACCGGGACTACGGACTGCAGCACGCCGTCGTACTCGCCCGCATCCGGCGGCTGACCGAACTCGGACTCGGACTCGCCGAGGTACGGGACGTGCTCGCCGACGATGCCGGCCGCGAGCTGGCCGAGGTGCTGGAGGAACTCGACGCCGACCTGGCGCAGCAGGAGGCCGCCATCGCCGAGCGCCGCGCCCGGCTCGGCGATCTGATGGAACAGGCACGGGAGGGACGGCTGCCGGCCGAGGGACCCGTGTCGCCCGAACTCACCGGGCTCTTCGGGGCGCTCATCCCGAGCGGCTCCCCGATGGCCGCCAAGGACCGGACCCATCTGGCGCTGCTCGACACCATGGTGGAGAAGGAGCAGCGGGAGCGGCTGTACGCGGCGCTGCGTCCGCTCGTCGAGGATCCCGAATTCGCCCGTCGCGTCCACGAGTTGTACGAAAGCCTCGACGACCTTGCCGAAGCGGAGGCCGACGACCCCAGGATCGGGCCGCTCGGCGACTCGCTTGCCGCGAGCGTGCCGGACGAACTGCTCGCGCTGATGGGCGACGGTCTGCACCAGACGGAGAGCTCCTTCGGCGAGGCGTTCCTGGCCGACTTCGCGCCCGCACAGTCGGCCGTGGTCCGACGCATGCTGGCGGCGCTGTCCGCACGCGTACGGGGGCTCCGGTGAAGGCCGCACGACTGGCCGCCTGGGTGGTGCTGCCGGCGGAAATCGCGCTGATCGTCCTCCTGGTCGCGGGAGCCGAGGTGCCGCCCGTCGTCCTTCTCGTCGCCGAAGCGTTCGTCCTCGGCGTGCTCGTACTCGAAACCGTCGTACTGCTGCGGCTGTACGCCTCCTTCCGCCGCACCGGCCGGGGGCGGCGCGAAGCCCTGCGCGCAGCCGTACGCTCCCTGGTGCCGACCACCCTGCGCAGGCTCCTCCTGCATGAGCTGCGGGCGCTGCACAGTCTTGCGCTCTGGGTCGTCCGGCGGCGGCACGGAGTCGGGGCGGGCGCGCACCCGGCGGCGTACACCGGCCCGCAGACCGCGATGATGTACGGGTTCGTCTTCGTCTCGGTGGTCGAGACCGTGGCGCTGGCGGTGGTGATCCCCTGGCCGCTGGTGCACGCGATCACGCTGATCATCGATGTGTACGGCGTGGTGCTGCTGATCGCGATGCAGGCGTCCTGTGTGACGCGGCCCCATGTGGTGGGCGCCGACGGTTCGCTGCGGATTCGCTACGGCGCGCTCTTCGATCTGCGGATACGGCCCGAGGACATCGTCCACGCGCGCGTGGACCGCCGTTTCCCGGACGGGAAGCTGATCCAGCTGCGCGAGGACGGGTCACTGGATCTGGTCGTCGCGGGCCAGACGACCGTGGCAGTCGAGCTGACGGCGCCCGTCGGCTTCGTACGGCCGCTCGGCAGGCACGGGAGCGCGCACACCGTCCGCTTCCACGCCGACGACCCGAAAGCACTCGTCGCCGCCCTCACGCAGGCGGCCGCCCTCACACAGGCGCGAACAGCACCTTCGCCGCCCCCGGGTCGGCCTGCGTGAGCCGCACCCGCAACCGCTCCCCCAGCGGAAGCTCCGTACTGCCGCCCTCGATGCGGCCGATCACCGCCGGGGTCTCCAGCTGGACCGCGCCGACCGTCGGCTCGCCCTCCTTCACATCCACCACGAACCCCTCGAACGTCTCGCCGACCCGCCCCTTCAGCAGCGCGGCCTCGACGATGTCGACGCACTCCCGCTCGACGGTGTTGGCGCGTCTGGAGCCCTCCGCCATCGCCTTGGGCAGCTCCCCGAGCGCGGCGGTCACCCAGTCCGGCGGCTCCTGCCCCGCCACCGCCGCCACGGACAGCTCGCCCGCGTACCGGTCGACGAGCCGCCGCAGCGGGGCGGTGCAGTGGGTGTACTCGTCGGCCACCGCCGCATGGACCGCGGGAGAGGGCAGCTCGCCGCCCGTGAAGGAGGTGTAACCCGCGCCGCGCAGCAGGGTTGTGCACTCCTGGAGGAAGGCGGCGTGGCGGGCGTTGCGGGGGTCGAGGGAGCGGACCAGCCCGGCGTACGAGACGTGGTGCGGCCAGTCGATCCGCAGGGCCTTGGCCGAGCGTCGCAGTCTCGCCACCGCGCCGTCCGGGGCGGTGGGCAGCGTCCGCAGAATGCCGGTGCCCGCCGCCATCATGAGGTCGGCAGCGGCCATCCCCGTCAGCAGGGAGATCTGCGCGTTCCAGCCGTGGGCCGGGAGCGGGGCCCGGAATGCGAGGACGTACGCGCCGTCGCGCTCGACGATCTCCTGCTCGGGGACGTTGAGGGAGATGCCGCCGCGCTCGGTCTCCAGCTGTTCGCGCAGGAGTCCGATGTCCTTGAGCAGTGCCAGGGGCTCCTCGGCCGTGCCGTCGTCGATCTGTTGCTGGGCGCCCTCGTAGTCGAGCCTGGCCCGGCTGCGTACGAGCGCGCGGCGCACCTCGGTCGCGACGGTCCGTCCCTCGGCGTCGAGGTCGATCTGCCACAACAGCGCGGGCACGGTCCGGTCGGGCAGCAGGCTGGCCACGCCTTCGGAGAGCAGGGGCGGGTGGAGCGGGACCTTCTCGTCCGGGAAGTAGAGCGTCTGCACCCGGCGGTGGGCCTCCGCGTCGAGGGCGCCGCCGGGGGTGACGAAGGCCGCGACATCCGCGATGGCGTACTGCACCCGGAAGCCCCCGCCCGGGCGGCGCGCGAGGTGCATCGCCTGGTCCAGGTCGACGGAGGCGGGCGGGTCGATGGTGAAGAACGGGATGTCCGTGGCGTCGCGGTCGGGCAGACGCGGGGCCCTGGCCGCCGACTCAGCCTCCTCGAGGACGTCGGGCGGGAAGCCCTCGGGCACGTCGAGCTTCGTACGCAGCTCACGCAGGGCGGCCCGCAGCGGAGCCTCGGCTGCGCCGGTCATGTGCAGATGGCGGCGGGGCATGGACCGAGCGTATGGCCGGCCGGGACGGTCGGCACCCCGGATCACCGTAGGCTGGCGCGGGGGCCGCACCCCCCGCCCCGTACGTACGAAGGAGATGTGCCGTGCTCGTGCTGTTGCCGCCGTCGGAAGGCAAGGCCGCTTCCGGCCGCGGGGCTCCGCTGAAGCCGGAATCACTGTCGCTGCCGGGGCTGGCCGGGGCGCGCGCCGCGGTGCTGGACGAACTGGTCGAGCTGTGCGCCGCCGACGAGGCGAAGGCGCAGGAGGTACTCGGGCTGAGCGAGGGTCTGCGCGGCGAGATCGCGAAGAACGTGGAGCTGCGGACCGCGGGGACCCGGCCGGCCGGGGAGATCTACACGGGAGTGCTGTACGACGCGCTGGATCTGGCGACGCTGGAGCCCGACGCGCGGCGCCGGGCGCGGCAGTCGCTGCTGGTCTTCTCGGGGCTGTGGGGCGCGGTGCGGGTGGGTGACCGGATTCCTTCGTACCGCTGCTCGATGGGGGTGAAGTTGCCGGGGCTCGGCGCGCTGGGGGCGTACTGGCGCGGGCCGATGGCCTCCGTGCTGCCCGAGGCGGCGGGTGACGGGCTGGTGCTGGACCTGCGGTCCTCGGCGTATACCGGCGCGTGGCGGCCGAAGGGCGAGGTGGCGGGGCGTACGGCGTCGGTGCGGGTGCTGCACTCGCAGACCGATCCGGCGACCGGGGTCGAGAAGCGGTCGGCGGTCAGCCACTTCAACAAGGCGACGAAGGGGCGGCTGGTGCGGGATCTGCTGATGGCGGGTGCGGCGCCGGCGGGGCCTGCTGAGCTGGTGGAGGCGCTGCGGGATCTGGGGTACGTGGTGGAGGCGCAGGCGCCCGCGAAGGCGGGGAAGGCGTGGGCGCTGGATGTGGTGGTCACGCAGATTCACTGACGTTCATCTTCGGGGCGTTGCGCATTGCGCAACGCTCATTGCGTGACGTGCAGGGTGGCGGGCAGGATGGAGGCCATGACCTTCGTGCCCTCTGCGACCTCCGCGCTCTCGTTGGACCGTGCGCCCTCATCGGACCGTGTGCCCTCGTTGGACCGTGCGCAGTCATCGGACCGCGTGCCCTCCGTGCTGGACCTCGCGCCCGTCGTCCCCGTCGTCGTCATCGAGGACGCCACCGATGCGGTGCCGCTCGCACGGGCACTGGTGGCGGGCGGGCTCCCGGCCATCGAGGTGACCCTGCGGACTCCGGCCGCGCTGGACGCGATCCGTGCGATCGCGGACGAGGTGCCGGACGCGGTGATCGGCGCGGGCACGGTGATCTCGTCGGACGGGGTGGACGCGGCGGTGGCGGCAGGGGCGCGGTTCCTGGTCAGCCCCGGATGGACGGACCGGCTGCTGAACGCGATGAAGGCGTCGGGCGTGCCCTTCCTGCCCGGGGTCTCGACGACGTCGGAGGTCGTGGCGCTGCTGGAGCGCGGGGTGAACGAGATGAAGTTCTTCCCGGCGGAGGCGGCGGGCGGCACGCCCTACCTCAGGTCCCTGGCGGGCCCGCTCCCCGGGGCACGCTTCTGCCCGACGGGCGGGATCTCCCTCGCCTCGGCGCCCTCGTACCTGACCCTCGAGAACGTGGGCTGCGTGGGCGGCACATGGATGCTCCCGGCGGACGCGCTCGCGGCCAAGGACTGGGACCGGGTCGAGTCCCTGGCACGCGAGGCGGCGTCGCTGCGCGGCTGAACGGGGGGCAGGAGCCCCGTCAGCGCAGGTGCGACGTGTCGTTCAACAGGCGCAGCGACGCGTTGCCGTCCGCGTAGTACGCCACCGCCGAGAGCGAGGCCGCCGAGAGTTCCATGCGGAACAGCGACTCCGGCGGGGCACCCAGCGCCAGGCGGACCAGAGTTTTGACCGGGGTGACGTGGGTGACCAGCAGAACGGTGCGGCCCGCATAGCGGGCGATCAGTTTGTCGCGGGTCGCCGAGACCCGGCGCGCCACCGTCGCGAAGCTCTCGCCGCCACCCGTCGGGGCCGCCTTCGCGGAGGCGAGCCAGGCCGTCAGGTCGTCGCCGTACCGCTCCTGGACTTCCGCGAACGTCAGGCCCTCCCACGCACCGAAGTCCGTCTCACGCAGGCCGTCCTCGATGCGGACGTCCAGGTTCAGGCGGGCCGCGACGGCCTCCGCGGTCTCGCGGCAGCGCTTCAGCGGGGAGCTGACGATCTCCTCGATCGTGCCGCGCGCCGCCAGGGACGTGGCGACCGCTTCGGCCTGGCGGCGGCCGGTCCCCGACAGTTCGGGGTCACTGCCGCCGCTGCCCGAGAAACGCTTCTCGGGGGTGAGGGCCGTCTCGCCGTGACGCAGGAGGACAAAGGTCGCCGGGGCACCGAGGTCCGCCGAGGCCGCCCAGCCGACCGGCGGGGTGACCGCTTCCTCGGACGCGGGACGGCCCGCCAGCGCCGCGCGTGCCTTCGCCGCGCCCGCCGTCGCGTCGCCCACCACCCGCGCCGCCTCCGCGTCGCGCGCGTCCAGGGCCGCAAGCTCCGCCGTGGAGCGCGAGGGCTCCCACTGCTTGCCCTTCCTGCCCGCGTCCATCGCCTCGTTGGCGAGCCGGTCCGCGTGCTTGTTCTTCTCCCGCGGGATCCACTCGTACCTCACCTGGGAGGGGGGCAGGACCCTCGCCGCCTCCGCCGCCAGCGGCTTCATGTCCGGGTGCTTGATCTTCCAGCGGCCCGACATCTGCTCGACGACGAGCTTGGAGTCCATCCGGACCCGGACGGAAGCCTCGGGGTCGAGGGCCTTCGCCGCCTTCAGCCCCGCCACCAGGCCCTTGTACTCGGCGACATTGTTCGTCGCCACGCCGATGTACTCGGCCGCCTCCGCGAGCGTCTCCCCCGTCCGGGGGTCGAGAACGACCGCGCCGTAACCGGCGGGGCCGGGATTTCCCCGGGAGCCGCCGTCGGCCTCGACGACGAACTCCCGCATTACAGCCCCGACTCAGCGGTACGGATCAGGATGCGGCGGCAGTTCTCGCAGCGCAGCACCGTGTCCGGGGACGCCGCCTTGACGTCGTTCACCTCGGTGATGTTGAGCTCCAGCCGGCAGCCCTCGCAGCGGCGCTGGAAGAGACGGGCCGCGCCCACCCCGCCCTGCTGCACCCGCAGCTTCTCGTACAGCTTGAGCAGGTCGGCCGGTACGGATCCCGCCACGACCTCGCGCTCCTTGGTGACCGACGCGGACTCGCCGTCGATCTCCTCCTGCACGGCGTCCCGGCGCGCGGTCGCGTCGTCGACCTTGGCCTGGACGGAGGAGACCCGCCCGGTCAGCTCGGCGACCCGCTCCTGCGCGGACTCACGGCGCTCCATGACCTCGAGGACGACGTCCTCCAGGTCACCCTGGCGCTTGGCCAGCGAGACGATCTCGCGCTGCAGGCTCTCCAGGTCCTTGGGCGAGGAGACGGCACCGGAGTCGAGGCGCTGCTGGTCGCGTACGGCGCGCTGGCGCACCTGGTCGACGTCCTGCTCCGCCTTGGTCTGCTCGCGGGCGGTGTCGCTCTCCTCGGTCTGCGCGGCGACCAGCAGGTCGCGCAGCTGCGTGAGGTCCTTGGTGAGCGACTCGATCTCGGCGTGCTCGGGCAGCGACTTCCGCTTGTGGGCGAGCTGCGACAGACGTACGTCGAGGGCCTGGACGTCGAGGAGTCGGATCTGGTCGGCGGGCGCGGCGTTCAGTTGGGGGCTCCAGAAGTGTGGTGGGAGGACCAGGGGTCGGTGACCGTGTGCGAGACGTGGACCCGAAGGCCCCAGCCGTGCCGGTCGGAAATCTCGTCGAGCTGGGCGGCGGCCTGCTCGCACCAGGGCCATTCGGTGGCCCAGTGGGCGGCGTCGATCAGCCCCAGCGGTGACTGCTGTACCGCCTCCGACGCCGGGTGGTGGCGCAGGTCGGCGGTGAGGAAGGCGTCCACGCCGGACGCGCGTACGGCGTCGAAGAGGCTGTCGCCGGAACCGCCGCTGACCGCGACCGTACGGACGACGGCGTCGGGGTCGCCCGCGATGCGGATGCCCTGCGCGGTGGCGGGCAGCCGCTCGGCGGCGCGTGCCGCGAATTCCCGCAGCGTGAGCGGGTGGTCGAGCTCGCAGATGCGGCCCAGGCCGAGGCGGCCCTTCGGATCGGCGGGGTCCGGCACGAGGGGGCGTACGACCCGGATGTCCAGGGCGCCCGCGAGGGCGTCGGAGACGCCGGGGTCTGCGGTGTCGGCGTTGGTGTGCGCGACATGCAGGGCGATGTCGTGCTTGATCAGGGTGTGCACGACGCGGCCCTTGAAGTGGGAGGCCGCGACAGTCGTCGTACCGCGCAGATAGAGCGGGTGGTGGGTGACGATCAGCTGGGCACCGAGCGAGATCGCCTCGTCGGCGATCTCCTGGACGGGGTCCACAGCGAACAGGACCCGGGTGATCTCGGCGTCGAGCTCACCGCAGACCGTGCCGACGGCGTCCCACTGCTCGGCCCGCTCGGGGGGCCACAGGGCGTCGAGCGCGGCGAGGACTTCAGACAGACGGGGCACGGGGAAAGGCTACCTTCCGTCCGTGCCCCGCAGGCCCTCGCTCACCTGCCGACTTGCTTCACCGGGCAGCTGCCCGTCCCGGTGCCGCCCCCGTTGCTCGGGGTGCCCGATTTCGGGCACCGGCATCCCCCTGAGCACAATTGCCGCTTTCCTCTCAGGCGAACCCGGACATGGCCACCCTTATGTGTGAAGAGGTGTGTCTCGTGTTGTTCGGCAGGAAGTGCGAAACCATGCTTCATGGCCGGAGGTGACGTGCCGATGACAGCCTGTGCCATCGAGACCGCCGCAGAGGACGGGTCGGAGGACGGTGCCGTGGGGAGTGCGCGGAGTACGGGGAGCACGACGTTCACGATCACTGTGGGCGGCGCCTATGCGGCCCGGCTGGCCGGAGAGGGCGAGGCACTGTTCCCGGAACGGTGGACCCTCGACGGGCCCGAGCCCTATGCCGTGCCGCTGCCGCTCGACCAGCCGGAGGAGCGCGAGGCCCAGGTGCTGCCGCTGACCGACGGGCGGGTGCTGATCCGGCGGCGGGTGGCGGGACGGCACACCTTCTCCCTGCTGTACCCGACGGGGCCGGGGACGGGCGAACTGCCGCTCGGCGGGATCGAGGCCGCGGAAGTGACCCTGCTTCCGCCCTCCCCGGACGGCCTGAGCGCCTACGCGCTGGCGCCGGGCGCGCAGTCCACCTCGATCTGGCTGGTGGCGGGCGGGGCGTTCGGCCCTGAGCATGTCGCCGAGGTGCCGGGGCGCTGCTCCGGCGGGGTGTGGCTGGACCGTACGGGGCGGATACTCGCCCTCGACGTGCAGTTGGACGCCGGGCCGGGCGGCGGGCCGGTGAAGGCGGTCGCGGTGGATCTGGGGCGGGACGGTGAGGTGACGCCGCTGCTGCAGATCACGGAGGACAGCGACGACCGGCTGCTGCTGGCGGACCCCGACAGCGGCCTGTTGCTCGTACGGTCGAACGCGCCCGGTCACGACCGGCTGGGGTGGGGGGTCGTGGGAAGCCTGCGGCCGGTGCGCTTCCCCGACTGCCTGCGGCTCGCGGACTGCGCGGTGACGCCGTTCGCCGTGCAGCCCGGGCAGGTGCTGATGCCGGAGAGCTGTGCAGTGGCGCTGCGGATCGACGGGGCGGCGGGCAGCTGGCTGGGCGTATGGCGTCCCGCACTGCGGCGCCTGCATCAACTGGTCGCACCCGAAGGATGGTTGGCGGGGGCCGGGCTGTGGAGCCGGGAAGGCGTCCTGCATCTGCCGTACGCGACCGCCGCGGTGCCGTGCGGGGTGGCGCTGCTCGAAGGACCGGAGGACGCATGCGTATCGGATGTGATCACCGATCCGCAGATGACCGCCGAGCCGCAGTTGATCACGGAACCACAGGTGATCACGGAACCGGCACAAGTGGAACGCGCTGGTGGGGAACCGTCCGGCGACACCGGGAGTCCTGTTGTGTGCAGGCCCGTTCCTTTGCAGCAGGCACCTCTCACCGGCCGCACGGCCCCTGGTTAAACTCTCGGGCCGGGGCTGCGCAGCCGCACCGGCCGGAGGCCGGTGACGGTGTCGTGGGTGATGCGGTGCGTGGGTGTTGCGGGCCCTGTGACACGTAATCAGCGATCACGACGGGGTGACTTCCCACATGTCTGAAGCCCGAACCGACACGACCCGGACGCGTCCGCAGCCTGCGGCCGCGGACCGGGGCGAAGCCGGCGGCGCCGGAAAGCACCGGGGCGGTGCGGCCACGACGGAGGACTCGACGACTCCCTCGCACGGCAGGCACCGGCGTCCGGGAGAGGTAGGCAGCGGCTCCTGACGGGGGCGGCTGGGCAGGAGGTGAAGGGGCCGCCACGGCGAGGCTGTGGCGGCCCCTTCGCGTACTGCCCCTGTGTCACTGGCCGCGCTTGAGGCCCAGGACTTCCGCCGCCGCGAAGGTCTCGTTCGGCGGCCGGTCCGCGTAGTACGGAGTGATCGCCTCGTCCAGTTCGTCGAAGGTGAACGTCTCCTTCGCCGTGTCGAACTGCGCCACCACCTTGGGCCGTTCGACGATCGCGACCATGCCGCCGTGCACGACGAGCAGCTGGCCGTTGACCCTGGCCGCCGCCGGCGAGGCCAGGTAGCCCACCAGCGGGGCGACATGCTCCGGCGCCAGCGGGTCGAGCCGTCCGGACTCCGGCTCCTGGAATCCCGCGAACACGTCCTCGGTCATCCGGGTCCGGGCGCGCGGGCAGATCACATTGGCCGTCACCCCGTACTTGGCCAGCGCCAGCGCAGTGGACGTGGTCAGGCCGACGATGCCGCCCTTGGCAGCCGCGTAGTTCGGCTGGCCGGCCGAGCCTGCCAGGAACGCCTCGGACGAGGTGTTGACGATCCGGCCGTAGACCGGCGCACCACAGGCCTTGGAGCGCTCGCGCCAGTGGACGGAGGCGAAGTGGGTGGTGTTGAAGTGGCCCTTGAGGTGGACGCGGATCACCGAGTCCCACTCGCTCTCGGTCATCGAGAAGACCATCCGGTCGCGCAGGATGCCCGCGTTGTTGATCAGGATGTCGAGCTTGCCGTAGCCGGCGACGGCCAGTTCGACGAGATCGCGGGCCTGCTCGAAGTCGGCGACGTCGCCCTGGTGGGCGACGGCGGAGCCGCCCGCCGCGCGGATTTCCTCGGCGACCTCCTCGGCCGGGGTGGCCGAGGCATCGCCCGAACCGTCCCGGCCGGGCCGCCCGTAGTCGTTGACGACGACGCTCGCGCCGAGCCGGGCGAGTTCGAGGGCTTCGGCGCGCCCGAGACCGCGGCCCGCCCCCGTGACGATCGCGGACAGGCCGTCGAGTGGCAGTGACATCACTCGGTCCCCTTCAGATCTCGATACAGGTGCGCAGTGCCTCGCCCGTACGCATCTGGGCCAGGGCGTCGTTGATCTCCGCGAGCTGCACCCGGTGGGTGATCAGCCCTTCGAGGTCGATCCGTCCTGCACGCCACAGGGCGATGGCCCGCTCGTACGAGGTGAGGACGTCCCCACCCCCGTACATCGACGGCAGGATGCGCTTCTCGTCGAAGAACAGCTCGAACATATTGAGCTGGAGGAAGTCGTCCATGGCGCCCGCGCCGACGATGCACAGGGTGCCGCCCCGCCGGGTCGTCTCGTACGCCGTACGGGCTGTCGCCGACTTGCCGACGACCTCGAAGACGTAGTCGAAGCCCTCGCCCGCGGTGACGCGCTGTTTGGCGTCGGCCAGCTCCTCGGGGGAGACGGCCTCCGTGGCACCGAATGTGAGGGCCGCCTCGCGCCGCGCCGCCACCGGGTCGACGGCGATGATCTGGGCCGCACCCCTGAGCCGCGCGCCCTGGATCGCGGAGATGCCGACGCCGCCGCAGCCGATGACGGCGACCGACGCACCGGTGCTCACCTCGGCGGTGTTGATGGCCGCTCCGAGGCCCGTCGTCACTCCGCAGCCGATGAGCGCGGCGATGTCGAACGGCACGTCGTCGGGGATGGGCACGGCGCAGCCGGCGTCGACGACCACCTCTTCGGTGAAGGTGCCGGTGCCGGCGAAGCCGAATACATCAGAGGGGCTGCCGCCGGGGCGCTTGAAGTTGGGGGTGCCTGCGTTCATGAAGCCCGCGAGGCAGAGCTGGGTCTGGCCGCGCTTGCAGGCCGGACAGATGCGGCACGCGGGCAGCCAGCACAGCAGCACCCGGTCGCCCTGCTTCATGCCGCTCACGCCGTCGCCGACATCGACGATCTCGCCGGCGCCCTCGTGTCCGGGGATGAAGGGCGCGGGCTGCGGCAGCACACCGTTCATCGCGGAGATGTCGGAGTGGCACAGTCCGGTGGCCCGGACCCGGATCTTGACCTTGCCGGGGCCGAAGCCCACCGCCTCGACGTCGTCGAGGACTTCGAGCTTGTCCTGCCCTATCTCGTGCAGTACGGCTGCGCGCACGGTGCGGCTCCCTTCGGGGAAACTCGACTCAGGAAATCTCGGTGCGAAAATGTCGGCTCGGGATGCCCGGTCCGGCAAAGCGCCTCACGAGTGCCGGCTCGGAAATGCCGGTCCGGGAAAGCCAACTCGGGAAGCCGGCTCAGGAGTGCTCGACGATGGTGTCGGCGAGGACCGGCGCCTCGTCCCTCTCGACCGCGGTCACCGCCACCTGGACCCTGCCGCCTTGCTGCCACATCCGGATGCGCAGGGTCTCGCCGGGGAAGACCACCCCGGCAAAGCGCGTGCTGTACGAGCGCACACGGGTGACATCCCCGTCGAGCAGCGTGTCCACGACCGCCTTGAGTGTCATGCCGTACGAGCAGAGCCCGTGCAGGATCGGCCGGTCGAAGCCGGCGAGCTTGGCGAACTCGGGGTCGGCATGCAGCGGGTTCCAGTCGCCGGAGAGCCGGTAGAGCAGCGCCTGGTCCTCGCGGACGGACCTCTCCACGGTCCTGTCGGGCTCACGCGACGGCAGTTCGATGCGCGGGGAGGGACCGCGGTCGCCGCCGAAGCCGCCTTCTCCGCGGACGAAGATCTGGGCGTCGCTCGTCCACAGCGGGCCCTCGTCGTCGGCCGCCTCGGTGCGCAGAACGAGGATCGCGGCCTTGCCCTTGTCGTACACGGCCGCGACACGGGAGGTCGACACCGCCCTGCCCTTGACCGGGATCGGCCGGTGCAACTCGACGGTCTGCCCGCCGTGCAGCACGGAGGCCAGATCGATGTCGAGGCCGGGGGCCGAGATCCCGCCCACCACGCCCATGCCCGCGCCGGCGACGGTGGCGAAGCTCGGCAGCACATGCAGTTTTGATTCCAGGGTGTAGCGCAGTTCGTCGGGGTCCGTTGCCGGACTGGGCTTGCCTTGGAACGAACCCGCGCCGATGCCGAGGTGGTAGAGCTGGATGTCCTTGTGGTCCCAGCTGATCTCGGTGCTGCGGGGTTCGGCGGCAACGGCCTTGGCGGCATCGATGGGCATGAGGATGCTGCTCCTTGGGAAGTGGAAGACCTCGGCGCGGCCGTCCGCACCGTCGGCCGCACCGAGGTCGTACGGGACCGGCCCCGGCACCCGTTCTAGAACGCGTTCTAGGCCGATGGCCCCTATGTATAACGCAGCCCCCGGAACTTGTGAAGCCTGCTGACACCATGTCAGATGCGGCCCGGCACCCGGGACATTTGTCACTGCCGAGTCCGTACATGCGTATCTGCCGGGACCCTGGGCCGTCTCCGTAGCGTGATCCACATGACGCGGACGCACAGCCAGACACCAGAGACCGGACCGGCGGTGAGCCTGTCCGGGGCGGCGAAAGCCTTCGGCGCGGTACGTGCGGTCGACGGCATCGACCTCGACATCCGACGCGGCGAGACCGTCGCCCTCCTCGGCCGCAACGGCGCGGGCAAGTCCACCGCCATCAGCCTGATGCTCGGCCTGAACGACCCCGACTCCGGCCGGGTCAGGCTCTTCGGCCACGCCCCCGGGCAGGCGGTCACCGCCGGCCGGGTCGGCGCGATGCTCCAGGACGGCCGCCCAATCCCGCGGGTGACCGTGCGGGAGCTGGTCACGTTCGTGGCGCACACCTACCCGCGGCCGCTGCCCGTCGCCGAGGCACTGGAGCTGGCCGGGCTCACCGAGCTCGCGGACCGCCGCGCCGACAAGCTCTCCGGCGGCCAGGTCCAGCGCGTCCGCTTCGCCGTCGCGCTCGCCGGGAACCCGGAGCTGATCGTTCTCGACGAGCCGACCGCGGCGCTCGACGTCGAGGCCCGGCACGCCTTCTGGCACTCCATGCGCGGCTACGCCCGGCACGGCAACACCGTCCTGTTCTCCACCCACTATCTGGAGGAGGCCGACGACAACGCCGACCGGATCGTCGTCGTGGACCACGGCCGGATCGTGGCCGACGGGACCAGCGACGAGCTCAAGCGCGCGGCCGGCGGCAATCTCGTCTCCTTCGACCTCGCGGGCCGCGGCACCGAGGGGCTCGGCCTGCTGCCGGGAGTCGTCTCGGTCGAGATTCGCGAGGACCGCGCCCGGCTGCGTACGGACGACTCGGACGCCACGGTCATGGCCCTCGCCGGCCTTGACGCGATCCGGGGCCTGGAAGTCGCCCCGGTCTCGCTCGACGACGCCTTCCTCGCCCTCACCTCCCCCGCCCCCTCAGCTTCCTCCGAACTGGAGACCGCCCGATGACGCTCGAGTACGTCAAGCTCGAAGTACGCCGCGCCCTGCGGGACACCGGCTTCGTGATCTTCGGCATCGGAATGCCGGTGCTGATGTACCTGCTCTTCACCAATATCGGCGTGAGCGGCAGGGAGTATGAGGACGAGTGGAAGACGGCCTCCATGGTCGGTATGGCCGCGTACGGCGCGCTCGGTGCGGCCCTGTCCACCGGAACCGGCGTCGCCGAGGACAAGTCCCTCGGCTGGCTGCGGCAGCTGCGGATCACGCCGATGAGCCCCCGCCAGGTGGTCACCGGCCGTGCGATCACCGGCTCCGTGGTCGTCCTGCCCGCCATCGCCGCCGTGCTCGCGGCGGGCGGCCTCGTCAACGGCGTCCGTATGGACGCCTGGCAGTGGGCGGTGCTGACCGTCCTGCTCTGGCTCGGCGCGCTCCCCTTCACCCTGCTCGGCATCGGCAACGGCTACCGCCTCACCGCCCAGACGACGGGCGTGGTGAACGTGGCCTGCAACCTGGGGCTCGCGATCGTCGGAGGACTCTGGTTCCCGGTGGACCTGTTCCCCGGCTGGCTGCGGACCCTGTCCGCGTACACCCCGGCCAACCGCTTCGCCGACCTGGGCCGGGCCACGACGCACGGCGGCGCCCCCGGCCTCACCACGGTGGCCGTGCTGGCCTTCTGGGCCGCGCTGTTCGGTGCGTACGCGATGATCTCCTACCGTCGGTCGGCGCGGACGGTGTGAAGGGGACAGCGTGAAGGGGACGGCGTGAGGGGCACGGCATGAGGGGCACGGCATGAGGGGCACGGCATGAGGGACGGACGGTGTGAGGGACGGACGGCAAGAGGGGGAACGGTGCCCAAACTGAGGAAGCCCGCACGGCTCGCGGAGGAAATGGGCCCGCCCAACGGCTTCGCCATGCTGCCGTGGCTGCTGATGGGCATGGGAGCCTTCTCCAACCTCCTCCAGGGCAGGACCCCTAACCCCTGGATCGGCGGTACCGGCCTGCTGGCCTTCAACTCCCTGTACATCTGGGTCGTCTTCCGCGCCTTCGTCAAGGAGAGGCGGGAAGCGCGCACAACCGTCCATCTGCTCATCGCGATGACCGTCATCACCTGCGCTCTGGCGATCGGCTACGGCGGCAACTGGCTGCTCTACTTCCCGCTGCTCGGCCTGGCCACCGGATCGGTCGTACGGGGAAGGCAGATCGGCCCGACCGGACTCGGCCTGAGCGCCCTGGCCGGCCTCATCGCCGGGTTGCGGGACGGCTGGGGCGCCATCAACGTCGCGTACGGCACGTTCCTCTCCTGCATGGTGACCGCCGCGATCCTCACCCTGGCCGAGACGGTGCGGGAACTGCGCTCCACCCGGCAGGAGCTGGCCCGTACGGCCGTCGAAAAGGAACGGCTGCGCTTCTCCCGCGATCTGCACGATCTGCTCGGCCACACCCTCTCGGTGATCGTGGTGAAGTCGGAGGCCGCCCGCCGCCTCGCCCCGCGCGACATCGACGCGGCCCTCGCCCAGGTCTGCGACATCGAAGCGGTCGGCCGCCAGGCCCTGACGGAGATACGGGAAGCGGTGACCGGCTACCGGCAGGGCCGCCTCTCCACGGAACTGGACGGCGCCCGCTCCACCCTGACCGCCGCCGGCATAGCCCCGGTCGTCCGCCAGTCGGGCCCGCCCCTGGAGCCGCAGACCGAGGCGCTGCTGAGCTGGGTCGTACGCGAATCCGTCACCAACGCCGTACGCCACTCCGGGGCCTCGCGCTGCGAGATCGATCTGACCGGCACTCCCGAACGCATCCGCCTGGTCATCACGGACAACGGCCGCGGCACGGGCACGACCCCACCCGGCAGCGGTCTGAAGGGTCTGACGGAACGCGTCACCGCGGCCGGCGGATCCCTGGACGCGGGCCCGGTGCCGGAGGGAGGGTTCCGGGTGACGGCGGACCTGTTGGCGGGAACCCCCGAGAGGGTGCCGTAGCCCCTCGTCCCGGCCGGCCGAGGATGTCCCGTATCCGGTACGCGAACGTGCCCAAGGGCCTACAGTCCGTGTCATGTTGGAGCTGTTCCAGGTCCTCGGTGGGATAGCCGGATTCGGCGGCGTCGCACTCGGGGTCCTCTTTCTTCTCTACCGGGACCTCGTCCGCAACATCATTCAGCACAAGATGTTCCGGGCCTTGACGTCTGCACAGGCCACCGCTCTTTTCGGGGCCGTGATCGTATTCGCCTTCGCCATCGCGATCCTCGGGATCTTCGCCACCCTCGCGGAAGGCAAAGGGTCCCAGCAGTTCATGATCCTGGTCGGCATCCTGCTGGCCTTTCTCCTCGCCGTCCTCCTCCTCACCGGACGCTTCTTCACGGGCGGACGCCGCCAGGAGGGTTCCGGGAGGACCGAGGAGCGAGCGCTGTCGAAAGTGGCCAGGCTCGTCGCCGGCCAGGAACCCGACCAGGCGGAACGTGCCCTCGAAGCGGCAGAAGTCGACCGCGAGGCCGAGGAATTCTGGTACTGGAAGGCCCGTATCGCGCTGGCCAGATCCAATATCGCGGTGGCCGCCGGGTATGTCGACGAGGCGCTGAAGATCGAATCGAGAAACGAACACAGCATCGCACTGAAGATCAAGCTCCTGCTGCTCGGCAACTCCGCCGGGGACCGTGAAAAGGCGGTGCGGCTGGCTGCCGACAGCGAGGGAATCAGCAGCGAACTGGACATCTGGCTGCGGCGCATGAGAGCGGAAGGAATGTTCGACCAGCGGGTGCGGACCAGCACCGAGCTGGACGGCCGTTGCCCGCTGCCCGCCCGCTACGGTCAGGCCGCGGCGTGACATCCGACCCGGTGGACGACCCGGTGGACGACCTGGTGAACGACACGGAGAAGGATACAGAGAACGTGCATACGGCGAACGACCCCGGCGGACCTGGATCCGCAATCCCCGCTGTGCTCTATGCCGGGCCCGAGTTCGGCCTGCCACGCCCCCGCCTGGATCGGGCCTGCCGCGAGCGCGCCCGACGACACGGGCTGGCACTGGCAGCGACGGCCGCCCATGAACCGGCGCAGGTGGACGACTTATTGCGCGCGGAGTCTCGCGGCGCGGTGGTCGTCCAGACCGACCGCAACCCGTACGAGGTGTGGGACACGGGCCCGGCCCCGACACCGGCCACATTCCTGTACAGCCTGCTCACACTGGGTGCCACGCTCCGCGCCTGCGACCCTGCCAGGCCTCCGACCGCCCAGCACGACGAGCTGTCGAACGGAACAGCCTTCCTCCTGACCGCCGACCCCCACGGCCCACCGTTGCCGTCGGTGGAGGCGCATCGGAGGCGGGATGAATGCGGTCTCTACGCGACACGATGCGGTCTGCGCACCGCCGGGGTGATCGACAGCAGTGATGCGTACGCCGATTTCGTACGCCGCTGTGTCCGTTCGATCGCGGCGGAGAAGGTACCGACGGTCGTGGTCCACCCCGACTCCCTCGGTTTCGGGCCGGACTCCTACGCCGGTGGTCGGCACACTCCCGACAGCCTTCTGTGGCACTGGCTCGGCCAGGGCCGCGTCGTGTACCCGGGGCTCAGGGTGCCGCGGGACGCTCCCATGCCCATGGCGAGGAGGGCGCGCAGCCGCACGCAGCCGCGGCCGCAGGCGCCGGCGCCTGCGTCTGCATCTGTGCCGGCGCCTGCGCCTGCGCCTGCGCCTGCGCCTGCGCCCCAGGCAGCCAGGGGCGGCGACGAAGACGAGCTCGTCTTCCGTAGCCAATCGCAATGGCTCGGCAGGCCGAGAAGCGGTGACGTGCACGTGGACAGGTTGTACGGACCCCCCACGGGAGACGCGCACCAGTCAAGCGGCAGGTCGCCCGTCCCCGGCCCGAGGGCAGGCTCAGACGTCCGCGCACCCCGGGATCCCCGCGTCCCCCTCCCCCACGACGGCCTCTTCATCCGGCGGAACAACTCCTACGGCACCCGGTCGGTGCTCGGAGTCACCGAGCTGATCGAGAGCGGCATTCTGATCGACCAGGAACACATCCGCTTCGACGACTTCGTTGCCGCACGCACCGGTCAGGTGCCCGCACCGCCGCCGGGAGAGGCGGTCGCCGTCAGCCATGGACTCACCGGTGTACCGGGCGAGTTCAAGGCGCACGAGGCGACGACGCATTTCGTCGAGATCGCACTGAAGACGGGCACGGCCGCGGCGGACGATGTTCCCGCGAAGGAACCGCTCCCGGTGAACTTCGTCTTCGTCGTGGACACCAGCATCTCCATGGCGGGCCAGAAACTCGACACCGTCAAATCCGCGCTGCAGGAGATCTACGAGCGGCTGCGCCCGTCGGACTCCCTCGGCATCGTCACCTTCCAAAGCCGCGTGGACACGCTCCTGAGGGCGACCCGGAAGAAGGATCTTCCGGAGGAGGAATTCTCGGCGATCGTGGCGGGCATGACCGCCACCGGCGGAACCGACATCAATCTCGGCGTGCTGTACGGAATCGACGAGATCAGCCGCCGCGCGAGCAGCGGCCGTACCGTGAACCGTCTCTATCTCTTCTCGGACGGCGACCCGACATCCGGCGAGCGGGACTGGATCAAGATCCGGACGAATATCGCGGCGAAGCTGCGCGGTGACCTGACACTTTCGTGTTTCGGCTTCGGCTCGGACGCCCGCATGCCCGAACTCGCGGCGCTCGCGGGAACCGCCGGCGGGCATTCGACGTTCGTCACACGCCCCGAGCAGGTCCGGTCGAATCTTCTCGAGGATCTCAACCGCCGTGATCACCTTGCCGCGATCGACATCCAGCTGCGCATCGACATCGATCCCGCCGTCACCGTGTGGCACCTCTACGGGCACGACCTCGTCACCGATCCGAAGGCACGGGCGGGAGTTGTACGGGACGCGGCGAAGGCGGCGCAGCTCGCGCGCAAGGACTACGGCACCGAGGCGCTGCCCGATCTGATCACCGAGGAGAAGGGGATCAGGATCTTCGCCCCGGATCTGGCGTTCGGCGAGACCTACTGGGTGGTGCTGGAGATCCAGGTCCCCAAGGACCGGGAGCCCACGGACGCGGGGCTGCCGGGCCTCGGTACGGCGACGGTTCAGTACGTGGACACGGTGGCGCGCGAGAGCCGCCGCCTCGACATCTCGTTGTCGGACGCGCTGACGCTCGCCGCCGAAACCGTGACCGTTCACGCGGTGGGGCTGTGGACGAGCGAGATCACCTTCTTCGCCCTCGACGACCTGCACGAGAACGACCGGGATGCTGCCAAGAAGCGGCTGACGAACCACATCCAGATCCTCCAGCAGGCTCACCAGGCCTTTCCCGTCGACGAGTTCGTGGACGATCAGGTGACGATGAAGAAGCTGATCACCCTCACCGGCTCGCTGGGTCATGTGATGTCGTACAGCGACTCCTCGACCCAGGGCGGCCACGCGGGGCCGACGATGCAGGTCATGAACGACTTCGCGCGGGTGAGATCGGGGTTCACGGCCTTCTGACGCCGGGGCGCGGTGGTCCCGGTGACCGGCTGGGCGCGTGGTGGTCCCGGTGGCCAGGTTGTGTGCCCCACCCGCCAGGGGCACGGTGGTCCCGGTGACCGGCCGGGCGCGTGGTGGTCCCGGTGGCCGGGTCGTGTGTCCCACCCGCCGGGGGCACGGTGGTCCCCCGGCGGCCGGGGCCGTGTGCCCGCGCCCGGTGGGCCGTTCGGTCATACCCTTGGCCCGTGGAAGAGATGCCCCGGGATCACCGGCCCGCCAAGTCCGTACGCGTCCTGCTCGCCGAGGACCAGGGCATGATGCGCGGCGCCCTCGCGCTGCTGCTCAATCTGGAGCCGGACATCGAGGTGGTCGCTCAGGTGGCCAGGGGCGACGCGATCGTGGATGCCGTACTCACCTCGCGGCCCGATGTGGCTCTGCTCGACATCGAACTGCCCGGCCGCAGTGGGCTGGACGCGGCCGCCGATCTGCGGGACGAGGCCCCCGACTGCCGGGTGCTGATCCTCACCACCTTCGGCCGGCCCGGCTATCTGCGCCGGGCGATGGAGGCGGGGGCCGCGGGTTTCCTGGTCAAGGACGGGCCCGTCGAGGAGCTGGCCGAGGCGATCCGGCGGGTGCTGACCGGGGAGACCGTGATCGACCCGGCGCTGGCCGCGGTGGCGCTGAGCGCCGGGCCGAGCCCGCTCACCGCGCGCGAGCGGGATGTGCTGAACGCCTCGGTGGACGGTGCGACGGTCGCCGATATCGCGGCGACACTGCATCTGTCGGAGTCGACCGTACGGAACTATCTGTCGTCCGCGATCGGCAAGACGGGCACTCGCAATCGCATGGAGGCGGTGCGGGCGGCCCGCCGGCAGGGCTGGCTGTGAGCAGCCGCAATCGCCGGTCGGCGCCCACCTGTTGATCACATAGGTTTGTCGCATGGTGGAGGGGACGAAGACCGCGGCCGGGCACCCCGAGGGGCTGCCCGTCGGCAGGCGGACGAACGGGAAGACCAGGGCGGGCAGGAGCGGCGGGTCGGCGCGCGCGTCGATGCTGATGGCGCTGGGCACCGTGGTGTCCCGCGCCACGGGCCTGATCCGGCAGGTGCTGCAGGCCGCGGCGCTGGGCACCGGGCTGCTGGCCAGTACGTACAACACCGCGAACACCGTGCCGACGAGTCTGTACACCTTGCTGATCGGCGGCGCGCTCAATGCGGTGCTGGTCCCGCAGCTGGTGCGTGCCAGGTCGACCGAGCCCGACGGGGGAAAGGCGTACGAGCAGCGTCTGGTCACGCTCGTGCTGTGCGTACTGGCCATCGGTACGGCGCTGGCGGTGTGGGCGGCCCCGCAGATCGTGGGGGTGTACATGGACGACACCCCGGCGCGCCATGAGGCGTTCGAACTGACGGTGGTCTTCGCACGGTTCCTGCTGCCGCAGATCTTCTTCTACGGCATGTTCAACATCCTCGGCCAAGTCCTCAACGCCCGCGAGAAGTTCGGGGCGATGATGTGGACACCGGTGCTGAACAACGCGGTACTGATCGGCATGTTCGCGGTGTACATGGGGCTGATGACGGTCCCCGGTCGGGTGGAGGACATCACCGCGGCCCACGTCCGGCTGCTGGGCATCGGCACCACCTGCGGGATCGCGCTGCAGGCCGTGGCGCTGATCCCGTTCGCCCGCGCCGCGGGCTTCCGGTTCCGCCCCAGGTTCGACTGGCGGGGCACGGGACTCGGCAGGAGTATCCAGGCCGCCAAGTGGACCCTGCTGTTCGTGCTGGCCAATCAGGTCGCCCTGGCCGTGGTGACCAACTACGCCAACGCGGCCGACCTGGCGCTGCCGCGGGCCGGTGCGGGGTACACGGCCTACACGTACGCGCAGACCATCTGGCTGCTGCCGCAGTCGATCATCACCGTCTCCCTGGTCACCGCGCTGCTGCCGCGCATGAGCCGGGCGGCCGCGGAGGGCCGCACGGGCGACCTGCGCGCCGACCTGACCCGGGCGCTGCGCGTCAGCGGTGTCGCCATCGTGCCCGCGGGCTTCTTCTTCCTCGCCTTCGGCCCCCAGATCTCGGCGCTGCTGTTCGCGCACGGCGCGGCCGACGCCGCGTCCGCGCAGCCTTCGGGGTACATGCTGCAGGCGTTCGGGCTGGGGCTGATTCCGTTCTCCGCGCAGTATCTGCTGCTGCGCGGCTTCTACGCCTTCGAGGACACCCGCACACCGTTCCTGATGGCCGCCTGGATCGCCGCCGTGAACATCGCTCTGGCCACGGTCTGCCATGTGCTGCTCCCCGCGCGCTGGGCGGTCACCGGCATGGCCGCCGCGTACACGCTCTCCTACGTGGCCGGGCTCGCGCTCACCGTGTGGCGGCTGCGCAGGCGGCTCGGCGGTCGTATCGACGAAGGCCGGACACTGGGCCGCACCTACGCCGCGCTGGCCGTCGCGGCGGCCCTGGCCGGGGGCGCGGGCTGGGGCGTCTCCCGGGCCTGCGCCACGGTGGCGGGCACCGGCATCGGGGCGGGCGTCCTGACGCTGGCCGCCGGGGGTGTGGTCATGGCGCTGGGGTATCTCGGGCTGGCGCGGCTGCTGAAGGTCGAGGAGCTGCGGAGGCTGCCCGGCCTGCGGCGGTGACGGGCTGCCGCGACGGGCCGGCGCAAGTAACCGGCTGCCGCGAGTGACCGGCCGGCGCCGGCCCCGTGACCGACTCCTGCCGGACGGCCCCGTGACGGCTCCAGCCCGACGGCCCCTGACCGGCTCGTGCCGACCAGCCTCGTGACCGGCTCGTGCCGAACCGCGGCGGGCCGCTCGTCCGTTACGGCTCCGTCCGGCGCGGCAGCCAGAACAGCATCAGGACCGCCCCGGTGAGCAGCACCCCCGTCCCGGTACGGAACGCCAGCGCATACCCGGCCGTCAGGGCCTCCGCGTCCGTGCCGCCCGCCGTACGCGCGGCCGCGACCGTCGAGAGGAAGGCCAGGCCGAGCGCGCCGCCCATCGTGCGGGAGGTGTTGATCAGGCCCGAGACAAGACCGGCGTCGCCCGGTGCCGCGCCCGATGTGGCGAGGGAGGCGAGCGGGGTCGCGGCGAGGCCGACGCCCGCCATCATCAGGATGCCGGGGCCGAGGATCGAGACGAGGTACGTGCCGTCGGCGGTCATCGTGGACTGCCAGCCGAAGCCGGTGGCCGCGACCAGCGCGCCGAGGACGGCGACGTTTCTGGCCCCGGCCCGGACCATGAACCGGGGTGCGAGCTTCGAGCCGATGACCACGCTCAGGGAGCTGGGGATGAGCGCCAGGCCCGCCTCCAACGGCGTGTAGCCCAGCACGTTCTGGGCGTACACCGTCATGAAGAACCACATGGCGAAGGAGGCCGAGCCGCAGACGAACATCGTCACGTTCGCGGCGGACACCGCCCGTGACCGGAACAGTTTCAGCGGCATCAGCGGCGCCCGGGTCCTGGCCTCCACCGCCACGAAGAGGCCGAGCAGGGCAAGGCCGCCGAGCAGCGGCAGCAGGGTGGCGGGCGCGGTCCAGCCCGACTCCTCGGTCTGGACAATGCCGTACGCGACCGCCGCGAGGCCGCCCGTGACCAGTACAGCGCCGGGCAGGTCGAGCCGGCGGCCGTCGCCGGCCCGGCTCTCGGTGAGCCAGAGCGCCGCGCCCACCAGCACCAGCGCGCCGACCGGCACGTTGATCAGCAGCACCCAGCGCCAGGACAGCAGGTCGGTGAGGACACCGCCGACGAGTCCACCGGCCGCGCCGCCACCCGCGCCCACCGCCGACCAGGTGCCGATCGCCCGGGTCCGCGCGGGGCCCGGCGGCACGGCCGCGGTCACGATGGTGAGGGTCGCGGGGGCGAGTACGGCCGCGCCGAGGCCCTGTACGCCGCGGGCGGCCAGCAACTGCCAGCCCTCCTGGGCGAGTCCGCCCGCGACGGAGGCGGCGGTGAAGAGCCCGAGCCCGACGAGGAACATCCGCTTGCGGCCGAAGATGTCCGCGGCACGCCCGCCGAGCAGCATGAAGCCGGCGAAGGCGATGGAGTAGGCGTTGAGAACCCACTGCAGGCCGGTCGTGGAGAGCCTGAGGTCGGCGCGCATGGAGGGGAGCGCGACATTGACCACGGAGACGTCGAGTACGACGAGGAACTGGCCGGCACACGCGGCGAGAAGCACCGCCCACGTACGCGCGGAGCGGGCAGCGGGGGCGGATACCGCTGATCGGGCGGTGTCTTCGGCGTCAGGGGCGTGAACCATGACGGTCATGGTCTCAGCCACCGAGCAGTCCGTACATCCTGATATCGATGTACGGACCGGGGCTCGCTGGACCTACCTCGATGGACCTAGGACCTAGGACCTCCGCAGCAGCGTGACCACCGCCGCCCCGCCGAGGCCGATGTTGTGCGCGAGCCCCACCCGGGCGCCGTCCACCTGCCGTGCGCCCGCCTCGCCCCTCAACTGCCAGACCAGCTCGGCCGTCTGGGCCAGCCCGGTCGCGCCCAGCGGGTGCCCCTTGGAGATCAGGCCGCCGGACGGGTTGACCACCCACCGTCCGCCGTAGGCCGTCGCGCCGCTCTCCACCAGTTTCCCGGACTCGCCGTCCGCGCACATGCCCAGCGCCTCGTAGGTGAGCAGTTCGTTGATGGAGAAGCAGTCATGGAGCTCGACGACATCGACGTCCTCGATGCCGAGCCCGGACGCCTCGAACACCTGCTGTCCCGCCGCCCGCGACATCGGCTTGCCGACGACGTCGATGCAGGAGCCGGAGGCGAATGAGGCCTCGGTGTCCGTGGTCATCGACTGGGCCGCGATCTCCACGGCCTTGTCGTGCAGCCCGTGCTGGACGACGAACCGCTCGGAGACGACGACCGCCGCGGCCGAACCGTCGGAGGTCGGCGAGCACTGGAGCCTGGTCAGCGGATGGTGGATCGTCTTCGCGGCGAGGATCTCGTCGACCGAGTAGACGTCTTGGAACTGGGCGTGGGGGTTGTTCGCCGAGTGCTTGTGGTTCTTGGCGCCGACGGCGGCGAGCTGCGCCTCGGTCGTGCCGTACCGCTCCATGTGCTCGCGTGCCGCGTTGCCGAAGATCTGTGCGGTGGGCGGTGACATCCCGAAGCCGTGCCCGGCCGCCATGACGCCGTAGTGACGGGCGACGGGCGACGTCGTGAAGTCACCTCCGTCGGCGCCCGCCCCCAGCGCGCCACGGGCCATCTTCTCGAAGCCGAGCGCGAGGACGCAGTCGCCGATGCCGCCCTCGACGAACTGCCGGGCCATCATCAGCGCCGTGGACGCGGTCGCGCAGTTGTTGTTGACGTTGTAGACGGGGACGCCGGTCAGGCCCAGTTCGTAGACGGCCCGCTGGCCGGCCGTGGAGGCCTGGAAGCAGTAGCCGACGGGTACCTGCTGCACCTGCTCGTACGGAATCCCGGCATCCTCAAGGGCCTTGGTCCCGGCCTCCTTGGCCATGTCCCAGTACTGCCAGTCCCTCGACTCGGGCTTCTCGAACTTCGTCATCCCGACGCCGACGATGTACGCCTTCATGCTGTCCCCTTCAGTCTCGCGGGAGGCCGAGGATGCGCTCGGCGACGACGTTGAGCTGGACCTGGGTGGTGCCGCCGGCGATGGTGAGGCAGCGCGACAGCAGCAGGCTGTGCACGGCCCGCTCCCCGGCGCCTTCGCACAGGGCGCCCTCGGGGCCGAGCAGTTCGAGGGCGAGCTCGGCCGTCTTCTGCTGGTGCGCGGTCTGGATGAGTTTGCGTACGGATGCGCCCGCGCCGGGTTCGAGACCCGACACCTGCCGCATCGTCGTACGCAGCCCGATGCAGCCGAGGGCGTGCGCCTCGGCGGCCAGTGTCCCGATGCGCGCGCGGTACGCGCCGTCGAGGCCGGGAGCCCGGGCGAGCAGCGCTTCGAGGCCGGTGCCGAAGGCCATCTGGTCGGCCATGTGGACGCGTTCGTTGCCGAGGGTGTTGCGGGCGACCTTCCAGCCGTCGTTCACCTGCCCGACGACGGCGTCCTCGGGCAGCATCGCCCCTTCGAAGTACACCTCGTTGAAGAGGGAGTCGCCGGTGATCTCCTTCAGCGGGCGGATGTCGATGCCGGCCGTCTGCTTCATGTCGACGAGGAAGTAGGTGAGCCCCTTGTGCTTGGGGGCGCCGGGGTCGGTGCGGGCGAGCAGGATGCCGTAGTCGGCCCCCTGCGCGGCGCTCGTCCACACCTTCTGGCCGGTGATGCGCCAGCCGCCGTCCTCGGCTCTCTCCGCCCTGGTTCGCAGGGAGGCCAGGTCCGATCCCGCGCCGGGTTCGGAGAACAGCTGGCACCAGAGCAGATCGCCGCGCAGGGTCGGCAGCAGAAAGCGTTCCCTCTGTTCCTCCGTGCCGTACGCGAGGAGCGAGGGCACCACCCAGGTCGCGATGCCCAGAGCGCTCGGCTCGACCCCGGCGTGCGTCAGCTCCTGCTGTACGACGAGCTGCTGGACGGGACCTGCACCCAGGCCGTACGGCGCCGGGAGGTGCGGCGCCGCGTATCCGGTGGGGGCGAGGGCGCGGCGGGCGGCGGGCGGATCCAGTCCGCGTGCCGCCGCGACGGCCTCGCGCGCACGCTCCCGGTGTGTCTGCGCCTCGGCGGGCAGCTCCAGCCTGAGCTCGCGCCGAGCCCCGGCGGCGGCGAGCCGGACGGCCCGTAGCCGGTGGGTGTCACCCGCTCCCAGCAGCTGGCGTGCGACGAGGGCCCGGCGCAGATACAGGTGTGCGTCGTGCTCCCAGGTGAAGCCGATGCCGCCGAGCACCTGGATGCAGTCCTTGGCGCAGGAGTACGCGGCGTCCAGCGCGGTCCCGGCGGCGAGCGAGGCGACGAGCCCCCGCACCTGGCGGACGTCGTCCGCCGCGCGTGCCGCGTCCCACGCCAGCGCGCGGGCCTGCTCGAGGCGCACCAGCATGTCGGCGCAGAGATGCTTGACGCCCTGGAACTGCCCGATGGGCCGGCCGAACTGCTCGCGCACCTTGGCGTACGCGACGGCGGTCTCCAGACACCGTGCGGCCACCCCGCATGCCTCCGCCGCGAGGAGCACGGCAGCCAGATCCCGTACGAGTGCGGTATCGACCGTGAGCACCCGCGCCTGCGGGACGATCAGGCCGTGCGCCGTCACCTCGGCGGTCGGCCGGGTCGGGTCCGCACTGTCGTGGGCGCGCACGGTGAGCGTCTCGGCGTCCACCGCGGCCCAGAGCGTGCCGTGCGCCGCCTCCGCGGCGAGCAGCAGCAGACCGGCCTGCGCCCCGGCCAGTACGGGCGGCGCGGTCCCGTCCAGCCGGTAGCCCCCGTCGACAGTGACAGCCGCCAGCGTGCCGGTCCCGAGCGCGACGGCTCCGATCCGCTCCCCGCCCGCCAGCGCGGCGACGAGCTCGCCCCGGCCGGCACGCCGCAGCACCTCGGAGGCGAGGAGGCTGGCGAGATACGGCCCCGGCAGCGCGCCCCGGCCGGTCTCCTCCAGGACGACGGCCAGGTCGAGGAGCGTGCCGCCCCCGCCGCCGTACTCCTCGGCGAGATGTACGCCGAGGAGTCCCTGCTCGGCGGCACCGTCCCAGTAGGCGGGGCGCCCGACTCCGCATGCGGGCGCGTCGAGCAGCTTGCGCACCTCCTCGGGGGGCACCGCGCGCGCCAGCCAGCCGCGCACCGACTGCGCCAACTCCCGTTGCTCCTGCGTGATTCCGATCCCCATGCGCGGCAGACTAGAACACGTTTCAATCTGACGGAAGGTCAGATGCCAGGGTTCCCGTCCCCGGCGCTCCGGCCGTACGGCACCATGGGCGACCCGGACCGTACATGACCACGCGCACGACCAGGAGGAACCCCCATGGCCGCCGCTCCCAAGCCGGAGACCCTCGCCGCCTTCGAGGCCGCCAAGGGCTTCATGCCCGTGGCCGAGGGCCTCGCCCTGTACGCGGCCGCCACGGAGGCTGCCGCGCTCGGGCTGCCGCTGCTCGAGGTGGGCACCTACTGCGGGCGCTCGACGATCCTGCTCGCCGACGCCGCCCGGGAGGCCGGGACGAGTGCGATCACGGTCGACCACCACCGGGGCAGTGAGGAGCAGCAGCCGGGCTGGGAGTACCACGACCCGACCGTGGTCGACCCGGAGGTCGGCGAGATGGACACCCTCCCGACCTTCCGCCGCACTCTGCACAGGGCGGGCCTGGAGGAGCACGTCATCGCCGTCGTCGGCCGCTCCCCACAGGTGGCCGCGGTCTGGGGTACGCCGCTCGGCCTGGTATTCATCGACGGCGGCCACACGGACGAGCACGCGGGCGGCGATTACGAGGGCTGGGCACCGCATGTCGCCGAGGGCGGCCTCCTCGTCATCCACGACGTCTTCCCCGACCCTGCGGACGGCGGCCAGGCCCCGTACCGCGTCTACCTCCGGGCGCTTGCGTCCCGTGCGTTCACCGAGGTCTCGGCGCACGACTCACTGCGCGTCCTGCGCCGTACGGGAACGGGCATCTGAGCCGGAGGGCTAGCATCGCGACCGTGCCGTACGACGAGAACCACTCTCCTGCCACCGGACCGCGCCGACCCCGGCGGGGCCTCCTCACGGTCGCCGCGCTGGTGCCGACCGCCCTGGTCGGATGGCTCGTCTGGCAGACGGCGAGCGGTCCCGCGGACAACAAGCCGCCGAAGGTACTCCCGCCGCCCAGCCGGGCGACCACCGCCACCGAGCCCGACCGGGCGCCCTCCCCGTCGGCTTCCTCCCCGGCCGCCTCCCCCTCGCCCTCGCCCTCTAACGGCAAGGGCAGCGGGTCGGGGCCGCTCGCCGGCAAGGTCGTCGTCGTCGACCCGGGGCACAATCGCGGCAATTTCCGCCATTCACGAGAAATCAACCAACTCGTCGATATCGGCACCAATCGCAAAGAATGCGACACGACGGGCACGGCCACCAACGCCGGATACACCGAAGCCGAATTCACCTTCGATGTTTCACAACGTCTTCGCACCCTGCTCGAGAAGCAGGGCGCAACGGTCAAATTCACCCACAGCAATGACCGACCGTTCGGCCCCTGCGTCGACGAGCGGGCTCAATTCGGCAACAAAACCAAGGCCGATGCCGTCGTCTCCATCCACGCCGACGGTTCGGCGACCGGCAACCGCGGGTTCCATGTGATCCTCCCCGCCCTGGTCAAGGCTGGTGCGGCGGACACCGCACCCATCGTCGGCCCGTCGCGCGAGCTCGGCGAGCGGATCGCCGGGAAGTTCGTACGCGCGACCGGCAGCGCCCCCTCCAACTACGTCGGCGGCGGTACGGGGTTGGACGTACGCAAGGATCTCGGCGGCCTCAATCTGTCCACCGTGCCCAAGGTGTTCATCGAATGCGGCAATATGCGTGACCCGAAGGACGCCGCTCTGCTGACCGACCCGAGCTGGCGGCAGAAGGCGGCGCAGGGAATGGCGGACGGCATCGGCAGCTACCTCAACGGGTAACTGATACCCGGCAGACGCCCGGCTCCGGCAGGCGATAGATTCACCTCTACGATGGGGAGCACCCCCGAACTCCCGCGCCGTGCACACCGCCGTACCGGCGGCAGCGACGACCGCCCCGATGAGACGACCGACGAAGGACTTTTACGTGAACATCCGCTCCCTCACTCGAGGCGATGGCGTGGTGATCGGAGCAGCGGTGGTGCTGTTCATCGCCTCGTTCCTCAACCTCTACAGCATCGACTGCCCCAGCGGGACAGACTGCGGCAACCCGGACCTGCCGAACGCGTGGGAGATGCTGGGTCTCCTGATGAGCATGTTCCTCTCAGGTGTCATCGGCGCCGCGCTGATCGTCGTGGGCCGCAGCATGCCGGGACGCAAGGTCGCCGGGCTCGACCTCGGACAGTTCGGGGTCGCCTTCTCCGTCTTCGCTCTGTGGACGGCGTTCTGGACGATCATCGACATGGAGGGGGACGCGGGCGCCGGCATGATCCTGGGTCTGCTCGCCACCATCGCGCTTGCCGTCGGCGCGGTCGCCTCGCCGCTGGTATCGGCCCTCAAGGCGCCCCTCGTCGGCGCCCCGAGTCCGGCCGCCCCGCAGCCGTACGGCGCGCAGCCGCCGGCCGGTGGCTACGGCTACCCGGGTGCCCAGCAGCAGCAGCCCTACGGCGCCCAGCCGGGTCAGCCGCAGCCGTACGGCGGCCAGCCGCAGCCCGGCCCCGGTCAGCAGCAGTCGGCTCCGGCCGCGCCGCAGGCCACCGGCGGGACCGGCGACTTCACCCCGTTCTGGTTCGCGGTACCGGTGGCCCGTCCGCTGTACGGCGAGGACGGTTCGCCGACCCCGATCGCCGAGCTCGCGCCCGGCACCTGGTACCTCGCGGTCGAGCAGCGCGGCCCCGGCCTGGTGGCCCAGACGCAGGACGGCCGTCGCGGCGTACTGCAGGACACCACGGGTATCCAGCGCGGCTGACGCACACGGTCCGCGCAGCGGCCCCTCGCCCTTCCGGGCGGGGGGCCGTTGCCGTACCCTGACGCCCCGTCAGATACGTATCGCTGGAGGGGACCTGGTATGCGACTCGGACTCGCTCTCGGCTACTGGGGCCGCGGCCCGGACTCCGGCCACCTCGACCTCGCCCGCGAGGCCGAGCGACTGGGCTACGACTCCGTGTGGACGGCGGAGGCCTGGGGCTCCGACGCCTTCACCCCGCTCACCTGGATCGCGGCGCACACCTCCCGGATCCGTCTGGGCACGGCGGTGGCGCAGATGGCCGCCCGCACCCCCACCGCCACCGCGATGCACGCGCTCACCCTGGACCATCTCTCCGGCGGCCGGACGATGCTGGGACTCGGTCTCTCGGGGCCGCAGGTGGTGGAGGGCTGGTACGGCCGCCCGTTCCCGAAGAGCCCGCTGACAGCGACCCGCGAGTACGTCGAGGTGATCCGCCAAGTCCTGCGCCGCGAGGCCCCCGTTGAGCTGGCGGGCCGCTACCACTCCCATCCGTACGCGGGAGAGGACGGCACCGGCATCGGCAAGGCGCTCAAGCCCATCACCCATCCTCTCCGGGCCGGACTGCCCGTCCTGCTGGGCGCCGAGGGCCCCAAGAACATCGCCCAGACGACACGTATCGCCGACGGCTGGCTGCCGCTGTACTGGTCCCCGATGCGCGCGGACGTCTACGAGGCCTCACTCACCGGCATCCCGGAGGGCTTCGTGATCGCGCCGATGGCACGCGCCAAGGTCTGCGACGACGTCGCGGAGGGGCTGCTGCCCGTCAAGGCCATGCTCGGCTTCTACATCGGGGGTATGGGCCACGCCGCCCGGAACTTCCACGCCGACCTGATGGCGCGGATGGGCTTCGAGGACGAGGCCCGGCGCATCCAGGCTCTGTTCGCCGAGGGCCGCCGCGAGGAGGCCGTGCTCGCGGTCCCGGACGCGTTCGCGGACGAGATCTCCCTGGTCGGCCCGCGTGAACGCATCGCGGAGCGCCTGGAGTTGTGGCGCAAGGGCCCGGTCACCGACCTGCTGGTGACCGCCCCGGACCCGCACACGCTGCGGGTCCTGGCCGAGCTCAACAGCTGAGCGATGCCTCACCGCCCACCGCCCACTGCCCACTGTTCGGGAGGCTGACCGGCCGAACGAAGCTGCTCAGCCGCCGAGCTGGGAGACGGACGGCACCTTGTCGGTGACCTCCGCGCCCGCGCTCCTGCCCGCCTCCTTGACATCGGTGATGACGGACTCGAAGGCGCCCACATCCGCCGCCCCCACCTCACCCTTGCGCAGTTTGGTCCCCAGCCCCTTCAGCGATTCGATGCCCGCCATCACCGGTACCAGCGCTTTCGACAGCAGCTCGTCGCCCTTGGCGTTGTTCACCGCCGCTTTGAGCCTGTTGTACGCGAACGCACCCGCCAGACCCGCCTTGACCAGTGCGAACTTCTGGCCCTCCGCGCCCTTCTTGAACGTGCCTGCCCGGTAGGGCTTCACGATCCACTGGTACGTCGCCCCGGCCGCGAGACCCGCGTTGGCGACGAATCTCGTCTTGGCGAACTTCTGCGCCTCCGCCGAGCCGGTCGGCGTCGCCGCCGTGTCGCCGCCTTCGCCGTCGCTGCCGCACGCGGTCGCGGTGACCAGCAGGGTGCAGGCAAGCAGAAACGCGACGACCGGGCGGCGAATCGGACCGGCAGTGGACATGGCAGACCTCCCTGATCGGTTGGCGTCAGCCTCGCCCCGACCCCGCCGTACCGCCACTTGGGCGAGCCCGAACGGGTTTCACCCGCTCACAATCGGCAATCCGATGGCTATGGCCACTCGTCATCGCAACGGAACGAATCAGGCCGCCACGGTCATCATGATCGTCGCGGATGTCATGGCCGTCATCCTCGGCCTCTGGATCCTCATGTATCTGCTGGACGCCAACCGGGCCAACGACCTGGTCGGCTTCGTCCAGGACTCGGCCCGCTGGCTCGCCGGCTGGTCCTACGACCTCTTCACCTTCGACGAGGCCTGGGCCCGCGTGGTTGCGGGCTACGGGCTGGCCGCGGTGGTCTACCTCTTCGTGGGCCACGCGGTGGCGGGCCGCCTGCGCCGGCACTAGGGCGTACGCCCTTCGAGCGTGTCCTCCATCGCCGGCAGAGCTGCAATTCTGCTCGGCCGGCGACGGAGGCGCGGGGTCCGGGAGCTCACGCGGGACGCGCCGCTCATCAACACCACGACCCGCGTCCTGAGGACTGGTCGTTCGGGTACCGGCAACGTTCGCCTTGTCTCGACGGAGTCCGAATCGGTAGTCGAGCCGTCGACATGTGCGACTGGATCTCGCCCACGACCGGCCAAGGCCAGGATCACGGTGGATCCCGACATCAACAGCCGGCCGGCTACGACCTCGAAGGTCCGCGATCAGCCATGGATATCCAGGCCGTTGCGATCGAGTGCTGCTCGGATCCGGCTGAGCCACTCTGTGCCCAGCCGGCGCCCGTTGGGGAGTTGGTCGCCTCGATCCCAGCGCCACGCTGTGATCATCGCCAGCACGAGGATCCGGCACTCGCGCAGCAAGTCTTGATCGACACCCGGATAGTGCTCGCTGACTTCTTCGGGCGCATGGGCGAGGTCGAATTCGACGGGCCCACGGCAACACGTCTCAAGGTCTATGAACAGCAGCCCGTTCTTCGTGGTGAGCACGTTGCCCGGGTGCGGCTCGCCGTGCAGCAGCTGCTCGGCGCCGCCGCGCTCGCCGATCACTCGTCTCAGGCTTCGTAACGTGTCGCCGAGCAGCTCCCGGTCCGCGTCGGCGAGCGCCGGAGTGTGGTCTCGGTTCGCCACGAGTTGTTGAGCCTGCTCGACTCGATCCGTGAATTGCGGCGTCGGGACATCGAGCTTGCGCATGCCGGCATGCAGCCGCTCGAGCGCACGGGCGTATTCGGCTGGTGAGACCTCTCGCGGTGTCACGGGTTCGTAGTAGGTCCACAGCGTGACCACGAAGCCATCACGCTCATGGACGCGTGGCTCCACTCGAGGCTCGAGGGCAGCCACGGGGCACCCGGATTCGGCGAGCCGCTGAGCAAGCTCGACTTCGAACTGTGCGACCTGATGCGCTACAGGTGCCACCCGGGCCAGGACGTCACAAGGCAGCAGTCGCAGAGTGAGCTTGTTCGAGTCATGAAGAACGATCGCGTCGTCGACTGTCAGGTCAAGTGATGAGGCGGTCGACATGGCCGCGGCCACCGCACGCGGGACCTCTGACGCCTGCATTGCCGCCTGGCCCCTCTCCCTCGAGCGCTGCCACAACTCTCCAAGCGGTGCGCACCATACCAAGCTGTCGATAGAGAGCCGCGGCGGCGCGACGGGCAGGGCGCGGCCGAATCGGCGCTCTGCCCCTTCGGCTGCTCAGCCGACAACCGTCAACCGTCAAACAACGGCAAACGATTCCGGTCCCGCGGCACTAGCAGCAGTCCGGCGCCAGGCCCCGCGGCAGCCGCTCGCCCCCGAACACCGCCGTCGTCGCCTCGTCCCCCCCGAGCGCGGCCACCGCCAGCAGCAGCGAGCCTGCCGTCCAGGTGGTGAGCTCCTCCGGCCACACGGCCCGTTCGCCCTCGAAGACGTACCCCGTCCAGTACATGCCGTCCTCGGCGCGCAGATGCTGGATGGACTGCAGGATCTCCAGCGCCCGGTCGGACTCGCCCATCACCCACAGGGCCAGGGCGAGTTCGCAGCTCTCGCCGCCCGTGACCCACGGGTTGGGCAGCACGCACCGTACGCCGAGCCCGGGGACCACGAAGCGGTCCCAGCCGTCCTCGATACGGGAGGTGGCCTCCGCGCCCGTCAGCGCGCCGCCGAGCACCGGGTAGTACCAGTCCATGGAGTAGCGGTTCTTGTCGAGGAAGCGCTCCGGGTGCCGGCAGATCGCATGGGCGAGTGCGCCCGCCGCCAGCTCCCAGTCGGGCTGCGGCTCTTCGCGCTCCTCTGCGATCGCCAGCGCGCAGCGCAGTGCCTGGTGGACCGACGAACTGCCGGTCAGCAGCGCGTCGTTGACCGGCGTGCCGTCCGCCTCGCGCTTCCAGCCGATCTGACCCCCGGGCTGCTGAAGCCCCAGCACGAACTCGATCGCGGCGAAGACCGCCGGCCACATCCGTTCGAGGAACATCTCGTCGCCGGTGGCCAGGAAGTGGTGCCAGACGCCGACGGCGATGTACGCGCAGAAGTTGGACTCGCGGCCCAGGTCGGTGGGCCGGTCCGCCTCGCCGTCGTGGTACGCGGCGTACCAGGACCCGTCCTCGTTCTGATGCCGCATCAGCCACTCGTACGCGCGGGCCGCGGCCTCGTGCTCGCCCGCCGCGTCCAGCGCCATGGCAGCCTCGGTGTGGTCCCACGGATCCAGGTGATGGCCGCGGAACCAGGGGATCGCGCCGTCCTCACGCTGCACGGCGAGTATCCCGGCGACGGTCCGGGCAGCCTCCTCCGCGGTGAGGACCCCGGGCAGGACGAGATGTTCCGTACGTCCCGGAGTTGTCACTTGGCGGCCACCGCAGGCAGGTGGGGCTTGGTCGCGTACGCCACGAAGCTCTTGCCGACCACCGGGTTCAGCGCCTGCTCGGCGAGCCGCGTGACCAGGGGCTTCTTCATGATGTCCCAGACCAGCAGCTTGTGGTAGGCACGCACCGGCAGGGCCTTGTCGTTGTCCACGCCGAAGGCGCACTTGAGCCACCAGTACGGCGAGTGCAGCGCATGCGCGTGGTGCGTGCCGTACGGCTTGAGGCCGGCTTCCCTCATCCTGCCGAGCAGCTCGTCGGCCTTGTAGATACGGATGTGGCCGCCCTCGACCTCGTGGTACGCGTCGCTCAGCGCCCAGCAGACTTTCTCGGGGCCGTAGCGCGGCACGGTGACGGCGATCCGCCCGCCGGGCCTGAGCACCCGCACCATCTCGGCGAGCACGCCCTTGTCGTCGGGGATGTGCTCCATCACCTCGGAGATGATCACGACGTCGAAGGACTCGTCGGGGAAGGGCAGATTGAGCGCGTCACCCTCCATGGCGGTGGCGGTGGCACCCTCCGGGGCCTCCCCTGCCTCCTTCATCGCGGCAAACCACTTGGCGACCTCGCGGATCTCCTCGCCGTTCTGGTCGAGGGCCACGACCTGGGCGCCGCGCCGGTAGCACTCGAACGCGTGCCGGCCTGCGCCGCAGCCCAGGTCGAGCACGCGGTCGCCCGGGGCGAGCGGGAAGCGGGAGAAGTCGACGGTCAGCACGGGGTCTGCCCTTCCGGGTGGGTGGCGGCGCCCTTGTGCCGAGCGCACCTTTCTATGGCCGCGGAGCGGCCGGAATGCCAGGCCGCGGAAAGGTCCGGGGCCTGGAGGTTCTGCCTCATCGGGCAACCCCTTGGGCCGCGGAGCGGCCCGGATGCCCGGCCACGGAACGACCCGCCCGGGCGGCGATGGCCTCGCGATACAACTCGGCCGTGCCCTGGGCGGCCCTGGCCCAGGTGAAACGCGCCAGCACCCGCTCCCGGCCCGCCGCACCGAGCCGTACGCGCAGCTCCTCGTCACCCAGCAGGCGCCCGAGCGCCGCGGCGAGCGCCCCCGCGTCGCCCGGCGGCACGGCCAGACAGGTCTCGCCGTCCGGGCCCGCGACCTCCGGGATCGCACCGCCCGTCGTCGCGACCAGCGGCGTGCCGGTGGCCATCGCCTCGGCGGCGGGCAGCGAGAAGCCCTCGTACAGGGACGGCACACAGGCGATCTGCGCGCTGCGCACCAGGTCGACCAGTTCGGCGTCGGTGATGCCCTTGACGAACTCGACGGCATCCTGGAGGCCGTAGCGCTCGATGAGCTGTGCGACCGGTCCGTCCTCGGCGCGCCTGCCGACGACGACGAGATGGGCGGCGGGGTTCTCCGTACGGAGCTTCGCGAGCGCCTCGACGAGATGGACGAGGCCCTTGAGCGGGACGTCCGCGCTGGAGGTGGTGACGATCCGGCCCGGGACCTCGGCGACCGCCGGATGGGGCGAGAAGAGGTCGGTGTCGGCTCCGATGTGCACCACATGGACGCGGTCGGGCCGTACGCCGAGGTGGTCGACGATCTCCTGCTGCGAGGAGCCGGAGACGGTGAGCACGGACGGAAGCCGGCGCGCGACGCGCTTCTGCATACGGGTGAAGCCGTACCAGCGGCGCACGGACGCGCGGCGCTTCCAGTTCTCGGCGGCGTCCAGCTCCAGCTGCCGGTCGACGGTGATGGGGTGGTGGATGGTGGTGACGAGCGGCGCGCCGAGGTCGGCGAGGAGCCCGTAGCCCAGCGTCTGGTTGTCGTGGATGACGTCGAACTCGCCGCGGCGCGCGGCCAGATGACGGCGGGCGCGCAGCGAGAAGGTCAGCGGTTCGGGAAACCCGCCGGTCCACATGGTGGCGACCTCGAGCGCGTCCACCCAGTCGCGGTACTCGCCGCGTTTCGGCGTACGGAAGGGGTCCGGGCTCCGGTACAGGTCGAGGCTGCCGAGCTCGGTGAGCGGCACACCTTCGTCGAGTACGGGATAGGGCTGGGCGCCGATCACCTCGACGCTGTGGCCGAGGCGGGCGAGCTCGCGCGAAAGGTGCCGTACATAGACGCCCTGGCCGCCGCAGAACGGGTTCCCCTTGTAGGTGAGGAGCGCGATGCGCAGCGGAGCGTCACCGCCGCCGGACGTGCCCGCGCGGGGCCCGGCCTCTATGGCCTCAGCGGTCACTCACGGCCCCCTTCTCGCTGCGTTTCGCCGGAGCGTAGCCGCTCGCGCTAATCTAGAACAAGTTTCAGACTTGATCGTTCAAGGAGCTTCGAATCTACCGGCAGGTAGCGCCGCTGTAAGGGCCGGATCAGGTGATTCGCGCCACGACAGACGTCCTGACATGCTGTGCGATCCGGGCTCGCTCATGGAACGGGACATATGACCGCGGAAGCCAAGTCGCCGGTGCCGGCGTCGCCGCCCCTGACGGAACGCCAGGAGGCGCGCCGCCGTCGCATCCTGCACGCCAGTGCCCAGCTGGCCAGCCGGGGCGGCTTCGACGCCGTGCAGATGCGTGAGGTCGCCGAGTCGTCGAGCGTCGCGCTCGGCACGCTCTACCGCTACTTCCCTTCCAAGATCCATCTGCTGGTCGCCACCATGCAGGACCAGCTCCAGCACCTGCACACGACGCTGCGGAAGCGGCCCCCGGGCGGGGACAGCGCGGCGGAGCGGGTCGCCGAGACGCTGATGCGGGCCTTCCGGGCGCTCCAGCGCGAGCCGCAGCTGGCGGACGCGATGGTGCGGGCGCTGACTTTCGCGGACCGCAGCGTCAGCCCCGAGGTGGACACCGTCTCCCGTCAGACGACGGCGATCATTCTCGACGCCATGGGGCTGGAGAACCCGACGCCCGAGCAGCTCTCCGCGGTGCGGGTGATCGAGCACACCTGGCACTCCGCGCTGATCACCTGGCTGTCGGGGCGCGCCTCGATCGCCCAGGTGAAGATAGACATCGAGATGGTGTGCAGGCTGATCGACCTGACGACACCGGCGACTGCGACGACACCGGTCTCGTCGCCCGCTCCGGCGCCGACCGCGCCCGCAAAGGGGCGCGGGCGGGGCTGACCGGGCTACGGCTTCTTGTTCTTCTCCAGGTCCTCCCGGAAGACCTTTTCGCACTCGGGGCCGTTGTCCGCGGCCATGAACGTGATCATCAGGAAGGTCCCCGCCTTGCCCTGGTGGCTCGCCTTCACGGTCCAGCCGCTCTTGTCCAGCGACTTGATGGTCGAGCCCTGCTGGTCGACGCTCTGCGACTCCTTCCAGCCGCCCTTCGCGAGGCTGGCGACCGTCGTGTCGTAGGACTTCTTGGAGTCGGTGACCTTCTTGTCGTCGGCCTGCCACGAGACCATGCATTCCTTGAGGGCGGCCGGAACGTCGTCCGACGGCTTCTCGGTGAACCCGGCCGCCGTGGCCGCGTCCCCGACCTCCTTGGCTACCGTGGCCGCGTCCAGGCTCCCGCCCGCTTCCCCGCCCGCTTCGGCCGGAGCCGAGGACGAGGAACCGGACGAACCGGCGCCGCCCTTGCCCTTGTCCGAACCGCCCTCGCTGCCGCATCCCGCCACGAGCAGCACCACACCGGCAGCCGCGGCCGCCCACCTCGCCTTGCGCACAATTCTCCCAATTCAGGCTGTGCACGGGCCCGTTGCCCGCGCGATCGAGGGAGAAGTCTCGCACGGACGTTCGCGCGGGCATTCGCAAGGGCTAATCCTCGGGCGGGAAGACCGGCTCCCCACCGTCCAGCAGGGTGACGGTGATCGCCTCGACCGGGCAGTTCTCCGCCGCGGCGAGGATCTGCTCGTTGGCGTCGGCGTCGTCCGCCTGCGGGTGCGACTGCCGCGCGGTGTCCAGCCGGAACCCGTCCGGGGCGTGACCCACGCACATACCCGATCCGATGCAGACGCTCCGGTCCACCTCGACGTGCCAGCGGTCTCCCATCAGTGTCCTCCGTACCCTGCCGGCAGATGGATCATCTTGTGCTCAAGGTACGCGCCGTACCCCTCGGGCCCGAACTCCCGACCCACACCGGAGTTCTTGTAGCCCCCGAACGGCCCAAGCATGTCGAGACTGAAGGTGTTGACGTTGTACGTGCCCGTCCTGACCCGACGGGCGAAGTCGATGCCGTGCTCGACGTCGGCGGTCCACACGCTGCCGCTGAGCCCGTAGTCGGAGTCGTTCGCAATCGCGGCCGCCTCGCCCTCGTCCTCGTACGGCAGCAGGCAGATCACCGGCCCGAAAATCTCCTCGCGGGCGACGCGCATGGAGTTGTCGACACCGCCGAAGAGGGTCGGTTCGACGTACCAGCCGCGCTCCAGGTCCGCCGGACGCCCGCCACCGCTGAGGATCTTGGCGCCCTCCTCCTGGCCGATCCGGATGCAGTCCAGCGAGCGCTGCTGCTGACGGGCGGCCACCAGCGGGCCGACCTGGGTGGCCGGGTCCAGCGGGTCCCCGACGACGAGCGCGCTCGCCGCCGCCGCGAACGCCTCCGCGATCTCGTCGTAGCGGCTGTGCGGCGCGAGGATACGGGTCTGGGCCACGCAGGCCTGCCCGTTGTTCATCCAGGCGGCCGGGACGATCCCGGCGACCGCCGTCTCCAGATCCGCGTCGGGCAGGATCACGGCCGCCGACTTGCCGCCCAGCTCCAGCGTGACGCGGGTGAGATTGCGCGAGGCGACCTCCATGACCCGCCTGCCCGCGGCGACGGAACCGGTGAAGGACACCTTGTCGACGCCCGGGTGCCCCACCAGATACTCGCTCACCTCACGGTCCGCGGGCAGGATCGACAGGACGCCTTCGGGCAGCCCGGCCTCCTGCGCGATCTCACCGAGGATGTACGAGTCCAGGGGCGACTCCGGCGACGGCTTGAGCACCACCGTGCAGCCGGCCAGCAGCGCGGGCGCCAGCTTGGCCGCCGCTGTGAACTGCGGGACGTTCCACGGCACGACGGCCGCGACGACACCCACCGGCTCACGCCGTACGAGGATCGGCCCGAGGATCCCGGCCCGCTGCTCCTCGTGCGGAAAGTCCCGCGCGACCGTGATCGCCGCGTCCCACACCATCATCGCGCCGAGCGCCTGGGCGAGCACGCTCCAGGAATAGGGGGAACCGTTCTGCGAGCTGATGGAGCGGGCGATCTCCTCGTGCCGTACGGCGACCCCGTCCTTGATCCGGCTCACCACCGCGATGCGCTCCTCGAGCGGCATCCGCGGCCAGGACCCCTCGTCGAAGGCCTTGCGGGCGACGGCCACCGCCCGGTCGACATCCGCCCGCGAGGCATGGGGGACCCGCCCGATGACCTGCTCGGTGTGGGGTGAGACGACCTCGATGGCATCGCTGCCGAGGGGTTCGGTCAACTCCCCGCCGATGAACAGCTTTCCGTGTTCGACAAGCTCGGTCATGGTGCTGCCTCCTGCGGCCCGGCACTTTTCTGACGCTGCTTCAGAACTGATACCAGTTCTAGTTATAGTGAGCAATGGCCGTGCCGCCGACGAGAGATGAGACCTCCATGACTCAGGTGACCGATCACGGCGCAGGCGTCTGGTCCATCGAGGTGCCCATCCCGGACAACCCCCTCGGTCACACCCTGGTCCACCTGCTCGAGACCGGCCGCGGCCCCGTGCTCATCGACACCGGCTGGGACGACCCGGCCTCCTGGGACACCCTCGTCGCCGGGCTGGGCGCCCTCGACGTCTCCGTCGCCGACATCCACGGGGTGGTCATCACCCATCACCATCCCGACCACCACGGCCTCTCCGGGCAGGTCCGCGAAGCCTCGGGCGCCTGGATCGCGATGCACGCCGCCGACAGCGCGGTCGTACGCCGTACCCGGGAGGCCGAACCGGGCCTCTGGCTGGACTACTTGGCGGACAAACTCGCCAGGGCCGGTGCCCCCGAGGAGCACACCGCCCCGCTGCGTACCGCCCGTGCAGCGGGCCGGACGAGCAGGCTGCCCGGCCTGCGGGCGGCCCTGCCCGACCGGGAGATCGTTCCCGGCGAACTGCTCGATCTGGCGGGCCGCCGGCTGCGCGCCGTCTGGACCCCTGGCCACACCCCCGGCCATGTCTGCCTCCACCTCGAAGAGGCTCACCCGGCGAACAGACCCGGCAACGGCCGCCTCTTCTCCGGTGATCACCTGCTCCCCGAGATCACCCCGCACATAGGGCTCTACGAGGACCCGGACGACGCCACGGTCACCGACCCCCTCGGTGACTACCTCGACTCGCTCGAGCGCATCGGCCGCCTCGCCCCCGCCGAGGTGCTCCCGGCGCACCAGTACGCCTTCCCGGACGCGGCGGGCCGGGTGCAGGAGCTGCTCGCCCACCACGAGGACCGGCTGACCGGTCTGCTCGCGCTGCTGGCCGAGCCGCTCACGCCCTGGCAGGTCGCCGAGCGGATGGAGTGGAACCGGCCCTGGGGACAGATCCCGTACGGGTCCCGGAACATCGCGGTCTCGGAGGCCGAAGCGCATCTGCGGCGGCTGGTGAAGCTGGGGCGGGCGGAGGCTCTGGCGGGCAGCGTCCCGACGGCGTACGTGGCCCTCTGACGGCCGCCGCGTCACAGCCGGGCGGCCCCCGCGGGGCGCCGGTGACCGGCCGGTAGAGTGGGCAAGTCGTCATCATGCCCGTACAGGGGGAAGCCGGTGCAATTCCGGCGCTGACCCGCAACCGTGATCCGCCCGGGAGGCGGTGAGCCGGACTGCCCTGTACGGACGTGCGTGGCTCCCGTCACCGGAATTCCGGTGGCCGGCACCGTCGAGGTATACGGAGCCCGAGCCTGGTACCTGAGCGTGCCTGCGTCCGGCTCCCCAATGGAGAGGCACCGCCCGCCATGACCGTTCGCCGCAGCGCAGCCTTGCTCGCCGCATCCGCCGTACTCTGCGTGGCCGCTGCCCCCGCCTCCTTCGCGGCACCGACCCCGACTCCCTCCGCCCCCGCGCTGCCCGCCGGCCTGTACGGCAAGGGCGACCCGACGTACGACGGGGTCTGGCGGCAGTCGCTGGCCCTGCTCGCGCAGGACACGGTCGGCGTCAAGCCCGCCGCGAAGGCCGTGGACTGGCTGACCGGGCAGCAGTGCGACAGCGGCGGCTTCCCCTCGTACCGCGCCGACGCGGCCAAGGCCTGCGACGCCAAGCTGCCGCTGGACTCCAACGCCACCGCGGCCGCCGTGCAGGCTCTCGCCGCACTGGGCGGCCAGGACGCCACCGTGAAGAAGACCGTCGGCTGGCTGAAGTCCGTGCAGAACGAGGACGGCGGCTGGGGCTACAACCCGGGCGGCGCCAGCGACGCCAACTCCACCTCCATAGTGATCGGCGCGCTCGCCGCCGCCGGCGAGAAGCCGGACGCGGTGAAGTCGAAGGGCGGCAAGACGCCGTACGACTCGCTGCTGACGTTCGCGAAGCCGTGCGGCGGGAAGGACGCCGGAGCCTTTGTGTACCAGCAGAAGTCGCCCGGCATGATCGCCGACTCCACGGCGGCGGCGGTGCTCGCCGCGCAGGGCAAGGGCCTGGTCGTGACCGCCGGGACGAAGGACGCCAAGGGGACGGTCTGCGAGAAGGCGACAACGGTGGAGGGCGCGGGCCACAACGGCGCCGCGTACCTCGCGGCCGCGCTGGCCAAGACCGGCCACCTCAACACGCCGCCGATGCCCGGCGCCACCGACCCGGCCGAGAAGCCCGACTTCGGGAACACGGCGGACGCAGTCGTCGCGCTGTCCGCGCAGGGGCTGACCGACGAGGCGAAGAAGCCGCTCGAGTGGCTGCAGAAGAACGCGCCGGCCTGGGCGAGGGAGACCGGCCCGGCCGCGTACGCCCAGCTGGTGCTGGCCGCGCACGCCACCGGCGCCGACCCGAAGAGCTTCGGCGGTGCGGACCTGGTCTCGGGGCTGAACGCGACCGGGCCCGCGCCGGAGAAGCCGGCCGCGGACGAGAAGAAGGACAAGGACAAGAAGGACAGCGACGGCTCCGGCATGGGGCTGTGGTGGATCGTGGGCGCGTTCTTCGCCGCGAGCGTCGGCGCCGGTTTCCTCCTGAGCGGCCGCCGGAAGAACCGGCAGCGGTGATGCGTACCCGGCTCCTCTCCCTCGTCCTCGCGCTCGGCGCCGCGCTCACGGTGCTGGGCGCGGGGCCGGCGCAGGCCGCCGGCTACCGGTACTGGTCGTTCTGGGAGAGCAGCGGCGGGAAGTGGACGTACGCCACTCAGGGCCCGGCCACCGCGAAGCCGTCCGACGGCTCCGTGCACGGCTTCCGGTTCTCGGTGAGCGAGGACAGCGGGGACTCGGCGCAGCCGCGTACGGCCCCCGACTTCGAGGCGATCTGCGGCCGGACGCCCCCGAGGGACAGCACCAAGCGGATCGCGCTCGTCATCGACCCCGGTACTCCGGCCGACGCACCGGAGGGCGAGAAGCCGCCCGCGTCACGGACGGTGTGTGCGCAGGTCGGCGAGGATGCGACCAGCGCGGAGGCGCTGGCGGCGGTGGCGAAGCCGCTGCGCTACAACAGCGGGGCGCTGCTCTGCGGCATCACCGGCTACCCGGAGTCGGGCTGCGGCGAACAGGTCGCGGCCGGGAAGCCCACGGGGACGCCTTCGGCATCGGACGCCAACGCGGACGCCGGCTCGGCCACGGATTCGGCCTCGGGCTCGGGTTCGGCTGCGGAGTCGGCTTCGGACAAGGGCGGCCCGGCGGTCGGGATCATCGCCGGCATCGCGGCGGTTCTGGGCCTCGGCGCCGCGGCGGTATGGCAGTCACGCCGCCGCCGCGGATGACCAGCCGCCAGGGAGGCGACGTGCCCCGCGCGAGCGACCGCCGCGGTGGCGGAACAACTCCCCCGAAGGCCGCCGGCCGCCAGGGCGTTGGCACACCCGGCGTGCCCTCCGCACCGAACGTGCCCTCCGCACCGAACGTGCCCTCCGCACCGCGCGTCCGGTCCGCACCGCACGTCCGGTCCGCACCCCGCGTGCCCTCCGCGCTGCGTGCGCCCGTCGCCGGCAGAAGCAACGCCCTGCACGCCGGGGCCTGGTGGCTGTGGGCCCTCGGGCTGGCCACCGCCGCGTCGCGGACCACCAATCCGCTCCTCCTCGGGCTCCTCGTCGGCGTCGCGGGGTACGTCGTCGCCGCCCGCCGTACCGATGCGCCCTGGGCCCGTTCGTACGGAGCGTTCGTCAAACTCGGGCTCGTCGTCATCGCCATCCGCGTCCTCTTCTCCGTCGTCCTCGGCTCGCCGATCCCCGGTACGCACGTCCTGTTCGCCCTCCCCGAAGTCCCGCTGCCCGACTGGGCGCGCGGCGTACGGATCGGCGGCCGGGTCTCCGCCGAGCAGCTGGTCTTCGCGCTGTACGACGGTGCCAAGCTCGCCACCCTCCTGATCTGCGTGGGCGCGGCCAACGCCCTCGCCAACCCGGCCCGGCTGCTCAAGTCCCTGCCGGGCGCCCTGTACGAGGTAGGGGTCGCCGTCGTCGTCGCCATGACCTTCGCGCCGAACATGGTCGCCGACGTGGTCCGGCTCCGTACCGCCCGCCGTCTGCGCGGCCGCCCCACCGGCGGCATCAAGGCGATCGTCCAGATCGGACTGCCGGTCCTGGAGGGCGCGTTGGAGCGGTCGGTCGCGGTCGCCGCCTCGATGGACGCGCGCGGGTACGGGCGGATGGCCGATGTCCCGCCCGCCGTCCGCCGCACCACGACCGTCCTCACCCTCGGCGGTCTCCTCGGCGTCTGCGCCGGTTCGTACGGGTTGCTCGACGCGACGGGCCTCGGCTACGGGGTGCCATTGCTGGTCGCCGGTCTCCTCGCGGCGGCGGGCGGCCTGTGGCTCGGCGGCCGCCGCTCCGTACGGACCCGCTACCGCCCCGACCGCTGGGACCTCAGGTCCTGGCTCGTGGCCGGATCCGGCGTGGCCGTCGGGGCGCTGATGATCCGGGCGGGGACATCCGCCCCGGAGGCCCTGCACCCCGGTGTCGTACCGCTGATCGCGCCGACGCTGCCGCTGTGGCCCGCGGCGAGCATCCTCGTCGGCCTGCTGCCCGCTTTCATCGCCCCCGTGCCCCAGGGACCCAAGGAGTCGACCCCGTGATCCGCTTCGAAGACGTGTCGGTGACGTACGGCGATGCCGGCGCGCCTGCGATCAGCGGTGTCGATCTGACCGTCCCCGAGGGCGAGCTGGTGCTTCTCGTCGGCCCCTCCGGTGTCGGCAAGTCGACACTGCTGAGTGCGGTCTCCGGGCTGGTCCCGCACTTCACCGGAGGCACCCTGCGCGGCCGCGTCACCGTCGACGGCCGCGACACCCGCACCCACAAGCCGCGCGAACTCGCCGATCTCGTCGGCACGGTGGGCCAGGACCCGCTCGCCCACTTCGTCACCGACACGGTCGAGGACGAGCTGGCGTACGGCATGGAGTCGCTGGGCCTCGCCCCCGAGGTGATGCGCCGGCGCGTCGAGGAGACGCTGGACCTGCTCGGCATGGCCGAGCTGCGGGACCGCCCCATCGCAACGCTGTCGGGCGGTCAGCAGCAGCGGGTCGCGATCGGCTCCGTACTGACCCCGCACCCCAGGATCCTTGTGCTCGACGAGCCGACGTCCGCGCTGGACCCGGCCGCGGCGGAGGAGGTGCTGGCGGTCCTCCAGCGTCTGGTCCACGATCTCGGCACGACGATTCTGATGGCGGAGCACCGCCTGGAGCGGGTGGTGCAGTACGCGGACCAGGTCATCCTGCTCCCCGCCCCCGGCGCGCCCCCGGTCGTCGGCGACCCGGCCGGCATCATGGCGGTCTCCCCCGTATACCCGCCGGTGGTGGCGCTGGGCCGGCTGGCGGGCTGGGACCCGCTGCCGCTGTCCGTACGGGACGCGCGGCGCAGGGCCGGTGCCCTGCGGGAGCGCCTGGCGGACCTTTCCCCCACCCCACGCCTTCCCGCGACCGGCACTCCACTCCCGACCCCGCGCCTTGCCGCAACCGGCACTCCGCCCCCGACCCCGCGCCTCAATCGCCGACGGGGCATCTTCGCCGCCCGTCCGGCGAAGGACACCTCGCACGGCCCCCTCGCCGAGGTCCAGGCGCTCACCGTCCGCCGCGACCGCATCGAAGCCCTCCGCCGCGTCGGTCTCTCCGTGGCCCCCGGCGAGACCATCGCCCTCATGGGCCGCAACGGCGCCGGAAAGTCGACCCTCCTCTCCAGCCTCGTGGGCATGGTCGAACCCACCTCCGGCAGCGTCCTCGTCGGCGGTCTCACCCCCCACCGCACCCCTCCCCGCGAGCTGATCCGCCAGGTCGGCCTCGTCCCGCAGGAGCCCCGCGATCTGCTGTACGCCGACACCGTGGCCGCCGAGTGCGCGGCCGCCGACGCGGACGCCGGCGCCACCCCCGGCTCCTGCCGGGCCCTGGTGAGCGAGCTGCTCCCCGACGTACCGGACGCGACCCACCCCCGCGATCTCTCCGAGGGGCAGCGACTCGCCCTCGCCCTGGCCATCGTGCTGACCGGCCGGCCCCCGCTGCTCCTCCTCGACGAGCCGACCCGCGGTCTGGACTATGCGGCGAAGGCCCGGCTCGTCGGCGTCCTCAGGGACCTGGCCGCCGAGGGGCACGCCATCGTCCTGGCCACCCACGACGTGGAGCTGGCCGCCGACCTCGCGCACCGCGTCGTGATCCTGGCCGACGGCGAGATCGTCGCGGACGGCCCGACCTCCGAGGTCGTCGTCTCCTCCCCCGCCTTCGCGCCCCAGGTCGCCAAGATCCTGGCCCCGCAGAAGTGGCTGACCGTCGCGCAGGTGCGGGAGGCGGAGGCACTGTGACCACCCCGCAGGCCCGCGCCGTACGCCTCGGCCCCCGTTCCGTCACCGCACTCGCCCTCATCAGCGCGATCGGCGTCATCGCCTTCGGCTGGCCGCTGCTGGCCGACTCCGATTCCGGGCTCGCCCACTCCGCCGACGCCCCGTGGCTGTTCGCCGCACTGCTCCCGCTCCTCGTCGCCGTGGTCGTCGCGACGATCGCCGACACCGGGATGGACGCGAAAGCCGTGGCCATGCTCGGGGTACTCGCGGCTGTCGGCGCCGCGCTGCGCCCGCTCGGCGCGGGGACCGCCGGCCTGGAGCCCATGTTCTTCCTGATGGTGCTGAGCGGCCGGGTCCTCGGTCCCGGCTTCGGCTTCGTCCTCGGCTCGGTCACGATGTTCGCGTCCGCGCTGCTCACCGGCGGGGTCGGCCCCTGGATGCCGTTCCAGATGCTGGCGATGGGGTGGTTCACGATGGGCGCCGGACTGCTGCCGGGCCCGGACCGCCTGCGCGGCCGCGCCGAGCTGCTGATGCTCGGGCTGTACGGTGCCGTCGCCGCGTTCGCCTACGGCACGGTCATGAACCTGCAGGGCTGGACGTACATCGGCGGCCTCTCCTCGGGCGTCTCCTTCCACCCCGGCGACCCGGTCCACGAGAACCTGGTCCGTTTCGTCGCCTACTGCGTGGCGACCTCGCTCGGCTGGGATCTGGGGCGTGCCGTGCTCACCGTCGTACTGACCCTCACCATCGGCTCCACCGTCCTCAAGGCGCTGCGCCGTGCCACGCGCCGCGCCCGCTTCGAGGTGCAGGTCACATTCGAGGCCCCCGACAGGCCCTCCTGGAGTGAGGCGCCCCACAGGGCTTCAGTACGGTACGAGCCGAAATAGTACGAATTGAGAGGGGTGAACTGCCCCTCCGATCCGCGCTGCGACCTGCACGAACGGTCCGCGTCAACCCCCCGCGACACTTCCTGCCGGATGCGACCTCCACTAGTAACAGCGGTCGTTGCGGTGGGCCGGGCGCAGCGCTAGAACTGGTCCAGTCGCAAGGCGCCGCCGGTTCTCTTCACTCGACCTGCAGCGCCCCCTCAGGCGGCCGGACCCCCAACTCTCGTACGTCCGTGAGTCCGGCATGCCTGCGCGACACCCCCGCCCCCGACGTTAGGTCGCCACGTTGTCCCGCTCGCTCGTCAGCCGCATCGCCAACCGCCCGAAGTCCGCTCTCGTCGGCTCCGCCCTTGTACTGGGCACCGCCGGCATGGTGATCGGCATGAACCCGGCCACGGCCTCGGCCGCTCCGGCCGCCGGTTCGGCCAAGGCTGTGGCGCAGAAGCTGATCGCCGACGACGCACAGTTCCAGTGCTTCAGCAAGATCGTGTCGCACGAGAGCGGCTGGGACGTGAACGCGGCCAACACCTCCAGCGGTGCGTACGGCCTGGTCCAGGCCCTGCCGGGCAAGAAGATGGCGTCCGCGGGCGCGGACTGGAAGACCAACCCGGCCACCCAGATCAAGTGGGGCCTGGACTACATGAACGACCGCTACGGCAGCCCCTGCGGCGCCTGGTCCTCCTGGCAGGACAAGGGCTGGTACTGATCAGCCCGGCCGGCCCCGTCACACTGCTCGACCCGGCTCCCTCCGCTCCATCTGCTCCACCCACTCCACCCGCCTCGGCCCACTCGGCCCCACGCCGCTCAATGTGGACGACCCCGGACGGGGCCGAGTGAGACCAGAACCGAGACCGTCGGCGGACGGGCCGGAGCCACCCGACTCCGTCCAGGACACCTTCGCGGTCAGGGCCCGGGCTTCAAGGGAAACCGGCAAGGGTGTGCTCGGTACCCGGTGCTCGGTCGCCGAGTCGGGCGTTTAGGGTCGCGTCCATGACGAGGACCACGCCGCCGCGCCCGCTTGATGCCGAGGGCCTCTTCCCCGAACTGGCCGCGTACCGCGGCACGACGACCCGGCTGCACCCGCGGCCGGGCAGCCCGGACGTGTCGGCCAGTTCCGTGGGCGGGCCTCTGTTGTGGCCGGCGGACGAGCCATGGCCGGTGTGCACCGAGCTTCACGGGCGCGGGCGTGGTCGGCGCCTTGCCGACATTCACCGGGAACGGCAGGTCCTGTCCGCCGCGTGGGCCCGTGACCCCGCCTCCGGGCCCACTGACGAGGAGCGCGAGCTCGTGGACGAGCTGCGTCGCGAGCATCGGATTCCAGGGGCCTGTGAGACCGACCCGCTCCCGATGATCGGCCTTGCGCAGTTGTACCGGAGGGACATCCCCGACCTGCCGGCGGGGCCGGACGGCTGCGACCTCCTCCAGGTTTTCTGGTGCCCCTTCAACGCGCACGGCGACAGCCGGTACGGCCTGGGCCTGCAGCTGCGCTGGCGCCGGTCGCGCGAGGTCGCCGAGGTGCTGGCTTCGCCGCCGAAGCCGCAGGTCATCGGCTCCCCGAGGTATGTGGCGGAACCCTGTGTACTGCACCCGGAGCAGGTGGTGACGTATCCGTTCGCCGGGCTTCTGCCCGAAGACCTGTGCGCCCGGATCGACGCCTGGGAGGAAGCCCTGGAGGAAGAAGCCGAACAGGCCCGGGGGCAGTCGGCGGCCGAGCCGCCCGCCCATCAGTACGACTATCAGAACGACCTGTCCATTCCGCCCGGCTGGCGCGCCGGCGGATTCGCATCGTGGCATGCGACCGACCCCTCCCCCATGGACTGCCCGGCCTGCATGACACCGATGGAACTCCTGCTGACCCTCGACAGCTCGGAGTGGGATGGCGGCAGCGGCAGCTGGATACCTCTGGAGGAGCGGGACCTACCCGCACGCCTGGGGGCCGCCAGGCCTACCGAGGTCACCGTGGGCCGCTGCGGCGAGCTCAACATCTTCGCCTGCCCATCCGATCCCCTGCACCCGCACCGCTGGAGCATCCAGTAGGCCCTCATCCCATGGCTGGTCGGCGCGGGTCGACCTCAGCCACCGGCTCCCTGAGGTTCCGCACCTCTGCCGTCTTGGGGATCACCGGCGGCGACGATGCCCCGAAGGCCGTGTGCGCGGCCAACTGCGGCCCTGGGCGTCGGGCGATCGAATGTGACCCGGATCACTCCTGCTTCAGCGATCACTTCACGCTTCCGCTCCGGTCATACAAGTGGTTGACCCGCGCACCCCTGCCTGCGCGCCACCCACCGCAAGATCGTTCCGAACAGATGGATGGAGCACTGCCGACATGACGGAAACCGTGAAGGGCCCTGCCGGCTACTTCCCTTCGATCGAGAAGAAGTACGGCCGCCCGATCCCTGAGTGGAAGGAGCTCATCCGCTCCTCGCACCTGACCAAGCACATGGAACTCGTCTCCTGGCTCAAGGCCGAACACGGCCTGGGGCACGGCCACGCCAACGCCCTCGTCGCGCACACCCTTGCCGAGGGCCCTGCCCGGTGAACCGGTCAGCCGGGGCGGTTCTCGGGCTCTGCTGCGCCTGTCAGCTGTCGTGCCCGGCGGGTCGGCGCTGCTTGGCGCGGTGGGCGAGCGCCTCGACGATGCGTTGCCATGCCGGTGACGCCTCGGAGATCCGGGAAGAGACCAGCTTCAGATACCCCGCCCGGTTGCTGTCTCGTTCGTGCGTGATCTCCCATGCGTCCAGGTCGTCGATGAGCCGGTCCAGGCGTGGATCGTGCGGATCCCAGTCGACTGATTGATCACAGGCGAGATACAGGCGCGTCGTCTCGGGGTCGTCGAAGCCGGCGTTCTTGTCCCGTATCCGCTGCGGCATGACGTGCGGGTCCAGTGCCTGCATCAGGATCCACGAGTCGCGCTCGAGTCGTACCCTCCGTTCGCTGACCCCGAGACTGCGCATCCGGTTCAGGATGGCGACCACCTCGGGGGGCAGGACAAGCCTTTCGCCGCCGGCCAGTTCGGCGATCCTGCGGCGGTATTCGGCGAGCTGGTCGATCTTGCGCTGCAATTCGGCGTCGATGTCGGTGATGGCCGCGGCGAATTCGGTCGGCTGCGCATGCAGCAGCGCGTCGATACGGGCCAGTGGCACCCCGGCATCGGCGAGGGTCCTTATCCGGATGAGATCCACCGCCGCTTGCGCGCTGTACCGGCGGTAGCCGGAGGCATCGCGCGCGGGCTCGGGCAACAGGCCGACGTGGTGGTAGTGGCGTACGGTGCGCACGGTCACGCCGGCGGTTGCCGCGAGCTGGCTGATCGTGAGCACCGTCCGCCTCGGGTCTTCGTACAACGTGGTCGTGCCGAGTCTAGGGGCGAGCTCGGTCGACGACGTCGCGGATCGCCTGGACCACGGCATCGGGGCGGTCGAAGCAGAGTCGGTGGTGGACAGTGTCGGAGAGGATGCGTTGTTCCCCGTGCGAGACCGCGCTCACCAGGGCCGCGTCCATTCTCGTGTGGCCGTCATGCATCTCTTGCAATGTCCGCTCCGACGTCAGCGTCTGCTGGGCGGGGTCGGTGCCGACCACGGTGAGAGCAACCACCGGGACGTCGGGAATGTTCGGCCCGGCCCGCAGTTCGGTGGCGAGTTCGGCCAACTTGGTGCGCTCGGCGATGCCGACGTGGGTCCATTCGTCACTCACCTTGGCATCGACCAGCGCCTGCCGCACGTGCTCCGGGTAGTCCGCGAGCAACTCGGCGTGCATCTCGCGCCGGGCCGGGCGCATCCGTTCCAGCTGCTCCCCGTCAGGTGCCATCTGCTCGACCGCGGCCAGACTCGCCGCGGGAGGCATGAAGTCGTCCCAGTCGCGGTGGAGGGCGTCCAACCAGACCAGCCCGGCCACGTCCTGTGGGTACAGCTGCGCGAACCGGTGGGCGTAGAAGCCGCCGAGAGAGTGCGGTACCAGAACGTATGGGGCGGCGATGTTCTGGGCGCGCAGCAGCTCGCGCAGTTCCGTGGCGACCGCGGCGGCGGTGCGCGGCAGCGGGAGTTGATCGCTGTAGCCCGTGCCGCCGCGGTCGTACAGCACAGCGGTGGTGAACTGCGAAACCTCTTGCTGGACACCGAAATAGTCCAGCCCGACCGCGCTGGCGCCCGGCAGGAACACGACGGCCGGTCCGCCGCTGCCCGACGGATGCACGAAAATGCGGCGGCCTTCGATCTCCTGGAACCCTCCGATCGGCGGGGCGAGCCGAGCCGAGGAAGTGCTGTTGTTCGTCATGCGACCAGGCTCCAACCCTGACGCAGGGGCAGGGTCAACCCCTTCCGCCGCCGCACCCGAAACATGCGCAAGAACTGCAACCACGCAACGCGGAAGACCCCGGCCGGTTTCCCGGTCGGGGTCTTCAAGTGCCCGGTGAGGCACTGGCGGAGGAGACGAGATGCGAACGCGTCAGGGGTTGACCCCCACACTCTTTCCAAATGTTCGTATGCCCGTCCGGTGAGGGCCGTGTCTGTCCTGACCTGCGGCGGAGCGTTCGGTTCAGGCCCGTCCGAACAGTCTCGGACGGAGGTGAACGAGACCAGGACTGAGACCAGCCTGCCCCGGCTGCCGGTGATCACTGCGAGACGGTCGGAGCCGGTCAGGTGAGTGAGGAATCCCGGCCTTGGAGCGCTTGCTCCGTGATGGCGGCGATGCGTCCGACCTGCTCTCGCAGTCGGGCAAGCTCCGTGGCCTGCTGCCGTCCTGCCACGATCGCGGACAGGGCGGCGATGACGGTTTCCTGGTGGTCGCCGGTGCCCAGCACCTGGGCGGCACGGCGGAGCAGAACGGCATCCACGCTGACTGAGTGGCTCGACTCCGGCGCGGACGGGATGGTGGGCTCAGGGGCCGGCCTGGCCTTGCGGCGGGGTGCGGATGGTGCCGGAGCAGGCGTGGGTTCGGCCGTCGGCTGAGGTTCGGGCGCAACGCTGTCGGGGCTGCCGAGTACCGTGACCACCGGCTTTCGATAGCAGACGCCTCTACCTGTCTTGGTCGTGTAGGCGACGAGCTCCATGGTGAGGTCGCAGACGGCCGGGCCGTCGACACGTTCCAGTGCGTCCGTCAGGTCGGAGAGCTGCGCGGCCATCTGCCACGAGCCCGTCATGAGGTGGAACGTGCCGAGCCTGGGTGCCGCTGCGATCTGGAAGGTGATGTCGACGGAAGGCGTCGGGCCGCGGCCATCCCTGGCCGCCAGCTTCCTGTCCTCAAGCAGTGGAGGGCAGCCGCAGGGCTGGTCCTTCTTCTCTTCCGGTGACAGGAACTCCACGCCGTCGCACTCGTGGATGATGCCGTTACTGCCCCGGAGGACCATATGAGCCGCCACCGCGTCGGGTCCGTCCAGGAGAACGCGTACGCTCTCGCGGCTCGTCAGCACTTCGTAGGCAAGGCCAGCTCCTCCTGTCCCTTCGTTCGGTTGAGGTTCGCCACCCAGGAAGCCGGCGACACGGGCGGCCACATCGGCATCGTCGGTGGTGACACGCCAGGCATCCAGGGCCTGGGGCAGCCCCTCGGATAAACGCCCCATGTGGAAGCGTCCGGCTCGGGCGGCTGTGCTCTGCGTCATTCGCTACCTTCGGTGGAGGGGATGACAGCTGATCTTCGCCATGTACCGATGACGCGGTGCTCGCGACGTGTCACGAAACCGGCTACAGGGCGGCGCTCCCCATTGTGTCCAGCCCGACAGCTTCGTTCAGCTGGTTCCAACCAAAGGGGCCATCGCTGTCGCCGACAGACGGCGGCTGCCGGACACAGTCGGCGGCGACTCGGTGGATGGGTTCCATCAAGGCTCGGATTCGGGTCGTTTTCGGCCTTCTCCAGGGCCACCCGGCCTAGGCTGGTCTTCAGGCATGAGCCCGTGGACCGCAGCCTGGAGGAGCCGATCATGAGCACTGCCCCGAATCTGCCGCTCCCGCCGCGCAGACCTGAGGAGACTCATCCGCTACGGACGATTCGGGAGATCCGGGAGGCTCTGCCCGAGCATCAGCTCGGGCACTTCGACGCCGAGCTCGCCGACACCGACATCGATGCCCTGCCCGACATGCTTCACCGCTGGGCGACGCTGGGCAGCGACGGGTTTCTGGAGCGGCTTACGACGGCCCCGTTCGAGGGACTGGAGTTCGGGCAGCGGTCCTACGACGATGCGGCGGGCGGCGAGTGATCTATCTGCTCGACACCAACGTGGTTGCCGAGATCACCACCCGGCCGAAGCCTGCCCCGGCCGTCGCCGCCTGGGCTCGGTCGGTTCCGGCTCCTGCCCTCTACCTGAGCGTCATCACGATCGCGGAGATCGAGACAGGTATCGAGGGGGCACTGGATTTGGTGCGGCGTACCGCTTTCGAGCGGGCTCTTACGGACATCCGTGATCATTACCGCGACCGGATCGCCGCCATTGGAGAGCGGGAGGCACTCGCCTACCTCGCTCTTCACCGGAGGCTCAAGAGTGCCGGGACCAGCATCGATCCACCCGATGCGCTGATCGCTGCCACCGCCCTGGCGAACGGCTGGACGCTGGTGAGTCGGAACATCAAGCATCTGGCGCGATCAGGCGCACTCCTGCTGAACCCCTGGGAGTACGAGGAGTAGGCCATCGAAGCCAGAATGCGGCGAAACATCCGGTTGTGTCATACAAATAAGACTCGAACTGAGATCCGGTAACGCAGAAGGCCCCGGCCGGTTTCCCGGTCGGGGTCTTCAAGTGCCCGGTGAGGCACTGGCGGAGGAGACGAGATGCGAACGCGTCAGGGGTTGCCCCCCACACTCTTGCCCAGCGTGTTGAACCAGCGCGCAATCCTGGGCGTCGCGCTCTTGAAGGTCCCGAAGTGGTCGACGTTTCCCTGGTCGAGCACCGGGGCCCTCGTGCCGTTCCGCGCCAGGTCGCGCGCGCAGTTGCGCGCGTTGGCGATGGGTACGTCGGTGTCTCCTGACGCGGTGTAGAGACGCACCGGCGCCGCGGGCTTCCAGGCACAGTTTCCGTCCTGGGCACGTAAGGCTGCCAGCAGCCCGCCCCCGGGGTGGCGCACCCGCTCGTAGAACTCGGGCGTGAGGAGTTGCTCGAGCGTCCGGGGCAGCGCCTTGACGATGTCGTCCTCCTGATGCCGGCCGTCGAAGAGCCGTTCGATCCGGGAGGCGTACGGGGCGCGGAAGGCCTCGGACGGGTGCCGGTAGACCGGGTGGAGCCGGTTCTGCGCCGTCAGGAAGTACGACATGTAGAAGACGGCGCTCTCGTCGTTGACACTGCCGTCGAAGAGTCCGGGCAGCTCGGCGCCCTCAAGGTCGTACGGCCCCGAGACCGGCGCGAGAGCCCGCAGCCTGAAGTGCGGCTCGGCGCCGTTGCGGAGTGCCCGCCCGAGAGCCATCGCGACCTGGCCGCCCTGCGAGAAGCCGGTGGCGTACACATCAGCGGTCAGCGGCCGCCCCATCAGCTTCCCTGCCGTGCGCGCGGCACGCAGCATGTCGACGGAGGCGGTGACGGCGGAGGCGGTGTCCATGTACGGGTGCCGGCCAGGGCCCCTGCCGAGGCCGAGGTAGTCGGGGGCGGCGACGGCGCGCCCGGCGGAGGCGTGCAGATAGGGGGCGAGGCGGCCGAGGCCGGTGGTGACGGAGGGGGCGTTGTCACGGTGGGCCATGGTCCCGTGCGTGTCGGAGACGACGGCGAGCCGCCGCTCGCCGCCGCGCGGCAGGACGAACAGCCCCGTGGCGGTGGTGGGCCGCCCCTGCGGGGTGATGGTGCGGTACGTGAGCCGGTAGGCGCGTACTCCGTACCGAACGGTCCCGGTCTCGAGCCCCGGCCCGGCGAGAAAGCGGACGACGTCGTCACGGCCGAGGGTGGCGAGGGGCGTGATACCGAGAAGGGCGCCACGCCCGTACGCGTACCCGGGAGCTGCACCATGCCCGGGGGCCGCACCCCGGCCGGCCGTGCCCTCCCCGGGGGCCGCGCCCCACCCCTCCGCGTCCTCCCCCGGAGCCGTGCCGTGCCCCTCCGTGCCGTGCCCAGGAGCCGTGCCCTGGCCCGGAGTCGTACCGGACCCGGCCGCGCCCCGCATCCCGGGCGGCTCCGAACCCGGCCGCTCCGCCGCCGCCCACGCCGGCGTCGCCGCGAGCACCGTCAGGACCACTGCCGTCGCGCCCGCCAGTCCCCGCCGCACCTGCCGCATCCGTCGCATCCGGCCCGACCGCCTCTCCTGCGTCATGCGCCGAAGTCCGGTTTCCGAGAGGGAGTTGCTCGTCTGTGAGGTCATACCTACGACGGTAGGAACGACCGGCTCACATGGGTATACGAGCAGCACCCGGACGGGGGTACACCCACCGACACCCCCACCCCGGGGTGTACCCCTAAAGCCGCTGCCCCCATGCCACCGCCCTACAGCCGCTGGATGATGGTCCCCGTCGCCAGGGCCCCGCCCGCGCACATCGTGATCAGCGCGAACTCCTTGTCCCTGCGCTCCAGTTCATGCAGGGCCGTCGTGATCAGCCGCGCGCCCGTCGCGCCCACCGGGTGCCCCAGCGCGATACCGCCCCCGTTCACATTGACCTTCTCCAGGTCCTGCTCGAAGACCTGCGCCCAGCTGAGCACCACCGAGGCGAACGCCTCGTTGATCTCCACCAGATCGATGTCCTTGAGCGACATCCCCGCCTTGCCGAGCACGGCACGCGTCGCGTCGATCGGCCCGTCGAGATGGAAGTGCGGGTCCGCGCCGACAAGCGCCTGCGCGACGATCCGGGCACGGGGCTTGAGCTTGAGCGCCCGCGCCATGCGCTTGGACGCCCACATGATGGCGGCCGCGCCGTCCGAAATCTGCGAGGAGTTGCCCGCCGTGTGTACCGCGGTCGGCATGACCGGCTTCAGTCCGGCCAGCGCCTCCATGCTCGTGTCCCGCAGCCCCTCGTCCCGGTCGACGAGCCGCCACATGCCCTGCCCGGCGGCCTGTTCCTCCTCCGTCGTCGGCACCTGCACGGCGAACGTCTCGCGTTTGAAGCGCTCCTCCGCCCACGCGGTGGCCGCACGCTCCTGCGAGCGGAGGCCGAAGGAGTCGACGTTCTCGCGCGTCAGCCCGCGATGCCGGGCAATGCGCTCGGCCGCCTCGAACTGATTGGGCAGATCCACGTTCCACTCGTCCGGAAACGGCTTGCCGGGACCGTGCTTGGACCCGCTCCCCAGCGGTACGCGCGACATCGCCTCGACGCCGCAGCTGATTCCCACGTCGATGACACCGCCCGCGATCATGTTCGCGACCATGTGGGCGGCCTGCTGCGACGATCCGCACTGACAGTCCACGGTGGTGGCCGCGGTCTCGTAGGGAAGCCCCATCGCCAGCCAGGCGTTGCGCGTGGGGTTCATGGACTGTTCACCGGCGTGGGTGACCGTGCCGCCCACCACCTGCTCGACACAGTCGGCGTGGATGCCGGTACGGCCGAGGAGTTCGCGGTAGGTCTCGCCCAGCAGATAGGCGGGATGCAGGTTGGCGAGCGCGCCTGCGCGCTTGCCGATGGGGGTGCGTACGGCTTCGACGATGACGGGTTCCGCGGCCATGAGCTCGTCCTCTCCTCGCACAGCCGCTGGGCGTCCCGGCGCCTTCACGGCCGGCTGTGTCGTTCCGGGGGGCGACCCCGGACCCCGGAAGTAGTACGCGTTCTAGTTCTCACTGCAGTCTTATGAGTGCTACCCCCGGTACGCAAGGGTCTTGCACGCCCCCGCTGCACCCCTTGCCCGCAACAGAACCCGCCGCGACCCTTGCCACTTGTAGAACTCGTTACTACCTTTCGGTCAACTTCTGATGGGTCGTCAGACAGGAACCGCGTCACAGGCACCGCGTCACAGCCACCCTGTCGCCGGAACCACGTCACCGGAACCTCGTCACCGACACCCCCGCCAGACCTGGAGTTGACCTTGAAGCTGCCGAAGGACTGCCCCCATCTGCCCGAAGGGTTCGACTTCACCGATCCCGATCTGCTCCAAGCCCGCGTCCCGCACCCGGAGTTCGCCGAGATGCGGCAGACCGCCCCGGTCTGGTGGTGCGCCCAGCCGGCCGGCATCTCCGGCTTCCAGGACGAGGGCTACTGGGTCGTCACCCGGCACGCCGACGTCAAGCACGTCTCCACGCACCCCGAACTCTTCTCCTCCCACACCAACACAGCCGTCATCCGTTTCAACGAGACGATCAGCCGCGACCAGATCGAGGTCCAGAAGCTGATCATGCTCAATATGGACCCGCCGGAACACACCCGGGTCCGTCAGATCGTCCAGCGCGGCTTCACGCCGCGGGCGGTCCGCTCACTGGAGCAGGCGCTGCGCAACCGCGCCCGCACCATCGTCGAGACCGCGCTGGCAGGCGCGAAGGACGACGGCAGCTTCGACTTCGTCACCAACATCGCGGTCGAGCTCCCGCTGCAGGCGATCGCCGAGCTCATCGGCGTACCGCAGCAGGACCGAACCAAGATCTTCGACTGGTCCAACAAGATGGCGGGGTACGACGATCCCGAGTACGCGATCACCGAGGAGATCGGCGCCGAGGCGGCGATGGAGATCGTCTCGTACGCGATGAATCTCGCCGCGGCCCGTAAGGAGTGTCCGGCCAAGGACATCGTGTCCCAGCTGGTCGCCGCCGAGAACGAAGGCAACCTCTCCAACGACGAGTTCGGCTTCTTCGTCATCCTGCTGGCAGTGGCCGGCAACGAGACCACACGCAACGCCATCAGTCACGGCATGCATGCCTTCCTCACACATCCCGAGCAGTGGGAGCTCTACAAGCGGCAACGCCCCGAGACGGCGGCCGAGGAGATCGTGCGCTGGGCCACGCCGGTGGTCTCCTTCCAGCGCACCGCCACCGAGGACCTGGAACTGGGCGGTCAGCAGATCAGGAAGGGCGACCGGGTGGGACTCTTCTACTCCTCCGCCAACAACGACCCCGAAGTCTTCGAGGAGCCCGAGCAGTTCAACATCACCCGCGACCCGAACCCGCATCTGGGCTTCGGCGGCGGAGGCCCGCACTTCTGCCTCGGCAAGTCCCTCGCGGTGATGGAGATCAACCTGATCTTCAACGCGATAGCGGACGTCCTGCCGGATCTGCGCCTGGTCGGCGACCCGCGCCGGCTGCGCTCAGCCTGGCTCAACGGCATCAAGGAACTCCAGGTCAGCCACGTCGGCAGGGGAGTCGACAAGGGATGACCTGCCCAGCCGTGGGAGGCAGGGGCTGTCTCACCCCACGCCCTGCCCCTGCCTCCCGCCAGAACGCCCCGGCCGACGGCCGCCCCGGGTACGCGCCGGGGGCGCCGCGCCCGCACAGGTGATCGCTGGTCCACGACCTGGCCCGCATCACGGCAGAGCCCGAGCCGGACGCCCCGGCCGTGCGGACGCGGCTGGAGCGCTTGCGGGAGATGCTGACCAACGGGGCGGACATCGCTCAGCCCGCGCTGGCGATCCTGGCCTCGGTGGCGGCGCTTTTCGCGGGCTAGCCGCCCCGCACCCACGGCCGCAGCTTCTCCGGATTGCGGACCGCCCAGATCCGGGTGACGCGGCCGTCGGCGACATCGAACGAGGCTACGGTCATGACGACGCCGGCACGCTGGGCCACCAGGCCCGGCACACCGTTGACCGACCGCTCCAGGAGTTCGAGCCCCGGAGCCTTGTCGGCGATGGCGACCATGTACTGGGCGATGCGCGCACCGCCTTCGATCGGGCGCAGGACGGTACCGACCATGCCGCCGCCGTCGGCGGTCATCACGGCGGCCGGGTCGAGGAGGTCGACGAGGGCCACGATGTCCTTGGCCTCCCATGCCTCTTTGACATGCCGCACCGCGTCGGCCTGCCCGGCCGCCGTCACCGGAGCCCGCGCGACGCGCACCCGCCGCCGGGCGGAGGCCGCGAGCTGCTTGCAGGCCGCAGGGGTCCGGCCGAGGATGTCGGCGATCTCGGCGAAGGGGTACCGGAAGACGTCGTGCAGGACGAACGCCACCCGCTCTGCGGGTGTCATCGACTCCAGGACGACGAGGAAGGCCATGGTCACCGATTCGTCCAGGACCATCTGGTCGGCGGGGTCGGTGCCATGGCCGTGGTCCCACTCGGTGTGGTCGGGCAGCGGATCGGGCAACCACGCGCCGACATAGCGTTCACGCCGGGCCCGCGCCGAGCCGAGCACGTCCAGGCAGATGCGGCCGGTCACCGTCGTCAGCCAGGCGCCGGGGGATACGACCTCGACCTGCCGACTTCGTGGCAGCGCGTACCAGCGCGCGTAGGCCTCCTGTACGGCGTCCTCGGACTCGGCCAGTGAACCGAGCAACCGGTAGGCGACATTGATCAGTTGGCGCCGCTCGCCGGCTATCTCATCGGCGCTCGCCCCAGCCGTCCCCATGCTCCCGACCGCCCCCTCGCCTTACCTTTCGCAGGCCCGCGTCGTCGGGCTGGTGAGACCTTATCGATCTACTGCCCCCGGGCGGAAAAGGGGACCGTGGCATGGCAACCCAGGCGACGGCACAGCGCCGCTTCTCGTTTCTGCAGATCGCGATCACCGTGCAGACCCTGACCATCTTCCTTCAAGCGGTCTCCGCCGGACTGCTGCTGACCTCGTCCTACGGAGAGACGCTGCACAGTGTCGGAGCCCGGGTGATGTACGGGGCGTCGATGCTGTACGTACTCGCGGCGGCGCTGGCGTGGAAGCCGGGCGGCGGCTCGCCCCGGCCCGTCTGGCACGCGTCCGGCTTCCTTGTCCTCGCCTCGGTCCAGGTCGTGCTCGGCATCGCGCACGTACCGTCGGTCCATCTCCCCCTGGGAGTCCTGATGTTCGGACTGAGCGTGCTGGCGCTGGCGCGGCGCTGAAGTCCGCCCGAGACGTTGTCCGGCCGGCCGCATGGCGCCCTGCGGCCCGGTCATCGTCGTCACCATGACGCGTGGAGAAACGGATCAGGTCTGGTGCCGGAGTTGGATTGCGTTCCTGCGCAGGTGGCGGAGGTTTCGGCTTACTTGGATTCGACCCGTCCGAGCGGGTTGGGGCCGGCCGTCAGCGCGTCACGCGCTGCCTGCCAGGCGGGATCCCCGGCGTAGAGCTCGGTGCGGAGGTAGGCCCAGGTGAGCCGCTGGACCGCAGACACTCGCTCGGGGTTCTCGTCCGTGGTCTCGGCGACGTCATACCCAGAGACCCCGCCGAGCCCGTGCTCTGCGTCGAACAGGGTGAGCAGGGACTTGGGGCCCGGGGAGAGGACGTACGGATCGGTGTGCCAGTCCGGGCCCCGAACCGTCAGGTGGGCAGAGGCGTCCTTTTCGCCGGCGACCACGAGCGCGGGCGTGGTCATCTCGGAGAAGTCCGTGGTCAACAAGAAGGAAAGATTCTCGGCCACGGACGCGGTGAGGGCGTCGCCGCCTCTGCCGGGCGCGGCAAGCAGCACACCCGCCTTGATCCGGGGCTCGGCCAGGTCCACTTCCGTTCCGTCGTGCGGATCGGTGAGCCGGGCGCCCAGCAGCAGGCTCGCGGTGTGCCCGCCCATCGAGTGCCCGGCTACGGCGACCTTGCTTCGGTCCAGGCGCCCGAGGAGCTGCGGGACGGCGGCCTCGATCACGTCGAGCCGGTCGAGGATGCACGTCATGTCCTCGGCCCGCGATCGCCAGTACAGAGGCGCCCCGGGGGTATCGGGATCCAGGCTCAGCGTCCTCGAGCTCAGATGGGTGGGCTGGATCACGACGAAGCCGTGCGCCGCCCAGAAGTTGGCGAGCGGCGCGTAGCCGTTCAGCGAGGAGAGGTGGTTCGAGTAGCCCTGACCGTGCGAGAGGAGAATGACCGGCAACTCGCTCCCGGTCACGGGGGCGGAGACCCGCACCTCCAGGTCCACGGCTCGGCCGGGTACGGAGAGCACGACCGGGCCGACCGAGAGGACGGGAGTGGGCGAGCTGACGGTGTCGGCTGGGTACGTCGGTTCACTCATGACGCGTATTTCCTTCCATGGCCTCTGCTGCCGGTCTCGTTCGGCCGGCGGCAGGTGAGGCGGTGAGGAGCGTCCCGCTTCGGCTACACTGAAAGCGGAGCGTTGTTCCGTTTAATATACGGAGCGCTGTTCCGCTTTGTCAACGGCCGTCGGAAGGAGAGCGTGGTGCCCACTGCAAGCCAGTCCGGGGAGGTACCGGCCCGAAGCAAGCGGGCCGACGCACTGCGCAACCAGCAGACGTTGCTTGCCGCCGCCGCCGAGGTGTTCGTCACCTCCGGCGTCGATGCGCCGATCCGTGAGATCGCGGCCAGAGCGGGCGTCGGGATGGGGACGATCTACCGCAACTTCCCGAATCGGGCGGATCTCGTCGTCGCCGTCTACCGCCACCAGGTCGAGGCCTGCGCCGAGGCCGGCCCGAGCCTGCTGGCCAGTGCCGACTCTCCGCTCGCAGCACTCCGTCAGTGGGTCGATCTCTTCGTTGATTTCCTGGTCACGAAGCACGGACTCGCCAACGCGCTGCAATCGGACAGCAGCGGCTTCGACGCGCTACACGCCTACTTCCTCGACCGCCTGGTGCCCGCCTGCGCGCAGTTGCTCGACGCTGCAGTCAACGCCGGCGAAATCAGGCCCGGTACGCACGCCTACGAACTCATGCGCGGCATCGGCAACCTCTGCATCGGACGGGACAGCGACCCCCGCTATGACCCCCGCCGATTGGTCGAACTGCTCCTTCAGGGACTGCAGCGACCGCAGTCGTCCTGATGCGGTGCCAGGGCGTGTATCGGGTCGTGATCAATGAGCATCGCAGCCTCCGGGGTGGGTGCCCCGTCTGGGGTGCGGGGCCCGGCGATCTGCGGCTGCGCCGTGTGGGTGCGAGTGACCGGAAGCGTTGCCGCAGGCAGGCAGCGGCGGGACCCGAGGGCCCCGGCTGCGTGCCCGCCGGGACGGTGTGTCAGACCATGGCGAGCCGGTCCACCAACAGCTCCACCCTCGGCTCAGCGTCCTCGGGCAGCAGGCGGCCCGCTCGGGTCAGGGTCGCCAGGCCGTGCAGAGCCGCCCAGAACACCTCGGTGAACAGCCCCGGGTGGACGCCGTCGCCGGCGACCTCGGCGAGGCACTCGAGCAGGGCGGCGAAGGCGTCCTTCAGCGGCTCGGGGGTGTCCTCCTGCGCGTACGCCAGGCCGCCGTCGAGCTGGAACAAGGCGTCGTAGACCGCCGGGTTGTGCTCGGCGAAGTCGAGGTAGGCGCGGGCGAGGGCGGCGACCCGCTCGCGCGGGCCGTCCGTGGCGGAGGTCGCGGCCCGCAGCGCCGCGGCCATCTCGGTGGCGCCCTCCAGGGCGACGGCGCCGATGATCTCGCGCTTGCCGCGGAAGTGGCTGTAGAGGACGGGCTGGCTGTACTCGATGCGCTCGGCGAGCCGGCGGGTGGTGACTGCGTCCCAGCCCTGCTGCTCGGCGAGTTCGCGGGCTGTCGCCACGATGAGGCGCTCGCGCTCCGCCCGTTCGCGCTCCTTGCGTTCCTTTACCGACATGAATCGATCCTAGCATCGCTAGACAACCGAGCGTTAGTAGTACTAGCGTTGCCCCATCATCTAGCAACGCTAGTTCACGGAGGGATCGTCATGCTCAGCACACTCGAGGTCGTCACCACCGTCGTCGTCGGCCTGATGGTGGGGGTGGAGTTCTCCGTCGCCTTCATCATGAACCGGATCCTGGACGCGCTTCCCGAGGACAGCGGCCAGCTCGGCCACGCCCACGGCGGCCGGATGCTCGGCGCCCTGATGCCGTTCTGGTACATAGGCTCGCTCGTCCTCAGCGCGATCTGGGCCGTCGCCGGATGGCACCGCCCCGGCGCCGGCCTCGTGGTCATCGCCGCCGGACTGCTGATCCTCAGCGTGGTCATGTCGATCCTGCTGCTCGTCCCGATCAACAACCGGAACAAGACCTGGACCCCCGAGAACCGGCCCGCCGACTGGAAGGAGCAGCTGCACCGCTGGAACCGCTACCACTACATCCGCGTCGCCGTCATCGTCGCCGCGTTCACCCTGCTGGTTGCCGCCATCGCCTGATACCACCGCTGCCCCGACATGCACTGGTTCGCCCCCGTATCGACGGCTTTTGCCCCGTCGGGGTGAGCCGGAGAGGGCATCGGATTTCTGACCCCGCGGGCCGAGGCCGCGCCGGTGGCCAATCCCCACTCCTCGGGGGCGGCTGACCACCGAAATCCCGACATTCGGGAATGCAGCTGCCGCTCAGATCCCACAACTGCGATCCCGGCAAGCTGCGGCCCTCGATCGGCCGCGTCCACGCTGCCTGATCAGGCCCCACACGACTCGGCAAGCTCCACGAAGCTCACCAAGCTGACGAAGACTCGCATGGAGAAGAACAATGTCGCTGAAGAAGATCAACACCGTCCTGGCCGCCGCCTTCATCCTCTTCATCCTCTGGTTCGGGACGGAGTACATCCTGAGCCCGGAGACGACGGCGCCGGGCTACGGCCTGCCGAGCTGGCCGTCCGGCGACGGCGACGGCTTCCTGATCATCAAGGGAATCCGCGACGTCGTCTTGGCCCTGGTTCTGGGCATCCTGCTGGTGACGGGTCACCGCCGGGCGCTGGGCTGGGTGCTGCTGATGGAAGCACTCGCCGCGTACGGCGACATGACCAACGTGCTGGCCCACCACGGCTCCGTGGCCACCGCGCTCGGCGTCCACGGCCTGACCGCGACACTGATGGTGGTCAACGGCCTGCTGATCATGCGCGAGACCCGCAACGTCGCGGCCGCTCCGGAAACGCCCGCCCCGCAGCCCGCCTAGCGCCATTCGGGCCGTGATCAATCCGTGGGTTCCGCCCCGTTCCATGCCCTGGCCCGGTAGACCGTCGTGCGTGACACGCGCGCAACTGACGGACGAAGAGTGGGAGTTCATCGAGCCGCACCTGCCGATCGGCGAGTACGGCCCGTACCCCAAGACCCTGCGGCAGCAGTTCGAGGGCGTGATCTGGCGGTTCCGGACCGGCGGGCAGTGGCGGGAGATGCCGAGCGAGTTCGGTGCCTGGTCAACCGTCTCCAACCGCTTCCGCCAGTGGCGTGACACCGGAGTGTTCGAAGCCCTGCTGGAGGACCTGATCGCGGAGGCGGCGAAGCGGGGCGAGGTGGACCTGTCCCTGGTCAGCATCGACTCCACCACCACACGCGCCCACCACGACGCCGCCGGGATGCACCTGGGCCAGGAGGTCCTCACCGCCCTGGAGAAGACCGCCGCCGAAGAGGAGAAGGCCCCGCCAAAGGGGGCAGCCGCGAAGAACAAAGCGGACACGAGGCCGAAGCGGCCCCCGAGCGGGAGGAACGACGACGGGTCCGCCGCCGGCGGAAGCTCCGCCTGAAGACCGCCCTCTTGGGACGCTCGCGGGGCGGGCAGACCAGCAAGGTCCACCTCGCCGCCGACCGCAGGTGCCGCCCGCTGGCGTTCGTGCTGACCGCCGGACAGGCGGCCGACAGCCCGCAGTTCATCCCCGTCCTACGGAAGATCCGGGTCCGCGGGCCCGTCGGCCGCACCCGCACCCGGCCGGACGCCGTCGCCGTCGCCGTCGCCGGGGACAAGGCTTACTCCTCCCGCGGTAATCGCTCCCACCTGTGCAAACGCCACATCAAGGCGGTCATCCCGGAGAAGGCCGACCAGGCCGCCAACCGGAAGAGGAAGGGTTCCGGGGGTGGCCGGCCCGTCGGCCACGACGCCGGCCTCCACAAGGAGAGGAACACCGTCGAGCGGCTGATCAACAAGCTCAAGGCATGGCGGGGCGTCCGCCACTCGATACGACAAGATCCCGGACAGCTACCTCGTCGGCCTTTACCTGCGCGCCTCGATGATCTGGATCAAAGACCTCACCAGAGCGACTCATTGATCACGACCAGATACGCGCCCTAGTACTGCAACGGTCTTTGCTCTGATGGTTTGTTGGCTTCTGGTGGTGTGTGGCCGCGTCGTTTGTAGTGGCTGATGCGGGCTTGGTGTTGTCGTCTGCGGCGCCAGTGTGACCAGTGCAGGACGTGGTCGGTGCTTGGGCGGGGTCGAGTGAGGCGGGTGATCAGGCGTCTGAGTTCGGGGAGGGTCAGGGGTATGAGCTGGGAGGATCCGTTTCTGCTTTCCCGGTGTCGAGTTCACGGGCCCGCAGGACGGTGAGGCAGGCGTGTGCGGCCATGGCCAGGGTGATGTGGCGGTGCCAGCCGTCGTAGCGGCGGACCTGGTAGTCGTCCAGGCCGCACTCCTGCTTCGCGGTCTGGAAGCACTCCTCGACCGCCCACCGGCTGCCCGCGATGCGGATCAGCTCGTCGAGTGTGGTGTCGGCCGGGCAGTAGGCGATGTAGTAGGAGATCTCCTCGGGCCGGCGGACACTTCGGCGGGCGATCACCCAGTGACGACGGTCCTCGCGGTGCCAGGGACGGACCTCGACCCTCGCCCAGTCGTAGACCCTCGGGCCGTGGGCGCCGTTGCCGCAGGAACGGCGCTTCCACTTCTGCCGGGACAGCCCGGGAAACAGATCGTGAACGGGGTGGTCCATGGCCCAGCGGGTGACGACGGTGTCATGCCGGGTGGTGGCCATCACGTGGAAGACATCCGCCCGCTCCAGCTCAGAACGCCAGCCCTTGGAGAAGCCGTAGGCGGCGTCGGCGGTCACCCACCGGAACGGGATCCGGTCCGTGATCGCCCGGCGGACCATGGCCTTGGCCATCACCACTTTCGTCTCGAAGGCGACCGTGTCGTCGATGCCCGCGGCCCGGCACCGGTCGCGGTCATCGGTCCATGAGGTGGGCAGATAGAGGCGGCGGTCGATCAATGTGCGGCCGCGTCCGCCGGCATAGGCGAGGAAGACCCCGATCTGGGAGTTCTCCGTCCGGCCGGCGGTTCCGGAGTATTGGCGCTGGACCCCGGCCGAGCGGATGCCCTTCTTCAGGAACCCGGTGTCGTCCACGATCAGCACCGCATCCGGATCGCCGAGGTGCTCGACGACGTAGTCCCGCACGTCGTCCAGGACTTCGTCCGCGCTCCAGTCGATCCGGTTCAGCAGCCGGTGGATCCGGTCCGGGCCGCCATGCCCGGCCTCCTCGGCAAGCGTCCAGCCGTTCTTCCGCTCCAGCGGAGCTATCAGCCCCCGCATATAGGCGAGAGCCGACTCCCGCGGCTCCGACCTGGAGAAACGGTGCACGAACCGCTCGTGCAAGGCCTTCAGTTCACCGGCCCACGACCGGGCATCAGCAAGTTCCCCACCCATGACCTGATAAACGACCGACCTGCCCAACCGTCACGGCAAGCACCGTTGCAGTACTAGATGTTCTGTCCCGGGAGGTTGTGGACGGGTGAGCCAGGTCTCGGCTGAGGGATCTTGAAGGGGTGTGACCCAGATACGCCAGAAACCCGCCAGAACTTGATCTTGGCCTGCTGAGTGCCTGACGCTGTCGGGGATCTTGGCGATGACGGTCGGCCATGCCCTCGACATCTCAGTCTCCAAGATCCCCGACCTCGTCACCCGCGATCAGCTCTGCGTCTCCTCGCGGCGTCCAATAGCGGCCGCATCGGGTATGACGAGCAGCTTGCCGGTGGTACGCCGAGCCTCCAGATCGCTGTGGGCCTGGGCGGCCTCGGACAATGCGTAGCGGCCCGTTACGGTGACCTCAAGCGCCTTGGAGCGCACCCACTCGAACACATCGGCGGCCCGTCGGAGCAGTTCGGACCGATCGGCGATGAAGTGCCCGAGGCTGGGCCGGATCAGGGTCAGCGAACCGCCGTGGGCGAGCCGAATCGGATCAAACGGCGGCACGGCACCACTTGCCGCGCCGAAGAGCACGAGATGGCCGCGGGTTCGCAGGCTGGCGAGGCTCGCATCGAAGGTGTGCGCGCCGACGCCGTCGAAGACAACCGGCAGTCCCTGACCGCCGTTGAGCCGCCTCACCTCGGCTGCGAGATCGTCGACTGCGGAGGAAAGGATCACCTCAGCGGCCCCGGCACGCTTCGCCAGCTCGGCCTTCGCCGTGGTCGACGTCGTGCCGATCACCCTGCCGCCGAGATGGGTGATGAGCTGGGTCAAAAGCAGCCCCATGCCACCAGCAGCCGCATGCACGAGCACCGTGTCGCCCCCCTGAACCGGGTAGGCGTCCTTGACGAGATAGTGCGCGGTCATGCCTTGGAGGAGCACGGCGGCGGCTGTCTCGAAGCCGATATCGTCGGGCAGCGGCACCAGCCGGGAGGAGTCCACGACGGCCCGCTCGGCATACGTGCCGGGAATCTCCACCCAACCGACCCGGTCCCCGACTGCGACGTCAGCGACGCCGGGTCCAACTTCGACGACCGTGCCGGCGCCCTCAGCGCCCGGGGTGAAGGGCAGCGGGAGGCTGTACCGGCCTTCGCGGTGGTAGACGTCGAGGAAGTTGACCCCGGATGCGGCGACCTCCACGATCGCCTCGCCCGGACCCGGCCGCGGCTGGTCCACCTTGGCCTCCTGCAGCACCTCGGGACCGCCCACTTCGTACACCTGAATCGCTCGCATGGCCCTCCAATAACGGCTCATCCCCCACCAACCCCGTTGATGGCGATCCGATTCCCGGCAAGCAGACCAGCCCGCCGCCCCCGCCGAGAGCTGAGACGCCTGCTTTGCACCCGGGTCTGGGACAGGAGACCGAGGCCGTCAAGGGTCGACGAATGCACCACCCGCCGCTTCCGCACCGCCGTACGGCCACCCACCATAACCGGCGTAGCCTCCGGCAGCTCCACCGCGCGGCGCACGAAATCGACCACCGCCTCCGGATACTCCTCCGGCCTCGGGAACCGGCCCATCCGCTGGTACGACTTCAACGCCAGCAGCAGGGCCAGCTGATCTCCATCCGCTCCGCCGCCCACGCCGCCTCCTCCCGCGTCGGCGCGAAGAACAGATGCAGCTCATGCGCACTGACCAGCCGCTTGAACCGCGGATACGCAGTCCGCTCGATCGAAGTCATCCCCACGCCCCGCAAGATCCGGCAGCCAACGACGTTCCAGGCACCCGCGCCGCATCGTGCCGCCCGAGATCATGCCGCGAGGCAAACCACCCGCAAGCCGCGTCCCCAACCTAACGAGGCAATACACCTAGAGCGCGTCGACGAATGCCGCGAAGGCGGGGCGGGAAACGGTGAGGGCGGGGCCGACGGGGTTCTTGGAGTCGCGTACGGCGACGGTGTGGGGGGCCTCGGCGATCTCGACGCAGTCGCCGCCCTGGTCACTGCTGTAGCTGGACTTACGCCAGGCGGCGCCGTTGAGGGGGGCGCACTCGACGCAGTCTCCGCCCTGGTCACCGCTGTAGCTCGACTTACGCCACTGCGTGCTGCTCCCCATAGCGTTCCTCCATCACTTGCCGGGTCAGCTCAGCCGAGTCCTTGATGGACAGGGCTGCGGCCTGGAGGTGATCGTAACGGAGCGAACAGTCCCTGAAGTCTTCCGGGTTGGCGGTCGGATGGCCCATGCCGTAGCCCTCCGTGTAGAGGATGCCGGGGTCGCTCGCGAAGCGATAGAGGTTGAAGGACCCCTGAAGTCCGGCGTGGGCTCCCGCCCCGTACGGCAGCACCTGGACGTTCACCCGCGGGTTCTCCTCGAAGGACAACAGATGCGCCAGTTGGCCTCGCATGACCTCCGCTCCCCCGATCTCCTGGTAAAGCGCCCCCTCTCCGAGGACGGCCCAGAGGACCGGAGGCACCTCCTTCTCCAGGATGCGCTGGCGCGCCAGCCGGACCGCCGTACGGTCGTCGAGGTCCGCCCGGTCCATGGTTCCGAGCACCGCGCGTGCGTATCCCCCGGTCTGGAGCAGGCCGTGCACCATGTGCGTCTGGAACGTACTGATCTCGGTGGCCCGCGCCTCGAGCTCCGCCACCTGCTGGAACCACGCGGGGAGTTGGCTGCGCAGTACCAGCCCCAGTAACCGGGACAGCAGCCCACCCGTCCCCAGCGCCGCATCCACCCGCTCGCTGAACTCCGCCGTCGGCAGCTTCCGCGCCGTCTCGACCTGGCCGATGAGCGAGCCCGTGTAGTTGACGATCGCGCCGAGCTGCTTCTGCGTGAGGTCGGCCGCCTCCCGGTAGCGGCGCAGCTCGTAGCCGTAGTAGTCGAGCGGCGAGGCGCTCGGGTCCAGGACGTTGATGTGCGTCACGACGGGGGTCCCCTCGTTCAACTCCGCCAACGGCAAAGCACGTTGTATCCGTTCCGTAGCCGAGAGTAGTCAGCGCAGCTCAGTCTCGTACCGTGAACGAAGAGATTCCCCAGTACGGTATGCGGCTCACCGTCGGCGCCCACTCCGCGCGGCCCATCCGCCGGATCGTCCGCAGCTACCTCGGGCTGTGGGGCATGCCCGAGCTGACCGACGCCGTGGAGCTGGCCGTCACCGAGCTGCTCGCCAATGTCGTACGCCATGTGCCCGACCGCTCCTGCGGGTTGCTCATCATGCGGCACCCGGACGGGGTGCGGGTCGAGGTGTCGGACCGCTCGCCGGAGCCACCCCTCCCACGCGACGCCGGCGGGGACGAGGAGTCCGGAAGGGGCCTCGCGCTGCTCGAAGCAGTGGTGGACAAGTGGGGCGTGGAGGGGAACCCCGGGCGGGGTAAGACGGTGTGGTTCGAGGTCAGCCGGTAGCCACCGGCAACTCCAGGAGCGACAGGAGCGACAGGAGCAGTGACCCGGATGCTGGGCATCCGGGTCACCGGGGGAAAGCTGTGGCGCACACAGGGGCGTTCGGGCCGCTCCCCCGCGCCTGGAGTCGGTGCACAGCGCGGTCGCTCCGGCTCGGCTGCCGTTGATGGGTCAGACGTCGGGTTCGGCGACGTAGGTGAATGAGCCGACGGAGAAGCCGACGGGGCTGGTGAGGGTGACGGCGACGGGGCCTTCGGTGCCGCTGGGTGGTGCCGTGGCGGTCACGGTGGTGTCGGAGATGACGGCGAAGGGAGCCGGGGTGCCGTTGAAGGTGACCTGCTCGGTGGCGGCCAGGTCGGTGCCGGTGATCGTCACCTCGGTGCCGCCGGTGGTCGGTCCCGTGTCGGGGGTGACGCCGGTGACGACGGGTGAGTTGAGGTAGGTGTAGATGAGGCCGTCGGCGCTCCCGCCGGAGGTGGTCACGGTGACGGCGACCGGCCCCGGCCCTGGGGCCGCGGCGGCCCTGACGGTGATCTGGTGGTCGGAGAGAGTTTGGATGACGGCTCGGGTGGACCCGAAGTACACATCGATGGCTCCGGCGAGGTTGCGGCCGGTGATGACGATTTCCTGGTCGCTGCCCGCGACGGGGCCTGTGGCGGGGCTGATGCCGGTGAGGGCGGGGAACGGCCGGTAGTAGAACTGTCCGACGGTGCCCGTGCCGCCCGCGGTGGTGACCGTCACGGGAACGGGGCCGGATCCGGCGGGGGTGGTGACGGTCAGCGATGTCGCCGTGTTGGCGGTGATGACGGCTTGAGCGGCGCCGAAGTGCACGGCGGTGGCGTTGGCCAGGTGGTGGCCGGTGATCGTCACGGTGGTGCCGCCGGCCAGGGACCCCTGGCCGGGAATCACGGTCGTCCCCAGGACGCCGACCGAGTCGGCGAGCGCGTTGGTCACATACGCGTGTGTCCCGTCGGGGAAGACCGCGATGCTGGTGGGGTCGTCTCCGAAGCCGATGTTCTCGACGACGGTGTTGGTGGCGGTGTCGACCACGCTCACCGTGTCCGGGCCGGAGTTCGCCACGTACGCGTGGGAGCCGTCCGGGCTGAACGCCGTGAAGCGCGGCTGGGCGCTGACGCCGATGGTGGCGGTGACGGCGCCGGCGGTGGTGTCGATCACACTCACCGTGGAGTTGCCGACGTTCGTGACGTAGACGTGGGCCCCGTCGGGCGTGACCGCCACCAGGATGGGGCTGACGCCGACGGGGATCGTGTCGGTGACGGTGTTCGTGGCGGTGTCGATCACGTCGACCTGGTTCGAGGCGAGACACGCGACGTAGGCGCGTGTTCCGTCCGGGGTGATGGCCAGGCCGATCGGCGCGCCTCCTACGGGGACGGTGTCGGTGACGGTGTCGGTGGCGGTGTCGATCACGCTCACCGAGTTCGTGTTCTGCCCCGTCACATAGGCGCGGGTGCCGTCCGGGGTGACCGCAACCACTGCCGCTCCCACGCCTACGGGGATGTCGGTGACGATGGCGTTCGTGGCGGTGTCGATCACGCTGACGAGACCGCCGTCGAAGACGGTCACATACGCCCGGGTGCCGTCCGGACTGATCGCCACGGCGTTCGGACCGGCCCCCGTGGCTATGGTGGCGATCACGGTATCGGTGACGGTATCGATCACACTCACCGTGTTCGAGCCATGGTTGGCCACATATGCGCGGGCCCCGCCGGGCGTGAGAGCGATGCCGAAAGGCGTGGAGCCCACGGGAATGGAGGCTCCTGCCACGAACGTGGCGCTGAACCCGAAACCGTGCGCCTGGACCAGCCGCGGCGCACGCGATGCCAAAGTGAACATGACACTCCCTGGGGTAGGCGGGAAGTCTTTTCCCGCACATGGAAATGCCCGCACCACCGCATGGGCCGACAGCGAGCAGGCCACCGGACCCGGACCGGGCCGGCGAAACACACACTCCTACGTGCGAAATACCCCTGCGTAAAAGGACTTTAACTCTCGCGCCATATTTCCGATTCTCCGATAATCGCTTTACTCGGGAACCGACTTAGGTAACTGGCCCCTGCTGCCAGGTAGTTTTCCGCTATTTCGAGTTGTTCCCCAACGCCCGCACGACGGCCCGCCGGTGCGGGAGGCCCGCCTGCCATGCGGTCACCAGGGGGAGATCCTCCGCCGCCAGCAGGACGATGCCGAAGGGGCGGTCGAAGCTGATGCGCCGGACACGTGGGCCGTCCTGGACGGGCCCGTCCAGCCAGTCGATGACCTGCGTCACCGAGGCCGCCTCGAAGCCGGTCTCCGAAACGTCGATCAGGGTCTCCTGGAGCACCGCGCCCAGCGCCAGAGGTGCCTCGGACATCCCGGAGAAGTCCGCGAGCTCCGTCGGGGACCACTCCAGGCCCAGACCGGGGAAATGCCGGGTCACGTCGAGACTTTCGCGCAGCCAGACCCGGGGCACATCGATGCGTACGTCGTCGATGTCCGCGCCCAGCGGTGTCCGGGCCGTCGCGGGCGCCCAGGCCGCCGCAAGCACCTCGGCCGGCCGCGCTCCCGGCTGCCCGAGCACGAGCCGAACGCTCAACTCCTCCCGTACACAGGCCAGTTCGACGACCTGTGTACCGGCCACGGTCCAGGCGTCGGTGGCCGGGATCCGCCGCGTCATGGTGGGCACCGAATCCCGTCCGCCGCGCGCGTCCGTGAACGGCCGGTACTCGGTGTCCTGGTCGTCGAAAGGCGTCCGCCACACCTCCCGTACACCGAAGGCGCTGACGAGGAGGAGCACGGTCTCGGGGTCCGGCGCGCAGGGCAGGCGGTCGACCAGGCCATCCGTCGCCGCGCGTACCCACGCGTCGATGGCCGCCACGTCGTCAAGCCCACCAGACCCACCGAGCCCACCGAGCCCACCGAAAGCGACGTGCGGGAACCGGGCCCGGAAGTCCTCGCGCAGCGGTACCCGGCACCACACACCGGTCGCGAGCGTCGCACGGGACGCGTCGGCCGGATCGGACGCGTCGGCCGCGTCCGGGCCCGCGACGCCGAGGAGTTCGCGCAGTTCATCGGCAGTCTCACCGCGCGCACCGGCCGCCATGACGGCCAGCGCCTGCCACAGCCCGGCCGGTGAGCACACCAGGTTCTCGTCGTCGCGGGCAACGGTGTGGAGGAGGCGTTCGGCGAAGCGGTGGATCATGCGCCGAGCGTATGCGGGGCTCGCCCAAGTGGCGGAACCGGCTCCGTGGGCGGATCCTGGCTGGACGCGACGATCCACCCCAGGGGGTGCGGGGACAAGCCGCAGCCCCTGGGGCCGACACACGTGTGGGCCGACACACGTGTGGGCCGACACACGTGTGGGCCGACCCCGTGCGGGCCGACCCCCGTGCGGCTGCTTCGGCTGCTTCGGCTGCCTCGGCTGCCTCGGCTACTTCGGCGTGGCCGGGACCGGCGCGTGCTCGTTCGTGCCGGTACCCGCGTTCTCGTTCGTGCCGGAACCCGCAGGTACGGCCGTACCGGTACCCGCATCCGCGGCCGTACCGGTGTCGGCATCCGCGGCCCTGCCCGCTCTCGCCGCAGGCACCGCCCCCGCCGGAATCCGGAGCTCCCGCCGCCCCGCCAGCAGATAGGTGAGGCCGAAGCCCGCGCCCACCACCGCCGCGCCGCCCGCCGCGTCCAGTACCCAGTGGTTCGCGGTGGCCACGATCGCGCAGATCGTGAAGAGCGGGTGGAGCAGGCCCAGCAGCTTCATCCACAGCTTCGGCGCGAGAACGACAACGATCAGGCCGCACCAGAGCGACCAGCCGAAGTGCAGTGACGGCATCGCCGCGTACTGGTTGGTCACCGCCGTCATCGCCCCGTAGTCCGGGTTGGCGAGGTCCTGCGGACCGTGCACCGTGTCGATGAAGCCCATGCCGGGCATCAGGCGCGGGGGTGCCAGCGGGTAGAACCAGAAGCCGAGGAGCGCGAGGAGCGTGGCGAAGGCCAGCGAGGAACGCGCCCAGCGGTAGTCGGCGGGGCGGCGGACGTACAGCACACCCAGGATGGTCAGCGGCACCACGAAGTGGAACGACGTGTAGTAGAAGTCGAAGAAGGCCTCGGCCCACTTCGCGTTCACCACCGCATGGTTGACCCAGTGCTCGATGTCGATGCCGAGGGCCTGCTCGGCGGCGAGGATCTGCCGTCCGTGCTCCTCGGCCGCGGCCACGCCACCCGTCGCGGCGGCGCGGATGTGCGAGTAGACGGAGTAGCCGACCCGTATCACGAGCAGTTCGAGCAGCAGGTTCGGGCGGCTCAGTACGCGTCGCCAGAACGGCAGCAGCGGTACGCGGGCCCAGCGGGCGACGGCCGGCTCGGCGTACTGCGTCGGCACCGGCCGGCGGAAGTACGGCGAGGTACGGGGCAGGAACGGCACCGCGCAGGCCGCGGCCAGCGCGGCGATCAGCACCACGTTTTCGCGTACGGGGTGCAGCAGGGTCATGTTGGGCAGCAGCATCTTGCCCGGCAGCGTCATCGCCAGGATCACCAGGACCGGCCAGAGCATGCGGTCCGAGGCCCGCTTGCCGACCCGGCCGACGACCGCGAGGAGCACCCACAGCAGCTGGTGCTGCCAGGCGGTCGGCGAAATGGCGACCGCCACACAGCCGGTCAGCGCGACGGCGAGCAGCAACTGCCCGTCCTGGGCGTAGCGAACGGCCCGGCGCAGGCCGAAGAAGCAGACCGCGGCGGCGAGCACCACGAACAGCGCGATCTCGAGGGGGCCCGCCAGACCGAGGCGGAGCAACGCGCCGTGCAGGGACTGGTTGGCGAGGCTGTCGGGGCGGGCGCCGAGCCCGGCGCCCGCCACTTGGTGCACCCAGTACATCCAGGAGTCGCTCGGCAGCGCCGCCCAGGCCAGTGCCGAGCAGGCGGCGAACGTACCCGCCGAGGTCACGGCGGCGCGCCTGCGGCCTGTCATCCACAGCAACGGCGCGAACAGGAGCACGGTCGGCTGGAGCGCCGCGCCGATGCCTATGAGTACGCCGGAGGATCTCTCCCCGCGCGCCGCGAAGCAGCCGAGCAGCACGAGCAGGACGGGGATGATGCTGGTCTGGCCGAGGTGGAAGCTGTTGCGTACGGGCAGCGAGAGCATCAGCAGGCTGATGGCGACGGGCGCGGCCAGCAGGCCGCTGCGGCGCGACACAGGCCCCGGCAGGGCGCGGGCGGCGACCAGGCCGAGGACGACGACGAGCAGCAGTGTGCCGAAGGTCCAGGCGACCCCCAGGCTCTGCTCGGCCGAGCGGGCCAGTGGTTTGAGCACCAGTCCCGCGAACGGGGTGCCGGTGAACTTGTCGGCGTCGTAGAGCGACCCCTTCACCTGCAGCACGCCGTTCGGCCCGATCCAGGTCTCCAGATCGGTGAGCCGCTCACCGGGCGGCTGCCGGAGCACCGCCGCCGTCTGCCGTATCGCGAGTACGGCCGCGACGAACCAGAGGGCGACCCGGGCCGCCCCTGTTCTCGAATCCGTCGTCGCACTCCCGCGCACGCTGTGCTCCGCGTTCGCCACTCGCGCCGCGCCCCCCACGTTCGGTGTTTCTGTTTTTCCGGTTTTCTGTTTGACAGAGCCTCGCACTGCCCCACGAGGAAGACTCAGGCAACCCCCTCTTTGCCTGACTGTCACCCTGTTTTGACCGAATATCTCGCTCGGCCGTTTCCGGAACCGCGAGGTCCGTCGTGCCGTCACAGGAGACATGCGGGGGAACATACAAGATCAAGCAGCGGGACACCTGCCACGTCGCACCACTCCTCACCTGCGACGGAGGCAGCAAGTGCTTGCGGTGGTACTGGCGCTGCTCGCGCTGCAGCTGGGGTCGCTGATCAGCCCGGCGTACGCCTGTGGTTGCGGGGCGATGGTGGTGGACAGGCAGTCCCGGATGACGGTCGACCGCGAGACGTCCGTGGTCGCCTGGGACGGCCGTACGGAACAGATGCTGATGCGCTTCACCGTGGACGGGAACGCGCCCAACGCCGCCTGGATCATGCCCGTGCCGAGCCGGGCGACGGTCGAGCTGGGCGACGGCGCGGTTTTCGACGAACTCTTCACGGTCATTGCGCCGGAGCACCGGAAGCGGCACTACTTCTGGCCTCGCAGCGGCGACTGGCCGCTCAGCTCGGACTCCTCCGGCGACATGGCGGGCGCACCGGTCCCGGGGGCGGCGGGGGTGGGTGTGGTCGGCCGCGAGCGCCTCGGAGACTTCGACGTCGCACGGTTGACGGCAACCGACCCGGACGCGCTGCGCGGCTGGCTGGAGGAGAACGGCTTTGAGCTGCCGGACGGGCTGGCGAGGGAGCTGCGGCCGTATGTCGAGCAGAAGTGGGAGTACGTGGCGGTGCGCCTGGCTCCGCGGGAGAAGGGCGCGGTGCTGCACGGCACGCTCGATCCCCTCCGGCTGAGCTTCGCGAGCGACAGACTGATCTACCCGATGCGGCTGTCGCGACTGGCCAAGGCGTCGCAGTCACTGGGTCTGTTCGTGCTGGCGCCGCACCGGATGGAGCCGCGCAGTTCGATCGGCGGGTACACGCCGGACGTGACGTACGCGGGGAAGGTCCGGTCGGGCGGTGTGCTGGGCTCGCTCACGGACGGCGGCGCGACGTTCCTGACAGCGCTGGACCAGGAGTTCCCGGAGCCGGACCGGATCAACGGCGACCATGAGCTGAGGGCCGCGGACGCGGACACCCCCTTCCGGCGGGTGGTGTACGAGAACGAGCTGCTGACGGTGGCCGGTGTACCGGCGTGGCTGCTGACGGTCGGCGGCGGTCTGGCCGTGTCGGCGGCGGCGTTGCTGCTGCGCGTACGGACGGTTCGGCGCAGGCCGGTCCTGCCGCCGCCACCGGTCCAGGTGCCGCCGCCGATCGCCTGAAATGGCGAGTGTCCTCAAATAGGCTGGTGCCATGACCCAGGAGCAGTGGGAAGCCGTGGACCGCTATGTCAACGAACTCCTCGCCCCCGACGACGAGATCCTGACAGCGGCCCTCGCCGCGAGCGACGCGGCGGGCCTGCCCGGCATCGCCGTCGCGCCGAACCAGGGCAAGCTGCTGCAGCTGTTGGCCCAGGTCCAGGGCGCGCGCACGGTGCTGGAGATCGGAACGCTCGGCGGCTACAGCACGATCTGGCTGGCCAGGGCGCTGCCCGAGGGCGGCAGGCTGATCACCCTCGAACACAACCCGGACCACGCGGAGGTGGCCCGCGCCAATATCGCCCGCGCCGGCCTCGACAAGATCGCCGAGGTCCGGACGGGCACGGCGCTGGAGATCCTGCCGAAACTGGTGACCGAGCCGGGCGCGGGCCCGTTCGACCTGGTCTTCATCGACGCCGACAAGCAGAACAACCCGCACTACGTGGAGTGGGCGCTGAAGCTCACCGTCCCGGGCAGCTTGATCATCGTCGACAACGTGGTGCGGGGCGGCGCGGTGGCGGACCCGGAGAACACCGATCCGGCGATTGCGGGCACGCGGAAGATGTACGAACTGGTGGCGCGGGAGCCGAGGCTGAGCGCGACGGCGGTACAGACAGTGGGCACGAAGGGGTACGACGGTTTCCTGCTGGCGCGTGTGATCGCCTGAGGTGGCGGGGCGCGGGCGCTCGAGGGAGCCGCGCCCGCGCCCACCCGGGGCAAGGAATCACGGCGCCTGCGGTGCGCCCGACTGCCAGCCCGCGAACAGCGGGACCTCGCCGCTGCCGTCGAGTACGACCACACCGAAGGGGCGGTCGAAGGCGATGTGCACGATGGTCTTCGGCTCGGGCGGCGGCCCGCTGCCCGGGTTCATCAGCACCACCGACACGGCTGCCGCCTCCACTCCCCGTTCGGCGACCGTCACCACCGCCTCCTGGGCCACCAGGGAGACCGCGAGCGGCTCCGGTGACATCCCGGAGAAGTCGGCGGCCTCGGTCGTCGCCGTCCGTACTCCCAGCGCGGGCAGCTGCGGAGTGATCTCGGTGAACGTACGGAGCGAGAAGCGCGGCAGCGCGAGCCTGACCGAGTCGGCCTCGACCCACCGGCGCAGCTCGGGGGACGCCCACGCGGCGGGCAGCACGTCCGCCGCCCCCGCTCCCTCCTCGCCAAGGACGAACCGCACGCGGGCCGGCTCCCCGGCGGACGTCGCCCGGCAGCGCAGTTCGACGACGTGCGTGCCGCCCACCGTCCAGGCCTCACCCGGCCGCAGCACCCGCCGCATGGTCGGCACGGTGTGCTCCGCCCCGCCCGCATCCCTGAAGGGCAGGTCCGCGGTCTGGCCGGTGCTGAACGGCGCGGCCCAACGAGCCTTGAGGGCAAGGACGTTGACCAGGGCGAGCAGGGTGTCGTCGGCGATCTTCGCGGGCAGCTTCTCGATCAGGCCGCCGGTTGCCTCATTGACCCACGCGTCGATCTCGTCCGGGTCCATGGAGGAGGTGAACCCGATGCCGGGCAGCGCCTCGCGGTACTCCCGGTACACCGGCACCCGGCTCCACACCTGCGTCGCCACGCCCAGCGCATCGGTCCCGGCGAGTTCCCGCGCGGCCTCGGTCACGGCCTCGGCGGCGTCCTTCTCGGCCACCCCCAGCAGAGCCTCCAGCTCCCGGGCGGTCTCGCCCCGCGCCCCGGCGGCCACGGCGGCAAGCACCAGCCACAGCCCGGCGGGTGAGCACACGAAGTCCCCGCCACCCGTGGTCCCCAACTCCCGCAGCCACCGCTCCCCGAGCCGCTGCACCGCGCCCGCCTGTGACCTCAGTGCCGTGCCGTGAGTGCCTTGCGTGCCTTGCATCCCCTGCGTCATGACGGTGAGCCTAGGCGGTGCGGGCAAGGTGGCGGCATGAGCATGTGAAGACCTAAGAGTCTGTCAACGGACTCGCACAGGCGCTCACTTGCGGTACGCCGTCCGCCGCTGTCAGCTCACGAGCCCCGCTCGGCTGTCATGCTCGCCGTCGCCGGACAGGGCAGCCGTTCGGGCGCTCGGCTGTCACCGGGGCTGGGGGGTGCGGGCGGGGCTTGCGTTCAGGGGCCGGTCCTTGCGTCGAGCGGCGCCTTTCCGCATCACACGGCCGGGTCTTTCCCGGCACGGCGCTCCGATTCGAGGGCCGCGGCGCCGACGCAAACGCCGGCGGCAAGCGCGAAGCCCAGCACGGACGGGTTGACGTAGCCGGGAACGGCGTCGGTGGCGTAGCTTCCGCCGTCATTCGTCTCGCAGACGAACCGGAGCGGCACGTAGTCCACCGTGTAGTCGGTGATCCCGTTGACCATTGTTCGCTCCTGCCAGCCCGGTGTACGGCAGGACCGAATCGGTGCCGAGTCGGTTCCGCCGTCCTCCGCCTCCATGACCGCACCGCTGACAAGGAGCAGCCCCCAGGTGTACAGGGCGACCGCGACGGCACCCAGGATGGCGGCGAGGCTCCGGAGCCGCACCTCGCGGCCGGCGCGCCGGAGGCCGACTCGGCCGAGTGTGCCGAAGCCGTAGCCGGCGAAGGCGAAGGCAGTGACCAGCCCGGCCGGAATGAACAGCAGGAGCAGAAACACCATCCGCCGAGTCCACCAGGGCACGATCTCGATGGCTGTGACGGAGCCCATAGTTCCGGCAACAGGGGCGTCACGGCTCACGCAGAACGCCCGGCCACCCCCGGTGCTGCCCGCTCTCGGGCTCTGGCTCAACCTCTGTGGTCAGTGCCGGCACGATGCCGAACGTGGTCTCGACACCCGTTCTCCCATAAAGAGATTGCCCCCCACAGAGCGCTGTCCTTACCCTCACCGGAGCGGGATTGCGCAGTCTCGTAGGTTGCGGAGCCGTGGCAGAGCGGCCCAATGCGATCGGCGTGAGGGAAGCCTCCTCTCACGTCGACTGATGGGAGTCTGGCGGGCCTTGCCCCTCCTGTCCGCGGGTTCGAATCCCGCCGGCACCGCAGCCGACCAACACCACACCGAACTGTCCCGCCTCGGCGAGCGACGGCCAACAGCTTTGTCCACCGCCGCGATCACCGTGGCAGGTACGGGGTGACCAGGCACGGGGTGACCAGGCACGGGGTGACGCAGTGGCACCAACTGCCACGCTCCACTGAAGCGCGGCACCCCGGGAATCGTCTTGACGGCGCTTCGACTGCCGGATGTAGGAGACTGCACGCACGTCGTCAAGGCTCGGTGCAAGACACCCGGCCTGCTTCTTCCTGAGAGGTGTCACGTGCCCAGCGTGGTAAAGATCAACGTCCTGACCGTCCCGGCCGAACAGCGCGAGGTTCTCGAGAAGCGCTTCGCCTCCCGCGCGGGTGCCGTGGAGAACTCCGACGGCTTCGAGTGGTTCGAGCTGCTGCGCCCCGTCGAGGGCACCGACCAGTACCTCGTCTACACCCGCTGGCGCGACGAGGCCTCCTTCCAGGCATGGATGGAGGGCGCCATGCAGGCCTCCCACGGCGGCGCGAGCCAGGGTGGCGGCGAAGGCGGGGAGCGGCCCAAGCCCGCCGCGTCCGGGTCCACGCTGTGGTCGTTCGAGGTGGTCCAGCAGGCTGCCCCGAAGACCCCCTAGCCTCACGGTTCCCCCGCACGGAATTCGTTGGCCATGGGGTCCGCCCTTCCGGTACAGAGAGGGGCATGACCGTCTGGACCCTGGCCCCCGAGGCCTTCGACTCCCCCGACGCGAGCGACCTGCGCCGCGCGTACTACGACGACGTCGCGAGCCGCTACTGGCAGCGACCCGCGACCGTCGAAGAGATCGACGAGGGGCTCGCCGGGGACGGCGTGGAGCGGCTCACCCCGCCCACCGGCCAGTTCGTCGTCGGCCGGTACGGCGGCGTCGCGGCGGCCTGCGGCGGGGTGCTGATGCTGGACGCCGAGCGTGCCGAGCTCACGCGCGTGTACCTGCGCCCCGCCTTCCGCGGGAAGAAGGGCGCAGGTCTGCTGCTGGAGATCCTGGAGTCCGAGGCACGCCGGCTCGGCGCGCGGCGGATGGTCCTCAACACCCGTCTCGATCTGATCGAGGCGCGCACGCTCTACGCACGGCACGGCTACGACGAGATCCCGGCGTACTGCTCGGGGCCGTACATGGATATCTGGTACGGCAAGGACATCGTGCCTTCGGGCTGACCAGAGCCCGGAGGGTGCCTTCCGCGATGTCGTCCACGTGCACCATGTCCCGCACCTGCCGGCCGCCGCCGTTCAGGTGCAGCGGAAGGCCCAGGTGAGCCCGCGCGGCGAACCAGGCGACGACCCAGGAGTGGGAGTCGGGCTTGATGGTCTGCGGTTCGCCGTAGACGGAGAAGTACCGGACGATCGCGTACGACGTGCCGACCTGGCCGAGGATGAGCGCGGTCTGTTCCTCGTCCCATGCCTTCGTGTTGCCGTAGACCGAGACCGGCCACGTGCGGGTGAACTCTGGATTGCCGACGCGTCGACGCTCGCGGGGGAGACGAAGACCATGCGCCGGACGCGTCCTGTTGCGGCCACCGCGTCCAGGATGCTCTGGGTGCCGGTCACGTTGGTGTCGATCACGGCCAGCGGTTCGCAGGTACACGCGGAGCCGTCTGCGAACTTCAGCCCTTCGATGAGTCGGGGCCATACGAATTGAGTCGACCTACGCCCCTCGAAAGAGGTACTTCTCAGAGTCCGCTTTCACACTTTGATCACAGGAAAGTTGCAGATCTCTCGCTCTATCTGTGGCGCCGTCCGGTTCCTCCGTCTCGGCCTGGGCTTTCAGCCAAGCGTTTGCCCCACGGTGTACAGCCTGTGCCTGGTGTGCCTACGGTGACTATCGCGCTCGCCGGTCCAGACCAAATGCGGCGTCATGCGTACTCACGGGGCAGCCAGGGGGATTACTGATGCAGCACACTCAGCCTGAATGCATGTTCGCGCCGCCACGCGTCTCGCTGTATCGCCCATGAAGCCCGACGTGGAGAGCCATTTCTTGGCCGAACTCTGTGCGTGGCCTTCGCATTTGCCATGCCCTGGCGCGCAGTCCCATAGGGCGCCGCTGCTGCAACGAATTCGAACCAACGGCGCAGCTCACTCACACCCAGAAGGGGATGCCCTACTTGAGCACGTCTGCTCGCACAACGCCCCCTGCATGCAGCGTCTTCGCTGCCCTCGCCACCTCGGCCGCACTGGCTGCCGGCCTCATAGCCACCGCCGTTCCGGCGCAAGCTCTCGTCACCGCCGTCGAGTTGTACGCCTCGACCGACATCAAACTCTCGTGAACTGGATCTGCCCGGCGCGAGGCCGGACACCCTCGTCGCCGTCGACGTGTGCGGCGGAGTAGTCAACGGCATCGAGTTCCAGGCCCGCGCCACGGTGCACTGGCAGATCCTGGTCGACCAGGTAGTGGACAAGTCCGAGCGTTTCGCCAGCTTCAAGGTCACCACGCGCGCCGAGAAGCGCACCACCGCGACGAGTACGGACACCGTGGTCGCGTCGAAGACGTGTGACTTCACCGAACAGTTCAACAAGGACTGGGCCAATGCCACCGGCCTCACCTGCCAGGCCCCAGCCACTCGCTTCGATCCAGCCGCCTGGTGGTCATCTGACACCGCCGTCACCTACGACATCGAAGACGACAGCAAGGGCCCAACCACGTGGCAGCTAACTGGCTCTTCGCTCGTCCACTGACCCTCTTTCCCAGCCGCTGCGGCCCCATCTCCCCGTCCGGGGCTGCGGCACCCCCCTTTTGACCAACCGACGATTGAGGAGGACGCATGGCGGACGAGATGGTCAAACGCGCCCAGCAGTTCATCAACAAGACGTACGGCAACGGCGCCACCCTTGGCATTCCGAAGCTGGAGGAGAACGGTCAGACCAGCTGGACCGTCATGTATGCCCTCACCCGGGCGCTTCAGTACGAGATGCGCATCACCTCGCTGTCCGACAGCTTCGGGCCTGCCACCCTTGGGGCCCTCGGCGAGAAGTACGGCAAGCTGAACGAGACCACCATCCCGTCGGCGATCTTCTGCCGGATCATCCAGTCCGCCCTGTACTGCAAGGGCTACGACGGCGGTGAAATCGACGGCAAGTACAACGATCGCGTCAAGGCCGCAGTGTGGAAGATGAAGCTCGACAGTGGCTCGTACCATCCGTACCCGGACAAGAACCTGTGGCCGAAGGAGGTCAAGGGCCTGTTCAACATGGATGCTTACGTCACCATCAACAACGGTTCGAGCGGCATCAACGTCATCCAGCAGTGGTTGAACGGCCGGTACCTGCTCCGCAAGGACTTCTACCTCATCCCCTGCGACGGTCACCACTCGCGCGACGTAGCCAAGTCGCTGCTCCTGGCGATCCAGTATGAACTGGGCATGGCCGATGGTGTCGCGAACGGAGTCTTCGGGCCCGGAACGCAGTCCGGACTAAAGAACCACACAGTATCCATCAGTAGCCCATCCGGCGTGTGGGTGCGACTCTTCTCCGCAGCCATGGAACTCAACAAGCGCCCGGTCGTCATGTCGGATTCTTTCCAGGGCGTGTTGGAAGATGCCGTCCGGGAATTCCAGACATTCCTCAAGCTGCCCGTGACCGGCAAGGGTGACTTTCAGACCTGGTCCTCGCTGCTGGTTTCCTACGGCGACCAGTCCCGCAAGGGCGAGGCGTGCGACGGCGTCACAAAGATCACCCCAGCTCGGGCACAGGCCCTGAAGGACGCCGACTACAAGTACATCGGCCGCTACCTTTACAACCCCTTCCCGGATCAGAAGCCGTATGAGAAGGAGATCCAGCCCGGCGAACTGGCGACGATCAAGCAGTACGGGTTGAGCTGCTTCCCGATCTGGCAGACGTACGGGCGCGGTGTCGATTCCTTCAGCATCGGTCAGGGCACGGCAGATGGACTGGCCGCCGTGATCGCTGCGGAGAGGCACGGCTTCAAGCCGGGCACTCGAATCTTTTTCGCCGTCGACTACGACGCCGTCGATCACGAAGTCACGTCGCACATCATCCCGCACTTCCAAGGCATCAACGACGGCATCGAGTCTGCGGGAGGCCAGTACAAGGTCGGCATCTACGGACCGCGCAATATCTGCTCCAGAGTCTCCGAACGCGGGCTCGCGGAGGCTAGTTTCGTCTCAAACATGTCCAGTGGGTTCTCCGGAAACCTTGGCTACTCGATGCCAACGAACTGGGCCTACGACCAGATCGTCACGAAGAACATCGGTTCCGGTGACGGAGTGATCGAGATCGACAACAACATCGCTTCCGGCCGCGACAAGGGCCAGAGCTCTTTCAACCCGCCGACTGCCCCTGAAAAGGACCTGGATGTAAAGTTCGACAAGATTTGGTGGGATCAGTTTCAAAAGGATATCCGCGCCTACATGGAGTCGGTCGATGTTCCCGAATCCAACTGGTACACGAAGTGGACCACCACCGAGTGCATCGACTTCATCATGAGCTGGGACACCGTATTCACCGACCTGGCTCGGAGGTTGAAGATGCGCAAGGCGCTGATCCAGCTGCCAGTGTTCTGGGAGATGCGGCACTACAACGTCAGCAAGGTCCTCACGGTCGACGACCAGTACTCCGATGCTGCTGTGTACCAGTACCACACCGGACAGCTGCCCGACTGGTGGCCGGACCGGGTCACAGACTCGATGCGTGACTCGTCCACAGGCCTGGCACAGATATTCGGCGCGACTGCGATCAACGCACGGAACCATGCGGTCGATCTGGGACTTCTGTCTGCGGCATCACGACGTGACTCGGCCAAGGACAAGGAACTGTTCGAGATATGGACAAAGGTGCGGACAAATAACCAGTTCACCATGGCCACTGTGCCCTACGTGCACATGTACCACGGTTCTCTCATAGACGTTGCCCGTCCAGGCCTCAACACGTCATATGCGGATACCGAGAAGATCCTGATTCGCTACCAGGGGTCGCTAGACAATACGGACGCACAGCGCGAAGGAAAGAAGCGCATGGGCCTCTACCGGTTGATTGACGACAAGTACTATGCGCCGATGCGGAAGTACCTCGGATAGTGAGAGGACCTCTGCGGACGCGAGTAGCATTCTGGGTCAATCTGCTGGTCGGCGTCCCCGCCATGATTCCGCTGCACAGCGCGTGGTGGCTCGCCCACCACCACTGGCTCGCCGGCACATCCTTCGACACGGAGCCCCCCACCATCGTCGAGGTGTGCGGAGCCGATTGCGACCAAACCGGTCTGGCCACGCTCGTCTTGGTCGTAGTCGGCAGCTTGGTCCTGCTGATGATCCTCGTCATCGACGTGCTGATCCCGCTGCACCGCGACAAGCCCCTCGCCCCATGGCTGAAGGCCACGGCTCTCATTCCTGTCCCGTACATCCTGCTCCAGGCCGCCCGTGCGGTCTTGACCTGAATTGGAGTCAGGCATGACTTCTGATATATCGCGCCGCACCATCCTCAAGCACAGTGCGGCGCTCCTCGCCGGCGCCACACTCGCGACGACCGCAACCACACTCGTGGCATCCCCCGCCCAAGCTGCGGGAGCGTCCGCGAACCCTGACCGGAACCGCGTCCTCACTGGTAAGCCGAGCGCGAACGGCTGGGAGATGGAGAAAGTCGTCGACGACGGTGGCTCTGTCTGGAACCGGCCCGTCGCCGGTGTTGGTATGAGTGCAGCCGTACGCATCGGGGACGTGGAAACCGTCCTCGTTCATGTGATCCGCCGCTTCCAGTACGAGATCGACGAGCTCCGCACGGGCGACGTCATCGGCTGGCGCTCCCCGGGCAAGGTCCGCAAGGGCCTGGCCGAGAGCAACCAGGCTTCGGGAACCGCCGTACAGATCCGCCCCGGCCACTACCCGCCGGGGGTGAAGGGCGGGTTCTTCCCGCAGCAGGAGCTCGTGATACGTGACATCCTCGCCGACCTCGAAGGCATCGTCCGGTGGGGCGGCGACGATGCCAAGCCAGACGAATCGCTCTTCTACATAGACGTGGGCCCCGGCGACCTTCGCCTGGCCCGGGTTGCCGGGAAGATCCGTGGCTGGAACCCCACTCCCGGCGAGGGCGCTGGGGTCATCGTCGACCCCTCGCTGCCGTCCCGGCGTCGCAGGGCCGCGACACTGGCGCGATGAAACGACTCCTACCCGCACTTCTCCTCGCCTTAGCCCTCCTCACAGCAGGCTGTACAGACGACGCAGGCCCGCACAAGGACAGCACGGGTCCGTCCGGTCCTCCGACCATCAGCGAGTCACCCTCCCCGCAGGCCACTGATCTCGCCAACCGCTACCACGCGGCCGGCGGAGACCGTGACGTAGTCGGCATCCGCCAGGCGAAGGACAAGGGCGGCGTCCTGGTCCTCACCGTATGGACCCAGAAGAAGAGCGGCTACGAGCAGTTCGACGACTTCGCCACCAACTTGGCGTCCTTCCTGGCTGGGGAAGGCGCCAGTCTCGACCAAGGCTACGTCCTCAATGTGTACGGCCCGGACGGAACCCGGCTGCACACCTACGACACGACACCGGAGAAAAGCCTGTGATACGCAGACCCCTGACCGCCATGGTCCTCGCTACCGCTACCGTCGGCGCGTTTCTGTTTGCCGGCAGCCCTGCCGTCCACGCCGACGAGCCCACCCCACAACCCTCCGTCACCGTCCCGACTGAGACGCCTGAGGAAGAGACACCGGTGGAAGTGCCGGTGAACCCGGTGATCGCCGAGTACAACGGCCGGAAGATCAACCTCGCCGAGTCATGGGAAGGTGCTACCAGCTGCACCGAGATGCCCAGCGGAGAAGTCCACTGCTACGACTCGGACGAAGAGGTACTGACCGATCCCGAACTGCCCGCCGAGACACGCAAAGCGACCATCGAAGGCACCAGTGCCCGTGCCGCAGCGGCACACCCTGACCGGTGCCTCGCCGACTACTGGTGCCTCTATATGGACGCCAACTACGAAGGCAGGATTCTCCGGTTCTCCAGCGACGGCGGGAAGAACCTCGCCGACTACGGCTGCCGCGACAAACTGAGCTCGGTCTACTACTGGGTCGCTCGATGGCACATCAACTACGGTGACGGCAGGATCATCGACAAGCGATCGTGGCCGGTCAACGATCGAGTCAGGCAGCTTGACGCTCCGGCCCATGTCTCCCGCCTCTCGAGTCTGGGATATCCCGACGGTGGCAACTGGAACGACAGGACTGACATCTTCGATGTCCGCCGCGCCTAAAGCGTGTTGCAGAAGTACAGAATGGGCCGAGTTCGGTCACATCGACCAGCACCGCCTCGCCCACCGCGCCGCCCAGACCCTGGTCATCGACGGCCGCGGCACCCTCAACCCCGACACATGGACCGAAGCAGGCTGGACCTACCGGGCCCTCGGACGCTCCTGACCACCCGGCCGCGTCAGGCCCGGATCGTGATGATCCGGGCCGACACGGCGCCGACCGCCTGGACGAACCGAAGGCCGTCGCCTACTACCAGACCACCCTGGCCGACGCCGCCGCCCTGCACGGGGGACCGGCGCCTGGCCCGGGAGGCGCTGCCAAGTCCCAGAGCGCCATCGAGAAGGCCACGCGCTGGACGTTCACGGCCCTGACCGTCGGCGGTCCCGCGCCATCGTCCTCGGTGACCTCAGGGACGTGCACCTGCGGCGGGCGACCTGGACGGTGCGCTGGCGGCATGGTCCGAGTTCATCGACTGCGCCGAAGGCGTCCCCGTGAAGATCAGCAACTCCCTGACGGATATGCGGGTCCGGCTGTCCCGGTACGGCAAGGCTCCCGGCGTCGCCGAGCTGGACGGGCGGGCGGCCGTACTCGTGGACGACACGTGATCCGTTGCGGGAGGACCGGCGTAACTGCGTCCGCCGGCGGCCGGCTCGGCCGGCACAGCGGGAAGGTCGAGCGCTGCTACAACTATCACCGACCGCACAGCGGAGCAGCCGGTCAGCCGCCCGCATCACGTCTCGGGACCGGCGTCACGAACGTCCAGCCCTCCCTGCAGCCAGGCGGCGCTCACGTCAGGCCGCGTGGTCCCGCCTGGGCGGCGGACCGTAGGGCCGTTCCGCGTCCGAACCGCACAGCTCCGCGTTCAACTCCTCGACCAGCTGCACCAGATCGGTCGGCCGGTCCGGGCCCCACCAGTCGCCCAGCAGCTCCGAGAGGGACTCCTCACGGGCCTTCGCCAGCTTCACAGCCACCTCCAGACCCTCTTCGGTGAGCAACAGGTCCAGCCCCTCGCGGCGTGCGAGCCCCCGCACCTCCACCTGCCGGGCGGCCTCGGTGATGGTGCGCAACGGCACCGCCGTGTCGTCGGAGAGACGGGCGGGCTCCACCACGCCGTGGCGCCGGATGCGCAGCAGCAGCCAACTGGCCGCGGGCAGCAGGTCGTACCCCGCCTTCGCAGTGATCTTCTCGTAGATCTCGCGCCGGCCCTCCCGCGAGCCGAGCACCGACAGGGCGCGCGCGACCTCTTCGTGCGAGGAGCGTTCGACCGGGTTGGACGCCAGCGTCTGGCTGGGGTCGGGCGCGGTGACCGAGCCGCGCAGCTTGTCCTCCCTGAGGAACCAGGCGATGAAGAAGGCGACGACCATGACCGGCACGGCGTACAGGAAGACGTCGGTGATGGCCGACGCGTACGCCTGGAGCGCCGACGGGCGCAGTGGGGGCGGCAGTTCGGCGATGGCGCGCGGGTCGGCGGCCAGCTGCGCGGCACCGACACCGGACGGCACCGTCTGTCCCGCCAGCGCGTCCGCCAGTGTGTTCTCGAGCCGGTTGATGAAGATCGTGCCGAAGATGGCGACACCGAAGGACGCACCGATGGAGCGGAAGAAGGTCGCGCCCGAGGTGGCGACGCCCAGGTCCTCGTAGCTGACGGAGTTCTGGACGACCAGCACCAACACCTGCATGACCAGGCCGAGTCCGGCGCCGAAGACGAAGAAGTACACGCTCGTCTCCCAGGCGGTGCTCGTCTGCTCCATCCGGTGGAGCAGCAGCAGGCCGACAGCGGTGACGCCGGTGCCCGCGATCGGGAAGACCTTCCAGCGGCCGGTGCGGCTGACGATCTGGCCGGAGGCGGTGGAGGTGATCAGCATGCCCAGCACCATCGGCAGCATGTGCACGCCGGACAGGGTCGGCGTCACTCCTTGTACCACCTGCAGGAACGTCGGCAGATAGGTCATCGCGCCGAACATCGCGAAGCCGACGATGAAGCTGATGACCGCGACCAGTGTGAAGGTGCGGATCCGGAAGAGCTTCAGCGGCAGTACGGGTTCGGCCGCGCGCTTCTCGACGTACACGAAGACGACGAGGAGTACGGCTCCCAGGACGGCGAGGCCGATGATCTGCGCCGAGCCCCAGGCCCAGGTGGTGCCGCCGAGGGAGGCGACGAGGACCAGGCAGGTGGCGACGGAGGCGATGAGGAACGTGCCGAGATAGTCGATGGTGTGCCTGGTGGGGCGTATGGGGATGTGCAGTACGGCGGCGACGACCAGGAGCGCGACGATGCCGATGGGCAGGTTGATGTAGAAGACCCAGCGCCAGCTGAGGTGTTCGGTGAAGAGGCCGCCGAGCAGCGGGCCCAGCACGCTGGTGGCGCCGAAGACCGCGCCGAACAGCCCCTGGTACTTGCCGCGTTCGCGTGGCGAGACGATGTCGCCGACGATCGCCATCGACAGCACGATCAGTCCGCCGCCGCCGAGGCCCTGGATCGCACGGAAGCCGATGAGCTGGGGCATGTCCTGAGCGACGCCGCACAGCGCGGAGCCGGCGAGGAAGATGACGATGGCGGTCTGGAAGAGTTTCTTGCGGCCGTACTGGTCGCCGAGTTTGCCCCACAGGGGGGTGGCCGCGGTCGCGGCCAGCAGGTACGCGGTGACCACCCACGAGAGATGGTTCATGCCACCCAGTTCGCTGACGATGGTGGGCAGGGCGGTGGCGACGATGGTCTGGTCGAGGGCGGCGAGCAGCATGCCGAGCAGCAGCGCGCCGATGGCGACGAGGACCGTCCGCCGGTTCTGGCCCTCACCGGGGGCCGGACTCACCGCCGCAGTGCTCATTTCCTGAGCCATGGGCGTCTCCTCGGTTTCTCGTCCTTCTCCATCGTGGTCGTTCGGGCCGGTTACGGCCTGCCGAAACGGACGCGAACCCGTTGGGTATCGCCGCGGACGGCTGCATAATCGCTGGCAGCCCAAGGGAGGGGACCGGCGATGACCGGACATGTGTGTCCTGCGTGCGGGACACCGCGGGGCGCGGACGGAAGGGCCGGGCCCGGCTGCGACTGCGCGGAGCGCGCGGCGGACGCGGTGCGGGCGGAACGGCGGGCGGAGATCGCGGCGGCGGAGGACTTCGATCCGCTGCGAATACGGCCCTATGTGAGGTTGCGGGGCATGGAGGAGCCTCCCGGGGACGGGGAACCCGGGGGCCGGGCGGAAGCGGAGGCGACCCCGTTGCGGGCGAGGGCTACTGCCCCGTTGCCGGCTCCTGAGCCGGTAGCAGACGAGCCCACCTTCGAGGAGCTCGAACCTGTGCCCCGGCCCGCGCCCGCACCCGCCCCCGCCCCCGCGTCTGTGCCGCCGCGCCCGCGTCTGCGTCGGCCGTTCGCCGGGCTCGTCGTGGGCGCTGCCGCGGTGGTGGTGGCCGGGACGGCGGCGTTCGCCGGGGGGCTGTTCTCCGGGGCGGACGAGCCGGAGAGGGCGCTTCCGGACACCGGGACGAACGCGCCGAGCGCGAGCTCCGTACCGGACGCTCCCTCGTCGTCGCCGAGCCGGTCCGCGTCCCCGTCTGCGTCCTCGTCGGCATCGGCCTCCGCGTCGGCATCGGCGTCCGCGTCGGCCTCCCCGTCCCGTCCACCGCGCGTCCGACCCCGAGTTCGCCGAGGCCCGCACCTCCTGCGGCCCCGCCGACCTCGACGGCGCGGGCCACGGGCACGGTGTCGCAGCAGCCGCCTGAGCAGCCGGCGCCGGCCCTGCTGCGGCGTGGGGACAGCGGGCAGGAGGTCGCGGAGTTGCAGCAGCGGCTGACGGAGGTGTGGCTGTACGGCGGTCCGGCGGACGGGCAGTACGGCGACGGCGTCGAGGATGCCGTGCGGGTCTTCCAGTGGGACCGGGACGTACGGGGCGATCCCGAAGGGGTCTACGGGCCGAACACGCGCCGCGCCCTGGAGTCGGAGACCAGCGAGCCCTGACGGTCCTGGCGCCGGCTGCACCCTCGCCGACGACCGCCGCCGGCCGCGTTGACGAGGCCGGTGCGGGGGGGCGGGTAGCGCAACCCGCCCCGCGTTTTGTATCGTGGTTGAACAAAGTGGTTCCGCCCGTATTCCCTGACCGGCGGGCGGAACCGCCTTGCTCTCTTCTCCCGCGCCCTGGAGTACGCCGATGCCGGCCAGCGTCCCGCCCGTACTGACCGCTCGCGCCCTCCTGCTGGACATGGACGGCACCCTCGTCAACTCGGACGCCGTGGTGGAGCGCTGCTGGCGCCACTGGGCGATCGAGCACGGCCTGGACCCGGACGAGGCCCTCAAGGTCGTCCACGGGCGGCAGGGCTACGCCACCATGGCGGCGCTCCTCCCCGACCGGCCCATGGAGCAGAACTACGCGGACAACCGCGTGATGCTCGCCCAGGAGACCGCGGACACCGACGGTGTCGTGCCCATCGCAGGCGCCCCGGCCTTCATGGCAGCCCTCTCCGGTCTCCCGCACGCCCTGGTGACCTCGGCGGACGAGGCGCTCGCCCAGGCACGGATGACCGTGGCCGGTCTCCCGATACCGCAGGTCCGTGTCACCGCCGAATGCGTCGGCGCGAGCAAGCCGGACCCGGAGGGCTTCCTCAAGGGCGCGGCCGAGCTGGGCTTCGCCCCGGCGGACTGCATTGCTTTCGAGGACTCCGAGGCAGGCATCGAGGCGGTCCGCGCGGCCGGCATGCGCGTGGTGGGCGTGGGCCCTCGCGCGGCGGGCCTCGCCCCGGACGTCCATGTCGACGACCTCATGCACCTGACGGTGACCGAGGGCCCGGACGGCACCATCGAACTGCGGGTGGCACCCCCGGCGGCCTGACCGCCCGCCCCTCGGGCCCGGCTCGGCCCGGACGGCTCGGCCCCGCCTCTCAGGCTCGGCTCAGCAACGTCTCAGCCAGCAGTTCCGCGGACTCGGCCGGATGCTCGACATAGCCACCATGGCCGCCCGGGAACTCCAGGAGCTGCACGCCGAGCCGTTCGGCCGGCAACGCGCCCGGACGGCACGACAGGTTGGCGCGGGAGTCGCGGCCTCCTGCTATGCGATCGCCTCGAAGAGGCTGAACCCCGCAAGCGCCAGCATCAGGCAGGCCGCGACCCTGGTGATCAGCCGCAGCGGTACGTACTTCATCAGCGTCCGGCCGACCAGGATCCCGATCCCCGCGACCGCCCACAGCGCCAGGACCGCACCGACGCCCACGGACACCGGATTGTCGTAACGGGCGGCGAGGTTGGCCGTCATGATCTGGGTCAGGTCACCGAACTCCGCGACCAGGATGAGCATGAAGCCCGCCCCCGAGACCTTCCAGAAGGACTGGTCCGCCGGGGCGTTGATGCTCTCCTCGTCGCCGTCGCCCCTCTTCAGGAGCAGCATCACCGCGCCCGCGAGGAAGAGGAGGCCGACCACCGCCTGCACCAGCCGGTGCGGCAGCAGCGTCAGTACGCTGCCCGCCGCGACGGCGAGCGCGACATGGACGGCGAAGGCGGCCGCGACGCCCGCGAAGACGTACGACGCGCGGTAGCGGGTGCCGAGCATGAGACCGGCGAGCGCGGTCTTGTCGGGGAGTTCGGCAAGGAAGACGACGCCGAAGGTGATCGCCATGACGGTGAAGCTGATCATGGATGGGGTTCCTCAATCGGTAGGGCTGTCCGCACCGAGAGACCTTGATCAGAACTTCGAGAGATTCGAAACAAGGGGTCACTTCGGCACGGCAGCGTCGTAAAAACACACGGACACTGCGGCCGAAGGTCTCGCTGGCGGCCCGTACTGCGACCGCCTCCGGGCGCCGGCCGGGCACAAGGCCCAGCAGTATGTCGACGTTCCGGCGAAGAGCTACTCCCCTTCTGCTCGACCCGGGCTACGCGACACCCGGACCGCACTCACTCCCGGTGCAGCCGCCCCCGCGCCACCAGCTCGAGCACCACCGCGACCGCCACCGCCTGTACGGCCATCAGCGCGACCAGTACGAACACCTGAACCGCCCCCGCCTGAAGCGGTGACGCACCGCCCAGCAGCATGCCGACGAACGCGCCCGGCAGTGTGACCAGGCCCACAGTCCTGGTCTGGTCGAGTCCCGGCAGCAGCGCGTCGGACGCGGGCTCGCGCGCCACCTCGAGACGGGCGTCGCGGTCCAGCAGCCCCAGCGCCATGCCCGCCTCGACCTCTCCCCGCCGCTGCTCCAGCTCGTCCAGCGCCCGGCGCCCGCCGAGCACCGTCACGGTGAGCGCGCCGCCGATGAGGATGCCGGTCACGGGGATCAGCGCGATGCCCTTCACCGGCACCAGTCCGGTGAGGAGCAGCGCGGCGACGACGGGGACGACGCCCGCGGCGATCGGCAGGCCCGCCCACCACCAGGTTCCGTTCGAGGTGAGGCGCCGGCCCGCCGTCCGTATGGCGACCACGTACATCAGCACCAGAAAGGCGAGCAGCAGCGGTACAGAGCGAACCACCCAGCCGATCACCAGGGAGACGGCCGTGAGCTGGACGGCGGCCCGCACACCCGCGATCGCGATCTCGCGCGAGCGCCCCAGATGCGCAAGGGCCGCCACCGTCGCCGCGAAGGCCAGCAGAACGGCCAGGACGGCCCCGAAGGTGAGGTTGACCGGCAGCAGCACCCGCCAACCCTACGACGCCGTACGGCCCGTGCCGATACGTCAGAACCCTTGATGTGACGTGCCCATGTCGCCACTCTGTTACCTGGCGCCCATCCCCAGTCAATCTGGCGCCGCGACCATGGCCACACCGAACGGCCAGGTTCCCCCCACATCAAAGGAGTTCGCATGTCTGGTGTCTACGCGCGTCAGAGCCGCCGTATAGCCGTACTAGCCGCCACCTCCGCCCTCGCTGCCACCGGCGGCCTGCTGGCGACCGCACCCACCGCCCAGGCCTCCCCTCCCACCCCCGTCAGCGCCGCCACCGCTCGCACCTACCTCGGTCAGCTGACGGTGTCGCCGGAAGGTTCCTCCACCGGCTACAGCCGCGACAAGTTCCCGCACTGGATCACCCAGTCGGGCGCGTGCAACACCCGTGAGGTCGTGCTCAAGCGCGACGGCACGAACGTCCAGCAGGACTCCAGCTGTGCCGCGGTCAGCGGGAGTTGGTTCTCCGAGTACGACGGCGCCACCTGGTCCGCCGCCTCCGACGTGGACATCGACCACATGGTGCCGCTCGCCGAGGCCTGGCGCTCCGGCGCGAGCAGCTGGACCACCTCCCAGCGGCAGTCCTTCGCCAACGACCTCTCCCGCCCGCAGCTGATCGCGGTCACCGACAACGTCAACCAGGCGAAGGGCGACAAGGACCCGGCGGAGTGGCTGCCGTCGCGCACCTCCTACCGCTGCACGTACGCCCGGATGTGGGTGCATGTGAAGCACGACTGGAACCTGAAGGTGGACTCGGCCGAGAAGGGCGCACTGCAGTCCATCCTCAACGGCTGCTGACCAGCGGCCGGCCTCCGCACGGCCATCCGGCCGGGAACCCGCCGGAACACGCCGGAACCTGTTCGACCTCCCCCGTCGTTCCGTACCGTACGGGGCGACGGAGGAGGGCACATCATGGCCGGGCTGCGCCTGGGACCACTGCTGCGGTACGCCGACTGGGAAACCGGCGGGAGGGCGACCGTGTGGGTCGAGGCCGACCGCCCGTGCACGGCCGAAGTGCGGTGCGCGGACGGTGCGGGCGGAACGTCGCCCACGTTCCGGGTCGGCGGCCACCACTATGCGCTGGTGCTGGTGACCGGCCTGACGCCCGGCACCTCGACGGCGTACGAAGTGCTGCTCGACGGCCACCGTGTCTGGCCGCTCGCGGACTCCCGCTTCCCGGACAGCACGATCCGGATGCCCGATGTGCCTGCCGCCGGCACCCCGCCCGCCGCCGTCACCGTCTCCTTCGGCTCCTGCCGCTGGTCGGTCCCGGCCGACGGCGGCAACGACCCGGTCGGCCCCGACGCACTGGACACCCTCGCCGCCCGGCTCGCCGCCGACCCCAACGCCGCACGTCCCGATGTGCTGCTCCTGCTGGGCGATCAGGTGTACGCGGACGAGACGTCCGAGGCAACGCGGCGCTGGCTCGCCGCCCGCCGCGATCTGAACGAGCCGCCCGGCGCGGAGGTGGCGGACTACCAGGAGTACACCCACCTCTACGACGAGTCCTGGAGCGACCCCGAGGTGCGCTGGCTGCTCTCCACCGTCCCGAGCTGCATGATCTTCGATGATCACGATGTGATCGACGACTGGAACACCAGCGCGTCGTGGCTGGCCGAGATGCGGACGGCCCCGTGGTGGCAGGAGCGGATCCTCAGCGGCCTGATGTCGTACTGGGTCTACCAGCACCTCGGCAATCTCTCCCCCGCCGAGCTGGAGTCGGACGAGCTGTACGCGGCGGTCCGGGACACGCCCGACGGCACCGACCGGCTCAGGCAGTTCGCCGCCGCAGCGGACGCCGACCCGACCCGTGCGCGCTGGAGCTACCGGCGCGACTTCGGCCGCACCCGGCTGCTGATGCTCGACAGCCGGGCCGCCCGCGTCCTGGAGGAGCGGAACCGGTCGATGCTCAACGCGGGCGAGGCGCGGTGGGTGCGCGAGCAGGCACTGACGGAGAAGGGCTCGTACGACCATCTCCTCATCGGCACCTCGCTGCCCTGGCTGCTGCCGCCGCTGATCCATGACGCGGAGGGCTGGAACGCCGCGCTGTGCCGCGGCGAACGCGGCGGGCGGTGGGCTCGCTTCGGCGAGGATCTGCGAAGACGGTCCGACCTGGAGCACTGGGCGGCGTTTCCCGCCTCCTTCGAGGAACTGACGCATCTGATCGCGGAGGTGGGCAGCGGCGAGGGGGCCCCGGCGACGGTGTGCGTACTGTCCGGCGATGTGCACCATGCGTACGTCGCCGAGCCTGCCTGGTCCGACGGCACGCAGCCAGATGCCCAGGTGCTGCAGCTGACCTGCTCCCCCGTGCACAACTCCATCCCCACCTCGATAAGGCTCGGCTTCCGGTTCGGCTGGAGCCGGATGGGGCGGCGCATCGGCCGTGCTCTGGCCCGGCACGGCCGGCTGGGCACGCCGCCCATCGGCTGGCGCAAGACCGGCGGCCCCTGGTTCGGCAATCAGCTGATGACGCTGATGCTGCGCGGGCGTTCGGCCTCGCTCCGGCTGGACCAGGCGCGAACGACGGGATCCGGCCAGAGCAGGGAGGCGCGGCTGGTGACCGTGCAGGAGAGGGAGTTGACTGCGGCCCGTGATCCTTCACATAGCGGAGGGTAATCCTCGACCCAGGGGTTCGACTCCGGGCGTGCCAACGGCATGATGAGGCGGACCGTCCGCTTCCAAGCACCCCACATGCCCCGGGAGTCACCGTTTTGTCCGATGTACGCGACGCATGGTCCGCCATTCCGCACGCCCCGGCCCGTGCCCGTGCCGTCGCGGTCGTCGGCGCAGGCCCCCGCGGCGCCTCCGTCCTCGAACGACTCTGCGCCTCCCTCCCCGAACTGTCGCCGGGGCTGCGGCTGACGGTCCATCTCGTCGACCCCGCGCCGCCGGGACCGGGCCACGTCTGGCGCACCGACCAGTCCGCCGAACTGCTGATGAACACGGTGGCCTCGCAGGTGACGCTGTTCACGGACGACAGCGTGGCCTGCGAGGGGCCGATACGCCCCGGGCCGAGCCTGTACGAGTGGGCGGCCGACCACACCGACGAGCGGCTCGGCCCCGACGACTATCCGACAAGGGCCTGTTACGGGCGTTATCTGGAGTGGGTGTTCCTGCGGACGGTGGGCGGCGCGCCGGACACGGTGACGGTCCGGGTCCACCGGGCCCGCGCCGTACGCCTGGAGGACGATCGCGAGCCCATGGCCGTGAGCGCGGAGCATGCCGCGGCGTTCCAAGTGCCCCGGGCGCATACACCGCTGAACAACACGGCCGCCCGCGCACCTGCCCCCACCGCCGCCCCGCGCCAGACCCTCACCCTCGACGACGGCACCGTCCTCACCGGACTCTGTGCGGTGATCCTCGCGCAGGGCCATCTGCCGGTGGTCCCGCGTCAGGCGCAGGCGCATCTGGCCGAATACGCCGCCCGCCACCGCCGGCTGCGCTACTTTCCGCCGGCCAACCCGGCGGATCTGGACCTCTCGGCCGTCGCCCCCGGAGAACCGGTTCTGCTGCGCGGGCTCGGCCTCAACTTCTTCGACCACATGGCGCTGTTGACGACGGGCCGCGGCGGCACGTTCGTACGCACCGACGGCGGCATGCTCTCCTACCTCCCGTCCGGGCGCGAGCCTCGGCTGCACGCGGGTTCGCGGCGCGGCGTCCCGTACCAGGCGCGCGGCGACAACGCCAAGGGCCCCTCGGGCCGGCACGAGCCGCTCGTGCTGACCCCGGAGGTGATCGCGGGCTTCCGCATGCGCGCGGACGGGGGCGATCCGCCGGACTTCCTGACGGAGATATGGCCGCTGGTGGCCAAGGAGGTGGAGGCGGTCCACTACGAGGCGCTGCTCGCCGCGGGCGACGGCCCCACGCCATGCGACGTCCGGGGCTTCCAGGGCTTCCAGGACTTCCGGAATGTTCTGGACGCCGAGAACGTCACGGACTTCGAGGATGTTCGCGGCTCCAAGGTCGTCCGGGACTTCGAGAACGTCCGGGACTTCCGGGCCCGTTTCCTCGACGCGCCCCACGGCAGCGCCCAAGAGGCCGCCGTACTCGACGCCTTCGGCTTTGCGGAGGCGGACCGCTGGTGCTGGGACCGGATCTCACGCCCGCACGCCGGCCAGTGCTTCTCCTCCCCCGCCGAGCACCACGTCTGGCTTCTCGCCCATCTGCGCCAGGATGCCGCCCAGGCCGCGCTCGGCAATGTCGCGGGTCCGCGGAAGGCCGCCCTCGACGTGCTGCGCGACGTCCGCAACGAGCTGCGCCAGATCGTGGACCACGCCGGGCTCTCCGGCACCTCCCGGCGCGACCATCTCGACCGCTGGTACACCCCGTTGAACGCCTTCCTCTCCATCGGTCCGCCGCGCCGCCGGATAGAGGAGATGACGGCCCTGATCGAGGCGGGCGTACTGGAGGTGGTCGGCCCGCACACGACGATCGGAATGGCGGACGGGCTGTTCACCGCGGAGTCGCCCGACGTGACCGGCTCCCTCGTCACGGCGACCACGCTCATCGAGGCGCGGCTGCCGGAACCCGACCTCAGGCGGACCTGCGACGAGCTGCTCGGGCGGCTGCTGAAGACCGGGCAGTGCCGGCCGCACACCATCGACGGTTACGAAACCGGGGGGCTGGATGTCACCCGGCGCCCGTACCGGCTGATCAACCGCCAGGGCCGTCCGCACCCCCGGCGCTTCGCGATCGGGGTACCCACCGAGGGCGTGCACTGGGTGACCGCCGCCGGGGCGAGGCCCGGAGTCGACTCGGTGACGCTGTCGGACGCGGATGCGGTGGCGCGCGCCGCCCTGCGCACGCTCGCGACGACGCCGACGCCGACGCCGACGGAACCGGAGACGGGTACAGAACCGGAATCCAGGGCGGAAATCGGCCACGCGATAAATGTTGAACTTGCAAGTATCGATTAGGTCTGCCTAACGTAGGGCCCTCTCGGTCACGTCCCCAGCCGAAGGAGTCCCCATGGCGAACAGTGCCCTGCCCACCCGCCTCCATCAGGCCCAGCCCTATGCGCTCGGCCTGTTCCGCATCGTGATCGGCCTGCTGTTCGCCTGCCACGGCGCTGCCGCGCTCTTCGGCGTCCTCGGCGGCACGGCGGGCGGCGGCACCGTACCGGCCGGCACCTGGCCGGGCTGGTACGCGGCAGTGATCGAGCTGGTCGCCGGCGTGCTGGTGCTGCTCGGCCTCGGCACCCGCAGCGCCGCCTTCGTGGCCTCCGGATCGATGGCATACGCGTACTTCGTGGTCCACCAGCCCGAGTCGCTCTTCCCGCTGCAGAACGGCGGCGAGGGGTCCGCGACCTACTGCTGGGCGTTCCTGCTGCTGGTCTTCACCGGTCCCGGCGCGCTGGCGCTGGACAACGTGTTCGGCTCGCGCGGCGAGAGCCGGACGGCGGAGGACGACCGAAAGGATCAGGCCACCGCGATGACCGCCTGATCCCGCACAGCCCACAGGCAGCGCAGCACCCGGCCCCGTACGACCAAGCGCCCGACCCCGTAGGAACAAGGGGTCCGGGCGCTTGGTCGTCCCGTTGCCGCCCCGGCCGTTCGTCTCGTGCACCCGCCCGTTGGATCCCGCCTGGTGGACGTGATGCGCACGACATCGACGACCCCCTGACGATCTCGAGGTAAACCCCAGGCGTACGCTGTACAGCTGTCATGCCGCCCCTGCCGCTCCCCTGCGACGTCGCGGCGTTGTCACGAAACCGGGGAGTCACAACGTGCTCGAGAGTGTGGGGTCGCTGACCGGCAGCCCATGGATCTACGCCGTGGTCGCACTGTCCGTACTTCTCGACGTCTTCCTGCCGGTGCTGCCCAGCGGAGTCCTCGTCATCACGGCTGCCACCGCGGCCGCCGCGGGGTCGACCACCGCCACCTCTGTCGCGGAGGCGGCCGGCCAGGTGCCGCGCGAAGTGCCCTCGCTCCTCGTCCTGACCCTGTGCGCGGCCACCGCGTCCGTGCTCGGCGACCTCGTCGCGTACCGGCTTGCCTGGCGCGGTGGTGACCGCCTGGACCGGGCGATCGCCCGGTCGCGCCGCCTGACCAGGGCGCAGGAACGTCTCGGCACGGCGCTGAGCCGCGGTGGTGGCGCACTCGTCGTGATAGCGCGCTTCGCCCCGGCGGGCCGCTCGGTCGTCTCACTCGGCGCGGGCGCCGCGCACCACAAGGTGAAGGAGTTCCTGCCCTGGTCGGCCCTGGCGGGCCTGGTCTGGGCAAGCTACAGCGTGGGCCTCGGCTACTTCGGTGGCCAGTGGCTCGGCGCGAGCTGGGTCGGCGCGGCCGTCTCGGTGCTGGCGCTCTTCGGGGCGGGCGCGGTCGCGGCATACGTCATGCGGCGTCCGGCAACGGCGACAGCTACGGCACCGGGACCGGCACCGGCACCGGCACCGGCTCAGGAACCGACGCCGACGCCGACGCCGGCTCCCGAGCCTGCTGCTTAGCAGCCGCGCCGGACCCGCGCACCTCGATCCCTTCGAGCAGCTTGCGGGTCGCCTCGGCGATCTCGTCGACAGCCTGCTCGAAGACCTCGCGATTGTGCGCGGCCGGGGCACGGAAGCCGGACACCTTGCGTACGTACTGCAGGGCGGCGGCCCGGATGTCCTCCTCGGTGGCCTCTTCGGGGAGCACGGGCGGACGGAGAGTCTTGATACTGCGGCACATACATCCAGTGTGCCCCCACCCCGCCGGACCCGAGCCCTCCCCATGGACCATCAGCACTCACCGCTTCGCCGCCGGCAGGCACCCCGCCGAAACTCACCGCCTGAGCACCTCACCGCCTGAGCACCTCACCGCCTGAGGACCTGGATGGCCGGCATCTCGTACCTGCCGTCGAGGACAGCCTGTCCGGGGGTGTAGAGCCGGATCACAGACCTGAAGTCGCCCTCGGGCGCGGGCAGCCAGTTCGCGGCCTCCGCCGGGTCCGCCGGCCGGTCCTTGCGGATGTGGATCGTCAGCGAACCGTCGTCCCCGTGGACGAGGCCGGGCGTGCGGTCGCCGATCGAGCAGCGGCCCGCGGAGTTGTCGACGAGGCGGCAGTCGGGGATGTCGTACGTGGTCAGGGACCAGAACGACTCGACCGGCGGAGGTTGTTCGAAGCGCAGGACGTACGACTTCGCCCCGCTGAGCTGCTCCCCTTCGGCGTCCTGGAAGGTGAAGCCGTACACCGCCTCGTAGCCGTGGTTTCCCCACAGCCCGACGCGCGCCGCCACCGCCCGGACCAGGTACGACTCCTCCCGGTCGGTCATCCTCCACTCCGGGGAGTCGATCGTCCCCACGCCGAAGTGGTCGAGGCTGTAGTCGTACAGGTGCGGGTTCATCTGCCATGCGCCCGGCGGCCGTCCCCCGTCCGGCGCCGCGCGGATCGCCTCCTCCACCCGCGCTCTGCCGCGCTCCAGCCCCTCGGTCAGCGCCTGTACGAGGGCGGGATCACCGGCCGTGTACGGCGACGGGCCCTCCTCCAGCAGCCCCAGTGGCTGGAAACGGTCCTGGTAGGCGCGGTCGGGCGCGGAGGGCGGGAAGTCGGCCATCCAGACGCGGAGCCGTTCGAAGAAGAGCAGTTCCTCGGGTACATCGGGATCGGGCGCGGGCAGCCCGGTGCGATGCGTCTCCGGATCGGTGGCGGTCAGCGTGAACTGCCGCTGGAGCGCCAGGACGCGGGGCAGATCGTCGGGCCCGTCGCAGGCGTTGCGTACGACGACGGTGACGACGGAGGTCGGCGCGTCGATCACCTCGCGTACGCCGCGTACGCCGCCGAGTCCACCCCCCGACCAGCCGGGCGGCACGATCAGCCAGTCGTCCTCGGCCGTACCGGTGGCGCGGCGGCCGAGATACGCGAAGTTGTTGGTCCACGCGTCGATGCACTGGAGCACGTAGTACGCCCCGCCGGTGTCCGGCACATGCAGCAGGAACGGCCCTCCGGAGAGGTCGACCTGCGCGATCGAGTACATCGTGTCGTGGGTGGCGAACACGAAGTGCGTGTCGCCGTCGGCCAGTTGGGTCGCGTGCGAGAACTCGTTGAAGGGCGCGGGCTCCAGCGGGCCGAGGCCCTGGTGTGTGGAGGCCTCGGCCATGGTCAGGTCGGAGACCAGCGGGTAGCCGTAGACGTACGCGTCGGCCGCCAGATCGCGCAGCGCCTGCTGCCCGGACACGGCCTGCCTGAACTCGGCCTGCCTGAACTCGGCCTGCCCGGACTCGACCTGCCTGGACTCGACCTGCCCGGACTCGACCTGCCCGGGCTCGGGCTGCCCAGATGCGGCTTCGGCCTGCTCCGACATGGCTCCTCGATCACGGCCGGGCGACGGGATTCGGTCGGTCCGTGCACAGCGCCCAGATGACGAAGATGCCGATGGCAATCGAGATGAGCGCCCAGATGGGCTGGTAGGGCAGCCAGATGAAGTCGGCGATGATGCTGAGCGCGGCCAGTGCCACACCCACCGCGCGGGCCCATGTGGCGCCCTTGAGGATGCTCCAGCCGGTGATGATCAGGATCAGGCCGAGGACGAGGTGGATCCAGCCCCAGGTGGTCAGGTTGAACTTGAAGACGTAGTCGCCGAGACGGGTGTAGACGTCGTCATTGGAGATGGCCGCGATCCCTTTGAAGATGTTGAGCACACCCACGACGAACAGCAGCACTCCGGCGAACATGGTGCCGCCGGCGGCCCATGCGCTTTCGGCCGGGCTCGGGGGGCCGGAAGGCGGGGGGCCGGCGGGAGGAGACGAGGTCTGTGCCACGGGAGACTCCTTAGTCGGGATCTCATCGAGCGTGTGCTCGGCCCCCTCGCACGACCACTTGTTCGCGTCCATTCGGGTGACGGACCGGTGCCGAAGAACAGCAGCAGAGCCACAAACTGCCGGAGCCCTGGATAGAGCAGATACCCGGCTTCCTGGACTCCGTCGCCCTGCCGTGGTACCTGAGAGAACTGCCGGCCCCGCCCGAGCCCACCCTCGACTCGCTCACGGTGGCCTGGTTCGGAGCGAGCTGAAGCAAGCGCGCCGGCCCGCGGAAATGCGTTGCCCGGTGCCCGGCCTGCTGGGAGGCTTCCGGTCATGTCCGAGAACAGATCAAGCAGTTCACAAGGGGTGGCCGACCTCTTCTCGAAGGGGCGGCTGACGGCGATCCCACGGAAGCCGGCCCGCCGCGAGCAGTTGTTCGTACACCTCACGGAGACGCTGTTCGAGCGCAACCGCTCCTACAGCGAGGGTGAGGTCAACGACGCGCTGCGCACGGTGCACGAAGACTGCTCGGCGCTGCGCCGCTACCTGGTCGTGGCGGGTCTGCTGGACCGGCCCAAGGACGGCAGCAGCTACCGGCGGGTGCGGTAGCCAGGGACGCGCGGGCCGGTCGGCGCGGTAGTCGGTCACGCGGGGGCGGTTCGTGATCGGGCGTACGGGACGAACCGCGGCGGCAAGGCATTCGTTCCGTCTAGAGCTGGTCTCTCCACCAAGGGACATCGGGGGAATCGGCACGGACGGCTCTGGCCCTGGCCAGGATCCGGGCGTCGAGAGCCCCCACGAGCGTGCGCAACTCGCGGGCCGACTTCTTGGGCAGGGCGTGCATCACGTCTTCGAGATGGTCACGGAAGTACCCCGGATCGCAGCCGCATTCCTCCGGGTTGTCGCATCGGCTCTGCGCAGAGGAGCCGGACAGCCTGCTCAGTGGACCGTGAGCCAGAGCAGCCCAGCGCCGGAAGGCCTGGGCGGTGCTGCCGACCCGGAAGCGCGTGCGCTCCAGCCTGCGGATGTGCGCCATGCACGCCCCTGACAGGCGATTGATCGGCGGGTGACGGAACCCGGGACTGCTGATGCGTACGGGAAGGCCGCCGCGGACGGCGGACGGGCGCCTACGCGGCATTTCCCTTTCGGCAGTGGTGAGTCATGAAGGCAACGTACCGCCGCCGACGCCGATGATCCAGAGCCCGCAGCTCGACGCGAGATGGACTCGACGCGACGTCAGCTCGGTCCGAGGGGCCGGCCCTCCGCGACAACCGCGTTGACAGGCGACTACCCGGTGGCTGTAATGGAATACGTGTCGCGTGACGCCGGCCAAGAGCAGTGGGCCGGCCGGTAGTTGGGCGAGCACCATTCACCGGGGGTCACGCCTTGAGTTCATACTCCGCGCCCTGCGCCTGACGTAAGCGCCTCCGCGCGTCATCCCTCGTCCTTCGCGATGCCGCCGAGCCTCCCCGACAGCCGCCGTGTCCCGGCGCGCCCGTCGGCAGCTGGGAGTGCTCGATCGATGTCCAACTCCGGGCGAGGGTTCGCGTGCGGTCACTGCGCGCTGCGGCCGCTGCGCTCTGCGCACATCAACGCCATCCCCTCTCACCGCGGAACCACACACTGCTTTGGAGAGCCGACACCGCATGCCCACATCCTTCAACCAATCGGTCATCGAGGAGTTCCGAGCCAACGCGGGAAAGGTCAGTGGCCCCTTCGAGGGCGGTGACCTTCTCCTGTTGACCACCACTGGCGCGAAGTCGGGGAAGGAACACACCACTCCCCTCGGCTATGTCCGCGACGGCGGCCTTCTGCTGATCATCGGCTCCGCCGCCGGCGGGCCCCGCCATCCCGCCTGGTACCACAACCTGCTCGCCCATCCCCTGGTGCAGGTGGAGATCGGCACCGAGGCGTTCGGAGCGGTCGCGGTCCCCGCCGAGGGCGCGCGGCGCGACCAGCTGTTCGAGCGCGTGGTACGTGCCGAGCCCGGATACGGGGACTATCAGGCCGGCACCACCCGGATCCTGCCGGTCGTGGCACTGGAGCGCTCCGCGCCCGAGGCGGGCGAAGGCCCCCGGGAGGTCAACAACCTCGCCGACAAGCTCATGGAGGTCCACACCTGGCTGCGTGCGCAGTTGCGGCATGTACAGGCCGAGACCGACGCCCACTTCGCCGCACGGGCGGCTCACCAGGGCTCCGGCGAACCGCCGGTGCCGAGCCTCGGACTGCAAATACGGCAGCACTGCCTGGCGTTCTGTCAGTCCCTGGAGTTCCATCACACCAGCGAGGACGCGCACCTGTTTCCCACGATGGCGGGCTACCACCCGCATCTGGCCGACACCTTCGAGCAGCTCCGTGTCGAACACCGAACGGTCGCACGCATCCAGGGCGAACTGGTTGCCCTGCTGACCGGCATCAACGCCGCCGACCCCGGGCGCTTCCGCACCGAGCTGACGCGGATGTCGGAGGAGTTGACCGCACACCTCGCCTATGAGGAGGAGTCACTTCTCCCCATCCTGGCCGAGATCCCGTGGCCCCCGGCGGGCCCACCGGCACCCTGACGGATGCCCATGGGGGGCGGTGACGGCCCCATCCGGCCCGTCACCGCCGCACCCCACCTGCCCATTCCCGTACCCATGCCATGCCCATGCCCATGCCCCTGCCCCTGCCCGAGGTCTAGTGCCGTTCCCGGGCGTGGGCGGGCTGTTGGCTGATCCACACGAGCCGGTCGAAGTCGACCGCCACCCCGCGCAGCAGCAGATCCACCAGAGGACCCGCTGTGTCCTGGTCGAGCGGAGCATCGCCGAACAATGCGCGCTGGTAGACCGTCGAGGCGAGCAGATCGACCAGCAGTTCCGGGTCGGCGTCGGGCAGCAGATCGCCCCGGTCGACCGCGCGCTGCACCGCGATCGTCGCGGCCTGCCTGCTGGGCTGCACCAACACGTCGATCAGCCGCCGGTGCAGATCGGCGTCGTGGGCGCAGCCCGCGATCAGCGGGGCCAGGACCCCGCCGGGCAGCCGGTCGTGCAACGCCTCGGCGAGCAGCCGCACGCTCTGGATCAGATCACAGCGGGTGCAGCCGTTGTCCGGCGCCGGAGGGGTGACGACGACCGAGGCGAGCGCGTCGATGACAAGGCTCTGCCGGACCGGCCACCGCCGCCGGATCGACGCCTTCGTCGTACCGGCCCTGGCAGCGACCGTCTCGAGGGCGAACCCGGCGTACCCGCTTTCGCGCAGCACTTCGAGGGTCGCGGCCAGCACCGCGGCATCGATCGCCGGGTCACGTGGCCGCCCGGCCGCGGCGGGGCTCACCGGTCGGCGTCCTGCGGATACCAGCGCAGCTCAACGGTGTTGCCCTCCGGATCCCGCACGTATATCGACTGCGCCTCGCCCCGGGCACCGTAGCGGCCGACCGGGCCTTCCAGCACGGTGAAGTCGCCCGAGTCGATGACCTGCTGCCAGTCCAGGGGTTCGACGACCAGGCATATGTGGTCCACATTGGACTCGCCGCGGGGACGGTCGAGCAGATCGATGATCGTGGTCGGACTGACCCGCACCGACGGGAACGGGACCTCGCCGGCCCGCCATTCGTCCACCCGGACCGGCTCCAGACCCAGGGGTCCGCAGTAGAACTCCAACGCACGCTCGACGTCCTGCACGTTGAGCACCAGGTGATCGAAGTCCTTGACTCGCATGGGACAGCCCTCTCGTAGTTCAAATACGAACCGGTTCGGATCGTAACACCCTCAGGATAGATCACATCCGGTGACAACCCGGCTGACGCTGCGCGGGATGCATGCCACCCGACGGCGCTCGATACCCCAGCGCCGCCCAGCCCTCCGCCGCCACGCTCTCGCCAGGCCCCCGAGGTCCGACTGTGCTCGATGGGCTGCCGGACCGATGACGAGGGAGCTTTCGAGAGAAAGGGCCTGCCGGCCGGCGAGTACACCGTCAGGACAACGGAAGGTTCGGTGACCTGGACCAAGGCCACGGCGAACGAAGAGGGTGAAGCCACCGGCAGAGATCGTCTTCATCCTCAACGGCATGGCGCACAACATCACTTGGTGACAGAGCATCATCGTTCGCGAGGCCCCGCACTGCTGTGCGGGGGCCTGTCACGGTAGTTGCCCGAGGCTCGACTCGACCGGTATGCGCCGGACTTCTGTCCATGTCATCCGCGGCCCATCGATCACCTGCCGGTGATACCACCACCGGCCGCAACGCCCGTTGTCCACCGGCAGGAACGGGCGCAGCCGCTCCCACTCACCGTGCCTCAGATCGCCCCGACTCGTCATGCACTGCTTCACGAGGCACCCGGCCGGAGAGCCACAACCACGCTGCGTACCCTCGTGGAATGGACCGCTACGAGGGTGCAGCCCATCTGGAGTGGTGGGCAAACCGCTCCACCTGCCTTGCACGTATCCCTGTCAGGATCGTCCCCACGGCCGGAGGCGGCACGTGGGACGCCGCCGCCTCGCCGCCCCTCGACCGCAGCGAGAGTGAGGACGTACAGCTGCTCATCGAGGCCAGTCCCTACTTCACCCTCCGCTGCGAAGACGACGTGGCCGTTGAGGTCGAAGTGGCGTCCTCCGGGGAAATCAACCACTATCGGCTGAGCGCCGACGCGACCCTTGATCCAAGCGCGCGAGCAGGCCACACTCACGGGTCACATGGTCACCCGGACACGCCCTAGTTGATTCGGCTTGCGGCTGCGCTCCCGCTCACGGCCCCACAGCGACGGGCCGCGCCCGGCCGGCCCCGACGCGCATCCAGCCTGCTCACGTCCACAAACAGCCAGAGGCTGAGCGTGGCCGCAAACAGCAGGAGACCAAAGCCGTCAGCCGTCAGCCGTCAGCGTCCAGCAACTCGCACTCGCGCCGGGCGCTGAGCCCGGCACGCCTTTCCCGGTCCAGACCCTGCTCGCGTTCCCAGAGCAGCGTGTCGGCCAGCAGCTCCGCCCGGGGCCGATGGCGGAGCCCCGCCCCGCGCGCCGCGGACCCGTTCCGGGCCGACCACTCCTTCCAGTCCGGCTCGACCACCCACATCGGCAGCGACTCGGCCCCCATGTACTCGGCCACGCCGTTCGCGAGCAGCCGTGCCGAGTCCGCGGTGACCACGGGACCGGTGTGCCCGCCAAGAGCGCGGGACAGCTCGATCCACTCTCCGAACGGAACAACCGGACCGACAGCGTCGTATACGCCGGTGCTCCCCGTCTCCGCGGCGTCGAGCAGCCAGGCGGTGAGGTCCCGCACGTCGACTGCCTGTGTCGGCATGGCCGGAGCATCGGGAACCAGCATCGGCCCGTGCGGATCGCGTGCGGCACGGGCCACCCAGTAGCCGGAGCGTCCGCTGCGATCGCCCGGCCCGCCGATGAGGCCCGCTCGTGCGATGAGGAGGCGGTCGCCCACGACGGCCGGGCGGGTTCGCTGACAGCGGACCCGATGTCGTCGACCGAGCGCCGCGGCCCGCACAGAGAGCACATCCGGCAGATGCCGAGCCAGTTGCGATCGGCTGCCGACTTGCCGCCGGCCACCACGTCGTTCCGCGCTCGTGTGCTGTCAGCCACATGGGACCGGCTGCTCGAAAGGCGGCCCGGCCCTGAGTGACTACTGGTCCTTTTGCAGGTCAAGCCGCCAGAGGCACCTGCTCGCCCTCGACCGGGTTTTGGTAGTGGGCCCATATCTGGTTCAGCTCGTGCTGGTAGTAGAGCGAGTACAGGCCTCCAACGATGATGAGAACCAGCCCGATCCAGGGATTACAGGTGGGTTGCATCCCGGCCGACTTCTGCATCCGGGCAATGCGCTGACCGGTGTTGTAGACCGATACGAAGGGCGGAACGATCACCAGCCAGCCGACAGTGATGGCCAGAACGGCCATCACCGGATCGACCTCAATCCGGTGGTCAAAGTCGCGGGCCTCGCGATTCACTTTGTAGTACCAGACCAAATGATAGATACCCAGCGTGATCAGCGGCCAGATCAGCCAGACGAGAAAGATGTTGCGGGGCTTTCCGGCACGACCTGACATGATGCACCTCCTGTCAATCCAGTGCATCACGACCGGCGGGATCGCGCGCGCCATCCGTGTTGGCTACATGTTGGCAGCACAGGCGCGTCTCTGACGGCCGCGAGACGGGCCGGACGGGGGCCGACCACCCTCGTCGATGCCATCCCGGCCGCTACCTGCCCTCGGAGCGGCGGTAGCGGGTTGCCATGGCTGCGGTACTCCGCTGCTGTACAGCGGTCGCACGGGCACGGGAGGGCGCCGAGCTCGGCGCGCACGGCTTCATCAAGCCCCGGGGAATGAACCTCATCGTGTGGAACAGCGCGTAGATCCTCGGGAAAGCACCCACAGAGTGAGCATCCTGCGCTATGAAGAACGGGTTCCGAGCCGAACGGAAGACAGGGGGCGATATGGCCAGTTCTTCAACCACCACGTCAAGTAGCAGCGCTGCGGGTGTACCTCCGCCAGGGACACCATCGGCGGGTACCACACATCCCCGGTGGAAGATCGTCACCGTAAAATTGGCCAGCTGGTTCGCGTTCGGCGTCGTATTCGCCGTTATGCCAATCCTGTTGAGCTACATCATTGGCGAGACTCGACACAGCGAGCGAACCCTGAGAAGCCTCATCGGGCACGGGGAGCTGTTAATTGTCGCGACGGGTCTGTCCGCCGCGGCCGCCGGCCAGGCATTCACTATGAAGCACACTCAATTCAGCCTGGCCGCCCGCCTCCTGGGCTGTGGAAACGTCTTGATCGCCCTCTTCACAACAGGAGTGTTCGCCGACATTTCCGCCGCCCTGGCCGACAAGCAGAAGATCGATGAGTCCTTCGTGACCAACTACTCCTTGTGGTTTTTCAGTTTCGCCTTGATTGCAAGCTTTAGTAGCGCCCTGGTGGCGGAGTTGGAGCAGTGATGGGCGCATTGATCGCTGAAGTCGGGAGCATCCTTTCGGGCCTGATCGCCGCTTCCTCCGTAGGTGTAGCAGTGAGAACATGGTTGGCATCCAGGAAGAACGTCGCCACGGTCACGCTCAAACTGGAACGCGACGGCAGGACTTATGAAGTTTCAGCTGGGGACACCAAGGACCCGGAGGAAATGCATCGGCTCCTCACGGAGTTGATGGAAAACGCTGACACCTCCACCGACGAGGACTCGCCCACACCGCCGTCGAATAAGTCATAGAGTGCGCGGCTGCGTCAAACACTCGCCTCACCGGGTTGGCCAGGAGCTGGACGGCTGTTCGTAGTGAAGGCGAGGGGCAGTGCCGAGAACTGCTGCAAATTTGCGAAGACGCGGGATTTCGTGTCGGTGGCTGCCGCCGAACCGGCATGTACGACCGAAGGCCGACTTCCCTCGTAGGCTGAATCTCGCATGCGACGGACAGGAGGCTGAGGTGGCCGAGACGATGGTGGCCGAGGTGATGGCCGAGCTGGCCGGGCTTGAGGACCCGAAGGCACGCGAGGTGAACGAGAGACACGGTGACGATCACGGTGTGAACCTCAGCAAGCTGCGCGCGCTCGCGAAGCGACTGAAGACGCAGCAGGAACTCGCGTGCCGGCTCTGGGAGACGGATGACACCGCGGCGAGACTGCTGGCGATCCTGATCTGCCGCCCCAAGGCGTTCGAGCGTGACGAGTTGGACGTCATGGTGCGCGAGGCGCGCACACCCAAGGTGCACGACTGGCTCGTGAACTACGTGGTGAAGAAGAACCCGCACTCCGAAGAGCTGCGCCTGGCCTGGTCCGCCGATCCGGATCCAGTGGTCGCGAGTGCCGGCTGGGCGCTGACCACCGAACGCGTGACGAAGAAGCCCGAGGGCCTCGACCTCGCAGGACTGCTCGACGTCATCGAGGCGGAGATGAAAGATACCCCGGATCGCCTGCAGTGGGCGATGAACCACTGCCTGGCTCAGATCGGGATCGAGCACGCCCAGCACCGCGCCCGTGCAATCGACATCGGTGAGCGCCTGGAGGTGCTCAAGGACTACCCGACTTCCCCGGGCTGCACGTCTCCGTTCGCGCCCATCTGGATCACCGAGATGGTGCGCCGACAGCACGACAAGACGGTGGCTTGATTGGCGGTGGCTCGTCGTCTCGGGCAGAAGTAGATGCCGAAGGCCCCCAGCCATGATCGGTTGGGGGGCCTTCGTACCGGTGGGCGCGGACGGTTTCGAACCGCCGACATCTGCTTTGCAAGGTCAACCGCACGCCCCCTGCTGCTGGCGCTGCCATGGCTGCCTGTGCCGCGAGGAGACGTGCATGGCTGCTGAGATCCACCGCCGTTGATGTCAGCTGTAGATGTCAGCTCCTCCGCTCGACTCCGCTACGGCCGCCGGTAGGCAGACGAGTCGATCCCTGGCTCCGGCTCCCTCGTGGAGCCGGGTCCGGTGTGCTGCTGATCCGAGGTCCGCTCATCCTGTGATTCCCCCGTTTGACGGCCGTAGACCTCCACGCGCTGAACAGCGCCGCCGTCGGGTAACTCCTGCTCGCTCAGTGCGACTGGGCACTCGACGTCGACGGGGTCGAGCACTGGGCATGCCGGCTGGAACCGGACCCCTCGAAGTGGCAGACAGAGCCGGCGTTCCGCCTGGCGGACTGGCGGGACCCGGGATCCCCGGGACGCTCGCCCGGGGGGCCCGGCGGCTTTGACAGGGCACCGAGAGGGGAGGAGGGTGAAATGTGTCCTTTGATCCGATAAGCGATAGGTAGTCGGAGGTGCGTGAGGATGCGCCGCAGGATCGTTGCCGCAGTTTCCGCAGGAGCCGCAGGGCTCGCGCTCGCAGTGATGCCCGCAACCGGGGCGTTCGCCTCGAGCGACTCCAGGGTTGATTACGGATGCTCCGACGGGAGGGACCGGGGCGACCGTCGAAGCGACTGCGGCTTCTTCGACAACCGCTACGACCGCTACGACCGCTACGACGGCTATGACAGAAACTTCGACAACGCGGTGATCTTCATCGTGCTGTGAGAGGCCATCATGGGGGGCACTCGTCAGTGCGGGTGGCGCTGATCCATCAGCACCTGGTCAACGGTCGGGGTCACGCGATCGCCGCTCATGCCGACGAGCAGATCGTGGAGGTCCGGCCAGCAGAGCCAGAGGACGTATCTGGCACATAGCCGGCACGACGCCCCTCCCCCGGCCGCACGGCCGAAGAACGATCAAGGCCCAGGCTTCCGGCTTACTACCGGTGACCTGGGCCTTTGTCGTGCTTCCTACTGGTGGGCGCGGACGGTTTCGAACCGCCGACATCTGCTTTGTAAGAGGTCCAAGAACCTAGATCATCTTTGCCGATCTTGCTTCGACTGCCCCATTTTCGCTGGTCATAGGCAGGGTGGGCGAACCAAGGTGCGCGATCCTTACCGGTCTTTCCCGGTCCTTGCGTTCCCATGATGTTCCCAGCGGACGACATGGAGACCCCGGTGAAGCCCTGAGGTGATGTCGCCCCAGGCTGTGACAGTGCTGATTCCTTGACCACTGCAGTGCATTTGAGGTGCGGGGCAGAATCTGCCTCCTCGCCGGGGGGCGGGCCTATGACCGTTTTTGGCAGGTCAGCCGCCTGATCACAGACTACCGCCATGTCTCTGAACGGGCGGGGTGACCCAGGCCGCCTCCCGCTCGCCGGGCTCCAGCTGTAGAGGTCCAGCGACGTGGCGTCCACCAACCACCTGCTGTGGAAGGCCCCGTACCACGCGCCGCAGCTTCCTGCTCGCCCCTGCTGGCGTGCGCGGGAGGCACGGCCTGCGAGCGCATCTGACTCGACGTTCTGTTGTTGCCGCCCTCAGCAGTTGCCCCTCTCCGCCGGACGCATCAGCAGAAACGGATGCTTGTCCATCGTGATCTCCGGCTCGGCCGTCTCCGTGGCGGCGATCCGGATGTCATTGGTGATCAGATAGTCGTCCGCGACGGACAGGTGCGTGATCGGTCCGCCGGAAGGCTTGTGACAGGCCAGCTCCGCGCCGGACTTCGGGTTCAGCCTCACCAGGGCCGCTTCCTTGCCCTTCCACAAGTCAGAAGCCACCCAGACCGCGTCGGACGTGACGGCAGCGATCCTGAACGCGGGCCGGTTCAGGTCGTACTCCTGTTCCTGCCGCCTCCAGGCGCGCTTGCGGTCGACCGGGTTTCTGGTGGAGAGCGAGTGTCCTGCAGGCGTGGAGATGATGTCGACGGGCGGAAGACCGCGAACATCGGGGCGGGGCTGACCGGTTGCGAGCGTGACCGGCTTGCCCGCCTCGTTGATCCACCAGTACACCGGCTCCAGACCGTGCGTGCTGCCGACCGGGTGGTACTCCACGACGTCGCACACGGGCCCGACGCATCCGTCCGGCTGAAGCATGGCGCCCGTCTGGTTCTCCGCCGGCCAGTCGGCGGCCGGCTCGAGGGTCGCCGTCTGCTTGCCGGTACGCGGGTGGAGCAGGCGCAGCTACGACTCACAGTCCTCGTCGACCACGACGGCATGGGTGGCCGTCCATGCCGTCCCGCTGGTATCGCAGCCCTTCCACGGCCTGTTCCACAGTTTGTCGCCCGTGGCGGCGTCAAAGGCGACCACCCCGCTCTTGCCGATGCCGTGGGCCACGACCACCGGCCTCGGTCCCGGCACGAGGCGAAGGCTGCCGTACGTTGCCACGGTTTCGAACGCGGACCAGCGGTCCCCGATGTAGTCGGAGTCCTCCGCGCGCCAGGCGACGGCTCCGGTTCTGGCGTTCACGGCAATCAACGCGCCGTCGTACCAGAGCGACACCACAAGGGGGTCCCCCTTCCCGCGGTCGACCACCGCGACCTTGTTGAGCTCCTCCTCGCGCTCGTACGACCAGAAGACAGGAGCCTTCTCGGGCGCTTCCAGCGCCTCCGCCCAGACCTTGCCGGCCGCGGTCATCACCCGGAGCCTGCGGTCGACGACCAACGGCCGCGAGGGCAACGCCACCTGGAACCCGGCGGTGGGCCGCTCCACCCTGTTCGGATAGGTCCCACTCGCTTCGGTGACCCGCTCCTTGACCTGCTTCTCTCCGCCGATCGTGCAGGCCGCCAGCACGGTCAGGGCGGTGATCGCCCATATCCCCCGCAGCCCCACCCGTCGTCGGCAACCTCTCGCGTTACGCATGCGGCGGATCCTAGCCAGTAGGCGCAAACGCGGAACGGCGGCCGTCCCTCCGAGGAGGGGCGGCGGCCGTTCAGGCCTGTCGAGCAGTTCGTCAAACCAGCGGGCTGATCGCCGTGGGGGCGTGGCCCGGCTCCGTGGCCAGGTCCTCCCACTCGTTGATCGCGTCGATGCCTGCGCCAACCATCGAGATGTTGGTGACGCGCTCCAGGATCGCCTCGACGACCACCGGGCGGAACTCCGCGGCGAGCTTCGTGGCCTCCTCGAAGGCCGGCAGCAGCTGGTTGTCCTTTGACAACGAAGTCAGTCGTCCACTGCGCGCTAACCTGCGGCGACTACCTTGATTGGCAAGGGAGCCCGTGGCGCCGCCCGTCCGCTGACGCCGTGATCTGGGGCGGCTGGATTGGACGGCAAGGAACTCCACAGGCTGAGTTCGACGTCACCGGGGATGTCGGCAACCGTGCCACGGCAAAATCACTGTGCGAGCTGGGGCGTTGGGCGCAGCCCGAGGAAGGGTGCGCAACACCAAACGCGAGAGGAAGCGCGAGGGCAATCGCAACAGCCTCAGGCCCCACACCGAGTGCACTTGCAGCCCAGGCCCTCGACGACCTTGACGTGTGTCCTGTCGCACCGAACCTTGAGCGAATCTCACCGAAGACTGACGGATTGCAGTTCGTCTCATCGAAGGTTAAGTACGCAGGTCAGGGCGTTGCGGCAGCGGACCGCATGATCGCGGCCGATACTGCACAGGTACGGTTGGACGGCGGCCGGGAGCAGCAGATCCAAAGGGCAACCTCCGTCGCGACGGTTCAGCGAAGCAGTGCTGCGCGCAGGGTGATGCCGTGCCGCGTACGCAGCCGCCGCAGCTCCCACATCGCCACGGCGGTGACGGTCAGCGGGGCTCCCAGGATGAAGGCCACCCGCACTCCGAACGGCACACCGTCGTAGGCACCCCGGAATACGTCGAAGAGAGCGACTTCCCAAACGAGCAGCGTCGCGAGCAGCGGTGGAACCGTCTCGTGGAGGTCTGCTGTCCGGAAGACGTGCACGAGTGACTGCGCGATGCCGTAGAGACCAAAGGGGGCGAGCCACAACATGAAGGCGCCTAGGGCGAACAGCAGCGCCACCCGCCCTGCCGACGCCGTCCAGTTCGTTTCCTCGTCCACGTAACCCAGCCCCGTGATCAGTCTTGGCACAGCGAGCGTGACGACCAACGCGAGCAGCGCCCCGGCGGGCTTACCCACGCGGGACAAGAACAGGCGCCGGTTGGGTGGGCGGGCCGCCGAGTACGTCCGGACCGGACCGGTTGATCGGCGCCATGTAGTGGTAGTAGGCGGGGTACGGCGGCAGGCCTGCCAGCCGCCCGCTGATGAACTCCTCCTCGTCCCGGGTGGTCAGCGCGAGGTTGGTACGCCGCTCGGCGCCCAGGGTGGTCGTCCTGGCCCCCGACACAGGGCCGGCCGCGCAGGAGCTCCCCGCTCCGTGCGTCGGCAACACCCTCGTGGCATCGGGCAGCAGCGCCAGTCGTCGAAGCGAACGGAACTGCGCCCGGGCGAGCTCCTCCGTGTGGTCCTCGCCGGACAGGTCGGTGCGGCCGGCGGAGCCGACAAGGAGGCTGCCTCCGGTGAAGACGGCGGTCGGCGGCTGCAGTGTGTCGTCGAAGACGAGGTACGAGGTGTGCTCGGCGGTGTGCCCGGGCGTCTCCATCGCCCGCACGGTCACATCCCCGATGGAGACCTCGTCGTCCTCCGCCAGCCCCAGATGATCGAACGCGTACGGGGCGCGGGCCGGGACTGCCACCGTGGCTCCGGTCGCCGCGCGGACCTCCAGAGCACCGGAGACGTAGTCGTTGTGCACATGCGTCTCCAGGACGTACCGGATCCGCACGCCCCTGGAGGTACAGGACTCCATCAGCCCCCAGCTGTCCCGCTGCGGGTCCACCAGTGCGGCCTCGTCGCCGCTGACGAGGAGATAGCTGGTGTCACCCAGCGACGCGGTCGTCATGATCTCGATCTCGCTCATGCCGTCTCCTGAACCCCTCATACGACGACCACCTCGACGGATGCCACGGGGTTGCTGCCGTATCCCCCGGCGTTCCACGGCGCCCGCGGCGGCTGGGTGCCGCCGTGCTCGTCGGTCGCGCGGGCCAGTAGCCGGTACTGGCCAGGCCGACGGGGCGTCCACCGGTACGACCAGCCGGTCCAGGCGTACGGCCCGGACGGTGGCTCCAGCACGGCGTCGTACCAGTCCCTGCCGCTCAAAGGGCCTTCGCCTCCGTAGCCGTCCTCCTCACCGCTGTGACCGTCCGCTTCCTCGTACGCAACCTGCATCTCGACCCGCAGCACGGGGACCCCGCCGCCCGACCAGGCCCGGCCACGTACGAGAGTCTCGCGGCCTCGGCGGATCACCGAGTCCGGTTCGGGTGCGGTGATGAGGGACTTGACCCGCACGGTCGTCACGGGCCCGTCGGGGGTACCGCGCGACGCGAGATAGACATACTCCTCAGTCTGAAAGACCCCGCTGAAGGGCTCCATCACAGCCCGCGCCTCGACCAGCCACTTCACGTCGGCGACCGCGTACCGCCCGGGGACCACCAGACGGACCGGCGCCCCGTGCTCGGGCGCGAGAGGCTCACCGTTCATGTGAGTGGCGAGGAGGGTGTCCGCGTGGAGAGCCACAGCGAGCGGGAGGCTCCGCTCGAACGCCGTCCGGCGGCCGTGCATAGTGCCGAAGTCGGCTCCGCCGAAGACGATTTCCACGGCTGCCCGGTCGATCCGGGCCCGGGTGGCGAGGCAGTGGAAGGGCACCCCGGCGAAATGTGCGCAGCCGACGGCCCCTTGCCCCCATGGCAGGCCTGTCGGCCGGGGTGACATCTGACTGCGGCCGTTCCCCGCGCATTCCAGTACGACGTCGAACTCCCGGCGCTCCATCGTGAGCAGCTCGTCGTAGCCGATGCCGAACGGCTCGGCCGCGGCTCCGCCGAGCCGCAGCCGCCACTCGCGGTGTGTCGTCCGCGGGATGCCGAAGTGATCGCGCACGAAGAAGGCACCCACAGGTGTGACCGGCTCGGCAAGCGCGGCCGGCGGCGTCTGAGCGTTGTACGGGTCGGCCGTGACCGTCTCGGGTGCCCAGACCGTAGCGCCGGCCTCACGCGGAATTGGCCGTGCGGTCATAGCAACCCCTTCCGTCGGGCTCCTATCGAGCACGACGCGGGTTTCCTTCAGTCTATGTCCGGCGCCCGGCTGCGGCAGAACTCCCCTACGCGCCTGGAGGGGGCACGGCCCACATCGGTCCTACGGACAGGCAGACGCGGGGCTGAGTAGGGTCGGGGGCTGGCGCGGTGGCTTCCGCTCCGTTTCCAGCCCCCGACCCTACTAATGATCTGTTACCTCCAGGTTTTTGACGTGCGGGGCTGTGGTGTTGACGCGTCTGCCGGTGCGATCGAGCCTCGATGGCTGAGTGGGGTGGCAGCTGAGGTGGGATGCGGCTCACGCCTGTCTCATCCCAAGACGCCCTGTTCTACGCCGTGCTTCCATGGTCGGCACTGCGCGCCTGGGCGCACTCGCCTCAGGGCGGTACGTCCAGGGCATGAGCGAGCGACGCCCGTATCCGAGCGATCTGTCCGATGCCCGCTGGGAGTTGATCGAGGGTGCCTCATACATGCAAGGAAAGCCGACATAGACGACTTACCGGAAAGTCCGTTCCCCGAATGTTCCCCTCAGACGCCGAAAAGGCCCTCCGTGATCCATCACGGAGGGCCTTCAAGGCTCTGACCTGGCGTTTCTTGAGCCGCCTTCGGGATTCGAACCTGGCTCCGCGGCTGACAGGCTGTCCTTTCTGCCTGTGGGTGCGCTGTGGCGCCTTGACCGCGCACCGTGCCCACATCGGGACGCGGGGGACCGCAGTCGAGATGGATTCGGCCCGCGGTCCCGCAAGGGGTGGCTCCGGCGCGCAGTCTCGCTGTCAGCTCAACCGATTGCCCAACGCCCGGATTATCTGGAGCTCATGGCCCCAGGCCCCCGGTAGCGTGCACGGTAGGATTTGGCAGCCTGCCTGCATGCCTGGTTCAACGAGGTGCGGCAGACAGGGATCTCCGTCGAGTCGGGCACCGCGCTCGTGAAGACCTTGAGCCAGTGCCCGGCGTGGGTAGCGGTACAGCACGCAGTACAGGTCACAGCGCCGCCGACCGTGCGACCGGATCTGTATACCGACAAGGGAGAGCTACGGGACGCGGCGCTGCTGGGCATGACCGGCCTGGCCCGCGCTGTGCAGGCCATCATCAACGGCCTGCCCGTGGATGACCAGTGCTGTCCGCGGTCCTACCAGCACAGCAACGATCTGCAGGCGGGCATCGTAGTCGCGGAGTTCGTGGCGTTCTGCCAGTCACCGTTGCCCGTGCCGGAGGACTGGCTTCTTCTGGACGCGCAACTACCCAAAGACACCGTCGTCTCGGTCGGTGGGTACACCCTGAAGACGGCGACGGCCGGGGACTTGCGTCAGCCGCAGGCACTACCAGCGGCCCAGGCGGTATGCGCCGTGTTGGAGCGGTCCGAGATGGACCCGGGGTTCCTCAACGGCGCGACTTTCCTGCACCGTGACGATCCGGACGGGGAGTTTGGTCAATGGCATCCGTTGGCCGCTCATGAAGCTGCCGACCTGGCCTGAGCTGCATCACTGGGGCCGCTGTTCATCCTGCTGTTGTGGCGCAGCGACGTGGTGTGCCACATGGATGCCTGGTTCGTGGTCGAGCGTGGCCGGCGCATCGTCGGCGCAGCGGTGCGGTTCCCCGGACGATGGACATCTTCGTGAACGAGCACGGCGAGGAGCTGGAAGTGGAGCGGCGCCAAGCGGGTCTCTACGGGGTGGCGGAAGAGGAGATGCCCCGATTCCGCGCGTTCTGCAGCGCCGTTGACACGCTGATCGAAACGGTCCTGGCAGACGCCTCGAAGGTCGGCAAGAAACGGGCGCTTCGTTTGGAGCGCGCCGCCAAGCACCTGGTGCGCGCCTCCCACCGCACGCAAGATGACGGATCCGTCTGGGAAGAGGAGGCGGACGAGATCACGCTGCAGTACGTCATCGCTGTGGAGGCACTGCTGACCGGCGATAGGATCAGCGGGGTCGCCCAGAAGATCAGGCAGCGAGCGGCCATGCTCTGGATGACGACCGCTTGTGTGCGGATGGTCATTGACTGCATTTCGAACGGCGAACGCGGGCCAGTCACGTAGTCGCTCGGGTGACCGCCCGTCCGCCGGGCCCCTGGCCGTAGCCCGGTGGGCGCTCAGGGTGTGCTGTGCGGCGGCGGGCTGTGAGGGCGAGCAGCGGACCTGCGGCGATCAGGATGGCGAGGGCCGCGTATCCGTAGGCGAGGGTGGTGACCGTGGCGACGGCGGCGACCAGGAGCGGGCCGCCGGCGTCGCCGAGTTCGCGGCCCAGTTCGGCGGAGCCCATGGTCTGGCCGAGGCGTTCGGCGGGGGTGGAGGCGGCCAGGGCGGCGAAGCCGAGCGGGGTGATCAGGCCGGTGCCGATGAGAGCGGCGGCGAGCAGGACCCCGGCCAGGCCCGGCAGCATGGCCGCCGCGAGTCCTGTCGCCGTGATGAGGAGCCCGGCGAGGAGTCCGGCCCCGGTGGTCAGGCTCCCGGTGTCGAGAACACGTCCGGCCCTGGGCTGCACCACGGCGGCGGTCGCGGCGAGGACGGAGACGGCCGCGCCGGTGGCGACGGTGCCGAGCCCGGCGCTGGCGCCGGAGACGGGCAGGAAGCCGACGCCGACGGAGAGCGCGGCGGTGGCGGCGGCGAGTGCGGCCGTGGGGGCGAGGAAGGATCGGTCGGCCAGGCGGCGCGCGAGGACGGCCCACAGAGCGAGGGCGGCCGCGCACACGGCCATCACCGTGAACAGCAGCCGCAGGCCGCAGGCCCAGACCAGGACACCGCCGAGCAGCGGGCCGAGGGTGTAGCCGATGGACTTGTAGAAGCCGTAACTCCCGAATGCCCGCCCGTGCTTGGCCGCCGGGTTCAGTCTGGCCACGAGCGCGGAGGCCGACGGCGAGAAGGCGGAGGCAGCCGCCCCCTGCCCGAGGCGGGCGGCCCACAGCCAGCCGGGACTGTCGGCGATCGCGTACAGCGCGGACGCGGCGGCGAAGGCGACGAGCCCGCCGAGAAGCACGGGCTTTGCACCGATCCGGTCGGCGAGCGAGCCGAAGACCGGCTTGAGCAGCACCTCGGCACCGTCGTACAGGGCGAGCAGTCCGCCCAGGACCAGGAGCGAGGTGACGGCGTCCTTGGAGAATCCGCCAAGGTTGGCGGCGATGCCGTGGGCGCCGAAAGCGGTGGTGAATCCGGCGGCGTACAGCGGCCACATCGCCCGCCTCGCTGCTATCGCGGTCATGGGGTGGGCTCCTCGTCGGCGGCGTGCAGGGCGACGAAGACGCGCTCGGCGTACTCCTCACAGACGGCCGTGCACCGCTTCAGGCGCTTGGCGGCCTCAGCGGCCTGCGGGGCGCCGAAGACATCGCGCACGGTCAGGTCCCGGTGCCAGCTCCGCAGCCGCTCCAGGCTCTGCTCCTCTTCCTCAAGCTCGGCCTGGGTGAACTTGGCGACCCGGACCTCCTTGGCGATCTCCTCCTCGAACTTGCCGCAGTCCGCGAGGAATTCGGTCCAGTCCGCAGAGCGGGCAGCGGTGAACATCTCCCGGAAACGGGCGGCGTCCTGGTCCGAGCGGCCGGACGCCCGAAGCGTCACACCCTGCCCGCCCGCGCTGTCGGTGAGGTCGAGAGCGCGCTGCACGCCGTCGGCGAAGACGGGCACCTCCGCACGAGGCCGGAGCATGGAGAAAGGACCCGGGTATGGCGTGGCCGGCGAAGCTGGTGGGTGTGGCTGCGGTGGGCGGCGGCGCTGTGGCCGGGTATCTGGGATTGGTGACTGGGGCGCTGCCGCTGGATGTGGGCGTTGGCCGGCGGACCCGCCCGCTGGGGCCGCAGACGGTCGGCATCCAAGCCCCCCGGGAGGTCGTCTTCGACGTGATCGCCCAGCCGTATCTCGGGCGGGCCACCCGGGCGATGCGGGAGAAAGTACATCGCCGACGCCCGCCCGCTCGATGAGTACCTGGAGATCCTTACCGCAGCCGGGCTTCGCACCGTCCACACCGTCCACACCGAGCGCCACGACCAGGCGATGCGGCGCATGATCGACCAGATCGAGGCCCGCCTGAACGTGCTGCGCATCAACGCCCCCGACAAGCTCACGACGGCCGTCGTGGACGTGAACTTGTGCCTCCCGGCTTCCTGGCTGGATGGTTCACCTGGCGACTCACGGTGGCGGTCATATCTCGTTCAGGTCGGTGACCGCTGCTCCCAGACCGTGGTGAGTGCCGCGACGGGGTCAGTGTCGGCCGGTGCCGCGTGTCACCATTCGCCCTCGTCGTCCGGAGGTGGGATACCAGCGGTGTCATGGCCGCCCAGTGTCACCCCGAGGGTCGCTAGTGTTGCCCCATGAGCGTGTCGGACACGGCCGAGCTTGAGGCCATGATCGAAGAGGCGACTGTCGACGCCTACAACGAGGACGAGCAGCTGACCGGTCTGTTCACCATGCTTGAGGAGCACCTCGACCTGCCCTTCACCACCGCGGTTCTCGGCGTCGAGGTAACCGTGGGCGGCATCGACCTCACACCGGACGGCAGGATCGTCGCCCTGTGCTCTCGCGGCGGCATGCGGCAGTCGATCGAAATCCTGGAGTTGCCGTTGCGCAGCCCGGCGCCCGATGGTGCGGAGTGGATCGAGGCGTACCGTCACTGGGCCGGTTGAGGCCGGGCACCTCACACCCCACACGGAACCGGCTTGTATGGAAGGGCTGAACGTGGCTAACGCCGTACAGGGCACGCATCAGGACGTCGGCGAACCGTCGCTGACCGACCTCATCGAGCGCAGTGCCGAGTTGAAAGGGCAGCTGGTCGCCTTCGGGCAGAGTGCCCGCTTCGACCGGTGGTTGACGCCCCTCCTGCTGGAGGCTGCAGGGCCTGAGCGGCAGTTGGACGAGGGCGAGGCGATCCAGATCATCGACCACTTCATCCTGCGGTACCGCCTGCCGGACGGTTCGACCGTGGTGGACCGGTTCGTCGCCGGACGGAAGGACTTGACTGCGGTCGACCGGGAGATGCTGCTCGGCTGGCGTGACCCGGTCGAGGGCATCTTCGAGATCCAGCGCAAGGAGAAGGATGCCGTCGTCCTGCTGAACCTGGTCGACGACCTGGAGTACCGCACGTACTCCAATGTGGGGCGGGCGGCGTTCCGTGGAATGTCCAAGGGGAGCTTCCTGCACACCTGCCTGGTACCCGTCCACTCGGCCGGCGGGGCGTGGCTGGTGTCCGGGGCGATGTCGAGCTACCGCAAGTCCAGCGCCACCGAGATCGCCCAGGCCGCTCTCCGCCTGGCCACCAGCCGGCCCGAACTGGTCTTCCGTAACCCCGCGAAGATCGAGCAGGGATGGCAGCGGATGCGGGAGGACCGGGCCGCGTTCGTCGAGTTCTGCGGAGGCGACGAACTGGTCCTTCCGCCTGCCGAAGCCGAGGACCTCCTCAATGGCTACTACCGTCACCGCCAAGAGGCCGCCGTCGCCGGACAGCCCGACCGTGCCCGGGGCAGGCGGCTGCCCGGCCTGGACCTGCCCTTCTTCGAGCTGCCGGGAGAACTGGCGGACTCGGACACCATCGGTGTCATCTACGACCAGGTCGACGGACTCAACTTCTACGCGGACTACGGGATGCTGCGGGACCTCTTCGCGGACCCGGCCCTCGCGGGCCGCAGGCAGCACGAGGACCTGTTGCGCACGTACCTGCGCGAGGAGTCGATCGCGCCACTGCCGATCCGCCGACTGGCTGCCGCTCACCCGGAAACAGCCGACGTGGTGTTCCGAAAGCTGCTGCGGAAGCCCGGGTTCACCTGGAGCGAGCACGGCGAGGCACTGTTGCGCCGACGCAAGCCCTGGTACTACGCGAACAAGCCCCGCCCTGGCGTCTCCGTAATCGGCGACCGCCTCAGTGCGCTTGCCGCCGGCCGTCGATAGTCACCGTTCACACCGTCGTGACTGCTGCACAACACTGCCCGTCCTCCGCCCATGCTGCGTTTCCGAAGGTCAGTGCGTGATGGGTGAAAGAGGCTTGACTGACCTCGACACAGCCCCGGACGTCCTGAACGCGGCGCGCGCCGCCGTCGCCGACGGCACCCTCGGCTATGCCCTGCTCATTGCTGAAAAGCCCCGGGACGCCTGGGCGGACTACCGGCGCGTACGTAAGCGTGCTCACATACCTGCGCATGCCATGAGCCCTAGCGTCAGTGCTGCAGCACAAATCCGCAGGCAGGAAAGGACATTGACCATGACCATCGCCGTACAGATAACGCCCAGAATCGCCGCCATTCCCGTCCACGCGGCGTGGGGAGCCGCGGCCGGCCTGGTCGGCGGCGCCGGGATGGGCATCTGGATGACGGTGTCCGAACCGATGCCGGACACTGCGATGATCACCATGGTGGCCAGTCTCCTCGGCTCGACCAACGCCTTCGCCGGCTGGCTGATCCACCTGGCCATCGCACTCTTCGCCGGCATCGCATTCGGCGCCCTGCTGGGCCAGTTCGCCCAGCGCCTCACCTCCGCGGCGGTCCTCGGCCTGGTCTACGGCGCCGCGTGGTGGTTGATCGGCGCCTTGTGGATCATGCCCGCCAACATGGGCATGCCCGTCTTCGAATGGAACGACGTCACCCGCTCCAGCCTCGGCGCCCACCTCGTGTACGGACTGCTCGCCGGACTGACCTTCGCCTGTATCGCGCGGGTGATGGGCAAGCGGACGGACCCGGATAGCCGATGACGCGGATACCGCCCGCGCAGGCCGGCGGGCCGGGCATACCACCGCAGGGGGCTGCCCTGCGCGCCAGCACGCCCGACGGGGGCGCTGTGCCCTACTGTCTGGCCGAGGGCGCGGACGCGCTGGCCAGCCCGGCGTGGGGCGCCGCACCCCCGCCCTGGGCGCCGGGACGACGCGAGGAGACGCACCACATGATCGACGCCGGTTCCGACGCCGAACGGACCTGGTGCCTGGCCGAGGTCGACATCTTCTGCGACCTGTCCGAGCAGGAAATGGAGGCCATCGCCGCCGCAGCGCCGATGAAGACCTACACGGCCGGGGAGATGCTGTACTCCCCGGCCCAGCCGTGCGAGGTGTTGTTCATCCTTAAAAGGGGCCGGGTGCGCGTCTTCCGGGTCTCCGCCGACGGCCGTGCGCTCACGACCGCGATCATCACCCCGGGCACCATCTTCGGCGAGATGGTCCTCCTCGGGCAGCGCATGTACGACAACTACGCCGAGGCCCTCGACGACGCGGTGGTGTGCGTCATGAGCCGCGCGGACGTGCACCGCTTCCTCCTCGCGGACGCCCGCATCTCCGCCCGCATCACCGCGATCCTCGGCCGCCGCCTCGCCGACCTCGAACAGCGCCTGTCCGACAGCGTCTTCAAATCCGTCGCCCAGCGCATCGCCACCACCCTGGTCACTCTCACCACCGCCCAGCCCCAGCCGGGCCCCTTGCGGCCCGGCGCCCGCCACCCGCAGATCGCTCTCACCCACGAACAACTCGCCGCCCTCGCCGGCACCTCCCGCGAGACCTGCACCAAAGTCCTGCGCGAGTACGCCGACCGCGGCCTGCTGCGCCTGGCCCGCGGCCGCATCACCGTCCTGGACCCGGCACGCCTGAAGGACGAAGCCGGATAACCCTGCCGCGGAAGCAGGGCCTCACACGACCGCTCGAACTCAAGGAGCCTCCTGGGCCCTGACGTGGCCTCAGGCTCGCCGACAGGGCCGCCCCGGTGGCACGGGGGAGGGCCACCGGGGCGGACATCCCCAGCATCGCAGAACCGCGACCCAGGCGGTCCGCCCTACTCCGACTTCTTCCCCATTGTCTTGCCGCAGCCGCACGTCGGGCTCTGCCGACCGGTGCAGGTCGGCGGGCCGGCGCATCTGCGGCGCCGTATCGCTGCGGGATGGATGCCGAGCGCGATCGGGTCTGCCAGATCACGGACACGGCAGCGTTTCGCGCGTCCGCTCGTGCCAGGAGTTGGGATCGCACCGATGTCCCGGCGCCGCAGCCGCTCCGCCAGCACACCTTGAGCGTCGGCCGTAAACACGCCGACCAGTGCGGCACCGGACGCGGCCACTACCGCCGCCATCCATGCCGACAACCAGGTACCCCCAAGCCAACACCGCAGCCGCGCCACCACCGGATACACCGATCAGCACAACCCATGGCCGCAGTGATCGCCAGAACATCAAGCCCCCGGATGACGCCACAACACCACGTATGCCCACCCATGTTCACGGCTGGCAAAACCCAGCGTCGATAGCGCAGCCGACATCAGGTTAGCCCCGAACCGTATTCGACTATCGAAAATCTAGACATAGGAGATTTATACGAACATCAACGTTCCCAGGATGTTCCCATCTGGGCACAGAAAAAGCCCCCCACGATCTTCGTGGGGGGGCTTTCATGGCCCTGACCTGCATCTTTTCTGGTGGGCGCGGACGGTTTCGAACCGCCGACATCTGCTTTGTAAGAGCAGCGCTCTACCACTGAGCTACGCACCCGTGGATGAAGGAACAGGGTACATGGCCCGGGGGGCCGACCTGCAAATGCGTTCCCGGACCCTCCCGGCCGCCGGCCGCCGCGTACGGGGGCTACCCCCACCCCCGAGACGGTGGTCGCCCGGATCGTTCCCGTACGGGCGGGCTCCTACCGTGGGGCGCATCGGCAGAACCACCTGGGGGAACGATCACCATGGCAGCACCACTCACCGGCACCCGCACCCGCACTCGCACTCGCACTCGCACCCGCGCCCGCACGCTCCTCGCCGTCGGCGGGGCCGTCGTCGTCGCGTTGGCCGTTACCGGGTGCGGGAGCGCCGATGCCGGGGAGGCGCCCGTAGAGAGTCGGTCGTTCCCCTTCGCAGGGAAGTCCCTCGTCATCGACTCCGACAACTCCGACCTCGAGCTCGTGCCTGCCGACGTGAAGGACGTGCAGGTGAAGCGGCAGGTCGACGGCTGGGTCTTCATGGGGGACGGGCCCGAGCCCAGCTGGAAGCTGGAGGACGGCAGGCTCACGCTCCGGGTGGAGTGCGATGCCCTCGCCAGTAACTGCGAGTCGCGGCACTCGGTGAAGGTGCCGCGCGGCGTCGCGGTGACCGTGGAGGACGACAACGGGGGCGTGACCGCCACCGGTTTCGACACCGCCCTGAAGATCCGTTCCGACAACGGCGCGGTGACCGTACGGGACTCCAGCGGGCCGCTCCGGCTCAACAGTGACAACGGGCAGATCGTCACCGAGCGCGTCACCGCCAAGACCGTGACCGCCCAGTCGGACAACGGGTCCGTGCGGCTCGGGCTCACGGCCGTGCCGGATCGGGTCGAGAGCGTCAGTGACAACGGGCAGATCTTCATCGAACTGCCGGATGCCGGGGCTCCGTACGCCGTGAGTGCCAAGAGCGACAACGGCGATGTGGATGTGGACGTGCCGACGGACGACGGCAGCGCCCACATCGTCGAGGCCCGCAGTGACAACGGCAAAGTCACTGTGCGAAGCGCGAACTAACGGACCCGTGTGTTCGTCCTTACCTGGTGGGAGAATGAACCGGGCAGGGCGAGTCAGCACGGGAGAGGGATGTGACGGCGACACACGCGCAGCCGCACGCAAGAGCGAAAGCGAGTGCCGTACGCGATGTCCTGGCGCTGATGCTGTTGCCGGTGCCCTTGGTCGCCATGGCGCTGGGCGCGTTCGCCGGTGGGGGCACGCGGCGCTGGTTCGGTGGGCGCGGTGAGAGCCAGCGGGCCGATGCGCAGGCCGCGAAGGACGCTGCCGCCGCTGCCTTCTACGAGCTCGACACCGCCCAGCGCGATCTGCGGATCTCGATCGAGACGATCGCGGCGGTCGACAGTTCGCCGGGCGCGCGCCGGGCCGTCGACGGCTTCGCCGCGCTGGGGCGCCGGATCGACGAGGTGAGTCATGGGTACATCACCGCCGTCGACGCGCACGACCTCGACCGTGACGACCTGGAGGCCTCCGTCGCCTCGCACGCGCGCGGCGAGCTGAACCGTGCCAAGGACGAGCTGGTACGGGTCAAGGGCGAGCTCGACCGCTTCGAGGAGGGGCTGCGGCCGCTGCTCGACAAGGCGGAGACGCAGCTCGCCCGGCTTGCTCCCGCCGTGGAGCGGGCGCGGCAGGCGCTCCTTTCCGCGAGCAACGCTCTCGATACGGCGCGGGGCTCGGGTCTGCGGGCGGACGATCTCGCGGCCCGGCTCGCCGCCCTCGCGCCCGAACTGACCATGCTCAATGAGGGCGCGGGCCGGCACGGCGTGGCCGAGACCCTCCAGCGCGCCGACCGGGTGCTGCGGGACGCCGAGGCCGTACGGGCCGAGGCCGAGCGGCTTCCCGAGCGTGCCGCCGAGACCGACAAGCGCCTGGTGTCGCTGCGGACGCGCGCACAGGCCCTCACCAACCGTGCCGGTTCCGTCGAGCCCGTCCTGAGCGAGCTGCGGCGGCGGTTCTCCGCCGCCTGCTGGCAGGATCTCCAGCCCGTCCCCGAGCAGGCGGCGCTCAGCGTCCGGCAGGCCGAGGAGCGGCTCGGGGAAGCGGGCAAGGCGCGCGACGAGCAGCGGTGGGCGGATGCGACGGCCCTGCTCAGCACGGTGCGGGCGCTGCTGAACAGTACCGACGAGGCGGTTTCCGCGGCCGGCGACCGGCTGCAGCGGCTCAATGCGGTCTCGAAGGACCCGCAGCACGAGATCGAGCGGACCCGGTTCGCCATCCGGGACGCGCAGCGCCTGGCCATGGCGGGCCGCCACACCCCGGACCCCCGCCATGCCCGGCCGCTGGACGACTCGGTGGCCAGGCTGGACCGCGCCGTCGCCGGGCTCGAGAGCCGCCACCCCGACTACTGGCATTTCCTGACCGAGACCGAGGCGGTCCGGCGCACGGTCGCGGGGGTGGTCGAGCAGATCCGCGAGGACCTGGGCGGGGGCAGCGCCTGACGCCCGGACCGTGGCTGCGCCGCACGGCTTGTACGGCTTCCCGCTTGTACGGCTTCCCGTGCGGGCGGATCCTGGATGCAGTACGAGTACGTCCAAAGGAGGCCGGAACATGGCCACACACGTACTGCATCCCAAAACGCGCCGCACCCGGCTCGACGAGCATCTGCCCGTCGACCACCGGCTCAGCCAGGTCTACCGGGTGGGCGCAGGCCTGATGGGGCTGGTGCTGCTCGCTTTCGGCATCCTCGGGCTGATCGACAGGATCGGCTTCTTCGACACCGGCGGCGACACGGTCGCGGGCCTCAACACCAATGGCTCGCTGAGTGTGCTCTCCATCTGCGTCGGGCTGCTGCTCTTCGTCGGGATGGTCATCGGCGGCAACTTCGCCTCGACCGTCAACATGATCCTGGGCATCGCCTTCATCCTGAGCGGCTTCGTCAATATGGCGCTGCTGGAGACGGACTTCAACTTCCTGGCCTTCGAGATCCAGAACGTGATGTTCAGCTTTGTGGTCGGCGTGATGCTGATGTTCTTCGGAATGTACGGAAGGGTCAGCGCGACGCTGCCGCACGACAACCCGTACTGGAAGGCCCGCCACCCCGATCAGGCAGCCCGGGAACAGCGGGCCCTGGGGCGGGAGGCCTCGCAGCGCCCGGCGGTCGGCGGAGGGAAGCAGGACGAAAGCGTCTGATCCAGGCGATCCGGTCGGCCCGGACGATCGTTCCGACCGATCGGACGAAGCCATCAGACGAAGCGATCCGACCGATCGGAGCGGGACACGCGGAGTGTTCCCGCCCGGTCGGCGTTAGCCTGTGGCCATGCCTCGTTACGAATACCGCTGCCGGAGCTGCGACGACACTTTCGAAGTGAACCGCCCGATGGCCCAGTCCTCCGCACCGGCGAGCTGCCCGGCCGGCCACGAGGGCACGGTCAAGCTGCTCTCGGCCGTCGCCGTCGGCGGTACGACGTCCGCGCCCAGCGGCGGTGGCGGGGGCGGTGGCTGCTGCGGGGGCGGCTGCTGCGGCTGAGGCCGGCGACCGGGACACCGCCGGGCGGCCGTACGCGACCGTAGGCAACGTACGGAACCGCGCTCAGCTCCCCAGATAGCGCAGCACCGCCAGCACCCGGCGCGAGTAGCCCGTCGTCCCGCTCAGCTCCAGCTTCTCGAAGATCGCGTTGATGTGCTTCTCGACCGCGCTCTGCGACACATGGAGCCGGGCGGCGATGGCCGCGTTCGTATGCCCCTGCGCCATCTCCCCCAGCACGTCCTGCTCCCGCACGGTCAGTCTGGAGAGCGGATCGGCACGCGTGCTGCGGGCGAGGAGCTGGCGTACGACATCGGGATCGAAAGCCGCCCGCCCCTGCCCCACCCGCTCCAGCGCGTCGAGGAACTCGTCGACCTGGACCACCCGGTCCTTGAGGAGATAGCCGACGCCCTCCGAGTCGGAGGTGAGGAGTTCGGTGGCGTACCGCTTCTCGACGTACTGCGACAGCACCAGCACCCCCACGGCCGGCCAGCGGCGCCGGATCTCCAGCGCCGCCCGCAGCCCCTCGTCGGTGTGGGTGGGCGGCATCCGGACGTCGGCGACGACCACGTCCGGCTGCCGCGCCTCGACCGCCGCGAGCAGCTGCACACCGTCGCCGACCGCCGCGAGCACCTCGTGGCCCTCCTCGGCGAGCAGTCGTACGAGTCCCTCCCGCAGCAGGGTCGAGTCCTCGGCCAGGATTACGCGCACGGCAGCTCCGCGGTGATGACAGTGGGTCCGCCGGCCGGGCTGTCCACGCCGAACCGGCCGTCCAGCGCGGCGACCCGGCTCGCCAGCCCGGTGAGTCCGCCGCCGGCGGGGTCGGCGCCGCCCGTGCCGTCGTCCTCCACACGCAGGTTCAGCGCCTCGCCGTGGCGGCGGAGGGTGACGTCGATACGGGTGGCGCCCGAGTGCTTGACCACATTGGTGACGGCTTCCGAGACCACGAAGTAGGCGACGGTCTCCACCTGCTTCGTCGGCTCCGCAGCCACCGCGTACTCCAGGTTCACGGGCAGCGGGGTGCGTTCGGCGACCGTCTCCAGGGCGGCCCGCAGACCCGCCTCGTCCAGCACGGTCGGGTAGACGCGCCAGGCGACGTCACGCAGTTCGGCCAGGGCCCGTCGGCTCTCCTCGTGGGCCTGGAGGAGCAGCTGGTCCGCGCGCTCCGGATCGCGGCTGCGGCGGGCGCGGCCGAGCAGCATGCCGAGGGCGACCAGGCGTTGCTGCACTCCGTCGTGCAGGTCCCGCTCGATACGGCGGCGTTCGCCGGTGACGGCGTCCATGACCTCGGCGCGGCTGGTGGCCAGTTCCGTGATGCGCCGCTCCAGTTCGTCCTGGTGGCTGGGGCCGAGGAGGTGACGTGCCAAGTGCCCTTCCAGCAGGGCGACTCCGAAGATTCCCTGGAGGGAGAGGAAGAGGAGGAAGAGACCGGCGAGGCTGCCGAGGATGACGGTGAGGGGGTGGAGAAGGTCGGTGATCAGCCAGGCGTAGAGGAAGAAGGTGCCGTAGGCCGCGCCGATGAGGACGCAGAACAGGACGACCGCGCCCAGGGCGCCGAGCGGCCAGCGGGCGGCGACGTAGCGCAGTTCGGCGAGGGGGTGTTCGCCTTCGCTTCCGTACGCGGCGGGGTGCGCGGCGGGGTAGCCGGTGGAGTTGCCGGTGGGCCGGCCGGCGGATTGCGGGGCGGAGATCCGCACCCCGAGGAAGCGGTCCAGCCTGCGCCGCTCGAGGTCCGCGAGGCGGGCCGCCGCTCTTCCCAGCGGCCGCAGCACCGCCCGCCGCCCGCGCGGCCAGGCCAGGACGAGCAGCAGGACCACGCCCGCGAACAGTGCGAAGACGGCCTCGACGACGGCGGTGGCGGCCCCCAGGGTGAGCCCCACCGCGTAGCGAACACCCTTCAGCGCCAGCGCCTTCATGATCGGCCACGCTAGTGGCTGCGGCCGTCCCCGCGCACTGCGGAAAACCACAGGAGAGTGTGCGGTCGGCTTCAGGGTGGCTTCAGCTGCGCTTTCCTAGCGTGGGGCGCATGGATCCCATGATCGAGAGCAGCACACTGGCCGCCGGGAGCAGCGCACCGGGCTGGGTGACCGGCCTCATGGACACCCTCGGCGCACCGGGCGCGGGTATCGCCATCGCGCTGGAGAACCTCTTCCCGCCCCTGCCCAGCGAGGTGATTCTGCCGCTGGCGGGCTTCGCCGCGAGTACGGGAGAGATGAACCTGATCGCGGCCCTGCTGTGGACGACGGCCGGGTCGGTGATCGGCGCGCTCGCGCTGTACGGGATCGGGGCCCTGCTCGGCCGGGACCGTACCGTCGCCATCGCCGCCCGACTGCCGCTGCTGAAGATCGCCGACATCGAGCGGACCGAGGCGTGGTTCGCCCGGCACGGATCCAAGGCGGTGTTCTTCGGGAGAATGATCCCGATCTTCCGCTCCCTGATCTCCGTGCCGGCGGGCGTCGAACGCATGCCGCTGCCCACCTTCCTGCTGCTGACGACGCTGGGCAGCGCGATCTGGAACACCGTCTTCGTTCTCGCCGGCTATGCGCTCGGCGAGAACTGGGACGACGTCACCGGGTACGTCTCCGCGTACTCCAAGGTCGTGCTGGTGGCCGCGGTGCTCGCAATGCTGGCGTTCGCGGGTGTACGGCTGCTCAGGCCGGGGGCGGGGTCGCGGCGCAGCCGGACCTGAACCGGCGCAGAATCTCCTCACCCGCCGCGATCCCCGTCTGTGGCAGTACCTCGACGTTCGGGGCTGTCCAGCCGCTGTCGGCGAGTTCGCCGTGGCTCGGGCGCCAGCCGCGGTCGGCGACGAGCAGCAGATCGGCGTCGAGGAGCGAGTCCCCGGCCGCGAGGATCTGCTCGGCGCCGGTGCGGCGGGCCACTTCGCGGACCGCGGCGCTCTTGGTGAGCGGCTGCGGCACGGCGTAGATCTTGCGGCCCTGGAGCGAGACGGTCCAGCCGCGGCCCTCGGCCCATTCGGCGAGTTCCTTCACCCAGCCTTCGGGCAGCCGCGTGCGCTCGACGACGAGATAGGCGAAGAGGTCCTCGGCGATGCGCTCCTTGAGCAGCCAGGCGGGGTCGGCGGAGGCAAGGAGATGGGCGCGGACCTCGTCGAGCGAGGCGCACTCGTCGGCGAGCCGGGCGGCGACCTGCCGCTGCCAGTCCGGGTCGGTGACACCGTCGACGAGGAGGTGCCCGCCGTTGGCGCAGATCGCGAACCGGGCGGCGGGGCCCGGCAGATGGATACGGTGGTACTGCTCGCGGGTACGGGTGGTGGTCGGTACGAACACGCTCTCGGCGGCGAGCTCGGACAGCAGTCCGGCGGCGGTCTCGGTCACATATGACAGCGGCTTGCTGCCGTACACCTCGACGCAGAGCAGGCGGGGGGCTTCCGCGTCCGGCATGGGGAGCTGGAGGGCGGCGGCCGAGTAGATCAGGGTGCGGTCGAGGTCGCTCGCGACGAGAGTCTGCGCTGTGGTGGTCACTGGGACGCCACCGCCTTGCCGTCCACGCCCGTGGCGCCGCGGGTGTACTGGGGGTGGATCAACCCGACACAGGTGTACGGGAGTCCGTCGACCTCCTCGACCGGTACGCCGCGCTGCTCGGCGAGCAGCCGCACATGGTCGAGGTCGGGGCCCGCGCCGCGCTTGGCGAGGATCTTCCAGGGGACGCGGCGCAGCAGTACGCGCGTCGCCTCACCGACACCCGGCTTGACCAGGTTCACATCGTGAATGCCGTACTCCTCGCTGATCCGCTCGACGGCCGCCCAGCCCTCCCAGGTGGGGGCGCGGTCGGCCGCCAGCAGTTCCTTCACCTCGGCGTCGACGGCGTCCGCGACCTCGTCGAAGCGGGCGGCCACGGTGTCCAGGAAGAGGCCGGAGACATCAGCGTCGGCGAGCTCGCGGTAGAACTTCGCGCCGTGGAAATCGTCCGGGCCGACCAGGTCGGCGCGCAGCACCGTACGCGATATGAGGCCGGAGACGGTGGAGTTGAGGCAGGCGGAGGGGATGAGGAAGTCCTCGCGGGTGCCGTAGGTGCGGACGCAGCCGCCGGGGTCGGCAAGGACCGCGATCTCGGGGTTGAAGCCGGGGAACTCCTCGAGGGCTGCGGCCAGTTCGCGGGTGATGGCACCCTTCCCGGTCCAGCCGTCGACGAAGACGACGTCGGCCGGGTCGTGGTGCTGCTCGAGCCAGCGCAGGGCGTTGGCGTCGATACCGCGGCCGCGGACGATGGACACGGCGTAGTGCGGCAGGTCCAGTCCGTGCCGGTGCTGGGCCCAGCGGCGCATCAGTACGCCGACGGGGGTACCGGCGCGGGCCAGCGAGACGAGCACGGGGCGCGGGGATCGCTCTGCGAGGACGGTCTCGGTGACGGTGCCGACGGCGCGGGCGATCCGGGCGGCGGAGGTGTCCAGAGCGGCCTTGAACAGCTCCTGGTACTGCGGGCTCGGCTGGTACTCCACGGGCAGCGACTCGGCGTAGTGCGCGCCGCCGCTCTGTATCGCCTCTTCGCGCTCCTCGGTCGGGGCCTCCAGCTCGGCCTCGGACAGGTCCTGGAGCAGCCAGCCGACCTCGTCCGGGGCGTAGGAGGAGAAGGCGGGGCCGCGGAGCGGGTCGGGCAGCATGGGGGCACCTTCGAGTACGGGTACGTACGAGGGGACGACGGCCAGGACGACGTGCGGGGTGTGCCCGGCGAGCTGGGCCAACAGGCCGTCGGGAGCGTGCAGTCGGGGGGTGTCGGCAACTGAGTCGACGACGGCGACGACGGCGTCGAAGCCGGCTCCCGCGACGTTGTAGGCGTACCGCTCGCCGGGGCCGTCGGAGGGCTCGTCGTGGGCGGGGAAGACGAGGCGGCTGCGTATCGCGTAGCCGGGGTCGTCGACGGCGAGGACGGGCGAGCGGGTGGTGGTGGAGTACTGCACGTCGGCGTCGACGACCTGCTCCAGGGCGGTGCCGAGCCGCAGGGGTGCGTACATCAGCTCCTCGAACCCGAGGACGAGCACGCGGGGGCGGCCACTGCCGCGTCCGGTGCCCGGGGAGACGGCATCGGCCGCGGTCCGGGGGGCCGCGTCGGCCGCGGGCCGGGAGGCGGGGTCCGAGGCGGGTCCGGCAGTGGGCTCCGCCGCGCCCGGTCGCGCCGGCGCAGGCCGGGAGGTCACGTCGGGCCGGGAGGCAGAGCACGCCGCGCTCTGCCGCGCGGGCGCGATCTCGAGCGCCTCGGCGATGCGCGCCGCCATGCCCGGGAGCGCGGCCTCCAGCTGCTCGCGATGCCCGGGTGAGAAGCCATGGCGCCCGCCGTCCGGCACACCCGCCGGCCAGCCGAGCTCCACGCGCACCGGGGTGCGTCCCGCGGGCCGGCCGTCCGCGTCGGGGGCGTCCGCGCGCACGCGCTCGTCACCGGCCGAGAACGGCACCGGTTCCACCGCGCCGGACCCCGTCACGCGGTCTGCGGCATCCGCCGCTCGAGAGCCATCATGCGCAGCCACGCCGCCCGGCGCGCCCGCACCCGCGCCCGCACCCGCGCCCGCATCCGCGCCCGCGTTCGGGAGCGACGTCGCCGACTCGAACTCCGCGACCAGCGCCTGGCCCTTTTCCAGGACGCCCTCGGGCAGCCGCACCGTCCCCGATGCCAGGGCCACCAGGTCGACCCGGGCGCCGATCTCCTGGGCGAACTCCGTCAGCCTGGCCCTGTCCCGTTCCGACCGCATATCGACCAGGGCCACTATCACGTACCACTCGCGCGGGTAGCGCTCGTGCAGGTCCCGGATGGTGTTGAGCACCGTGTTGCCCGTCGAGAACTCGTCGTCCACCAGCACCAGCGGACCCTCGCCCGCCAGCAGCCCGGCGTCCTCCGGGAGCAGCAGATGCGAGGTGGCGTGCGAGTGGGACTCCTCGAAGCCGCCCGCCCGCGGTACGCCCTCGACCGGGCGGCGCGTGGAGTGCAGATAGGGCGCCAGGCCCACCCCGTCCGCCACCGAGTGGCCCAGGCCTGTCGCGGTCTCCGCGTAACCGAGCACGACCGCGCGCCGCGCCGCGTCGTCACCCAGCAGCTCCCGGACACGCTCGCCGAGCCTGTAACCGGCGCCGTAGACCACCGCAGGGCTCTGCGGGACGTGCTTGCCGAGCACGTTCGACACCAGCAGGTGCGCCCGTTTCGGGTTGCGGCGCAGGGCAAGGCCCAGCAGCTCCGGGAGCCTGTCGTCACCGACGAGACCGACTCCGAGCCGCTCGGCGACCCACGTCCCTGACCACACCACGTTCGTGTTCTCCCTCTCCGTCGGCTGCTCCATCAGCGCGGGAGCCCTGCCGCCAGCAGCTCCACGAAGCCGACGTCTTCCTTTGCGACACCGAAGACCTCGGCCCGCAGGAGGGTCCGCTCCGCCCAGGCGCGGTGCGGCTTCACCTCATTCATTTTGTTCGTGTACGCCGAGCGCAGCACGCCGCCGCCGCCCCGCTCGGGCCGCAGGATGTCCTGGGCGTCACTGAACTCCTCGTGACTGACGACCGACAGCGCGTGCACGGGCAGCACATGGGAGGGGTGGATGCAGGTCTTGCCGAGCAGCCCGTTCGCGCGGTCGAGTTCGATCTCGCGCAGCAGCCCGTCCAGATCGTGTTCAATCAGCGCGGTGCGCAGTTCCTCGGCCCGCCCCTCGAGGAAGGGGCTGCGCCGCAGCTGTGGCTTGAACATGCGCTCCTGGAGACGGAAGTACTCCCACACCGGTCCGGTGATGGTGAAGCCCGTTCCGTCGGAGCGGCCGAGCACATTGACCACGTCCGCGATGACTCCGGCGACGATCCGTACGTCGTACGCCGTCATGTCGGGCGATCTGCGCAGCCCGTACGCCGAACAGAAATCGGTCACGCCGAGGCGCAGCGCGAGTACCCGCTCGCGGTACTTGTCGACGGTGCGGGCGATCCCGGTGAGGACTTCGGTCCTGGTCTCCAGGTGCAGCAGCTCGGGCGACTCGAGGACGGGCATGGCGAAGAGCCGCCGCCCGCTCTCGGTCTCCGCTGCCGCCAGGGCCTCCAGGAAGGGGACGCCGCGCTCCTCGGTGAACTTCGGGAGTACGAATCCGGACAGCAGCCGTCCCGCAGGTCCCAGCCGCCTCACCAGGTCCGGGATCTGCGCCGGTTCGCGGACCCGGACGAACAGCAGCGGCGACTCGCTGCCCAAGGCGTCGAGCTGGGAGAACTGCCGGACGAGATTGTCCTCGGCGTCCTCCACGTCCGCGTCGTCGATGGAGTCCTCGAGGCACAGCACCATCGAGACAACCCCGCGCCCCGCCTGCTTGATCACGTCATCGGCGAGTTTCGGCCGGGTGGCAGGACTGTAGAGCGTGGCACCCAGAGCGGCTGCGAGTGTGCGCGCCGGGGAGTCCGCACCGAAGTCGCACGGCTCCTGATGGAACAGCCCTGCCTGAGCAGCGGGCGGGATTTGCCCGAAATGACGCATATATATCCCCCGTACTGCCTGAGTGGCCCTGTCGACAAGTGGCCGGTAATAGTACGTAAGCACAGGTGTCAAGAATTCCCCAAGTACATGAAATTCAGGTAACCCATCTGCTTCCCACCTATGACTTCGGTGTATGGAGAAACGGCGGGACCGGGCCGGGAAACGGGCCCCGCGTTGTCCGGGCGGGACCGGGGAAGGCAGGATGGCGGACATGACGCACGCGATGCTGAAGGGCTCGAACGTCCCTCTCGATGCCATGGCCGTACGGGCCGTGCTGCGGTGGACCCCGGGCTCCGGGGTCCCCGATGTGGACGCCTCCGCCCTGCTGCTCGGCCCCGACGGCCGTGTGCGCTCCGACGAGGACTTTGTCTTCTACAACCAGCCGCGCCATCCCTCGGGCCTGGTGCGCCGGCTGCCCAAGAAGCGGGTGGCCGAGCATCTGACGGACACCGTCGAGACGGACCTGGCGGCGCTGGACCCCTCGGTCGACCAGGTGGTGCTCGCTGCCTCCTCGGACGGCGACACCTTCCGGCACGTACGTGACCTGCGGATACTTCTCTACGACGCCGCAGCGTCGGCCGACAGCGAGCCGCTGGCCGTCTTCGATGTGAAGCCGGAGACCGGCGAGGAGACGGCGATCATCTGCGGTGAGCTCTACCGGCGCGGGGACGGCTGGAAGTTCCGCGCGGTGGCCCAGGGCTATCCGACCGGCCTGGTCGGCCTGGCCACGGCGTTCGGCATCTCGGTGGACGAGGCCGAGGCGGCAGCCGAGCCGTCCTCCGGCCAGCCCGAGCCCCAGCCCCTGCCGCAGCCCGAACTGCAGCCCGCGCCCCCGGCGTCCCCGCCCGCGTACGGCTACCCGCAGCCGGGCAGCGCGCAGCCCGCCTACGGCTACCCACAGCCCGCGCCTGCCCCGCCGGCCGCACCCCCGGCGCAGCCCGCCTACGGCTACCCCCAGCCGGCCGCCGCGGCCGCCGGCGCTGTTGACCCGAACTTCCGGCTGCCGCCGATGGGCCCCCAGTTCGTGCGTCCCTGACACGACGTGCGTCCCTGACAGCACGCGAGCCCGCTCAGACGCGGTTCTTGTAGCCGCGCCCCCACTGCAGGCCCCAGCCGTACAGACGGTCCAGCTCCGCCTGGAAGCCGTAGACGAACTTCACCTCGCGGCGCACGATCAGCTCACCCTTCACGTTCTCCATGGAGAACACCGCGCAGGACCGGGCCTGCGGTGCGCGTTCGTCGAGCTCGATCTCGACCCGCGGGCCGTTGCTCGGGTAGAGCGTCACATGCGCGTGCGTACGGTCGAAGGCAGGCGTCTGGTCGTAGATGTAGGCGAAGAACAGCAGCCGCTTGATCGACTCCCGGTGGTCGAGGTTGACGTAGATCGTCTCGCCCGACGGCGAGCCGAACCGGTCGTCGCCGCTGAGCTTCACATAGGGCGCCTCATTGATGGAGCCGAAGAAACCGCCCAATGGCTGCACCACGCCCTTGCTGCCGTCCGTCAGCTCGTACAGACAGCCGAGGTCGAGGTCCACATTGACCACACCCTGGGTGTGCGCCTGGACCACATCGGGCTGGAAGAGCTTCAGGGGGTTCCGCAGCAGCCGGCCGCTCTGCTTCGACCTGCCCTCGATGTCGGAGGTGCGCATCCGCCAGGAGAGGTTGACGCGCAGATTGCCGGTGGCCGCGCCCTGCTTGGTGAGCGAGACCGACGGGTGCCGTTTCGTCAGCTCGATGGAGTTGGTCGCAGCACTGCCCGAGTCGAACTGCGCCGCCCTTCCCCGCCACAGACTGTCCCAGAAGGCCATGCCCCACCCCTGCTGTATCGATGAACCCCGCGGACCCCACTAACCCCACAAACCCCGCGGGGCGGCTCCGAGGCCTGTACCTCGAAGCCGCCCCGCTCAGAGCGTTCCTCAATCGCGGCCGGGTCACACCCCGGGAGGAGCTTCCTGTGGATCGATCCCCTGCTCCGCGAGCGCCTTGTTGCGCCGCAACGAGGACCAGAAGGACGCGGCAATCAGCACCACACCGACCAGGCCGGTGATGAACTCGCTGATCTGGTACTGGATGGTGACCAGGAGGATCACCGCGAGCGCGCCGATCGCATAGTGCGCGCCGTGCTCGAGGTAGACGTAGTCGTCCAGGGTGCCCTGGCGGACCAGGTAGACCGTGAGCGAACGGACGTACATCGCGCCGATACCGAGGCCGAGTGCCATCAGCACGATGTCGTTGGTGATGGCGAAGGCACCGATGACGCCGTCGAAGGAGAACGACGCGTCCAGGACCTCGAGGTAGAGGAACATGAAGAACGCTGCCTTGCCGGCCAGCTGGACTGCGGAAACCTTCTTGCCGCTCCGCTTGGCCTCTTCCTCCAGCTCGTGTTCGTGCTCCTCCTCTTCCTCGATCTTGTTCTCGAAGTAGCCGGAGAGGCCGCCGACGATCAGGTACGTGATCAGACCCGCGACGCCGGAGAGCAGCACCGTCGCCGACTTGTCCGCATGCCCGGCGTGCTGGTGGGCCTGGGTCGCGACGGTCATGGCGCTGACCATCAGCACGATCAGCGCGATGCAGACCGAGAGCATGTCGATCTTGCCCAGCTTCGCGAGCGGCCGCTCCAGCCAGGCGAGCCACTTGATGTCACGGTCCTCGAAAATGAAGTCGAGGAAGATCATGAGCAGGAACATGCCACCGAACGCGGCGATCGACGGGTGAGCGTCGGTGACCAGCTGCTCGTAACGCTCCGCGTCGTTGAATGCCAGGTCGACCGCCTCGATGGGGCCGATCTTGGCGCTGATCGCGACGATCACGACGGGGAAGACCAGGCGCATACCGAACACGGCGATGAGCACGCCGATCGTGAGGAAGATCTTCTGCCAGAAGGCATTCATCTTCTTCAGGATTCCGGCGTTGACGACCGCGTTGTCGAAGGACAGCGAAATCTCGAGGACGGACAGGATCGCGACGACCCCGAACCCGGTCCACCCTCCGTAGAAGACCGCTGCGACCAGGCCGAGCGCGGTGACCGCGAACGACCAGCCGAAGGTTTTCAGAACCACTGGTACCCAATCGTGTAAGTACGGGTCGCCCGCGCACCAAGTACGGGTTTCCCCACTTTGCGCGCGGCTTTACGAAACGTTGACCCCGAAGTCTAGAGCGATGCCTCTCAGCCCTGACGCGTACCCCTGCCCGACGGCACGGAACTTCCACTCGCCGCCGTACCGGTAGAGCTCCCCGAAGATCATTGCGGTCTCGGTGGAAGCGTCCTCACTGAGGTCGTACCGCGCGAGTTCCTGACCGTCCGCCTGATTGACCACGCGAATGAAGGCATTGCTGACCTGGCCGAACGTCTGGCCACGATTGTCGGCCTCATGGATCGAGACCGGAAAGATGATCTTGTCGACATGGGCCGGCACCTGGGGGAGGTCCACCAGCAGCGACTCGTCGTCACCGTCACCCTCACCCGTGAGGTTGTCACCGGTGTGCTCGACCGAGCCGTCGGGGCTCTTGAGATTGTTGTAGAAGACGAACCACTCGTCGCCCAGCACCCGGCCGGACTGGCAGAGCAACGCACTGGCGTCGAGGTCGAAGGCGGCTCCGGTGGTGGAGCGCGCGTCCCAGCCGAGCCCTACCAGCACCTGCGTGAGGTTCGGTGCGGCCTTGGAGAGGGAGACATTGCCTCCCTTGGCGAGCGTGACGCCCATGATGGTGAGTCCTCCCCTAGGTTCTGCGGCGGTCGAGGCACGTCCGGCGCCGCACGGACGTGTGCGGCGCCGGAGGCGGAGATGCTGCCGGCTCAGACGTTCACACCGAAGTCCTGCGCGATGCCGCGCAGGCCGGACGCGTACCCCTGGCCGATGGCGCGGAACTTCCACTCCGCGCCGTTGCGGTACAGCTCGCCGAAGACCATCGCGGTCTCGGTGGAGGCGTCCTCACTGAGGTCGTACCGCGCGAGCTCGTTGTTGTCGGCCTGGTTGACGACGCGGATGAAGGCGTTGCGCACCTGGCCGAAGGACTGCTGGCGGCTCTCTGCCTCGTAGATGGAGACCGGGAACACGATCTTGTCGACCTCGGCGGGCACGCCCGCCAGGTTCACCTTGATCTGCTCGTCGTCGCCCTCGCCCTCACCCGTGAGGTTGTCACCGGTGTGCTCGACCGAGCCGTCGGGGCTCCTGAGGTTGTTGAAGAAGACGAAGTTGCCGTCGTTGGCGACCTTGCCCTCGGCGTTGGTCAGCAGGGCGCTGGCGTCGAGGTCGAAGTCATTGCCGGTGGTGGTCCGGACGTCCCAGCCCAGACCGACGGTGACCGCGGTCAGGTTCGGTGCGGCCTTGGTCAGCGAGACGTTGCCGCCCTTGCTGAGGCTGACTCCCACGAGTCCCTCCTTGGTTGTCAGGGGCAGCGCCCCCGTCGTGCGTTGCATCGGATCAACGACTGGATCCTAGTGACCGGTTCCCGCGCAAAACAGGCCTTTGCGCATCGGCCGGCCCGGCCCGGGAGAATCCGGCCCGCCAGAATCGGCCCAGCAGATCGGGCCGGGAGAACGGCCCGGGAGAATCGGGCCGGGAGAATCAGAGGGTGCCGAGTGCCTTGACGTACTCGTTCAGGTCGCGGGCATCGGGCAGGGCGTTGACGACGGTCCAGCGGACCACGCCCTCCTTGTCGATGATGAAGGTGCCGCGCACGGCGCAGCCCTTCTCCTCGTCGAAGACGCCGTACGCGCGCGAGGCCTCGCCGTGCGGCCAGAAGTCCGACAGCAGCGGGTACTCCAGGCCCTCCTGCTCGGCGAAGACGCGCAGGGTGTGGATCGAGTCGTTGGAGACGGCGAGCAGCTGGGTGTCGTCGTTGACGAACGTCGGCAGCTCGTCACGGAGCGCGCAGAGCTCGCCCGTGCACACCCCGGTGAAGGCGAAGGGATAGAAGAGGAGCACCACATTCTTCTCGCCGCGGAACTCGGAGAGCGTCACGGTGCGGCCGTGGTTGTCCTTCAGCTCGAAGTCCGGGGCCTTGGTGCCGACCTCGATCGCCATGACATGCATCCCTTCGGTAGGCCGATCCAGTGATCCCTACCCTACGCAGATGGCCCCCGCCGACTGACGTCGGCGGGGGCCATCTGCGTAGGTGGACATGCTGTGCTGCGGCTCAGCGCTTGGACTTCGCCGCCTTGGGAGTCACCAGCCTGCTGCCGGTCCAGTCCTTACCGGCGTTGATGCTCTTGGTCTGGGAGAGTCCCGCGGTCTGTGCGGCCTCATTGATGTCGCTGGGCTCGACATACCCGTCACGGCCGGTCTTGGGCGTCAACAGCCAGACGGCTCCACCTTCGTCGATCAGACCGATGGCGTCCACCAGTGCGTCCGTAAGGTCGCCGTCCTCGTCCCGGAACCACAGCAACACGACGTCTGCGACGTCGTCGTAGTCCTCGTCGACGATTTCCTGGCCCGTCACGGCCTCGATGCCCTCACGGAGCTCCTGCTCGACGTCATCGTCGTAGCCGATCTCCTGGACCACCTGTCCGGGCTCGAACCCCAGCCTTGCGGCTGGGTTGGTCCGCTCCTCCGCGTGGTCCGCGGTCGCGCTCACGGCTTGCCTCCTGATCGTTTTCGGAAAATGCTGCGGCCGCGCGCGTACGCGCGGCGTTGGCCGTAGTCCACACGGGCGGGACGGATCGCGCAAGTACCCGGCCGTTCAGACCGCCGAAACGGTGACGTTTGCGGCCGTCTCGACGCAACTCCAGGCACGCTCGAGGCCCTCTCGCGATTCATGGCACACCATTCGGCCATATTTGCGCCTTTCCTCCCTTTCGGTACGCCAATCGGAACCGAACAGCCGAACGGAACACATTGGCGGCTCGGGCGTAAGGTTGCGATTTGACCGAACCCGGAACCGGAGTTCGGAACGGATGTCCCGGACTACCGGGGTTACCCCCCGGTAGAGATGACGTTTGCCTCCCCGCGGTACACGATGGAGGCGGTGCGACACCTCGCAGAGCATCCCGTATGTCCCGTACGACCTTTACGTCCCGTAGAGGCAGTACCCCGAACAGCGAAGGAATAGCGTGGCTTCCGGATCCGATCGCAACCCGATCATCATTGGCGGCCTTCCCAGCCAGGTCCCGGACTTCGATCCTGAAGAGACCCAGGAGTGGCTGGACTCTCTCGACGCCGCCGTCAACGAGCGGGGCCGGGAGCGTGCCCGCTACCTGATGCTCCGCCTGATCGAGCGGGCCCGCGAGAAGCGCGTGGCCGTGCCCGAGATGCGCAGCACGGACTACGTCAACACCATCGCCACCAAGGACGAGCCGTTCTTCCCCGGAAACGAGGAGATCGAGCGCAAGGTTCTCAACGCGACCCGCTGGAACGCCGCGGTGATGGTCTCCCGCGCGCAGCGCCCGGGTATCGGTGTCGGCGGCCACATCGCCACGTTCGCCTCCTCCGCGTCCCTCTACGACGTGGGCTTCAACCACTTCTTCCGTGGCAAGGACCAGGGCGACGGCGGCGACCAGATCTTCTTCCAGGGCCACGCCTCGCCCGGAATCTACGCCCGCGCCTTCATGCTGGACCGCCTCAGCGAGGCCCAGCTCGACGCCTTCCGCCAGGAGAAGTCCAAGGCCCCCAACGGTCTGTCCAGCTACCCGCACCCGCGGCTGATGCCGGACTTCTGGGAGTTCCCGACCGTCTCCATGGGCCTCGGCCCCCTCGGCGCGATCTACCAGGCGCGGATGAACCGCTACATGGAGGCGCGCGGCATCGCCGACACCTCCACGTCGCATGTCTGGGCCTACCTCGGCGACGGCGAGATGGACGAGCCCGAGTCGCTCGGCCAGCTCTCCATCGCGGCTCGCGAGGGCCTGGACAACCTGACCTTCGTCGTCAACTGCAACCTGCAGCGCCTCGACGGCCCGGTGCGCGGCAACGGCAAGATCATCCAGGAGCTGGAGTCGCAGTTCCGCGGCGCCGGCTGGAACGTCATCAAACTGGTCTGGGACCGCTCCTGGGACCCGCTGCTCGCACAGGACCGCGACGGCATCCTGGTCAACAAGCTGAACACGACGCCGGACGGCCAGTTCCAGACGTACGCGACCGAGACCGGCTCGTACATCCGTCAGCACTTCTTCGGCGACGACACCCGGCTGCGCGCCATGGTCGAGAACATGACCGACGAGCAGATCCTGCACCTGGGCCGCGGCGGTCACGACCACAAGAAGGTCTATGCGGCATACGCGGCGGCCAAGGCCCACAAGGGCCAGCCGACCGTGATCCTCGCCCAGACGGTCAAGGGCTGGACCCTCGGCCCGAACTTCGAGGGCCGCAACGCCACCCACCAGATGAAGAAGCTGACGGTCGACGACCTCAAGGGCTTCCGCGACCGTCTGCACATCCCGATCACCGACAAGCAGCTCGAGGACGGCGCGCCGCCGTACTACCACCCGGGCCGTGACTCGGAAGAGATCCAGTACATGCACGACCGCCGCAAGTCGCTGGGCGGGTACGTCCCGACCCGTGTCGTGCGTGCGAAGCCGCTGGTCCTGCCGGAGGACAAGACCTACGCGACCGCCAGGAAGGGCTCGGGCCAGCAGTCGATCGCCACGACCATGGCGTTCGTCCGCATCCTCAAGGACCTCATGCGGGACAAGGAGATCGGCAAGCGCTTCGTGCTGATCGCCCCGGACGAGTACCGCACCTTCGGCATGGACGCGTTCTTCCCGACCGCCAAGATCTACAACCCGCTGGGCCAGCAGTACGAAGCGGTGGACCGTGACCTGCTGCTCGCGTACAAGGAGTCGCCGACCGGGCAGATGCTGCACGACGGCATCTCCGAGGCCGGCTGCACCGCGTCCCTGATCGCGGCCGGTTCGGCGTACGCGACGCACGGCGAGCCGCTGATCCCGGTGTACGTCTTCTACTCGATGTTCGGTTTCCAGCGAACCGGCGACCAGTTCTGGCAGATGGCCGACCAGCTCGCGCGCGGCTTTGTGCTGGGCGCGACCGCGGGACGTACGACTCTGACCGGTGAGGGTCTCCAGCACGCGGACGGCCACTCCCAGCTGCTCGCGTCGACCAACCCGGGCTGTGTCGCGTACGACCCTGCCTTCGGCTACGAGATCGCGCACATCGTCAAGGACGGTCTGCGGAGGATGTACGGCGAGAACGCCGAGGACGTCTTCTACTACCTGACCGTCTACAACGAGCCGATCCAGCACCCGGCGGAGCCCGCCGACGTGGACGTGGACGGCATCCTCAAGGGCATCTACCGCTTCAAGGCGGGCGAGGCCGGTGAGATCCCCGCGCAGATCATGGCGTCCGGTGTGGCCGTGCCGTGGGCGGTCGAGGCGCAGAAGATCCTCGCCGAGGAGTGGAACGTCAAGGCCGATGTCTGGTCGGCGACCTCCTGGAACGAGCTGCGCCGCGAGGCCGTCGACGTCGAGCGGTACAACCTGCTGCACCCGGAGGAGGAGCAGCGCGTGCCGTATGTGACGCAGAAGCTCTCCGGCTCCGGCGGCCCGTTCGTGGCGGTCTCGGACTGGATGCGGTCCGTTCCGGACCAGATCTCGCGCTGGGTCCCCGGCACCTACCAGTCGCTGGGCGCGGACGGCTTCGGCTTCGCGGACACGCGGGGTGCGGCCCGTCGCTTCTTCCACATCGACGCGCAGTCGATCGTTCTCGCGGTGCTCACCGAGCTCGCGCGGGACGGCAAGGTCGACCGCTCGTTGCTGAAGCAGGCGGTGGACCGCTACCAGCTGCTGGATGTGGCGGCGGCCGACCCGGGCGCGGCAGGCGGCGACGCGTAGGCACCTCGGTACGCGGAAGCATCTCGGGCACGCGTAGGCATCTCGCGCAGGTGTCCGGGCACGCGAAGGCGTCTCGGTAACGGTTCGAAGGGCGGCAGGACCCCATGGGGTCCTGCCGCCCTTCGGTCTCCTTACGATGCGGACATGAAGCAGCGAACAGCACAGGTCCGGTGGGAAGAGCGCATGCATACGCCCCTGCTCTCGCTCGCCCTTGCGTTCGCCGTCGCGTACGCCGTCCCGATCGTGGTGCCCGGCGCGGACCCGTGGGTGCACGCGGTATGTCAGATCACCGAGTGGGTGGTGTGGGGGACGTTCGCCGTCGACTACCTCGTACGGCTGGTGCTGGCACCGTCCGCGTGGCTCTTCGTACGCAGCCATCCGCTGGATCTGATCGCGGTGCTGCTGCCCCTCGTGCAGCCGCTACGGCTGCTGCGGCTCGTCTCGACGCTGCTGCTGGTGGGCCGGCGGGCCAGAATGGCGCCGCAGATCACCCTGACGACGTATGTCGGGGGCGCGGTGGTCGGGCTGCTGATGTTCGGGTCGCTGGCCGTGCTCCATGTGGAGCGGGACGCGCCGGAAGGGAACATCAAGACGCTGGGTGACGCGGTGTGGTGGTCGTTCACGACGATGACGACGGTCGGGTACGGGGACCACGCGCCGACAACCGGGCTCGGGCGGATGCTCGCGGTCGGGCTGATGCTCTCGGGGATCGCACTGCTCGGTGTCGTCACCGCCAATATCGCGGCGTGGTTCATCTCCCGCTTCGAGCGGGACGACGCGGAGGAGCGCCGTCGCACGGCGCTCCTGGAGGCGCTCACCCGGGAGGTCAAGGAACTGCGGGCGGAGGTCGGGCGGCTGACGGGCCCGGCGGCGGCCCCCGCCGTACCGGCGCAGGGTGACGCCTCCGGGCCCGACAACGCGGCCGTCTGAACTGTCCGCCCGGCCGCGCTCAGGCTCATCGGCCGGGCGGGCCGTTTGCCGTGGGGCCGCGTAGGCCGTGTGGTGTAGGCCGTGGGCCGTGTGGCACGGGCCGTGTGGCGTGGGCCGTGTGGCGTGGGCCGTCGGAGTCAGAAGAGACCGTTGCCCATGGGGGAGGCTCCCGCCAGCCAGACGATCGCCAGCACGGTGTCGATGGCACCGAGCACGACGGCGACCAGCGCCGGAATCGGCTGTGCGCCGTTCCAGCGGCGCCCCATGCCGAGCCGGCCGCAGACGATCGCGATCGGGCCGAGGACGATCCCCAGCACGAAGAATCCCGCGATCGCACAGATCAGCCCGGCGATTCCGAGTGCCGCGCGGTCCGGCCCGCTCCGCGACCACGTCCGGCCTCGTGAGCGGGGGTGCTTGCGCGTGGTGTGTCCGAAGCCCGCCATCATCACTCCCTGAGGTTGTCGATTCGCGGGTTGTCGATTCGCGGCTCGGACTGCGGGTACCCCGGTTCAGCTCTCCCAGACCTTGAAGGCCCGCACCCGGTACGGGGATTGGGGTACCCATGTCCCGCCGCCCGGGTAGGTCTCGAACTCTCCGGTCTCCGCGCACTCCTCGGACTGGTAGGTGGTGACGGGCCGCCCGGTCCGGTTGGCGAGCGCCTGTGCCGAGGTGCCGGGCGGCAGCGGCACACAGCTCTCGATGTCGAGCCCGGCGAGCTCGTGGGTCCGGCGGGTCCCCCTGAAGTCACCCTTCTCCCAGAGGCAGAGCTCGCCGGTGGCGCACTGTCCGAGGCCCGGTGCGGCGACTGCGGCTGCCGCCCGAGGCAGGTGAGGCAGCTGGAGCAGCTGGGGCATGAGTGCTGCTGCGGCCAGGACTGTGGCCGTGACGGTCTTGCGCATATCGGTCAACCCCCGTGTCGTACGGATCACTTGACCGCACACTGACCTGCGGATCCCACGTCAGGGAAGAGGGTCGGACGCACGCCACCCGGATAGGCGACATAGGCGACAGTGGCACGGGCGCACCCGCAGTGCCCGGTCGGGCCCGAAACGCAACCACCGCGCGCACGAAGGCTGCCCGGCCGCATGGCGCACCCGGCCCTCTCCACCCGACGGCGCATGCGCCGCAGGCGGGGGTGGGCTCGGGTGCGGGTGTCACGCGAACGTGTCAGATGTGGGCGCCGCCCGCGCCCTGGTCGGCGTTCTCGCCGCGCTTGGTGAAAATGGCGACCACCGCCGCGACGACCGCGACCACACCCGCCACGGTGAAGGCCAGGCCCATGCCCGACATGAACGTGTCGTGGATGACGCCACCGATCCTGTCGAAGGCATCCGGCGTCACGCCCGGCGCCTTGGCCAGCTGCTCCGGGACCGCGCCCAGCTTGGCGGCCTCCTCCAGCTTCGGGTCGGGCGGCGTGCGAAGACCCGCGTCCGCCCAGTTGACGGGGAAGTCCGTGCTCACCCTGGACGCCATGACCGCACCCAGGACTGCCGTACCCAGCGCGCCACCGACCTGCATCGCGGCCTGCTGGAGGCCGCCGGCGACACCGGAGAGCTCCAGCGGGGCGTTGCCGACGATGACCTCGGTGGCGCCGACCATGACCGGAGCCAGGCCGAGGCCCAGCAGGGCGAACCAGATGGACATCGGCAGCGTGCCGGTCTCCGTCGTCAAAGTGGTCATGCCGAACATGGCGACCGCGGTGCAGACCATGCCGCCGACCAGCGGGATACGCGGCCCGAACCGGGTGATCAGTGCGCCCGCGACCGGCGAGGAGACGATCATCATGGCCGTCAGCGGCAGCAGATGCAGACCGCTGTCGACCGGGGTCATGCCGTGGACGCCCTGGAGGTAGAACGTCACGAAGAACAGGCCGCCCATGAAGGCGAAGGCCATGAGCACCATCAGCACGGTGCCCGCCGACAGCGGCACCGAGCGGAACATGCCGAGCGGGATGAGCGGTTCCTTGACCTTGGTCTCCCAGAAGGCGAACACCGCGAAGAGGATCACCGAGGCCGCGAGCCAGGCCCACGTGTTGCCGCTGCCCCAGCCCCACGACTCGCCGGCCTTGATGATGGCCCAGATGAGGGCGAACATCGCGCCCGACAGCAGCAGGATGCCGACGATGTCGAAGGACTTCGGCGCGTTCTCGGCCCGGTAGTCCTTGAGGACCAGCAGGCCGAAGACGAGCGCGAGAACGCCGACCGGCACATTGACGAAGAACACCGACTGCCAGCTGACGTGCTCGACGAGCAGACCGCCGACGATGGGGCCGCCCGCGGTCGAGGCGCCGATGACCATGCCCCAGATACCGATCGCCATGTTCAGCTTCTCGGCGGGGAAGGTGGCGCGCAGCAGACCGAGCGCGGCCGGCATCAGCAGGGCACCGAACAGACCCTGGAGCGCCCGGAAGGCGATCACCAGGCCGATGCTGTCCGACAGACCGATGGCCCCCGAGGCCGCCGCGAAGCCCGCGATGCCCAGCAGGAAGGTCTGGCGGTGGCCGAAGCGGTCGCCGAGCTTGCCGGCGGTGATCAGCGCGACGGCGAGCGCGAGGAGGTAGCTGTTGGTGATCCACTGGACCTCGGAGGACGACGCCTGGAGATCCTTCGCGATCGCGGGGTTGGCGATCGCGACGATCGTGCCGTCCAGCGCGACCATCATCACGCCGACGGCGACGGAGAGAAGCGTCAGCCAGGGGTGGCCGCGCAGCCCTTTGACCGGCGTCGGCCCGAGCCCCTGCGGACCCTGCGGCGCCTCTTCGACGGTGGTCTGACTAGTCATGCATGCGAGGTTATGACAGCGACTGACAGTTGACAAACCCATTCACAAGTCGGTAACTGTCACGTAGCTCACAGGCAGCTGAGCGGGTCAAAGCCGGAAAGGGACCATGAAGTGACGGCCGAGCCGACCGGACTGCGTGCACGCAAGAAGCAGCGCACGCGCGACGCCCTGCTGCGCGTCGCCCTCGAACTCTTCACCGCCAAGGGGTACGAGCAGACGACCGTGGACGAGATCGTCGAAACGGTCGAGGTCTCCCAGCGCACCTTCTTCCGGTACTTCGCCAGCAAGGAGGAGGCCGCCTTCGCCGTCCAGGAGCTCGTCGAGACCCACTTCATCGCGGAGTTGCGCGAACGACCCGCCGATGAGGGGCCGTTCGAAGCCCTGCGCAACGCGGTGCTGTCCGCCTGGGACACCATCGGCGAGGCCATCGAGGAGATCGTGCCGGTCGAGCTGCACATGCGCAGCTACCAGATGATCGAGTCGACGCCCGTGCTGCTCGCCGCCCATCTGCGCCGCTCCACCGAGGTGGAGGAGACCATCGCCGAGCTGATCGCCGAGCGCGAGGGGCTCGACGTGGACGCGGACCCCAGGCCGCGTATCGCCGTCGCCGCATTCAGCGGGGTGATGCGAGTGACGGGCCGGCTCTGGGGGCAGGGCGTGGACGCCAGCATGGAGTCGCTCCGGGGGCTGACGGAGGCCTACCTCGACCACCTCGGACCCGCGCTCGCCGAGAACTGGCGCACCTCATGAATCGAGAACCGGCGCCCCGCACGAATCGAGAACGGCGCCCGGCGTAAATGCGGCATAAGGGCGCGACGTTCCCACGACACGAAAGCGGCGGAGCGTACGCCTCAGGTGCACGCAGTGTGACCACTTTCCCCCTCTTTCCCCGCAGGACACGTGATCTCACTCACGGTCTTCACGACGCCCCTCGCGCTTCTTCTAGGGTGTCCCGCAGTGACTTCCTTCGACTCCTCCCCCACCCTGACCGCATGGCGCACTCTGCTCGCCCTCGCCGTCGTGTTCGTCATGCTGGCGACGACCGGCTGGACAGCGATACGACATCAGAACGGTCCCCGTGACGCTCTCGAGGCCGAGCTGACCGCCTGGGGGAAGGCCCGCATCGGTGCGCGCGCACTGCCCGGCCCCGACTCGCCGCCGCAGCAGCTCGCCACCTTCTTCTCCTCGCTCGGCAGCGGCCAACGCGCCCGCCTCGCCGACCGGTTCCCGCTCGTCGTCGGAAACCTCAACGGCGCCCCGGTCACCCTGCGCTACCACGCAAACCGCCAGTCGCTCGCTAAATCGCTCGATACGGAGCGCGTGCGCGTGAACGACGCCCACCTCAGCCCGGACGGCCGCCACGACGCGGTCCGGCGGATGCACCGCTTCGAGGCGCTGATGCACCCCGACCGGCAGATACTCGCCTTCGACCCTTCGGGATCCGGCAAGGTCGCCGAGGTCTTCGGCGACCTCGACGACGCCGAGCGCGTCTCCGTGGTCGTCCCCGGCGTCGACACCAATCTGCTCACCTTCCAGCGGACCGCCCGCAAGTACACGGCGCCCGTCGGCATGGCCCAGTCCCTGTACGCCGCTCAGCGGGCCGCCTCTCCCGGTACCCGTACCGCCGTCATCGCCTGGGCCGACTACACCGCGCCCGTCGGCGTGGGCGTGGACTCGGCCATCGGCCGCCTTGCCGAGAACGGCGCGGTACGGCTGACCGCACTCACCGGCGCGCTGCCCGGCGACTCGAGCGTCGCGCTGTTCTGCCACAGCTACGGCTCCGTGGTGTGCGGCGTCGCCGCCCGTCATCTGCCCGACCGCGTCGGCGACATAGCGGTGGCCGGCAGCCCGGGCATGCGCGCCGAGAACGTGGCCGGGCTGCACTCCCGGGCGCGGGTGTGGGCGATGCGGGACGGCGACGACTGGATCCAGGGCGTGCCGCACATGGCGGTCGGCGGGATCGGTCACGGCGAGGACCCGGTGACACCGGAGTTCGGGGCGCGGCTGCTGTCCTCGGCGGGCGCTGTCGGCCACACCGGCTATTTCGAGCCGGGTACCGAGAGCGTCAGCAACTTCGCCGAGATAGGGGTCGGTTCGTACCGCAGCGTGAGCTGTGCGAGCGCCAATGACACGTGCCGCGGTGGTATTTACGGCGACGGCACGGCCTGACGCGCGTAGAGCGTCGTGGACCGGGGTGAGCGCCGAGGGGCGACGCGCGGGCGCACGGCGCCTACGATGAGGCCCATGGGTGATGTGCTGGCCGGAATTCAAGCCACTTGGGAGTTCGAGACCGACTCCCTGCTCATCCGCTTCGAACGGGGAATCCGCACGCCGAAGCTCTTCTCTGCGCTCGGCGAACGCCGCATCCCCCACGAAGCGTTGACGGCGGTGACGCTCTCGCCGGGCAAGCGCGGGACGGTGGTGCTGCACGCTGTGCCCAGACCCGGCGCGGATCCTCTGATGGAGGCAGCGGCCGGGCAGCTCAAGGAAGGCTGCGACCCGTACCGGCTGGTGCTGCCCGCGGATCGCGAGACGCTCGCCGAGTACTACCGCGACGAACTGCGGGCCCTTCTCCCGGCGGACGCGGACGAACCCGCCGAGCGGTACACCGTGGCGGCGCCCGAGGCCCCGCTCAACTTCAAGGCGTACGACGGAAAAGCCTCCTTCGACGGCTCGCACGTAACCTTCCGCTGGTTCTGGACGGGTGCGTCGTCGGCCAAGTGGAAGGCGGGCGACCAGAGTTTCCCGGTGTCGGAGCTGAGCGGGGTGGAGTGGCGCTCGCCCGAGGTCTTCGACGGCTATCTGCGACTGCTGCCGCGCGGAAACGGTTCTGGAGCGGGGGCGGGCGCGGCAGCCGGTTCGGGCTCGGCCCCCGGCTCGCCCTCCGGTTCCGGGCCCGGGTCCGACGACGGGCCGCACGGGCCGCGGCCCGCACAAGCGGACCAGGACCCGGCGGCGGTGGTCTTCGGGCTCGGGTACGGGCCGGTGCACGAGTCGCTGCCTTTCGCGGCGGCGGTGCTGGAGTCCGTACGGAACGCGGGCACGGCGCCGGCCCTGGCGATGCGGCCGGCGGACCGCCGGGACCCGGCCGACATCGCGGAGCGGATCCGGCATCTCGGGGACCTGTACCAGGCGGGGCTGGTGACGGACGAGGAGTTCAGCACGAAGAAGACGCAGCTGCTCGCGGAGCTGTGAGAGCCGCGGCCCGACACCTCCGCGGCAACGAGCCGGGGCTGCCGGCACACCCGCCGGGCGCGGCGGCGGTTCCTGGTTCGTTTCCCGGTACGGTCCCGGGGCCGCCGGCCGGGCGCCCCCACTCCCCCGGCCGGCTCCTCTCCGGCCCGGATGCCGTTCTACGCCCGGGCGGTACGCGTGCGGCCTCGGCCCCGCAGGCGACGAAGACCCTCCGCGCAGCAGCAGCGCTGCACGCGGCGGGCTTCGCGTCCTTCCCCCTAGGCCTCGCGTGCCGCCGAGGTCGAGGACATGTCCGGGTAGCGGTCCCCCTCCACCAGCCCGGCGATCGGCTCCAGAACCGCCAGCTCCTCCGCGGTCAGCGTCAGCCGGGTCGCGCCGAGGTTCTCCAGCAGCCGGCTGCTCTTGCGGGTCCCGGGGATCGGGACCACGGCAAGGGCGTGCACCTCGGCCCGCTGCTGCACCCAGGCGAGGGCGACCTGCGCCGCCGTCGCGCCGTGCGCGGCCGCGATCTTGTGGACGGGCTCCAGGAGGGCGGCGTTGGCCCTGGCGTTGTCGCCGGTGAAGCGCGGCTGGAACTTACGGAAGTCGTCCGCCGCCAGTTCCTTGGCGGCGTCCGCGAACGCGCCGGTCAGGAAGCCGCGTCCGAGCGGCGAGTACGGCACGAAGGCGACGCCCAGCTCGGCCGCCACGCCCACCGCGCTGCGCTCTACGTCCCGGCTGAACAGGGACCACTCCGACTGCAGCGCCGCGATCGGGTGCACGGCGTGCGCCTCGCGCAGCTCCGGGCCGGTGACCTCGCTCAGCCCGAGGTGTTTGACCTTGCCCTCCCGTACTAGCTCGGCCATCGCGCCGACGGACTCGGCGAACGGCACGGCCGGGTCGCGGCGGTGCATGTAGTACAGGTCGATGACGTCGGTCTTCAGCCGCCGCAGACTGTCCTCGACGGCCTGGCGGATGTACGCGGGGTCGTTGCGGATGCCCCGGTAGTGCGGGTCGTCGGTCCGCTCTATGGCGAACTTCGTGGCCAGGACGATCTCGTCGCGGTGCGCGCCGACGAAGGGCGCCAGGAACTCCTCGTTGGCCCCGCGCCCGTACACATCGGCGGTATCGAAGAGTGTGACGCCCGCCGCCAGCGCCGCCTCCAGGGTGTCCCGGGCCGCCTGCGGGTCCGTCTCTCCGTAGAACTCGCTCATGCCCATGCAGCCCAGGCCCTGCACGCCGACCTGCGGTCCGCCGGTCCCGAGCCGTACCTGTGCGATCTTGCTGTTGCTCATCAGGGTTCAGAGCCTCTCCGACGCCCGCCGGGCGTCCGCGTAAAAGTCGATCTTGTAGTCGAGTACGGCGAGGGTGTCCTGGAGTTCCGCCATCCGCGCGAGTACGTCGCGCCGGGTCTGCTCCAGCAGTTCCTGCCGCGCCTCGAAGGTGTGCTCGCCCTCCCGCACCATCTCGGCGTAGCGGACCATGTCCGCGACCGGCATTCCGGTCAGCCGCAGCTTGCCGACGAAGGCGAGCCAGTCCAGGTCGCGGTTGGTGAAGCGCCGCTGCCCCGTGTGTGAACGGTCGACGTGCGGCATCAGCCCGATCCGCTCGTACCAGCGCAGGGTGTGCGCGGTGAGTCCGGTGAAGGCGACGACCTCGCTGATCGTGTAGCGGTCCTGCCCCTCGGGGCGGGGATGCGCCCGGGGAGCCGCGGCGCAGATGTCCGTCCGTGCGGGCCGTGCAGGCGTGCTCTCGATCAACGTCATGCCCTCAACGCTAAAACCCTGGAGTGCACTCGAAGCAAGGAGAAACGGATGGAAGTTTTCGTGTACCGCCGATTAGCCTCCGGCGCATGAGCCCCGCACGCCCCGCACGCCTCGCAGCGCCCGACGACGCCGAAGAGCTGGTGCGCCTCCGCAAGGTCATGCTGGATTCGCAGGCCGGCGCCGACCCCGATGCCGACTGGCAGCCCACCGCCGTGGAGACCCTCCGAAAGAAGCTCGCCGACCCGGCCGCCGACCTCACCGCCTTCGTGGTCGAGCGCCCCGGGGGTCTGGCGGCCTGCGCGGTCGGCACCATCGAGTACCGGCTCGGCGGACCGGGCAATCCGCAGGGCGCGAGCGGCTATGTCTTCAGCGTCGCGACCGACCCCGACATGCGCCGCCGCGGCCACTCCCGCGCCTGCATGGAGGCACTGATCGACTGGTTCCGCGAGCGCGGCGTGCGCAGGATCGACCTGCGCGCCTCCTCCGAGGGCGAGCCGCTGTACGCCTCCCTCGGCTTCGCCCGCACCCCCGACCCGGCCATGCGGCTCACTCTGTAGAACCGTTTAGGCTCGTACGCATGCAAAGCCTGGCGATGATCGAGAACTGGCCGGTACCGACCGCGGCGGCCGCCGTCGTACGAGCGGACGGCACCGTGGCCGGGTCGTACGGCCCGGTCTCGCGCCGTTTCCCGCTCGCCTCCGTCACCAAGTTGCTCGCGGCCTACGCGGTGCTGGTGGCGTACGAGGAGGGGGCGGTCGAGCTCGACGAGCCCGCCGGTCCCGAGGGCTCCACGGTCCGTCATCTGCTCGCCCACACCTCGGGCCTGGCCTTCGACGAGCACCGGGTGACCGCCGCGCCCGGCACCCGCCGGCTCTACTCCAACGCGGGCTTCGAGGTGCTCGGCGACCACATCGCCAAGGCGACGGACATTCCGTTCGCGGAGTATCTGCGGCAGGCGGTGCTGGAGCCGCTGGGCATGACGGCGACGACCCTGGACGGCTCCCCGGCGAAGGACGGCGTCTCCACGGTCGACGACCTGGTCCGCTTCGCCGCCGAGGTGCAGGCCCCGCGGCTGCTTGACGCCCGTACGGTCCTGGAGGCGATGTCGGTCGTCCACCCCGGACTGTCCGGCATCCTCCCGGGCTACGGCCACCAGAAGCCCAACGACTGGGGCCTCGGCTTCGAGATCCGGGACGGCAAGTCCCCCCACTGGACGGGCAGTTCGTCCTCGCCGCGCACCTTCGGCCACTTCGGCCAGTCCGGCACGTTCCTGTGGATCGACCCGGTCGCGGGCGCGGCGTGCGTGGCGCTCGCGGACCGGGCGTTCGGGCCGTGGGCGGTCGAGGCATGGCCGCCGTTCACGGACGCGGTCCTCGCCGAGCTGGGCTGAGGCCGGACACCGGCGCGCCCCGACCGGGCCGGGGGGCCCACCGGAGAACGGACGGAGCTCTGGATCACCTCTGCCGGGTCACCTCTCCCGGATCACCTCTGCCGGGTCACCTCTCCCGGGTCACGCCTGTCCGGTCACCTCTCCCGGATCACACCTGCCCGGTCACATCTCCCAGATGAGGATCTCGGCGGGCCCGGCCGCCCCCGCCGCCAGTTCCAGGCCCTCGGCATCCTCGATCCGCGCCGAGTCGCCCGGCCCCAACTCCGCGCCCCCGAGCCGGACTTCACCCCGCACCACATGGACGTACACGGCGCCCGCGTCCGGGACGGCGGTGCGCTCGCCCGGGGTGAGCCGGCGGACGTGCAGCATCGCGCCGGCCTGCGGGAGGGCGTACGGCGTCGAGTCCGCGATGCCGTGCACGATCTCGTACGAGGGGTCACCGCCGGGCGCCAGGGGCGCGAGCCACATCTGCACGAACACCAGCGGCGCGTCCCCGTCGTTGCGCTCCACATGCCGCACCCCGCCGGCCGAGCTGAGCCGCTGGACGTCCCCGGGCCCGACGACCGTCGCACGGCCCGCCGAGTCGCGGTGGGTGAGCCGGCCCTCGACGACCCAGGTGACGATCTCGGTGTGACTGTGCGGATGCTCGTCGAAGCCCGCGCCGGGCTCGAGCCGCTCCTCGTTGCAGGCGAGGATCGCGCCGAAGCGAAGGTTGTCGGGGTCGTAGTGGCGCCCGAAGGAGAAGGCGTGCAGGGACTCGATGCCCGAGGCGGGGTCGCCGCCGCGGTAGCGGTCGGCGGAGCGCCGTACGTCAGTCACGGGTCCACCGTAGCCCCGCCGGGCAGCCGGGCTCGCAGGCCGCCCGTCGCGTCGGCGGCCGATGTCGCCACGGAGGCGGAACGGGGAACAGGAGCCCCCGCCACTCCGCTCCCCCGTCCCGATAAGGCAGTCTTGTCCCGTGCCCGAACCTGCAGCGAAGCCCTCCCACCCGCATACCGCGACCCTGCGCCGGCTGGAGCAGTCCTCCGGCCGGCTCGCCGCGAACGCCATCGCACGTATGGACGAGACGCTGCCCTGGTACCGGGCGATGCCCCCGGAGAACCGGTCGTGGATCGGCCTGGTCGCCCAGGCCGGCATCGCCGCGTTCACCGAGTGGTTCCGGCATCCGGAAACCCCGCAGGCGATCTCGACCGATGTCTTCGGCACGGCTCCGCGCGAGCTGACCCGCGCGATCACCCTGCGCCAGACCGTCGAGATGGTGCGCACCACCATCGAGGTCATGGAGTCGGCGATCGAGGAGGTCGCCGCACCCGGCGACGAGTCGGTCCTGCGCGAGGCGCTGCTCGTCTACGCCCGGGAGATCGCCTTCGCCACCGCCCAGGTGTACGCGCAGGCCGCCGAGGCCCGCGGCGCCTGGGACGCCCGCCTGGAGTCCCTGGTCGTCAACGCCGTGCTGTCGGGCGAGGCCGACGAGGGCGCGGTCTCCCGCGCCGCCGCGCTCGGCTGGAACTCCCCCGAACATGTCTGCGTGATCCTCGGCACCGCCCCCGACGGCGACAGTGAGCTCACCGTCGAGGCGATCCGCCGGGCCGCCCGGCACGCCAAGCTCCAGGTCCTCACCGGAGTGCTCGGCGACCGGCTCGTCGTCATCGCGGGCGGCAGCGACAATCCGCTGCACGTCGCCAAGGGCCTGATCGGGCCCTATGCGGCAGGCCCGGTGGTCGCGGGCCCCATCGTCCCCGACCTGCTCGCCGCCACCAGGTCAGCGCAGGCCGCGGCCGCGGGGCTCAAGGCGTGCTCCGCCTGGCAGGACGCCCCGCGCCCGGTTCTCGCCGACGATCTGCTGCCGGAGCGTGCGATTGCCTCGGACCCTGCAGCACGCGACCAGTTGGTGGAGGAGATCTACAGACCACTGGAGGAAGCCGGCTCGGCGCTGCTGGAAACTCTGAGTGTCTACCTGGAGCAGGCAAGCAGCCTCGAGGGCGCCGCCCGCATGCTCTTCGTGCACCCCAACACCGTGCGCTACCGGCTTCGACGTGTGACCGACGTCACCGGCTGGTCACCCTCCGATGTCCGCTCCGCGTTCACTCTGCGAATCGCCCTCATCCTGGGGCGTCTGGCCCAGGCGGATACGCAGTCCTAGACTTTTGTCGAACACCGACAATTCCCCTGACGGTTCTTCGTCCCTGTCCCCACGGGCGGTTGGAGCCGTCCACAAGAGAGAGTGTGAGGGTGCTCGTACTCGTCGCTCCCGGCCAAGGCGCTCAGACGCCCGGCTTCCTGACTCCCTGGCTCGACCTCCCCGGCGCCGCCGACCGCATCGCGGCCTGGTCCGGTGCCATCGGGCTCGACCTTGCCCACTACGGCACCAAGGCCGACGCGGACGAGATCCGCGACACCGCCGTGGCACAGCCTCTCCTCGTCGCCGCCGGCCTGCTGTCGGCCGCCGCGCTGGGTGAGGTGGCGCCCGGCGCCGTCGCCGGTCACAGCGTCGGCGAGATCACCGCGGCCGTCTTCGCGGGCGTCCTCGAGGACACCGCCGCGCTCGGTTTCGTACGCACCCGCGGCCTGGCCATGGCCGAGGCCGCCGCGGTCACCGAGACCGGCATGTCGGCCGTCCTCGGCGGCGACCCGGAGCAGGTCGTGGCCCACCTCGAGAAGCTCGGGCTGACCCCGGCGAATGTGAACGGTGCCGGCCAGATCGTCGCCGCGGGCACCGCCGAGCAGCTCGCCGCGCTGGCCGAGAACAGGCCCGAGAAGGCCCGTGTCATCGCCCTGAAGGTGGCCGGCGCGTTCCACACGCACCACATGGAGCCTGCGGTCGCAAAGCTGCAGGAGGCCGCCGCCGAACTCGCGGTCGCCGACCCGGCTGTTCCGTACGTCTCGAACAAGGACGGGCAGACCGTCACCACCGGCGCGGAGGTCATCTCGCGGCTGGTCGGCCAGGTCGCCAATCCGGTCCGCTGGGACCTGTGCATGGAGAACTTCAAGGAGCGGGGCGTCACCGCCCTGATCGAGGTCTGCCCCGGCGGCACGCTCACCGGCCTCGCCAAGCGCGCCCTGCCGGGCGTGCAGACGCTCGCGCTCAAGACCCCCGACGATCTCGACGCGGCCCGCACGCTGCTCGCCGAGCACCAAGCCTGACAAGGAGCCGTAGAGAGCATGTCGACGAAGATCAAGCCCAGCCAGGGCGCCCCGTACGCACGCATCATGGGCGTCGGCGGCTACCGCCCTGTCCGGGTCGTGCCCAACGAGGTGATCCTCGAGACGATCGACTCCTCCGACGAGTGGATCCGCTCGCGCTCCGGCATCGCCACCCGCCACTGGGCCTCTCCCGAGGAGACCGTCGCGGCGATGTCCATCGAGGCGGCCGGCAAGGCCATCGCCGATGCCGGTCTCACTCCGCAGCAGATCGATGGCGTGATCGTCTCCACCGTCTCGCACTTCAAGCAGACCCCTGCCGTCGCCACCGAGATCGCGGACAAGATCGGCGCGAACAAGCCGGCCGCGTTCGACATCTCTGCGGGCTGCGCGGGCTTCGGCTACGGCCTGACCCTGGCCAAGGGCATGGTCGTCGAGGGCTCGGCGGAGTACGTACTGGTCATCGGCGTCGAGCGGCTGAGCGACCTGACCGACCTGGAGGACCGTGCGACGGCCTTCCTGTTCGGCGACGGTGCGGGCGCGGTAGTCGTCGGCCCCGCCAAGGAGCCGATGATCGGCCCGACCGTCTGGGGCTCGGAGGGCGACAAGTCCGAGACCATCAAGCAGACCGTCCCGTGGGACGACTACCGCAACGGTACGGTCGAGAAGTTTCCGGCAATCACGCAGGAGGGCCAGGCGGTCTTCCGCTGGGCCGTGTTCGAGATGGCGAAGGTCGCCCAGCAGGCGCTGGACGCGGCCGGAATCAGCGCGGACGACCTGGACGTCTTCATTCCGCACCAGGCAAATATGCGGATCATCGACTCGATGGTGAAGACTCTGAAGCTGCCGGAGCACGTCACGGTCGCCCGTGACGTGGAGACCACCGGCAACACCTCGGCCGCCTCGATCCCGCTCGCGATGGAGCGGCTCCTGGCGACCGGACAGGCGAAGAGCGGCGACACCGCGCTCGTCATCGGCTTCGGGGCGGGTCTCGTCTACGCCGCGACGGTCGTTACCCTCCCTTAGGCGACCGGATCTTCCGGACACCACACCCTCTGAGAACAAACCGAAGGAGCGCCACATGGCCGCCACTCAGGAAGAAATCGTTACCGGTCTCGCCGAGATCGTCAACGAGATCGCCGGTATCCCGGTCGAGGACGTCCAGCTGGACAAGTCCTTCACCGACGACCTGGACGTCGACTCGCTGTCCATGGTCGAGGTCGTCGTCGCCGCCGAAGAGCGCTTCGACGTGAAGATCCCGGACGAGGACGTCAAGAACCTCAAGACGGTCGGCGATGCTGCCGACTACATCCTGAAGCACCAGGCCTGATCAGGCCGCAGCGTTAGTCGCCACCCGGCGGTGGCGCCGTGAAGATTCAGCACCCTCTACACGTGGAGAAAGAATTCCAGTGAGCTCGACCAATCGCACCGTGGTCGTCACCGGTATCGGCGCAACCACACCGTTGGGTGGCGACAGCGCATCGACCTGGGAAGGCCTGCTTGCCGGGCGTTCCGGAGTGAAGGCCCTCGAGGGCGAGCGTTTCGCCGACCTCCCGGTCCGTATCGCGGCACCCGCCGCGGTCGACCCGGGCGAGGTTCTGCCGCGCCCGCTGGCCCGCAAGCTGGACCGTTCGGCGCAGTTCGCGCTGATCGCCGCGCGCGAGGCCTGGGCCGACGCCGGTTACACCGCTCCGGCCGGCGAGGACGCCAAGATCGCTCCTGAGCGTCTGGGTACCGTCATCGCCTCCGGCATCGGTGGAGTAACGACTCTGCTCGACCAGTACGACGTGCTCAAGGAGAAGGGCGTACGCCGCGTCTCCCCGCACACCGTTCCCATGCTCATGCCGAACGGCCCCTCCGCCAACGTCGGCCTGGAGGTGAACGCCCAGGCGGGCGTGCACACTCCCGTCTCCGCCTGCGCGTCCGGCGCCGAGGCCATCGGCTACGCCGTCGAGATGATCCGTACCGGCCGTGCCGATGTGGTCGTCGCCGGCGGCACCGAGGCGGCCATCCACCCGCTGCCCATCGCGGCGTTCGCCAACATGATGGCGATGTCCAAGAACAACGACGAGCCGGGCAAGGCCTCGCGTCCGTACGACAAGGCCCGTGACGGCTTCATCCTCGGCGAGGGCGCGGGCGTCGTCATCCTCGAGTCGGCCGAGCACGCCGCCCGGCGCGGCGCGAAGGTCTACTGCGAGGTCCTGGGCCAGGGCCTGTCCGCGGACAGCCACCACATCGCCCAGCCCGAGCCGACCGGCCGCGGCATCGCGACCGCGCTGCAGAACCTGCTGGACGCGACGGACCTCAAGCCGTCCGAGGTGGCGCACCTCAACGCGCACGCCACGTCCACCCCGCAGGGCGACATCGCCGAGATCAAGGCCCTGCGCAAGATCCTGGGTGACGAGCTCGACCATGTCGCGGTCTCCGCCACGAAGTCGATGACCGGTCACCTGCTGGGCGGTGCGGGCGGCATCGAGACCGTCGCCACGGTCCTCGCGCTGTACCACCGCACGGCCCCGCCCACGATCAACATCGATGACCTCGACGAGGCCGTGGACGCGGACATCGTGCGTGACGAGCCGCGCAAGCTGCCCGAGGGCACGATCGCCGCGATCAACAACTCGTTCGGCTTCGGCGGCCACAACGTGGTGCTGGCGTTCCGTACGGTCTGACCCGCCGGCTCATGACTGAGGCCCGCCCCCTTCAAGGGGGCGGGCCTCAGCCGTGTCCGGCGCGGGGTGCTCTCTCCCCACCCACCCGCCCTTGTTTCCGGGGGCACTTCGTACCCCCGGTCTCCCTGCGCGGCAGCTTCTCGCCGCACGGCGGTGGGGGCGTGGCTGGGGATGCCCCCTGTTCGGGGAGAGACGGGCCGAGGTGACGCGGCGAGCGCGGCGGGGCGGGGATGTCACCCGCTCGGGAAGAGGCCGGGTGGGCCGGGTGGGCCGGGTGGGCCGGGTGGGCCGGGTGGGCCGGGTGGGATGAGGCGCGCTGCGCGGGCGAGGGCGCGGACGAGGGCGCGGGCGGACTGGGCCCGGGACGTGCCGCGACGAGGGCAGAGGCCGGGCGGGTGCCACGCTGCGCGACGGGCGCGGACAGGGCCCGGGGTATCCACGGTTCGGGGTCCGCGACAGGCGAGGGCGCGGGCCGGGGATGTGCCGCCACGAGGGCAGAGGCCCAGTGCCATGACACGCGCCGCACGGCCGGGCTCGGACAGGGCTCCGGGGTGTCCAAGTTCGGGGAGAGATGGCGTGGGGCGCCGCGGGGGCCGGCGGTGTCCCCCGGCCGGGGAAGGGCGCGGCGGGCGCAGATCGGGGTGTGCCCCGTGCAGGCAGAGGCGGGACGGCGTGAGGTCTCGGGCGGGCGTCAGCCGGGGGCGCCTGTCGGGGACCAGTCTTGGGGGTTACACCACTTGGTGGAGCCAGCGGACCGGTGCGCCCTCGCCCGCGTATCTGAACGGCTCCAACTCGTCGTCCCACGGCTTGCCCAGCAGCTTGGAGATCTCCGCCTCGAGGTCCGTCTCCCCCTGGGAGGAGCGCGCCAGGGCCGCGCGCAGCCGGTCCTCGGGGATCAGGATGTCGCCGTGCATCCCGGTGACCGCGTGAAAGATGCCCAGTTCGGGCGTGGCGCTGTAACGCTCGCCCTCCGCAGTGGGGCAGGGTTCAGCGGTCACCTCGAAGCGCAGCATCTGCCAGCCGCGCAGCGCTGAGGCGAGTTTGGAGGCCGTGCCCACCTCGCCCTTCCAGGAGAACTCGGCTCTCCAGGTGCCCGGCGATGCCGGCTGCCGGATCCAGTCGAGCTGCACCCGCACACCAAGAACACCCGCGACCGCCCATTCGACGTGCGGGCACAGCGCGCGCGGTGCGGAGTGAACGTACAGAACGCCGCGTGTCGTCACCGGGACCTCCAGTGTGGGACGAGGATCGTCTTCCCAGCGGCCTCAGTAAACATCATCGGGAGTCAAACTCCACAAAAGGGACAGCATGTGACGTGATGTAATTTACCGGAGCCGATGGGCACGATGCCTCTGGGTCGACGGGGAAAAGCTACCGTGAGTAGGTGGTCGAGGGGTGACGTACTGTCGGTCCAGGGGTCCGTACGCACCAAGCTTTCACCCGGCAGGACGTCAGAGACCGGTGACACGGAGGGGAACAGGGGATGCGGGAGACCAGTTGCACGCGCCGTTCGCGCCGCGGCGCGGCCGCCCTGACCGCAGCCGTCCTCCTCACGTCCGGCGTCCTGGCCGGATGTGACTCTCCGTCGGATTCCAGAGGAAACGGCTCTCCCGCCACGCGCCGCCCCGCCCCCGCACCCGTTTGGGATCGCAGTCCGGACTCGATCGCGGCCGTCGGCGACTCCATCACCCGTGGTTTCGACGCCTGCGTGGTGCTCTCGGACTGCCCCGAGGTGTCGTGGGCGACCGGCACGGACACCGGGGTACGCAGCCTGGCGCTGCGGCTGCTCGGCGAGCGCGCGGTGACGGAGCGCAGCTGGAACTACGCGCGCTCCGGGGCCGATGCCGGGGAGCTGCCCGAGCAGATGGCGCAGGCGGCGGCCAGGAAGCCCGAGTTGGTCACGGTGATGGTCGGCGCCAATGACGCCTGCGCGGACACGGCGGACCGGATGACTCCGGTCGAGGAGTTCCGGGCGTCCTTAGAGGTCTCGATGAAGCGGCTGCGGCGTACGGCGCCCAAGGCGCAGGTGTACGTGTCGAGCGTGCCGGATCTCAAGCGGCTCTGGTCGACAGGGCGTGGCAATCCGCTGGGCAAGCAGATCTGGAAGCTGGGGATCTGCGCCTCGATACTCGGCGACGCGGACGACGAGAGCACCAAGGCGCAGCAGCGGCGGACCCGGGTGCATGAGCGGGTCATGGCGTACAACCAGGTGCTGAAGGACGTCTGCGCCAAGGATCTGCGCTGTCGCTACGACGGCGGAGCGGTCTTCGACTACCGGTTCAGCGGCGAACAGTTGAGCCGCTGGGACTGGTTCCACCCCAGCAAGAACGGGCAGGAGCGGCTCGCGGAGATCGCGTACCGCAATGTCACGGCCGCCGAGCCGCCGCGGTCCTGAACCGGTCCTCCGGTCCCCTCTCCGGTCTTCCGGTCCCCTCTCCGGTCCTCCGGTCTGCCGGTCCTCCACGAGATCGTCCTGACGGCCGGCAGCCTCGGATCCTTGCGGTCGGAGCTCTCGGACTCGACACGCTCGGTGGTGGCGACCATGACGATGGGCGTGTCGACGGCCTGCGGCGGGCAGTGCGTCGGCGTCGCGCCGCGGGCCGAGGTGGGGTGTGGGAGAACACTACGTCGGTGAGTGGCGCGTCCGCCTCCTTGTTGACACGGTGGCGGAGGGAGGCCGCGACCGGCTCACCCTCGGTGAGGACGGCCCGGCCACGCTCGCACGGAGCTCCGTGCGGAGTGCAACGCGATGCACCCCGGCATCGTGCAGACCTTCGCCACGCTGCTCGGCTCGTGCAGACCTTCGCCACGCCACTCGGCAAAAGTGTGACCGAGGGTCATCCGGCCAAGGAGCAGGCGGAGTACGGCGACGACGGACTGCCCGGCGGGCCCACCCCCGAGCCGGCGGCGCCCTCCTGGCCGCCGCCGTCATGGACGGGCCGCAGTAGCAATGGCTGCCGGCCCCGGACGCGGTGGACATGCCCGGGCGTTCCGGGACTCTGGGGGTTGCTGGGGCCGGGGTGGCCGAAGTGACACGCTAGCCAGGGCCACGGCCCGGCCGCGATACTTCCGCCACCCGACGGAAGGATTCCCGTGTCCCGGATACGCGCCCGCCTGGACGTACTTGGCGTCGCCCTCGTCGCCCTCACCCTCGCGGCCTCACCGCTCGCCGCCGCCCAGCCGGCTCCGGCTCCCGCTCCGGCTCCGGTTCCGGCTTCCGCACAGCCGCTCACCGTGGAGGAGGCGCGGCTGGACAAGGCCGTCCCCCAGGAGATCCTGCGGCGCAGCGGATTCGACACCGTGGCACCGCAGTTCACGCGCGCGTTGGCGGGGGCGCGGTCGTACGGGCAGGCCGAGCAGGCTGTCGTACGGCACGGTGCGCGGCTGTGGGACCGGGCCGTGGACCGGGCGCAGGGGCGGGGGCCCGTGCGGGGCGATCTGAGCCGGGACGACGACCGGCCGCTGTACTGGGCGCGGCTCTCGCTGACGAGCGAACTGCGCCGGTGGGAGCCGGAGTTCGGGCTCTCCGGCGATGCGCGGGTGCGGCTGCTGGAGCGCCTCGAGTCCGCCTCGCGCGGCCAGGACTCGATGGACTTCCCGGCAGGGAAGGGCGTCAGGCGCATCGTGATGACGGGCTTCGACCCGTTCACCCTGGACCGCGACATCCGGATCAGCAATCCGTCCGGGGCCACCGCACTGGCACTGGACGGCACGTGGATCCGTACAGCCGACGGGCCCGCCCGGATCGAGACCGCGGTCTTCCCCGTCCGCTGGCAGGACTTCGCGGACGGCACGGTCGAGCGGGCGCTGGGCCGGCAGCTGCCGAAGGCCGATCTGTTCACCACGGTGAGCCAGGGCCGGGTGGGCCGTATCGACATCGAGCGCTTCAACGGCGCCTGGCGCGGCGGTTTCGGGGACAACGAGAACATCTCCCGGACGGAGACCGTGCCGGTCGCCGACCCCGCCACGCAGCCGCAGTGGACGAGGACCACGCTCCCGTACCAGGAGATCGTGGCCGCGGACACCGGACGCTTCCCCGTGTACGACAACACCTCGGTGACCGAGATCCCGGCGGGCCAGACCGCGCCGGTGGTACGTCCGGGAGGACCGACGCCCGGCTCGACGGCGCGCGCAGGGGGCGGCGGGGACTACCTCTCCAACGAGATCGCGTACCGTGCCACGCTGCTGCGCGACCGGCTCGGGCTGACCATCCCGGGCGGCCATGTGCACACGCCGGTGCTGCAGTTCGGGACGGGCAACACGACGGAGATCACGGACCCCGAGTTCGTACGGAACCGGCTGGACATCATCGACCAGGTACGGGAGATCATCCGCGTGACGGCGGAGACGTCGGGCTGACGGGACGGGCGGCCACCTGCGGCGGGCTTGCCGCCACCCACGCGCCTTGAAGGGCGGGGGCAGGCCCCCCACAACCCCTGACCGGCCGCTCCGCGAGCCCCCGCCGGGGCAACCGCACGCTCGGCCGGCGCGGGCTCTCGGCCAAATGAGGACCGGGGGGTTCATTCGGGGCATGGGTGCGGCGATGATGAAGGGCATGATCATCGCAGCAGCGCAATTCACTCCCGCACCGGGTGATGTCCGAGCCAACGCGCGCACCATGGACGGTCTCGTTCGCACGGCGGCCGGGCAGGGCGGTCGGGTCGTCGTTTTTGCCGAGCTGGCTCTGACCGGGTACGAGCTGGGACTGATCGCCAAGGACCCGGGGCTGTGGGTGACCGAGGGCGACCCTCGGCTCGACCCTGTGCGCGAGGCCTGCCGTGACACCTCCACCGCCGCCGTCGTCAACTGTGCGGCGCGTAAGGACGGGGCTCGGCCCACCATCACCTCGCTCGTCTTCGGCCCGGACGGCGAGCTGCTCACCCGCTACGACAAGCAGCATGTGCACAAGACCGAGAACGACGTCTTCACGGCAGGCGCCACCGACGGCCGGTTCACCCTCGACGGCGTCCGGTTCGCCCTGGCGATCTGCTACGACAACCGCTTCCCGGAGCTCGCCGAGCGCGCCCGGACGGACAACTGCCAGGTGTACGTGGCAAGTTCGGCGCTCGATGTGGAGAACGACTCCTTCGAGACCCTCTACCCCGTCCGGGCCAGGGACAACGGTCTGTACGTGATCCTCGGCAACGCCGTGGGACTCAGCGACGCCGGGGACTGCCGGGGCGGCAGCGCCGTCTGGGGCCCGGACGGTGCGGTGCTCGCCGACGCGGGCACCGCGACGCCCGGTCTCGCGATGGCGGAGCTGCCCCTCTAGCTCCCGTAGCTCCCGTAGCTCCCGCCGGCCCTACCAGTCCTTGCTGAGCCTGTCCGGAGCCGGGCCGGGAGTCGCGGCCGGCGCCGCGGCCGGGGGCTGCTGCGGGTCCCGGCTCTCCGGCGGAGCGAGATCCCGCACCATCAGCGTCGCGCCGGCCACCGCGCCCGGCATCAGGAAGACTGCAACGAACGGGACGATGAAGGCGAGGGCGAGCGGCACCCCGAAGCCGAGCGTGAGCATCCGGCGGCCCCGCAGCAGCGCGAGGCGGTCCTTCAGCTCGACGCCACGGCGCTGCAGGGCCACCGCCGTGAGCTCCTCCGCGAGGAAGAAACCGGAGACGCAGAAGCCGAGCACCGGAACCACGGTCTGGCCGATGACCGGGATGAAGCCGAGCGCGAAGAGCAGCACGCCGTACATCACCACCCGTGCCACCACCCGCAGAGAATCACGCGCGGAGATCCACAGCTCCCGCCAGAGCGGCAGCCCGGACTCGGGGACGTCGCCGCCCTCGCTGCGGTCGACCTGCTCGGAGAGCGACTCATAGAAGGGCTGGCCGACCAGCAGGGTCACCGCGGTGAAGGTGATCACCGCGAGGAACAGCCCGAAAACGAAGACGAACGCGGTCAGGAAACCGCGGAAGAAGCCCTGCCAGGGCGATGACCAGTCGTCGGCGAACGGCGTCGCCCAGGCGGCCAGGTCGTCGGCGCCGTAGCCGAGGCCGACCAGCGCGGCCGCGTACAGCACCAGGGTCACCAGCCCGGGCAGCAGCCCGAAACCGAACCACCGGCCGTGCGCGCCGACCCAGCGCTGGCCCTTCATCAAGTAGCCGAAGCCCACCCCAAGATCACGCATACGCACAGTTTATCGGGGTGCGCCGACGTCTCCGGCTCTCCATCCGCCCCACAAGCTCCCAGGCCCCCCTTGTTGTTCGGCTGTTGAACCGATAGACCCTGCGTAACGATCTCTATTCGTTGCGCTGGTTCCTTCCGATACTCCGGAGGTTATGTACGCATGGGCCTGTCCCGTCCGGTTCTGATCGCCACCGCCGCCCTGGTCGGGGCGGCGCTTCTCGCGCCCGCGCCCGCGAGCGCCGCTCCCGGTAGAGACGAACCGCAGCCGCATCCCGTACGGGAAGGAGGCGGGCGCGACGCCGGGGCTGCCAAGGCCCCCCTTGCGGCCGCCGCCAACGCCCTCGGCGCCACCCTGGCGCCCGGACTTTCCACGAACGGCGGCTATCCGCGCCGGACCGTCCTCGACACCCCGCCCGAGAACCTTGGCGATAAGTCGATAAAACTGGGTCTCGCGCCGTACCACTCGCTCGCGCCGCGGCTGAACGCGCTGCAGAAGCTCGGTGACCGGGTCAGCGTCGAGGTCGCCGGGCACTCCGCCGGCGGGCACGAGTTGTATCTCGTCACCGTCACCGCGCCCGAGAGCTCCCGCGAGGCGCGCGAGCAGGAGCGGATGCGGGAGCTGATCGAGAACTCCCCCTCCGCCGCCGCCAAGGACAAGCGCATCAAGTCCGCATACAAGACGCCCGTCTTCATCAACAACAACATCCACGGCAATGAGTGGGAGGGCACGGACGCCGCCCTGAAGCTCATCGAGGAGCTGGCGAAGGCCAAGGACGGCAGAAGCAGGGAGCTGCTGTCCAAGAACCGGATCTATCTCAATGTCACGGCCAACCCGGACGGCCGGATCGCCGGGACCCGTGCCAACGCCAATGGCTTCGACTTGAACCGGGACTTCATCACCGCCTCCCAGCCCGAGGCGCGCGCCATCCGGCAGATCGCCATCGACAAACAGCCCGCCGTCATGCTCGACCTGCACGGATACGTCAACGGCACGCTGATCGAGCCGACGACACCGCCGCACGGCGAGAACTACGAGTACGACCTCTTCCTCAAGAACGCGTACGCCAACGCGCTCGGCATGGAGAAGGCGGTCAACGGTCTCGGCTACACCCCGGGCAAGGACGGCGTGCGGCCCGCCGTCATCCCCTTCCGGGACGAGAAGGAAGGGTGGGACGACTGGCCGCCGATCTTCACCCCGCAGTACATGCCCTTCCAGGGCGCGGTCGCCTCGCACACCATCGAGTTCCCGATGACGGTCAACAACGAGGAGTACGACTCCCTGCCGGTCGCCGAGCTGCGCCGCCGGTCCGCGATCAACACCGACATCGCGCGCGCGGCGATGCGCGCGACGCTCACGTACACCCATGCGCACCGCACCTCGGTGATCGCCGACCAGATCGAGACGTTCCGGCGGGGCGCGGCGGGCGAGGCGCAGCGGCCGGTGTCGGAGAAGACCGTGCCGGGGGTGCCGGGCATCGGGCCCGAGGACGTGTACACCACGACCTTCCCGCGGGCGTACGTCATTCCGGCGGGAGGCAGGCAGCGGTCGGCGACCGCGGCGGCCCGCCTGGTGGACCATCTGGTCGCCAACGACGTGCGGGTGAAGCGGGCGATCCTGCCCTTCCGGCTGGCCGGCCGCAGCTACCCGGCAGGGTCGTACGTCGTGGACATGCGCCAGCCCAAGCGCGGTATCGCCAACGTGATCCTGGCCGAGGGACGGGACATCAGCGCGGACGTCTCCACGATGTACGACATCTCGGGCTGGAGCCTGGGGCTGCTGTGGGGCGCAACCGTCAACAAGATCGACAAGGGCGCCAAGGGCGATCTGCGCGTGCCGGCGCGTACGGTCCACGCCGCCTCGCCCACCGGGTACGTCGCCCCGTTCGGCGACATGCAGCTGCGGCTGAAGGATCCCAAGGAGATCGCCGCTCTCAACTCCCTGCTCTCGCAGGGCGTGAAGGTACGGCGCGCGGGGGACGGTTCGGCGATCGTGCCGGCGTCGGCCCGCGGTGTGGCGTCCGTGCTCGCCGACCGCCTGGGGGTCGCCTTCCCGGCCACGAAGGAGCGGGGCACCGGCGCCCTGCACCGGACCAGGGTCGCCGCGGCCGTGACGCCCGGTGAGCTGTTCGCGCTGCGCGAGATGGGCTTCGAGGTCAAGCCGGTCTCCACGGCCGCTCTGAACGCGGGCTACGACTGGTCGAAGACCGAGGCGCTGTACGTGTCGAGCGGGCTGGAGTACGACAAGCTGAACCCGGCCGCCCGCGGTGCGCTGCATGCCTTCCTCGCGGGCGGCGGCGGAGTGGTCGCCCTCGGTTCGCAGGGTGCGGCCTTCAACGCCGGGGCGGGGCTGCTCGCGGTCAAGCCGGTGGCGGGGAACGGGGACGCGAACGGCGTGGTCCGGGTGGCCAACGCGGCCGGCAGCCCGGTGACCGACGGCGCGCCTGCGCACACCTTTGTGTACTCCCCGCTCTGGTTCACCGGCCTCGGCAAGGGGGTGCGTGTGGAGCAGTCGTACGGCTCCGGGAACCCGCTCGTCGCGGGCCACTGGCGCTCGTCGGAAGACGGCACGGGCGGACCGAAGGACGCGGCCGGGAAGGCGTCGGTCGTCAGCGGTACGGCGAAGGCGGGCGCACCGGTCGTCCTGTTCGGCACCGAGCCGCTGTTCCGCGACCACCCCAAGGGTGTGTTCGCGCAGATCGGCCGGGCGCTGCTGCTGTAGCCGCAGCTGCTGATGCAGGGGCCCGGCTGCTGCTGCAGTGGCCGGCCGCTGCTGCGGTATCCGGCTGCTGATGCGGTGGCACGGTGAAAGACCGAGGGCCGCACCCCTGGTGGGGGGTGCGGCCCTCGGCCTTCAGAACGGGTTCAGCCGGTTCGGCGCGGTCGTCGTCAGGCGACGGCGAGCTCGACCTTGATGTTGCCGCGGGTGGCGTTGGAGTACGGGCACACCTGGTGCGCCTTCTCCAGCAGATCCTTGGCGGTGGCCTCGTCGACGTTCGGGATGGAGGCGGTGATCGCGACCTCCAGGCCGAAGCCGCCGGCCTCGGTCTTGCCGATGCCGACCGAGGCGGTCACGGTCGAGCCGGAGATGTCGGCCTTCTCCCGGCGGGCGACAACGCCCAGCGCGCCCTGGAAGCACGCGCTGTAGCCGGCGGCGAACAGCTGCTCCGGGTTGGTGCCGGCGCCGCTGCCGCCCATCTCCTTGGGCGGGTTGACGACCACGTCGAGGTTGCCGTCGTGGGAGGCGACACGGCCGTCACGGCCGTTCTCCGCGGTGGCAACGGCGGTGTAGAGGACGTCTATGTTCTGGATGGACATACTGAGGCTTCCTCCTGAAGTGTCGCCGCGACTCGCGCCCACGATCGCGGCGTTCTGGCGACGAGCCTAACGGGTGAGCGAAACGATCATCTTGCCGGTGTTCTCGCCGCGGAGGAGGCCGAGGAACGCGTCGAAGCCGTTCTCGATGCCGTCGACGACGGTCTCGTTGTACTTGAGTTCGCCGGAGGCGATCCAGCCGGCGACATCCTGGACGAACTGCGGCTGGAGCGCGGCGTGGTCGCCGACGAGGACGCCCTGCAGGCGCAGCCGCTTACCGATGATCATGGCCATGTTGCGCGGGCCCGGGCTCGGCTCGGTGTCGTTGTACCCGGCGATCATGCCGCAGATGGTCGCGCGGCCGTGCACGTTGAGCGAGGAGATCGCGGCCTCGAGGTGGTCACCGCCGACGTTGTCGAAGTACACGTCGATGCCGTCGGGGGCGGCCTCTGTCAACTGCTCACGGACCGGGCCGTTCTTGTAGTTGAAGGCGGCGTCGAAGCCGTACTCCTCGACGAGGAGCTTGACCTTCTCGTCGGAGCCGGCCGAGCCGATGACGCGCGAGGCGCCCTTGATCCTGGCCATCTGGCCGACCTGGCTGCCCACCGCGCCGGCCGCGCCGGAGACGAAGACCGCGTCGCCCTCCTTGAAGGAGGCGACCTCGAAGAGTCCGGCGTAGGCGGTGAGACCGGTCATGCCCAGCACACCGAGGTAGGCGGACAGCGGGGCGAGCGAGGCGTCGACCTTGGTGGCCTGCTTGGCGGGCACGTCGGCGTACTCGCGCCAGCCGAGACCGTGCAGGACGTGGTCGCCGACGGCGAAGCCCTCGGCGTTGGAGGCGATGACCTCACCGACCGCGCCGCCGTCCATCGGGTGGTCGAGTTTGAAGGGCGGGATGTACGACTTCACGTCGTTCATCCGGCCGCGCATGTACGGGTCGACCGAGAAGTGCAGGTTGCGGACAAGGATGCGCCCCTCGGCCGGCTCGGTCACCGGCACCTCACGCAGAGCGAAGTCCTCCGCCTTGGGCCAGCCGTGCGGGCGGGCGACAAGGTGCCATTCACGGCTGGATGCGGGAAGTACGGACATGCTCACTGCCTCCTAGAAAAGCTTCACTATCTGAAACAACCATGCTCCTGGATATTTCATGTTGTCAAGTAACTGGGTATCCTGGTGCCCATGGCCACCTCACCCGCAGATCCTCTGACCCTCGAAGTCGTCGAGCTCATCGGCACTGTCGTGGCCCGCTACTACGCGGAGTACGAGCAGGCCGCGGCCACGCACGCGCTCACCGGAGCGCAAGCTCGGGTACTGGGACTGCTGTCCCTGGAGCCGATGCCCATGCGTCATATAGCGCAGAAGCTGAAGTGCGAGCCGTCCAACATCACGGGCATCGTGGACCGGCTCGAGGCGCGCGGCCTGGTGGAGCGGCGCCCCGACCCGAATGACCGCCGGATCAAGCTCGCCGTCCCCACCGAGGAAGGGCTCGGCACGGCGCGCCGACTGCGGGACTCGCTGGACTTCGCGCGTGAGCCGCTGGCGGAGCTCTCCGCTCAGGAGCGGACGGTGCTGCGCGACCTGCTCAAGCGGATGCTGGGCGTGGAGGCGCCTGGCGCCCCGTAGGCATCGCCCCGCGCACCCGTCCGTTCGAAGGCACCACCCTCGAAGGCATCAGCCTTCGGATGCATCACCCTTCGGATGCACCAGCATCAGATGCACCACCAGAGGAACGGCTCGCAGGTCTCCGTCGGGGTCGGATCCGGCGCAGGCTCCGCGGGAGGCTGCGTGGGCTCGTCGCCCGCGCCGCCATCGGGCGGCGCGTCCGAGGGCGGCGGGGGCGCGCTGCGGGAGGGATCACCGGCGGAGGACGAGGGGGACGGGGAGGCTTCGGCGGGCCCCGTCGCGGACGGTTTCCCGTCGCCACTGCTGCCGCTGCCCGCGCCGCTTCCGCCCGTACCGTCGCCGTCTCCCGTGCCGACTCCCGTGCCCGTGCCCGTGGGGCGTACGGAACTGGACGTCGAGACGGCCGGTTCCGTCACCGGATCCGGACCCTGCGGTGTCTCGGTGGGCCCCGTGGGCTCCAGGGCTTCTTCCGTCTCGACGGGCGTCTCATCCTTCACGGAGGTGGCGGCGCCGTCGTCGCCCGGGTTCTCGAGGGCCAGTTCGGCCAGGCTCAGCGCGCCCGCCGCGAGCACCAGGCCGAAGGTGCCGAGCATCACCTTGCGGCCGCGCGGCTTGCGGGCCCGGCGCGTGCCCGCGGGTTTGCGGCGCGGCGGGGCCGGCCGACGGGCACGGCGATGGCCCGCGGGTTCGGACACCTCGTCCAGTTCGAGGACGTTGTCCGCCGCGGGCGCGCTCGTGTAGTGACGCCGGAGCTCCTCAACGGGCGTACCGCACCCGGCACAGGCCAGAGCGCCGTTGAGGTGCCGTTGGCACGGCAGGCAGTAATCCATGGCGCCCGCAGATCATGCGGCGCGGGGGCACCGGAGGACGATGGCGCTGTGAGGATCCTGTGTGGAATCTTCACTTCCGCGGCGCGGCGACTTCCTGAGGTTGACGCCCGGTGAAGGGGCAGGATGTCGGGCATGACCACTGCCGCACCCTTCGGGCCGCTCGGTTTCCAGCTGGTACTGCTGCACCGGATGGCCGACCATCAGCCGGGCCTGGTCGAGGACGCCCGCATCGCTCTGGGCGCCTCGCCCGCCGACATGCGCGAGGCCAACCGCCGGTGGCAGGCGATGGTCCGCGCGCCGCGGGGCCGCGGCGCTCTCGCCCGCTACCGCTCGGTGCTCGGCGAGCCCGAGCAGGTAGTACGGCGGCGGATCGGCGATCTCGAGTGCGACGCGCTGCTGTGGCGCCTGCCGCTCTGGCCCGATCTGCGCTTCGAGGTGCTGGCGACGGACGGCGGGCAGGTCTGGAACGAGTGGCTGGTACGCGCCCCGGGTGCGGCGGGCCCCGAGTTGCGTACGGCCGAGGATCTGACGCCCTGGTCGTGCACGGTGGACGAAGTGGCCGAAGCGTTCGCCCCGGCGAGACCCATGGAGGGCTCGGCGCCGACGAGATGGGGCCTGGGCTTCACTCTGCCCGGCGGTGAGAAGTGTGTCGCGGAGTTCACGTGGGGGCTGCTGCAGCGGGTGATGGTGGGCCGCCCCTGGGCGGCACTGGGGTAACCCGCGTCATCCGCGTCACACGACCGGCCTACAAGATCTGGCGGATCGTCAGCTCCGTACCCCCGACCGGCCCACCCAGCGCGCGCACCGCCCGCGGCGATCGCACGATGCGAAGCAAGTACCGCACTCGGGAGGATCTGCTGTGACCGTCAGCCTGGACCAGTTGCGCCGTTGCCATGTCGCCGTCGACCTGGGAGCCGCCAGGACTCGGGTCTTCGTCAAGGGGGCCGGGCTCGTCGTCGACGAGCCGAGCGTCGCCGCCGTGAACACCCGCACCGGCGCGCTGATCGCGGTCGGCGCGCTCGCCGAGAAGATGACGGGTCGTACGCCCGACTACATCCGCGTCGCCCGCCCCATCGCCGGCGGCACCGTCGTCGACATCGAGATGGCCCAGCGGATGCTCCGTCACCTCCTCGGTGAGAAGCTCCGCCGCCAGCTGCGCCGCAAGCCGCGGCTGCGCGCCGCCGCCTGCACCCCGCACGACAGCGACCCGCTCGCCCAGCGCGCCGCCGTCGAGACCCTCGTCGGTCTCGGCGCACGCCGGGTGGAGCTCGTCGACACCCTGATCGCCGCGGCCGTCGGCTGCGGTCTGCCGGTGGAGCAGCCCGTCGCGACCATGATCCTGGTGTGCGGCGCGGCGACGACGCAGGTCGCGGTGCTCTCGCTCGGCGCGATCGTCACCGCGTCACGGATCCCGGTGGGCGGCAACGCCATCGACCACGCGGTGATCCAGCATCTGCGCCACCAGCACGAACTGATGCTGCCCAGCCAGTCCGTACGCCCCCTCCAGCTGGCACTGCACGGTAACGGCCTCACCCCTCAGGGACCCGTCTCGACGGAGATCCACGGCCGGGACGTGGCCACAGGTCTGGCCCGCTCGGTGCGTGTGGACACGGCCGCCGTACGGGACGCGATCCACACCCCGCTCACCTCGGTGCTCGACGGCATCGGCAAGGTGCTCCGGGACTGCCCGCCGGATCTGGTCGCCGATCTCGCCGACCGCGGAATCATGATGGTCGGCGGCAGCGCCCTGCTGCCGGGCCTCGACCAGATGCTGCGCGACGCGACCGGGATGCCGGTGCACATTGCCGAACGGCCGGACGTCTGCGCCATCCTCGGCCTCGGTGCGATGCTGGAGGGCCAGATCCAGCCGCTGGTCCTCAATCCGCTCACCGGCGCCGACTGAGGGCGGGGCGGCAGCGGGACAACGGGGAGCAGGAAGCAGGGCACAACGCTCGTCTGGCAGGCCCCGTTACTTTCTTCGTGGCCCTGAAACGGGGCTCCTGGCCTCCGGGCCCGGCATGACTGTTGCCCCCTGTCGAAGCGATGACCTGGGGGGTGGTGTCACCGGGTCCGGGGCACCGTCTGACCGCTGATGAGAGGCCCGACCGTCACCCGGCCGAGCGCAACGCCCGGCCGTTGAAGGGTGGCAGGTCTGCGTAACGTGGATGCGCGCGCTCGGTGCCGGTGGGTGAGGCCGGGACGGAACGACCACCCTCGGGGGGTGCGGTGCTCGACACCGGTGAAATCGCGGTCTTCCTCGGCCTGGACGTCGGCAAGGGCGACCACCACGGCCACGGCCTGACAGCGGGCGGCAAGACCGTCTACGACAAGCGGCTGCCCAACAGCGAGCCGAAACTGCGGGCCGTGTTCGACAAGCTCACGGCCAGGTTCGGCCGCGTGCTGGTCATCGTGGACCAGCCCGCATCGATCGGCGCCCTGCCGCTCGCGGTGGCCCGGGACGCCGGCTGCCACGTGGCCTACCTGCCAGGGCTGGCGATGCGGCGGATCGCCGATTTGTATCCCGGTGAGGCCAAGACCGATGCCCGCGACGCGCACGTGATCGCGGACGCCGCCCGCACCATGCCTCACACCCTGCGGGCCCTGGAACTGGCCGACGAGACCGCGGCCCAGCTTACCGTCCTGACCGGCTTCGACCAGGACCTCGCCGCCGAGGCTACCCGCACCAGCAACCGGCTCCGCGGCCTGCTCACCCAGTTCCACCCGAGCCTGGAGCGAGTACTGGGGCCCCGCCTGGACCACCAGGCTGTGACGCACCTGCTGGAACGCTTCGGCTCGCCCGCCGCCCTGCGTAAGGCCGGACGCCGCAGGCTCGTGAACCTGATACGGCCCAAGGCCCCGCGCATGGCCGAACGCCTGGTGGACGACATCTTCGACGCGCTCGACGAACAGACCGTCGTGGTCCCGGGCACCGGCACCCTGGACGTGGTCGTGCCCTCGCTGGCCCGCTCGCTGGCCGCCGTCCACGAACAACGACGCGCTCTGGAAGCCCAGATCGGCGAGCTGCTTGAGTCGCACCCTCTTTCCCAGGTCCTGACCTCGATGCCCGGAGTCGGTGTCAGGACCGCCGCCACCTTGCTGGTCACCATCGGCGACGGCACCTCGTTCCCCACTGCCGCCCACCTTGCCTCCTACGCCGGCCTCGCCCCGGCAACGAGGTCCTCCGGATCCTCCATCCACGGCGAACACGCCCCCAGAACAGGCAACCGGCTCCTGAAACGGGCCATGTTCCTCTCCGCGTTCGCCGCCCTGCACGACCCCGCCTCCCGCACCTACTACGAACGGCAAAGAGCCCGCGGCAAGACCCACACACAGGCCTTGCTCCGCCTCGCCCGCCACCGCATCAGCGTGCTGTTCGCCATGCTCCGCGACGGCACCTTCTACGAATCCCGCACCCCCGAGACAGCCACCGCATGACCTGCTCAGGCTTGACGAAGGACATAGAGGCACCCCCCGCTGAGCCGACGCCCCCTCGAGCACGCGCCCCGACCATAAATCGGTCGCGCGGGGCACCGCCCGGGCCCGACAGTTGTGCGCCATGAGCGAGCTGTGGACGACGGGGCTGGCCGGCGCGGCAGCCGGCCTGGGTGTGGCGGTGCCGGTGGGGGCCATGGGCGTGCTGCTCATCCAGGAGGGCATGCGGGACCGGCGCGGGGCCGTCGCGGCCGCCGCCGCGGTGGCGGTGGTCGACCTCGCGTACGCGGCGGTGGCCACCGCACTCGGCCCCCTCGTCGCCTCGGCACTCTCGGGGGTGGAGGCATGGGTCCGGCTGGTGTCGGCGACCGTGCTGGGGGTGATCGCGGTACGGGGCCTGCTCGCCTCACGGGACACCGGTCCCCGCCTGGAGAGCGACGGCACACCGGACGGCGGTACACCGGGCAGCGGCACCCCGGGCGGCGGCCCGGTGCGTACGTTCACCCGGTTTGCCGCGCTGACCCTCATCAACCCCACCACCGCCCTGTACTTCGCCGCCCTGACCACCGCTCAGGGCGCGGAGCTGACCGGGGGAACGGCCGGGATCGTCTTCGTCGGCGGTGTCTTCGCCGCCTCGCTCCTCTGGCAGCAACTCCTCGTCGCCGTCAGCTCCTTCGCGGGCGCCCGCATCTCGGAAGCCGCCCGGGCGTGGACCTTCCGGATCGGTTACGGCCTGGTGGCGGTGTACGCGGTCAAGGTGGCGCTGCCCCTCCCCTAGACCGCGCCCCCCTGACGCGGGGAGGCGGCGGCGAGGACGGATTCGGCGACGGAGGTGCGGGCGTAGAGCACTGAGCGACCGGCTCGGTGGGCGCTGACCAGACCCGCGTCGCGCAGCGCGGTGAGGTACTGGGACACCCCGGCCGGAGAGAGCCCCGTACGGTGGGCCAGCTCGGTGGTGGAGGCCGGAGTCTCCAGTTCGGTGAGCAGCAGGGTCCGCGAGCGGCCGAGTACGGCGGCGATGGCGTGGGTTCTGGTGACGGGCCGGGGTTCCCACAGGGAGCCGATGCCGCGTGCCGGGTAGGCCAGTTGCGGTGGCTGCGGTGGTGTCACGCGGGTGAGCGGGCCGGGTCCGGTGAAGGCCGAGGGAATCAGGAGCAGTCCTGCGCCGGCTGTCTTGCGGGACAGGGTGCGTTGCCGGCGGGACAGCCGCAGCGCGTTGTCGTCCCAACTCAGCGAGGGGTGGAGATCGTTGAAGAGGCGGCCCGTGCCATGTTCGGCGACCTGCCGGGCCCGGTGGAAGACGTCGGCATCGAGCACTGCCCTGATCCGTGCCCAGTACGGGGCGAGCGCAAGCTCCCAGTAGGTCTCGATCTCTTCCGCGACCCGGACCAGGCGGGCCCGCGGCTCCGCGTACAGGGTCCGCGACCTGGAGCCGAGACGCCCCTGCTCGTGCCTCAGTCGGTCGAGGTCCTGGCGTACCCGGGCGACGGAAGCGGCCAGGATTCCGGCCAGCTCCTCCGCCAGTGTGGGGGCCGGCCCGGCAGGTGCCGGGTTGAGGAAGTCGGGAACGTAGCCCGAGGGCGGGATCAGCTCAGCGAGCCAGCCCCGGTCGAGGCCGGCGGCCGCCAGCCGTGGCCGTACCTGCTCGGCCCAGGGCCGGTGCACGGGGTGTGCGGAGCCGGAGTGCAGCAGCCGGAAGCTGGTCCCGACCTCCCACATCGGCGAGACGGCGAACCGCATCTGTGCCAGATCGCTCGCCGAGAACGCCAACTCCGCCTGCACGACCACCCCGAGGATTCACACATAGCTGAATCAATGGCGACCAGGCTACCGCGAGGCGATCATCCCGGACATGACCTCAGAGACGATCACCGCGGCCGCATCAGGTACCTGGAAGCTCGGCGACCTGGAGATCAACCGGATCGGTTTCGGCGCGATGCGCCTGCCGCAGAACGGCGAGGCGTTGCGGGCCGACGCCGCCCCGAGCGATCGTGGCCGGGCGATCAGCGTGCTGCGCCGCGCGGTTGAGCTCGGTGTGAACCACATCGACACCGCCGCGTTCTATTTCTCGCCATTGCGCTCCGCCAACGAGCTGATCAACCAAGCACTGGCCCCCTACCCGGATGATCTCGTCATCACCACCAAGGTGGGTCCGGGCCGGGACCCGTCGGGTGAGTGGATGCCCCATGCGACCCCGGAGCAGCTGCGCGGCCAGGTCGAGGAGAATCTGCGTCAGCTCGGCCGCGACCACCTCGACGTGGTGAACCTGCGCATCGTCGGCACCGATTCGATCGCCGAGCGTTTCGGCGCACTGGCCCAACTCCGCGACGCCGGGCTCATCCGCCACCTGGGCATCTCCAACGTCCAGCCCGAACACCTCGCCGAGGCCCAGGCCATCGCGCCAGTGGTCTGCGTACAGAACCCGTACGGCATCGGCATGCGGCCCGAGCATGACGGGTTCCTGCGCACCTGCGGTGAGCAGGGTGTCGCGTTCGTGCCGTTCTATGCGATCGCCGGCGCTGGGCGCGAGACGGGCGCGCGTGGCGCCGACAGCGATGAGGTGCTTGCCGTCGCGCGCGCACATGGGGCGAGCGCGGCGCAGGTCCGGCTGGCGTGGACGCTGCACCGCGGCCCGCATGTGCTCTCCATCCCCGGTACCGGCAACCTGGATCACCTGGCCGCAAACGTGGCCGCCGGAGCGCTGCGCCTCTCCGAGGACGAACTGGCCGTCCTGGACTCCCTCCACCAGGGCGGAGCGTGAGCAAGGGGAGGGCCCGTCCCAGGCGTACGCCCCCGAGCTCATCCTCCGGTCGACCCGCACGTCGTCTGCGTACACCTCGGTGAGGGGGCGCGCAGGGGTCGTGTTCCGGACGTAAAGCGTCGCAACTCGCGCGAAGCGCGGTGAGGAAAGCAGTCCAGGTCACGAGCCCCGGAGCGGCCCCTGACGCCCACGCGACAGGCCCGGGCAACCCGCCGGAGGCAACCCGCGCCCCGGGACCGGGCACCCTGCCGGAGACACCCGCCGGCCGGGCAACCTGCCGGAGGCAACCCGCGCCCCGGGGTCGGGGCCGGGGTCGGGGCCGGGGCGGGGCCGGGGGCGGGGTCGGGGCCAGGGGTCGGGGTCGGGGCCAGGGGGCACCCCCGGAGCGGCAAGAAATCAGGCGCCGGATGCCGCCCGGCTCAACGGCGCTTCCGCGTCCAGGCGTTCGCCGCGTGCGAACTCCGTCTCGAACTCCGTCTCGAACTCGCCCTCGGCCAGCGCCTCACGCGCCGTCCGGGTGATGCGGTCCACGTCGGCGCGCTCCGCCGGAGGCAGCGGCGCGCCCGTGGAGGCGCGGGCCGCCGATGCCGTGCCCAGGAGCAGGGCGGCGCGGGCGGGCGAACCCGCGAGGGCGTGCGCGCCGGCCAGGCCCTCCAGGGCGAGGGCCACCGCCCGCGGGTCGCCCGTCGTGCGGGCCGTGGCGTGGCCCTCCTCCTGGAGGGACATCGCCTTCTCCGCGTCTCCGCGCAGTTCGGCGATGAAGCCCAGCTCGGCGAGGATCAGCGCGTTCGCCCCGTCGAGGCCCACCTGGCGGTGCCACTCCAGCACGGTACGGAGCCGGTCCTCCGCCTCGTCCAGCAGCCCCTCCCTGCGCGCGCCGAGGCCGAGGCCGAGCTCCGCGTTGATCTCGCCCGCGCGGAAGCCCAGTTCGGCTGCGCCGCGCCGGGACCGTTCGTGGTAGTCGCGGGCCCGGGTGAGGTCACCGGTGAGCAGGGCCGTTCGGCCGAGGCCGGACAGCAGGTCGGCGGCCTGCGTGGACAGGCCGAACTCCTGCGCGGTCCGCAGCCCGGATCGCTGCAGCTGCCCCGACCGCCGGTAGTCGCCGCGGATCTCGGCGACCGACGCCAGCGGGTACACCGACCACAACTGCCCGCAGGCATCGCCGACTTCACCGAAGAGCTCGGTGCTGCGCGAGGCGTCGTCCTCGGCCCCCGCCAGGTCGCCGCGCAGCAGCCGCTGTACGGAACGGTCCGCGAGCGCGGCCGCCGTGCCCCACCGGTCGCCGAGCGCCAGGAAGCCCTCCAGCGCGCGGCCGGTGAGCTCCGCGCCCTCGGTCGGATCGCCGGTGCCGCCCAGCGCATGGGAGAGGAACCACTGGGCCCAGGCACGGCCCCCCGGGTCGCCGGAGTGGCCCGGGGCACCGTGACGGCCCCCGTCGCGCGGGTCGCCCGGGTCGACGAGGTGATCCAGCCCGTCCGGCCGCCCCAGGGCACCCGGATCGCCCCGATTACCCGGGTCGGCCAGGTGATCCAGCCCGTCGAGGCCGTCCTCGTACGGCTTGAGCGCCGCTGCGATCCGTTCCGCCCGGCCCGCACCGTCGCCCGTCATGATCACGATGCCGCTGTGCCACACAGCGACCTTGGCCCGGAGCCGCGGGCCGCCACCGTCCTGGGCCAGCGCCGCCTCCGTCGAACGTCTGGCCTCGCCGAGCCGGCCGCGCAGCACCCAGTACCAGGCGAGGGCGTCGACGAGCCGCAGCGCGTGCTCCCCGGCCCCCTGCTCCCCCGCGGTCTCCAGCGCCCAGCGCAGATTCGCCGTCTCGGCATCCAGCCGCTCCAGCCATACGCGCTGTCCGTGCCCGCGCACTCCCGGCTCCGCCTGCTCGGCGAGCGCGGTGTAGTACGCCAGGTGCCCCGCCCGTACCCGCTCGTACTCCCCGGCGTCCCGCATCCGCTCCGCGCAGTACGCCGCCACGGATTCGAGCAGCCGGTAGCGCGGCCCGTCCCGCCCCTCCGCGGCGACGACGAGCGACCGGTCCACCAGCCGTACCAGCAGGTCCAATACGTCTTCGGGCGCGACGCCGTCCCCCGCGCACACCTCCTCGGCGGCCTCGAGACCGCACCCCTCCGCATGCACGGCGAGCCGCCTCAGCACCACCCGCTCGGGCTCGCTCAGCAGCTCCCAGCTCCAGTCGATCATCGCGCGGAGGGTCGAGGCGTCCTGCGCCCGCATCGCGGTACTCGGGCAGCAGCACGGGTGCGGTGATCAGCGCCAGCACCATCACCGGCACCCCGATCAGGAAGACCGAGCCCCACCACCAGCTCGCCAGTAGCACCCCGCCGATCACGGGCCCGACCGCGAGTCCGACCGACAGTGCGGTCACCCACATCGCGATGGCCGTGGCCCGCTGCCTGGGGTCGGCGAACATATGGCTGATCAGCGCGAGCGTGGAGGGCAGCACGGCCGCCCCGGCGACACCGAGAGCCGCGCGGGCGGCGATGAGGACCTCCACATTCGGTGCGTACGCGGCGAGCAGCGAGGCGACGACGAACGCCGCGGAACCAGCCATCAGCAGCTTGCGCCGCCCGATGCGGTCGCCCAGCGTTCCCATGATCACCAAGGTGCCTGCGGTGAGGAATCCGTAGATGTCGGTGGTCCACAGGAGCTCGGCGCCGGAGGGGCGCAGATCGGCGGCCAGATAGGGCGTCGCCAGCCACAGCACGCCGAGGTCTGCGGTCATGAGGGCGACGGGCAGGAGCAGGAGGGCGAGGCCGAGCCACTGCCGCGGCCCGGCGGTCTGCGAGGGATCGGAGGGGGCGGAGGGTTCGGAGGGTGTGGAGGGTGTGGAGGGTGTGGTCGTGGAAGTCATGGGAGCACCGTGCGGCAGCGCGCTTCGGACCCGGCTCGGGAGATGTTGCGGCGGGGTTCGGACGGGGCTCGGACCGCAGGGGTGGCCGGGGGGCGCACCGGGGCTCGGACGGTGTCGGAGGCCGCTCGTAGAATCGCCGTATGGACGACGAGCGGGAGCCGGAGGAGACCGAGGGCGGGGAGCCGCCATGCCTGCTCGACCGGGTCTGCCCGGCCTGCGGCCGGCTCGCGGAGTCCGGCGGCCGGGTCTGCGAACAGTGCGGGGAGCACCTGCCGTCGGCGCAGTGACCACGGCTCGGTAATCCGTGGCCTGACCAGGCCAGGAGTACTCTGGGCTTACCGAGGACGCTTCGTACACCGGCCCCCGCGCTGTGCCGTTGCGGCACCCGGGAGAAGAGATGTGAAGCCATGGAGACTCCGGCCACTCCGAACACCCCGGCCCCTCTTCCGCTCCTCGCGGATACGAGCAGTCAGCCGGTCGTTCCCGGCTCGGCAATGGTGAGGCTGGAGACAACACCCAGCCGTACGGGAATGTTCGACGGTGCATGGTGGCCCCGCTCCCGCCATATCGCGACCCAACTGCCGGGCCTGATCGCCGCCTTGACCGCACGCCTCGGCCCCATCGCACGCGTGGGCCTGGATGCGAGCGCCTGGGACGAGGTGCCGTTCCGTCTGGTCATCGACGACCGGGTCATCCATATCGACTGGTACGCCGTCGACGACAGCACGATGATCATCAGCCGCGGCCATGAGGACCACTTCGCGTTCCTGGTGATCCCGCCGCAGGCCGACGCCGCGGCAGCGCACGCCGCGATGACCATGGCCGTACAGGAGGACAACAGCGTCTCGGCCGAGGTGATCCTCGCCCGGACCGGCATCGTCCCCGCCTGAGCCCCGGGCCGCGCCCGAACACCGGACCGGCATCGTCCCCGCCTGAGCCCCGGGCCCGCCCCGCTCGAGCCCGGGGCAGAGGACGGCTCGGAGTGCTCGGGTCTTGTTCGACGGGCGCCGACGGGCGCCGGCAGGCAGGGGCGAATAGCGTGAAAGGGCAGGAAATTCCCCCGATCAGGAGGCAGGCCCACCATGGCCGCGCAACCCGAAGGCAAGCCCTGCTGGGCGGACGCGATGTTCGCCGACCCGGAAGGCGCGAAGAGTTTCTACGGTGAGCTGCTCGGCTGGACCTTCGCCGAGAGCTCCGAAGAGTTCGGCGGCTACACCCAGGCGCTCTCGGACGGCAAGGCCGTGGCCGCCGTCGTCCCGCAGATGCCGGGCATGGACGGTCCGCCCTCCTGGAACCTCTACTTCGCCTCGCCGGACATCTCCGCAACGGCATCGAAGATCCGTGACAACGGCGGACAGCTGCTGATGGATCCGATGGAGGTCGGCGAGTACGGCACGATGGTGACGGCCAAGGACCCGAGCGGCGCGTCCTTCAGTGCCTGGCAGCCGGGCAGCCGGGCAGCCACGAAGGCTTCGAGAAGACCGGCGAGCCCGGTGCCTACTGCTGGTGCGAGGTCACCACGCGGGACGCCGCGAAGGCGGACGCCTTCTATCCCGCCGTCTTCCCCTTCGAGGTGAAGAAGATGGACGCCGACGAGATCGACTTCCACATGTGGAGCATCGGTGGGGAGCCGGTGGCGGGCCGGTTCAAGATGACCGCCGACTTCCCGCCCGAGGTGCCGCCGCACATCGCCGTGTACTTCGCGGTAGAGGACTGCGACGCCGCGATCGCCACGACCACCAGGCTCGGCGGGAAGCTGCTCTTCGGCCCGATGGACAGCCCCTTCGGCCGCTCCGCGACGGTCGCCGACCCGCAGGGAGCGGTCTTCTCCGTCATCGATCTGCAGACGACGCAGGGTGAGATGCCCACCTTCTCCTGACACCGGCACCCAACGCGGACGGTTCCGGGTCAGGCGTCGTCCCTCCCGTGGACGGAAAGTGCGGGAAGGGGAGGCATCGTTGTCACGTCGGTGCCCGGCGACACGGACGCGAAAGCCCTGCCCGCATCGGCACCCGGCTCGCGCCGCCCCTCACCCGCCCCCGCAGCACCCGTACCCGACCCTCGGCCCTTACCCGCCCCCGCATCCTCGGGCGGGCCCTGCGCCACCGCGGGAGTGGCGCCGCTGACCCGCCGCACGTCGTACGCCGGCGGCTCGGCGCTCGTCCGCGTCGGGGCCGGAGCCGGGGCGGCGTTCCCGCCCGCGGGCGGCGGGGACGGTGGGGGTGAGCAGGTGGCGGCCCCACAGCTCGCGTCGCCCGACGGCGGGATGTTGACCTCCGCGGTGGACGGAGAGACCGCCGCGCCGTCCGGCTGGGCCTTGGGCGCGGCGCTCACGGTGTCGGTCGCCCATCGCTGGGCCGCGGAGCCGTCACGGACCTTGACCACCACGGTGGTCCCCGGGTTTCCGGAAGCGGGTACCACCGCCAGTCCCTCGTTCCACCGGGGAATCACGTTCCCCTGGATCGTCAGGTCGTAGCGCACGTCCCCGGCGTTCGGTGCCGCCCCTCCCGTGCAGGAGCCGAGGACGGCCACACCGTCGATCTCGTGGGAGCTCAGGCAGAGTTCGGGGGCGGCGGAACTGCGCAGCAGCCCGTCCTGTTCGTACACCCATTTCTGGGTCTCGGCGGTCGAGCAAGCCGCCATCATCGCCTCGGAGCCCGACACCGGCTCCGCGTCACGGATGTCGAGACACAGGCGGGAGTCGGCGTTGCGCAGCGTGGTGTTCAGCGGGCCCGTCGGGAGGCCGGCGGAGGTGGGCGGCTGCTGCGGTGCGGGGCTGGACGGCTGCTGGGCTCCGGCGGCGGGGCCGTGGCCGGGCCCGGGGGCCGTGCCCGAGATCGCGCCGCTCGGGACTCCCGGTCCCGCGTGCTCGCTGTCGTCGTCGCCCGACCACAGACTGGCCACGACGACCACCACGAGCAGACCGGTCGCGACCAGTCCCGCTCCGGTGAGGAGAGTGCGCGGCTGCATGTCCCGGGCGGTGATGCGGGGCAGAGCACGGGGGCGTCCGCCTCTCGAGTGGCGGCCTGCCGTCCCGCCGCGGGGGCCGGATTGACCGGTCTGCTCCTGCGAGCGGGCGTTGCGGCGGCCCGGCCGCGAGTCGAGGTAGCTTCGGGCGCTCCCGCCCAGGACCCCCTCGGCCAGCAGCACGGCCAGCCGGCCCTCGGAGTGCCTGAGCTGTTCGACGGCGTACCGGCAGTGCTCACATACCGACAGGTGCTGCTGGATGTCCGGGATCAGGGTGTCGCCGCGGCGAAGGGATATGTCGAGCAGCCGGCTGTAGTGGCGGCATTCCTGGTCCGGGGCGAGTTCGTTGTGCGCCCGCAGGCAGCCTGCCCGGAAGAGTTCACGTGCTTGTTCCAGTTGGGCCGCTGCGGTGCGGGGGTCAATGGCCAGCAGACCGGCGGGTATGGAAATGCCCTCCGCCTCGACCTCCGCATGCCACAGCAGAACCTGAGCGGGGCCGGGCATTGCCTGGAAAGCACGGGAGATCAGCTGTCGATTCTCCGTGGGCGCGCCGGGATTCTGAACTTCTGTCAACAGCGCGGTGATACGCGGGTCGGCCGCCCACGCCTTGGCAATTTGACGGGCAGTCACCAGAAGTTGCGGACGCAGGGCGGCGGTCGTCCTGGATCGCCGCAGATTCTCCAGCACCTGACTGAAAGCCGCCGTGGCGAGCATCGATGCGGTATTCACCGAGGAGGTGCAGAGCGACGCATAGTCGAACACCGACTGCCGGTGCCGCGCCAGCAGCACGGCGACAGGATGAATCGCCTCCCTCCCGCCGCCGGCCCGCAACGTGGCGGCCAGCGCCTCGTCGGAGACCAGAGGGGTGCGGCCGGGCCGCGGAGGAGGGGCGGACGGGGTGGTGCCGGGCATACGGGGTTGCTGCATAGACGTCTTTCCATCCATGGCATTGCAGTGGGGGGTTGAGCATGGCCGTGCCTCAGCCCTGGTCGAGCGGGCTGAGGCGTCGAGCCAATCGAACGAGCGCGTCTGATTGGTACATACCTTCGAGTCAAGGCTTCGGGCTTTTCACAGAGGCCGACCATAAAGGCAATTCGAACGGTTGAGCAAAGTCGGCTTGTTCGGACGTGAGGGGGCTCACCCTTACACAACTCACCGCTACGGAACAAGAGTTCTGGAACCGCGACCATTCACAGTGCGCCAATTATGGGAAAGGGCCGCGCGTGGTACAGACGCACTGGTCGGGACCGGGACCCATCAGGTGTGGACGATCCCGCTCATCCGTTGCACCTAACGCGACGAGATAGACCAACTGACGCAATAACACTCTTCGTTCCCCCGCTTCGCAGGCAGAGGTGTTACAGAGTAACGACGGTTACTTCTGCCGCCTTGACACTTGTCCATGTCCCGTCGGCGATGGCGAGTTCGGCAGCGGCGTGCGGCGTGATCTCCGCAACAAGGTCCGGCGCCTGCCGCGAGGCGATCAGGACACGCAGCCGGCTTCCGCCGTCAGTGATCTCCCGCACGATGCGCGGCCAGACGTTGCGGCCGAGCATCCGGGCGACCCACAGGGAGCGCGGATGGCGGGTGACCTCGGCGGGCGGGGCGTCCTGGAGGGCACGGCCCTCGTCGAGGACGAGGACCCGGTCGGCGAGGGAGACGGCTTCCACGGTGTCGTGGGTGACGATCAGGCAGACACCGCCGAAGCCGTCGAGGTGGCTGCGCAGGGTGTGGCGTACATGCGCGCGGGTGGTCCGGTCGAGGGCCGCGAGGGGTTCGTCGAGGAGAGCGGAAGAGTGCCTTGCCGGGGAAGTCGGCGCGGGCCAGCAGCCAGGCGAGCGGCACGCCGAGCAGCCGAGCGGCACGCCGAGCAGCAGGGAGAGACCGAGCGCCCAGAAGGAGACGAGCAGTGACACCCACCGGTGCCGCGACGTCGGTCAGCGAGGCGGCGGCCGGCACGGTCAGGCCGGCACGGGAAGCGCCGGTGGCGGACCCCGTGCCCTTCCCGGCGTCGGCCTTCTTACGGTCGTCGCTGCCGCAGGCGGCCGGCGGGACGAGCAGGGCGGCCGTCAGTGCGGCGGCAGCGGTACGGCGCCGGCTGGGCATCGCCGATGGTTCCGCGGTCCGCGGGCTGGTCACGTCCACCGAGGTGTCGCCGGCCACCGGCCCGGTGGAGGGCCTGAGCATCCGCAATCGGACCCCCGGCACGGTCGCCGCGGTCGCCACCGGCGGCGCGATGCCAAGCGTCAAGGTGCATGTCGCGGGCGGCGAGCTCACCGCCGCGATCACCAAGGACCCCGTCACCGACCTCGGCCTGAGCACCGGCTCCTCGGTCGTCGCGCTCATCAAGGCGGCCGAGATCGCGCTCGCCTCCGCCTGACGGCTCTCCTCTCCCACCGGCCACCTCTCCTGCGTGCAGGTGAAAGGCCTCGGCAGTGCGGGACCGGGAGCCGAACGGCCGGGCGCTTTGCAGCCTCTGACGCCTCACAAGCACTCAGACCCTCCACCGAGTCCCGGCGGACGACCGCGTCCGCGTCACGCAAGGTGACGAAGTGGGCTCGGCGGGCCACGAAACCCGGGGGGGAGGCGAACGCGGTCCTGGCATTTCTCGGCCTCGCCGCCGCCCTCTACTGCTACAAGCGCCTCGACCGCGCAACGCGGTGATCTCTCCGGCGTCGCCTTATGGATGCCATGTACGTAATCAGCGACACGGCGATGATCGCGATACTGGCGCCGAGAATCACCTGGTCGATGTTTTCCACTCGGGTCAGCGCATAGGCGATGCCCGCGATCACCACGCAGACCCCCAAACCCTTGAGGGAATTCATTGCTCTCCTTGATTCATTTCCACGTGGACACGCGGGTGACATAGGACTTCACGATGGACGACACAAGCCAATACGTCCGGACTACCGTGAACACCAGCTCCGGAATCAGCAAGGCCTCGACGAGCATCGCTTTCCACCCGAGACTCCGTACCCGGAGTGCGGGATAGACGATCCAGAAACTGAAGAGCACCCAGAAGACCGGCTGCTGGGAGAAGCCGTGCTTCGCGGCCATCACGAGTTGCGTCGAGCCCCAGCCCAGAATGTAGGCGGCGCCCAGGAGCCCCAGAATCAGGGTGGTGATGGAGTGCCAGGTGAACTTCGTCCAGCCGCGGGCGCGCAGGGTGTCCACGGTGCCGCGGCTCCACCGTTCGCGCTGCTGAACCAGCTCGCGCAGCGTGGGCATGAGGTCGGTGTACGCGATACAGAGCTGGTTGGCCGTGACCTTCCAGCCGGACTCCTTGAGTGCCAACGTGGTCTCGTAGTCCTCCACCAGATTGGCGTGGTCCTCCCAGAAGACCTCGCCCCGCCAGTCGAGCAGACTCTGCAGGGCCTCTGCCCGGTAGAAGGACCCGGCCCCCGACATGGTGTGGACGTCGCTGCGATAGCGGGCGTTGGCGGCCCGGCCGTACTCGATGATCTGCATGCCGAGGAGATACCGCTGCCACGGGTTGCGCCACAGGTCGGTGCGGCCGAGGCAGGCGGCGCTTACGCCGCCGAGTTCTGGATCCGACGCGATGACGTTGCGGGCCCGTTCGACGAACTTCGGGTGCAGCTCGGTGTCGGCGTCCATGACGAGGACGTGCCGCACCTGGCCGGTCAGCCGTCCGCCGACGGCCTCCCTGAGCCAGCGGAGGCCGTAGTTGAGAGCGCCCGCCTTCTTGTGCGGGTTGTTGTCGAAGTTCAGAACGACCGTCGGCGGCGTGCTCTCGTCGTCCGCGAACTCGCGCGCGAAGTCCTCGGTGCGGTCGGTCGAGTTGTTGACGACCACGATGATGAGGTCAGGGCGTCGGCTCTGGCCGGCCAGGGACCGCAGCGACGTGAATACTCCGACCTCTTCGTTCCGCGCCGGGACAAGGACGACGGTCTCGTAGAGGGCGGCGCTACCCGCCTCATCAGGGGATATGCGGCCCCTGCGGTGCCGACTGCCCGACGTGCGCGGCGCTTCGGTGTGCCCGCGTCGCGCCCGCCCTGCACGTCGCGCACGACGCGCACGACGCCCAGGGCGCGTGGTGGTGCCTAACAAGATGTCTCCCCCCGAGACGGACCTGCAAGATCGACACGTTGTGCTGATCTTGTGAAAACATCGAGAAGGTACCGTAAGTGCGTACGAACGCTCTGTCAGGACCGGCTCGGCCATGGGCCGTTGAAGGGGCGTACAGCCGAACACCGAGCGCGCTCCCGGCTGGCAAAACGTGACAAGGTCGGACACTTCAAATCCGCAGGGTGCGCCGAGTAGTGATCTAGAACACTTCTGGAGATCGGCCCTCTCGCCGCGTCCACCCGAACGTATGGCACACGCGCCCCGGTCCCCGAAAGGGAAAAGCAAACCGCTAATTGGAATCCGTGATTCCAATCGGCGGCTCACGAGTTCTGGTGAACCATGGTTACGATGGCACCGAATTTTGACCCAGTCATACATCTGACGCGAGCGTGTGTACCCGGTGCCGCCCGCCCCTGCGTCTCGCTGAGGGAGTTTCCGTGAGCCGTTCCCGCCGCAAATCTCCTCGTCGCGCGGGGACCGTGCTCAAATTACTGCTTCTCGTGGCCGTACTTGGCGCCGGCGGCGCCGCGCTCTATACCCTGTTGCATTCCGCCGATCCCGAGCCCACTGACCTGACGGTCCGCTATCGGACCGACGTTCCGGCCACAGCCACCGTGGCCAAGCCGTGGCTGGAAGTGATCAATACTTCCAAGAAAGACGTGGCTTTGAGCGATGTGACTCTGCGCTACTACTTCACCGTGGAAGACTCCTCCGAGTACGGCTCCAATTGCGTCCAGACCCATGTCGGCTGCTCGAACATCACCGTGAAGATCGGCACAGTGGCCGGGCCGACCCAGGCCGACAGCCGTTACGTCCAGATCGGCTTCACACCAGGAGCAGGCAGCCTGGCGCCCGGTGAAACCAGCCAGGGGATCGGGCTTCAGCTCTATCGCCTCGACCACAAGAAGCTGGACCAGGCGAACGACCGCTCGTACAACGCCGAGAAGACCCACTACGCGCCGTCGAAGCTGGTGACCGCGTACCTCCGTGGCGGGCTCGTCTGGGGGGAGGAGCAGAGCGGTGGCGCCCCCGCGCCGGGGAAGGACTCGCCCACTCCGGTATCGGCGGCGGCCGCGCCACCGGCTGGGGTCATGTTCGACAACTTCCACTACAGCGGCCCCGACGACCCCGCGCTCGCCTCCAACGGCTGGCAGGCCCGCACCGGCGAGGGCGGCCCGGGGATCCGCGACACCTGGTCGGCCGCAGGCATCAGCTTCCCGTCCGAGCCAACGGCCCAGGGGGGCCAGGCGCTGCAGCTGCGGGTCAACACCGACGGGACCAGGAAGGCCACCCGGCAGGCCGAGCTGCACACCACCAGACCCGACTTCTTCACGGGGACCGTTGCCGCCCGGGTCCACTTCAGCGACAAGCCCACGAGTGGCCGCGACGGCGACCACATCAATGAGTCCTTTTTCGCGATCTCACCCGTGGACACGTCGCCGAACTACAGCGAACTCGACTACGAGTACATGCCGAACGGAGGGTGGGGTTCGCCGGGTCCCCAACTCGACACCACGAGCTGGCGCAACAGCCAGAAGGGGGACAGGGTCACCCGCGGCCTGAAGAAGTCCCTCAAGGGCTGGCACACCGTGATGATCACCGCTCAGAACGGGAAGGTCACCTACTCCCTGGACGGCCGCAAGGTGTTCAGCAACGACAGCAGGTACTTCCCGCGCGAGCGCATGGGCATCCACTTCAGCGCGTGGCTCATCGACCTGCCCTTTGCGGGTCCGCGCACCTGGGACATGAAGGTCAACTGGACCTACTACCAAGCTGGTCGGGCCGTGTCGCCGGCGGATGTCCAGAAGGCCGTGGACGGCTTCTACTCCACCGGCACCAACTACATCAACACCCTGCCCAAGTCCTGACGCGGTCTGCCCTCGCCGGCGCCGTGGCGCCGGGTCGATGGGCCCCGGGGCCGGCTAGCTCGTCACCCGACCGGGTGCTCCGATGCCCGGGAGGAAGCTCGTGTCGACCGCGTGGAGTGTGTCGAGTTCGTGGGCCTGCGAGTCGCCCGCACGGCCCGTTCCGGTCCGCGCGGGCCCGACCCGCGGGCGTTCATCCCGGAGGTGCGGCTTCCGGGCGTCGCCCGCCGCCGATGCCCTGCGGGTCGGCCGTGCATGCCACGACGTGGCGGCGGGGGTCGGTGAACTCGCGTTCCACCGCCGCGTCGAGGAACTCGAGCTCCACGCGGACCGCCGGCAGATGCTCGGCGGACAGGGTCTCGAGCAGGCCGTCCAGCAGCGCGCGCAGCCGTCTGCAGATCTGGAGGGATGTTGCCCCGTACTCACGAATCTCGGTGACACCGACCTGGAGGTAGTCCTCCCACCCGCGACCCGGCACCACGAGGCGCGGCCGGCCGTGGTCGTCGGCCAGCACGTAGTGACTGCGGAGTGCGGTACGACCGACCCTGTACAGGAAAGCCTCGATGTGGTTGAGCACCTGAACGGCGGTCGTGGGGTCGTTCACGGCGGGCGAGAGCGCACGGATGGCGATGTCGACGAGGATGCGCAGGGCGAAGGCGGGATCCTGTTCGATGGTCCGCTCCACGCCGAGGGCGACGTGTCCGGTCACCCGGCGCGGATCGAGCGCCGACGTGCCGCCATGGACCTCGACGAGGGTCGCGCCGGGCGCCACGAAGTCGCCGACCGGGTGGACCATCACGAAGACGCAGTCGTGGCGGGTGGCGGCGGCCAACAGCCCGGCCGCGTCGATGGCCTGGAGCACTCCACCACGCTCGGATCGCATGTGCCTCACCGGACCGGGCGGCGGCAAGGGGTCGCCGCCGCGCACCGCGGAGCGTGCCCGAATCTCCGCGGCTCCGTGGGCGAGCACCTTCGCGCCCATGCCTCCCACCAGGTCCGCGATGGCCACCGGCCGGAGGTTGTGGGTGAAACGGTTGAGGTAGACCAGCAGGAGCAGCAGGCTGACGGCGACGGCCACGCCGGCCAGGGTCACCCCCAGGTCGGGTACGGTGTCCGACTCGATGCTCCGCAGCAGGGTGTAGGCGAACGCGAACGTTCCGGTGAATGTGGCGAGCACGGCCTTCTGCAGGCGGTCGCGGTACCACAGGCGCATGTAGCGCGGGGACAGTGTGCCCGTGGCCTGTTGGACGACGAGAACGCCGATGGTCACGACGAAGCCCAGCAGCGCGACCATCGAGCCGACGACAGAGCTGAGCACAGTGCTTGCCGTCGTCGCGGAGTACTGCCAGTGGTACGGCAGCCAGTCCGCTCGGTCCAGAGCAGCGGAACACTCGGCCAGTACCACCCCGAGTACGAATCCGAACAGCGGGATGATCCACAGGCTCGCCTTGGCGTACTGCCGCAGCCGGAAGGCGAGGGCCCACGAGATCATCGCTCGTACCCGGGGATCGAGCCCTCTGCGGGCGGCGGCTCAAGGCTCGACACCACGGGCACCCTCCGGATTCGGCTGTTCGTCTCCACGGTCCTGCAAGCACACGGTAAGGCCGCAGCCCGGACGGTGCAGAGGCAGAACCGCAGGCCGAGGTGCCGGCGAACCCGCTCGGGAGGCTCTTCGGAAGTTCCGTGCCCTGGCTGATCGGGTGGCACCTGAAGGGGCTCCCCATGGCCGAATGCCCCTCGGGTCTCCCACAGCCCTTCCCCGGGCCGGTCCCCATGCTGACGTACGCGAACCATCCGGGCCTGCACTCGGAGGAAATCGACCTGCCAGGGCGCCAGTTGGGAAACTTCCCGCAGGCATTCACTCACCTGGCGCACATCGATGCGGCGATCACGCCGGCCGCCGCTGGCCGCCACGCTGAACCGCACGAGGAAACGCGGCACGTAATCCGTTCAGGCGGTGGACGACGCCGGGCCGAGAAGTACGACGGTGTCGTCCTCCTGCGGGGTGGCGGACTGCGTCTGGGTGACCGGGACCAGCCGGCCGTCGGCGCGGACGACGAACAGCTTTTCGTGGTCCGGCGGGATCGGCTGGGATGCGGGCTGCACCAGAAAACGGTCCCCCCGTTCGTAGCGCGCTGCCAGGACGTGCCGGACCAGTGAAGCGCCGAAGAGGATCTCGCCGCCCGTGTAGGGGGCGACGACGCCATGGCTTTCGTGCGGGGGACCGACCCGGTAGACGGGGCCTTCCACGTTGTCCTGCGCCACGACCGATGCGAGCGCGTTGAAGTCGTCGTCGTCGGTCAGCAGGAGGACGGCCGTGACGCCCTCCAGCCGTGCCCGGGGGTTGGTGGCCGTGGCCAGCATGTCTCCTTTGGCCAGTTCGATCCCGGCGTCCTTGATCCGTTCCCGTTCCTCGTCGAGTCCCGCCCACATGAGCACGTCGAGCCCGGCCGACCGCAGTGCCCTTCCCAGGTCGATCACCCACGGATGACCGCCCACCAGCAGCGGCCGGGTGCCCGACGGCTTGACCACTCCCAGGCGTCGGGCCACGGGCGCGGCGGTCAGCGCGTAGAGCAGGACCGTTCCCACGATCACCAGGAACGTGACCGGAAGGATCCTGCCGGCGCCGGGAATCCCCTTCTCGACGAGGGCAGCGGCGAAGGCCGACGCAGTCGAGGCGGCGACGATGCCGCGCGGTGCCATCCATCCGGTGAAGGCCCGCTCCCCGAAGGTGAGGCCCGTCTTCCGGGTGGCGGCGAAGGCCACCAGCGGCCGTACCACGAGGACGAGGATCGCCATGAGAACCAGGGCAGGCAGGAGCACGGGCACCAGCGACTCCGGAGTGACGGTGGACGAGATGGAGACGAACAGCAATCCGATGATCAGTTGGACCAGCGTTCCGAAGAAGGGGCGGCGGGCCGGCATGTCGAAGCCCCGGATGTTGGTGACCGCCAGTCCCGTGACGATCGCGGCGATGAGCCCTGTGTCGTCGCGGACGATGTCGCACACCGCCGACACGGCGATCACTGTGGTCAGTTGTGCCAGCGTGCCGAGTGTCTCGCCGAGCCGGAGGGTGCGCAGCGTCAGCCAGAGCAGCGCGGTGCCCACCGCCCCGCCCACGAGACCGACGCCCATGCTGATCAGGAACTGGCCGAATTGATATCCCCTGCCGATGTCGATGCGGTGCGTCGTGGCGATGGCGTGGAAGACAAGTGCCCCGAGAATGCCGCCGATCGGGTCGGTCAGCGTCCCTTCCCAGATCAGGATGCGCCGCACCTTGTCCGTGGGCCGTACGAAGTCGAGCAGCGGACCCACGACGGTGGGACCGGACACCACGAGGATTACGCCCACCATCGACGCCACCCTGAGCGGCATGCTGAACAACGCCGGGCCGACCGCCGAGACGACAAGGAAGGTCAGGATCACGCCGAACACCAGCAGCCTGCCCACGATGGCCCGGGTGCGGCCGGTGAGGTTGCGCAGGTCCAGCCCCAGGCCGGCGTCGTACAGAATCACTGCCACCGACAGTGACACCAGGGCGGAGAAGTCCGGCCCCACCAGCCTCGCGGGGTGGATGATGTCGGTCAGGGCGCCTGCGGTGAAGCCGACCGGCAGCAGGAGAATCAGGGCAGGGACTCTCAGCTTGTTCGCCAGGATCTGCGATCCAGTGGCGAGCACCAGCGTCGACGCGATGCCGAGGAGGATCTCGTCGTCCGTCACGGCTGCTTCTCTCCTCGATCACCGGGCACCAGGTGGGAGTCAACCGGCTTCGGCGGAGCACCGTGCGCTTCCTGCGCAGGACACCGGGATGGGCCACTCGGTCGGCCCACGCCTGCGCACCGGCGTCCCGGCTGACGGTCCGTGCCTGATCCAGGTCCGCCGCCGGGATCAGACATCGTCGCCCGCATCGCCACTTCGCAGGTCGGTGTCGGCGTCGGTGAATTCCTCCAGCTCGCCTCTCCCGGACCGCGCCGGTGTGGGTGCCTCCGGGTTGCTTCTCCGCGTGGAAGCCTGCTGCGCACCCCGCTCCCCCTGCGCCCCGGCGGGTGCTTCACATCAGCCGCACAGGCGGCGCTCACCGCTGCGGGACCGCCCGAGACAGCTGTTGGTGAGGCGGTTCACCCTCGGAGGAGACGCCTCCGCAGCGTGCACCCCGTCAACTGTGCCGAGTGTGCCGAGCACCATGACGCATGAGGTGCACCGTGGGGGAATCCGCACCTCACCTCAGCGGCTCATCACCTGTTGCGCCGCCTCCGGCGGCCAGGTTTGGTGGGTCCATGCAGTCAGAACCAGCCAATTCGGACGCCCGCGCAGTACCGCCGCTCGAGCAGTCGCACTGGGTGGCGTTCGCCGGGATCCTTCTCCTGCTGAGCGGCCTGTTCGACATCATCAACGGCTTCGTCGCCCTGCTGGACCACGGCTACTACGAGACGACCGCCGATCATGGAAACCGGCTGCTCATCTTCAACTATGCCGCCTGGGGCTGGGTGTGGATCATCGTCGGCATCGCCCAGGTCCTGGCCGGCGTGGGTGTGTTCGTCGGGTCGAGAGCCGCGCGGATCACCGGCATCGTGCTGGCAGCCGCCTGCATGGTGGGCCAGTTGATCTTCCTCTCCGCCTTCCCTCTGTGGTCGCTGGTCACCATGGCCCTGTCCGTGCTCGTCATCTACGGACTGGTCGCCGAGCCGCGCCATGTTCCGGGTGCGCGGGTCTGACCAACTGAGGAAACGCCTGCAGGGCTACAGATGCGTCTCGTTGACCAGCCCGCGAAGCCATCCGCCGTTCCATGGCCGCCCGAACTCGCTGACCGCCCGACCGAAGCCACTCGTCCGGCGGGCCGCGGCCCCTTCGTACCGTTCCGTGCATGTGGTGCAGGCGGGATGGCCGATCCCGCCGCCGACCTGGGGCTCGCCACGGAGGTGACGGCAGCCAGGCTGAAGTTGCTGGCCGCGTTGCCGGCGGAACTGCGGGAGGAGGCGGCGCGTACGCGGCGGTGTTCCACCTGGACGCTCCGGCCTGGTACCGGGAGCCCGAACAGACGCCGCATCTACCCCTGTTCGTCGACGCCGTGCTCACCCGGCGTGCGGTGGAGGTGCGCTACCGCCGTTGGCGCGCGCCGCAAGAGGTGCATCGCCGCCTTCGCCCCTACGGCCTGGTACTCAAGTCCGGTGTCTGGTATCTCGCGGCCGCTACGGTGAGCCGGATCGCGACCTACCGGGTCGGCCAAGTCCTCGACGCGGTGCTGAGCGACGAGCGGTTCGACCGACCGCAGGACTTCGACCTGGGCGCGTACTGGACCTCCCACCTCGACGATTTCCGGACGCGCCGCTACATCGGCACAGCCACCATCCGCTTGTCCCCACGGGGACGCCGACGCCTGCCCGACAACCTTCCCCCGGAGCTGGTGCGGGAAGTCGACTCCACCGCGACCGCCATCGGCGACGACGGATGGGTCGAAGCGGTCATCCCGACCGAGAGCACCGAGCACGCGTGCGGTGAACTGCTGCGACTCGGCACCGACGTCGAGGTTGTCGCGCCGGCGGAACTGCGCCGAGCGATGGCCGACACGGTAGGCGTACTGGCCAGGACCTACGGATATGCCTGACACACCAGGACCCCTACCCGGCGGCCATGGCGGCCGGGCTCTCCGGCTGAGGACGAAGTACCACTCACCACGACGCCGGCGATCGACCTGGGGTGCACGCGCAGCGAAGGCGAGCGGCTCACTCATCGACCGTGCCTGATCGGGGCGAGTCACCAGCCCATGTCCCTGGCGACTTCCTCCTGAGCGACGGCAATCTCCTCGGCGGTTGAGCCGGTCAGGTTCACCCCGCCGCTGCCGGCAACGACCTCGAGATCCTGCGAGTGAGAACCTCAACGACCAGTGCCCGGAGGACCAGCGGGAGTACTTCTCACTCGTTCACTTCACCCTGGCCCGTTGCGCAGGACCAATCCCCGCCAGGAGGCCCACCGTCCCCGCCCGCGAGCCCGAGCCGAACTCGCTGACCGCGATGGGCCACCTCTCGAGCGTCCGAGGCACGGTCAACCTGTCAGGGACGTCCACATGGTCAGGGGCCGGTCGTCGACCGTGATCTGGTCCTCGTGGCCACTGCCGTCGCGGATCACGATGATCCGGTACTCGTCCTGGTGGAACACCCAGAACAGACTCATGCCGTTGATCCGCTGCATGTCCGGTACCGCGAGGAATTCGTCGACCTGGGTGATCCCGTTCAGTGATCGCCACAGGTCGAGCCCGCGGTCGCCGCGCTCGAGGGCGTCCTGGTGCATCCTGCCGTCGGCGACCGACACGAGCCGGTAGACCTGACGGCCCATGAGGGTGTGGAAGACCCAGTAGTGGCTCTTACCGTTCACCCGCTGCATGTCGGGCACCGGCAGGAAGGCGTCCACCCTTTCGACGCCGCTGAACGAGACCCAGGCGGAGAGCGAACGATCCGGGATGTCGATCCCGGCCGCCTGCTCGGGAGGGAGTCCGGACTCGGCGCCGTCGGCGATCCAGATCCGCCGGTAGACCTGGCGGCCCTCGACGGTGTGGAACAGCCAGAACCGGCTGCGGCCGTTGATCCGCTGCTCGTCCGGGACGGGCAGGATCGCGTCGACCTTCGTCACCCCGGCGTAGCACGGCCAGGCGGTCAGCGGTCGATCGGGGCGTTCCCGGACGTCCGTGTGCTCGTCGCCGTCGGCGATGGAGATGGTCCGGCAGACGGCGCCGTCGCTGCCCGCCCCGTACGCCCAGTACCAGCTCTTGCCCTGGTCCCGCTGCATGCCGGGGACGGGCAGGAAGGCGTCGGTCGGCCGGACGACGGCGGGCGGCTTGTCGGTGAGTCGGCCGTCACCGAGCAGCCGCAGCAGGGTCAGCGAGGGGACGAAGGCGTAGACGGACCCCTCGGTGACGACGAACTGGCTGAGGATCAGCTGAGTGGTCTTGCCGGGGGTCTCGTAGCTGAGCTTGCCGGCTGCGCCGACCATTCCGTCGGGGCCGGGCTTGTTGGTCCGGTTGGGCGGAAAGTCCGGGCTGTCGATCCACGCCTTCTGGATGAACTCGAACTGCTGCACGAGGTCCGACTGGTAGCAGACGAAGAGCAGGCCGCGCTTCTCGTCGGGCCCGCCGGGCCCCTCCGAGGCAGGGTCGAAGGGTGCGCCGTACGGGGCGCCGCGGCGGATGATCCGGCGGCGGTCCATGAACGGATTCTCGTCGAGCGGCCGATCGCCGGGCTTCTCCTGCAGGCCGTCCCGGGGGTTGGTGTTGCGCAGGTGCGAGAAGAGCGGGGTGATGAAGCCCTCGGGGTCGTTGCGGTAGCCGAAGTCATTGTCGTCGCCGGCCAGGGCGTTGGAGGGCCTGTCGGCATGGGGGCACGTGGCGACGGGGGTGCCGGACCGCCACCGGCCGACGAGGCGGGCGGCCAGCCACTCCGAGGTGGCCTCAGGCGGCACCACCTTGGCCTCCTTGAGCACCTTCAGCTGGGCGGCGGCCTGGAACCAGAAGCCCGGGACGTCCTGGCCGAGCCGGCGCACCACCTGGAAGCTGCCGTTGTCGGCCCAGTCGGGCGTCTCGTGCGGCACGCCGCCGACACGGTCGTGCCCGACGACGAACTCGCCGGGCGGGATCAGCCGGGTGCCGTGATGGCCCTTGACGTACTCGGGCTTGACGGGGTCCGGCTCGTCGAAGCCGGTCACGCCGGGCTCGCTGACGCCGTCCTTGAAGCCGAAGTGCTCCTTGCCTCTCCGGCTGCCGGGCAGTGTGGCGGCGTCCTGCTGGAACACGATCACGATCTTGGCCGCGGCGGCGGCCTCGCGCTGCTGTCTGACCGTCGCCTGGAGGTCCTGGACGGTGTCGGAGGCGACGGTGAGGACGGCGTGGACGACCTGGCCCTTGCCGTTGCCGAAGAGCCAGATCTCCGGCGAGCTGTCGCCGGTGTCCCCGAGTGCCCGCTTGTCCGAGCCCTGCTTGAAGGCCTCCAGGCCGCTGCCGGGCTTGACGGAGGGCAGCGGGTCCTTTCCGGTCAGCTCCCGCAGGCCCGCGCAGGTGAAACTGACGTTGATCCAGGTGGCCTTCAGCGTCTTCGGGTCGTCGCCGGCCGAGGCCTTCCTGGCCTTGCTGAAGGCGGTGTTGAAGGTCGCCACCTGCCTCGTCGTGGAGATCTGCGGTTCCAGGGTCTTGACCCAGGTACGCGCCCGCGCCGGGTCCTCGAACTTGAGGAACAGCAGGGTCATCTGGTCCTTCTTGAAGCCGGCGATCACATCGCCCTGGATGTCGTCGCTGTCACGCAGCTTGAGGTCGTCCATGCTCACTCCAGAAGATCGACAGCTCTTACGCCGTTATTGCGCAGAGTAGTCAGCAACGTACGCGGCACTCATGTGGGCTTCCGGTGGCCGACCGGCCGATGAAGCTGTCCGTCACCCGTTTGTTGTCCGCAAACGTGCTGGTCGGTGGGCACACGAGGTGCGGTGGGGCGCTTTCGCGGCTCGCGGTCACCCGCCTGCATGACTCGGGGTGACAGCCGAGCAACCCGCCGGAAAGCTGAAGCGTGTCACTTTGCGTGAACGGGTGGCAGTCCTGGCTCAGCCCGTCCCCGACGCGTCCCCTGGTCGGGGCTGGTGCGCCTTCATCCCTCCGGTAAGGAGTCCCATGTCCCGCAGTAATCCGCCCCTGCCCGCCCGCCGACGGCTCGCCGCGGCGATCTCGGTATGCGCCGCCACCGCGATGGCCGCATCCATGGCCCTGGTGTCGGCCGGCCCCGTACTCGCCCACACCGGTCACGGAGACGAGGGCGATGCGTTTCCCTACGGCCCGGCCTCCCGGGCGGCGACCGCACCGGTCACCGTCGACCCGGCGGAGGCGGCGACGCTCGGCAAGGAGCACGCCGAGGAGCACGCCCGTACCCGGGCGGCCATGGCCGGCGTCGGCGAGTACCCGCAGACCACCCGTACGGAGCGGCTCAAGGCGCTGACCGCCTCCCAGGAGAAGGCCAACGCGTCCTTCGACGCCGCCGAGTTCGGCCGGTTCCGGGAGTACTTCCAGTCCCCGGACTTCGCGGCCCACATCGCGCTGCTACCGACCGGCAAGGTCCTGCTGTTCTCCTTCGAGCGGATCGAGAGCAACCCGCAGAAGGAGCCCGCCCCCACCGACACCATCGGCAAGGAGAACGCCGGTCGCGCCTGGATCTGGGACCCCACCAAGGGGACCGGGCCCGCCGCGTTCACCGAGAAGAAGCCTCCGGTCATCAACATGCCCGACGGCAAGAACGAGCCCCGCCCGGCCCCGTTCTTCTGCGCCGGCCACTCCTACCTGCCCAACGGCATGCTCGGCGTCTTCGGCGGTAACCTCGGCGGCAACGGAGGCTCCGGCGCCAAGCTGTCCTTGGTCTTCGACCCCTGGGCGGAGGAGTGGTACCTGAACAAGGACATGTCCGTCGGCCGGTGGTACCCGAGCGTGGTCACCGGCGCCGACGGACGTCAGGTGATCATGTCCGGTCAGTCGGAGCTCGGCTGGGGTACCCCCACCCCGGTCGTCGAGCGCTTCCCCGCCGCGACCCAACAGGTGCCGTTCGACAAGTCGGTCAAGCCGATCGGCTGGGGAGTGGACAAGCTCAAGACCGAAGCCCCGTTCAAGTGGGACTATCCGCAGCTGTTCTCGCTGCGTGACGGGAAGATCTACGGTCTCGGCCGCTCCGTGGACCAGCAATGGCTCTTCGACACCGTCGCCGACTCCAAGACCGACCTGCCGAACCGCCCGGACATCAACAAGGACAAGCCCGGCCCGGACGGCGGGGAGTGGAGGCGCAACTACGGCTCCGCGGTCCCCCTGCCGGCCGGCTTCAGAGGTCCCGACTCGGTCCTGGTCCTCGGCGGCGACCGCAATGACCCGAACACCTACCGTCTGGCCGGCGGCAAGTGGAACACCGAGAAGCCCCGCGCCTTCGGGCGGACCCAGGACGACACCCTGCTCCTGCCGAACGGCAACCTGCTCACCGTCAACGGTGCCTTCGACATCCGCGACTACGGCAACGGACCGTACAACCCCAACGCCGATCTGAAGTACCGCCAGATCGAACTGCGCGACGAGAACGGCGACTGGAAACTCGGCCCCGTCCAGCGGCTGCCGCGCGGCTACCACTCCAACGGCGTGGTCCTCCCGGACGGCCGCGTCATGATCACGGGCGACGAACTCCAGCAGCTCGCCAACGACCCCGACGTCACCGACAACAACAACGGCAGCATCGAGATCTACGAGCCGGCCTACCTCCACCAGGACAGCCGCCCGTCGCTCGGCCTGGTCTTCAACCCCAGCGTCGGCTACAACGAGAAGATCACGGTCAGCACCAGCACGCCCAGCGACGTCACCCGCGCCGTACTACTGGCCCCGACCACCGCCACCCACTCGATCAACACCAGCCAGCGTCACCTCGAACTGCGCATCAAGAGCCGCAGCGGCAACTTCCTGGAGCTCCAAGCCCCGCCGACCGCCGCCGCGGCCCCGCCCGGCTACTACATGCTCTTCCTCCTCAACGAGGAGGGCGCACCGAGCAAGGCCGGCTGGGTCCAGCTCAAGCCCCCGGCGGCGGCCGCCGCCACGGGTGCCACCGCCGCCGACGTGAAGGCCGGCGACTGACACCCGCTGCTCTCTCCGGGACGAGCCCCCAGCCTGGTCACGGGCACGGCTGGCGGCCCGCACAGCACCGGTGTCGGGTACGGGCGGGTCTGACCTGCCCGGTGATCTCGTCGAGCTGAGAGTGGCTTGATCGAGTCGAGGGGTCCACCTCCCCGGTGGAGAAGGCGTGGCTGGGCGCAGCACGCCCTGGGCCACGGGCTTCGGGATCAGTCCCGTCGTGTGGTGTGAGGCAGGGAGAAGAAGGGCAGTCGCGCCTGGTCGGGAGAGGCGCTCGGGGATCAATCGAACCGTGGTTGGCGCTGAGATTGATCATGCCCCGGTAGCGGCCGCGGCCTCCAGGGTGTCGATACGGTTCGCGTATTCGCGGCGGGCCTTGCGCTGGGCCGGGACGACCGTGACGCCCTGGGCGCCGTCGAGGGGTTGGCAGCGGGCCAGGAGCGCGCGGTGCACGGAGGGGACGGCGCTGACGCGCAGGGTGTAGCCCTGGCCACGCCGTACGGTCGCGCCCTGGTCGAGCGCGGCCTGCTCAGCGGGCTCCGGTTCGGCGACGCGGAGGAAGTCGGCGACCTTGCCCGGCATGTCGAGGGCGACCGGCAGCTCCGGGGCCGGGACGTCCTCGGGGGCGGCCGTGTACTCGGGCAGGAGGTCGGCGACGGCCGTACGCACGGCGCCGCGGCTGACGCCGTGCTCGCGGGCCAGGGCAGCGATGGACTGGCCGTCCAGGTACGCGGTGCGCACGGTGTCGGTGTTCCCGCTCGCGATGGCCGGGCGGCGGCCGCCCTTGTTGCCCTTGGCCTCGGCGGCACGCAGCCCGTCGTAGGTCAGCTCGCGCTGGAGGTCGCGCTGGAGTTCGCCGGCGGCTGCGAGGGTCTGCACCATGAACTTCACGGTGGACAGCAGCTCTCCGGTGCGCGGGTGGCGGGCGGTGAGGTCCATCGCGGAGAACGCGCCGTCGTGGATACGCAGGGCGAGACGGTCACGGTGCAGGACGTCGAGCACGTCGAGGATGTGCCCGATGCCGCGTACGAGGCGGAACATCTCGGAGATGTGCACGGTGTCGCCCGGCCGCGCGTAGGTGAGCAGCTCGCGGAATTTCGGCCGCTGGAGGGGGTGGAGGCGGCTGGAGGTCCCGGGCTCCTCCTCGAAGACGACCGGGTCCTCGATGCCGGCCTCGTCCAGGACGAGGTTCTGCCGGGCGGTCGACTGCTTCGGCAGTACCTTGCCAAGGGCGCGGACCTCCGCACGTTCAGCCAGGCCGACCTGGACGCCATCGCCCACGAGCTCAACCATCGTCCGCGCAAGACCCATGGGTACCGCACTCCGGCAGAGGTCTACGCTGACCTCTTGAACAGCGGTGATGCGCTGACCGCTTGAGCTCGCCATCGTTTGCCGACACTCCCGAGCCGGTCGGCTAGCTCGGGCGGATTGCGGCCTCGATGTGGGCGAGTTGGGCGGCGAGGACCTCTTCGAACGCGGCGTGGCGGTCTGCCCCGAGGGGGCGGACGTCGCGGGCGAAGTGGGCCAGGGCGGGGAAGCGTTCGGGGTCGGCGCCGAGTACCGCGACGCGGAACAGCTCCATGCCCTGTTCGTACTCTTCCTGGGTGATGGTGCTGACTCCGGCCTCGGAGGCGATCAACGAGGCGATGAGGACCGCGAGCCGGTGGTAGCGCACCGGAATCTCCTCGTCGGGCAGCCCCGACGCGCGCAGCGCCTGCAGCACCTCTTCCATGACCAGCCGGGAACCGGCGCCGCCTGACGCATAGCGTCCCCAGACCGCGGCGAGCTGGGGCTGCTGCCCGAACGCCTCTCTCACGCGCAGGGCCAGCGCGGTGATGCGCTGCTTCCAGTCGCCCTCGGCGCGGTAGCCGTCCATGGACGCCAGGAGGATCCGATCGGCGACTGCGCGCAGCAGTTCTGTCTTGCTGCGGAAGTGCCGGTAGAGGCTGGAGGAATCGGTCCCGAGGGTCGCGGCGAGCTTGCGCACGCTGAACGACTCCGCGTCGCTCGTGCGCAGCAACTCCGCTGCCGCATCCAGGATTTCCTCGGTCGACCAACGCCTTCGACCTGCCATTTCGCCCCTCTCGTCGAACTCAGTCTAACCTATGCACTTGGTGTTGCACGCAGTGCGTGCATAATGAGGACATGAGCGTGCCGAGCGACCCGGCAGCAGGCGGGCCGACGTGCCGGCGTGCCCTGTCACCCGGGTCGGGCGACCGACGTGGAGCTCACCCCGGGAAACACGAAAGGACGCATGACGTGAAGAACCCACTGGATTCCGCGGCACTGAACGCCGCCATCGAAAACGTCCACCGCGCCGGGATGCCGGGCCTGTTCGCCGAGGTGCGAGACGGCGAACAGGTCTGGCGCGGCGCCGCCGGGGTCGCCGATGTCGCCACCGGCCGCTCTGTCACCGCCGACATGCGGCACCGAGTCGGCAGCATCACCAAGACCTTCACCGCCGCGGCGGTCCTGCAGCAGGTCGAGAGCGGTCGGATCGGTCTCGACACACCGATCGGCCGGTACCTGCCGAAGCTGGTTCCCGGAGCACGCGGTGACGCGATCACGGTCCGGATGCTGATCAACCACACCAGCGGCCTCGCCGAGTTCCTCCCTTACGCCTACCCCTCCCTCAAGGGGATGCCCGTCGTCGCGGACACCCGGCCCCAGAGCCTGGACGACCACCGGTTCACACGGTTCGACCCCGTTGAACTGATAGAGATGGGGGTCACCGCACCTGCCGTCGGCGCCCCGGGCGGTGCTCCGGGGGTGTACTCCAACACCAACTACTTGCTCCTCGCCCAACTCCTGGAAGAGGTGACGGGCACTGCGGCCGAGCGGTACATCACCCGCAACGTCATCGAGCGCGCCGGGCTCCGGGACACCGAACTCCCCGCCGGACCGTACGTCGACGGACCGCACTCGCAGCTCTACGAGGCGTGGTTCGGCATGATCGACCCACCGCGCGACTACAGCGTCTACGACATGTCATATGCGGGGCCAGCGGGCTCCCTGATATCGACCGTCGCGGACCTCAACCGCTTCTACCGCCTGCTTCTGGCCGGAGAGATCATCAGCCCGTCGTCGCTGGCGCAGATGCAACGCATCGGCCCGGTCATCTCCCAAGAGGGAAAGACGATCGACTACGGCCTCGGCCTGCACCCGATGGAGGGTCCCGGTCAGAGCACCTTCTGGGGCCATGGCGGCACGGTCTGGGGTGGTGGAGCACTGGCCATGATCCGTGCCGACGGCAAACGGCAGATGTCCGTCGCGGTGAACCTGCAGAGGTGGAACAGGCTCGACTCCTCCGGCAAGCCGCAGCCCCATCCCATCGACGACGCGCTTGCGACTCTTTACCGCGTGGCGATGTACGGCTGACCGGGCCCTGAACCCGTTGGCGGCTCTCATTCCTCTTCGTCCTCGTCGAGACCGCCCGCACCCGGGTCGCGCAGCGGGCGCAGGCCGCCGTCGACCGGGGTGGAGGCGCGGAAGCTGTACCGGCCGAGCACGTTGAGGTTGGCGTGCTTGAGCGGGGAGACGCGGGCGACGTCCTCGTCCAGGACGTCGTGCTCGCGCTCCTCGGCGGGCAGGGCCCGCAACTCCTCGACTGCGGCGTCGAGATAGCGGGTCGTCCACAGTACGGCGGCATTCAGCACGAGACCGAGCGCGCCGAGCAGGTCCTCTGTCGATCAGGCGCACCATCAGTGGAGGCCCGCCGACCGGCCCGGCGGCCTCGGCGTGGAGGCCTGGCCCGGAGTCACGCGCCCGCCTCGCCCGGCTAGCGGTCGCCGTGGGTACTGACCAGGAGGGCATGGACCACGAGGTTCCTGGAGTACTGGTCGCGTGGGTGATCGTAGGGGGATCAGGGCCCCCTTGCGATGACGCGCTCGGAGCGGTACCGCACGGATGAGGAGCGCCACCCAAGACCGGCGTTATCGACGTCGCAAAGATCCTCACCGCGGGCGAGACCGCCGTCGGCGTACAGGCGGGCAAAAGCGCCGGGGCGGGAGTCGTGATCGGTATCCTGACCGGTGAGCTGCCGCACGAGGCGCTTCAGGGCCGACCGTACAGCCGTGTCCTGGGCAGTGTCGCCGAGGTGCCTGAGCCGGCGGAGACACAACTGGAGGGCTGGACCTGATCAGTTGGGGTCGGAAGTAGAAGTGGAGATGGGCGCCTTCCTGGACGCCAAGAACATCCCGGCCGGCGAGCAGGTGATCGTCGCGGGCGACTTCAACGTCGACTCGCACAGCGCCGAGTACGCCACGATGCCGGCGGACGGCGGCTTCGCCGACGCCCCCCGCACGGGCCACCCGTACTCCTTCGACACCAACGACAACTCCATCGCCTCCGAGCGCTACCCCACCGACCCTCGCGAGGACCTCGACTACGTCCTGCACCGCGCGGGCCACGCCCGGCCGTCCGGCTGGACCAATGAGGTCATCAAGGAGCAGAGCTCCCTGGTCCGTGACCAGCGGGGGCACGGTGCACACGTACACCAACCTCTCGGATCACTACCCGGTGGTCGCCGGCTGAACTGCAAAACTCGCTCAAGATCAGTGAGAACCGCTGGTCAGCCGTCTATGGTGTCCACACCATCGGACCCGGCCGCCGTCCTCCCCCGTGGGACGGCGGCCGGGTCCGACTCGTATGGAGAGCGGGATCTCACCCGCACCCAGGACGGACGTGCGCTGGTGCGGCGACATCACCTGGATCCTTGGATCTCCGCTCCACACCCAACCGGTCCGGACCGTGCCGACACCATCCGGCGAGCCTCTGCGGTCAGGGCACTACTGCGACATCGCGCGGGGGTGTTCCTGGCGGATGCCTATAGCGGATCGCTCGTGCGATGTCGGCCCCGCACGCGCGGGGGTGTTCCTGTCGAGGGGCCCGGAGCGTGATCCGGGCCCCAGTCGGCCCCGCACGCGCGGGGATGTTCCAGGACCATGCCCGGACCGACGGACAGCTGACGGGTCGGCCCGGCACCCTCCGGGACGTGGGGACGGGGCTCGACTCGGGGGCGGCTGGAGTCGGCCGAGGTCCTGCGCGAATGGAAGGCCAAGCAACAGCGGGAGCGCGAACAGTGGTCCGAGGTCGGCGCCTGGGTCGAGTCCGGTTTGGCCTTCACCCACGAAAACGGTGAGCCGATTCACCCGGACTGGGTCAGCCGGCGATTCAAGCGCCTGGTTGAGCTGTCCGGATTGCCCCCGGTCCGCCTCCACGATGCCCGGCACATCTCAGCGAGCCTTTCATTGCTCGCAGGGAACGACATCAAGGTCGTGCAGGAGAAGCTGGGCCACAGCTCACGGCAGATCACCTCCGACACGTACACCAGCGTCCTGCCCGAGCTGCTGCGCGCAGAGGCAGAGTCGACGCTGTCCGTCGTCCCGCGCGAAGTGCCCTACAGGGTGCATCAGGCGCTGAAGATCCCGAAGAGTGCGTTTCGGGACGGGCTGGCCGTCGTGTACGCCCACGCGGCGAGCTACGGCGACCTCTGGGCGGTAGGCGCCCTGATTCGACACGACGGCGAACTACTGGGAGAGATCAGAGCCGCCGTGCGCTCTCCCGAGCAGGCGGCGGCTGCCGCAGAGAAGTGGCTGCGCGAGCACTGCACAGAAAGCAGCCTGCAACTGGTCCGAGTCGAGAATCTGCACGCGGCCGTACCTGAGGGCCAGCGTCAGCACCTCACCCTTGTGCGTTTCGTGATCGGCCGCGTCACTGCACCAGACGTAGCTGGCTGGCTGGAGCGATCTCAGAAGGACAACGGCGCGGACGACGGACCGGGCGAAGAAGCCGCATAGCGACACGCCGCTCAGGTGTGTCGTTGCCGCCTCTGTCCACACACTGTCCACATAATCGGAGGACGGCCGTAGGAACGGCCCGTCACGATCGCCTTCATGATTCGCCCGACCGGCAAAGAAGCTGGTCAGAACGATTCATCACCACTGGCCTGTGGTGGGGCGGGTGGGACTCGAACCCACGGCCGACGGATTATGAGTCCGCTGCTCTAACCGGCTGAGCTACCGCCCCTAACGGCGCGTCGCGCACATTTGTGCGCGCCGTCTGCCGCAGCATAGCCGGTCATACGATCTCCTGCCTCGGATGGTCGGCAACGCACAACCGTCAGGACTGCGCTGCCCCCTGCCCGGTTCCAGAAGTGGCTCAGGACACACGAAAAAGGACCCCCAAGGGGCCCTTTTCCGCATTGCTCCCCCGACTGGACTCGAACCAGTAACCCTCCGGTTAACAGCCGAATGCTCTGCCAATTGAGCTACAGGGGATCGCGCTCCCCCGACTGGACTCGAACCAGTAACCTGCCGGTTAACAGCCGGCTGCTCTGCCAATTGAGCTACAGGGGATTGCTGCGTGTGCACCGAACGTACCTACCCCGGGGCGTCCCGGGGGGCGTGTGCTCGCTGCGACACATACATTAGCGCAAGCAGGGGGGTGCTCCGCCAATCGGTATGGCCCCGGGTGATCTCGGGCTTCTCCGGGTAGGCGGCCAGCACCGATTCAAGGGAAGGGCGGCAGCCATGCGGTACAAGCTCACGTTCGTCATCGGACTGGCCCTGGGCTACGTGATCGGCACGCGGGCGGGCCGCGAGCGCTATGAACAGCTGAAGAAGTCCGCGCGCCAGTTCTCCCAGAACCCCGCCGTGCGCAACGCGGCCGAGTCCGCGGCGCAGAGCAGCCGCCAGGTGGCCGGCAAGGCGTTCCACGCGGTGAGCGACAAGGTCGGGGACCGGGTGCCCGACTCCGTGGCGGAGCGGGTGCGATCGCTGCGGGAGCGGAGCGCGAACGGCGAGGACGACTGGGGAACGACCAACACGTGACGACGTGACCTCGCCGGTGCGGCAGAATCTGCTGACATGGGGATAGTCGCCGGGTTGGACAGTTCGTCTGCCTTCACACGCATCGTCGTCTGTGACACGGACACGGGTGCCGTGCTGCGCCAGGGGTATGCGCCGCACCCTGTCGAGCCGAAGGCCACCGAGATCGATCCGCAGGCGTGGCTGCTGTCGCTCGGCGAGGCGGCGACCGGCGGGCTGCTGGAGGGCGTACAGGCCATTGGGGTGTCCGCACAGCAGCACGGTCTTGTGGCACTGGACCGGCAGGGCAATCTCGTACGTCCCGCCCTGCTCGGCAATGACAGGCGGGCGCAGGTCGCGGCGGCCGATCTGATCGACGCGCTGGGCGGGCGGCAGGCCTGGGCCGAGGCCGTCGGATCGGTGCCGCAGGCGGCGCAGCCGGTGGCGAAGCTGCGCTGGATGGCCCGTTCGGAGCCCGAGCTCGCGCAGCGCGTCGCCATGGTGATGCAGCCGCACGACTGGCTGGTGTGGCAGCTGCTCGGCCGGCCGGCCCGCAGGACCACCGACCGCGGCGGCGCTTCCGGGACCGGTTTCTGGTCGGCGGGCACGGGGTCCTACCGGACCGATCTGGTGGAGCTCGCGCTCGGCCATCAGTGCGCGCTGCCGGAGGTGCTCGGTCCGGCCGACGCCGCCGGGACGACGCCCGAGGGACTGCTGATCTCCGCCGGGACCGGCGAGATCATGGCGGCGGCGTTCGGGCTCGGCGTCGCTGTCGGCGACGCGGTGGTGTCGCTCGGCGCCTCGGGTTCCGTCATGGCCGTGCACCATGAGGCGCTGGCCGATCCGAGCGGGATGATTACGTCGTTCGCCGACGCGACCGGTATGCATCTGCCGGTCGTCCACACGCTCAATGCCGTACGGGCGCTGCGCGGAACCGCCGAGATGCTGGGTCTGGAGGATCTCGAGGAGCTCTCCGCGCTGGCGATGAAGTCGACGCCGGGCTCGTCCGGTCTGGTGCTGCTGCCGTATCTGGAGGGCGAGCGCACCCCCCAACTGCCCCACACCGCCGGAACGCTGAGCGGGCTGCGGCGCGAGTCGATGAAGCCCGAGCATCTGGCGCGGGCCGCCTTCGAGGGCATGCTCTGCTCGCTCGCGGACGCCATGGACGTGCTGCGCGGGCGCGGTGTCGAGGTGCGCAGGGTCTTTCTGCTGGGGGCTGCCGCCGAGCTGCACGCCGTGCAGGCCGCCGCACCCGCGATCTTCGGGGCACAGGTCGTCGTACCGCAGCCGGCCGACTATGCGGCGCTGGGCGCGGCCCGGCAGGCCGCCTGGGCGCTCGGTGTCGCACAGGGGAAGCTCTCTCCCGCGGCGCCGCCCGCCTGGCAGGGCGCGGCGGCGCAGATCCTCGAGCCCGGCGAGGACGCGGCGGTGGGACAGGCGGTGCGCCAGCAGTACGGCGCGACTCGGGACCACATCCACCCGGGGGCCTTCGGCCCCGCTTCGTAGCCCTGCCTCCCGACTCGCCTTTCTTGACCCGGCCTTGGGGGAAAACCCTTGGGGTTGTCGGGGTGGAGTGTCGCAGGATGGGGTGACCCCCGATCTTGTCGACCCCGAGAGACTTCGTGTGCTGATCCAACTGGTGCGGACGTATCTGCGTCCGTACAGGAAACCCATCGCCCTGCTGGTGGCGCTTCAGCTGCTGCAGACCAGCGCCACCCTCTATCTGCCCACTCTGAACGCGGACATCATCGACAACGGTGTCGTGACCGGGGACACGGGCCTCATCCTTCGCCTCGGCGCGCTCATGATCGCCGTCAGCGTCGTCCAGGTGTTCTGCAACATCGGGGCTGTCTTCTACGGTGCGCGGACGGCCGCCGCCCTCGGCCGGGATGTCCGGGCCGCCGTCTTCGACCGGGTGCAGAGCTTCTCCGCGCGCGAGGTCGGGCACTTCGGGGCGGCTTCGCTGATCACCCGCACGACCAACGATGTCCAGCAGGTGCAGATGCTGGTCCTGATGGCGTTCACGCTGATGGTCTCGGCGCCGATCATGTGCGTCGGCGGCATCATCATGGCGCTCGGGCAGGATGTGCCGCTGTCGGCCGTGTTGCTGGCGGTGGTGCCGGTCCTCGGCATCGCGGTGTCGCTGATCGTCAAGAAGATGCGGCCGCTGTTCCGGACCATGCAGGTACGTCTGGACACGGTGAACCGGGTGCTGCGGGAGCAGATCACCGGCAACCGCGTCATCCGGGCCTTCGTACGGGACGAGTACGAGAAGGAGCGGTTCCGCGGCGCCAACAACGAGCTCACGGATGTGTCGCTGTCCACCGGACGGCTGATGGCGCTGATGTTCCCGACCGTGATGACGGTGGTGAACGTGTCGTCCGTCGCCGTGGTCTGGTTCGGTGCCCACCGGATCGACAGCGGTGCGATACAGATCGGCGCTCTGACCGCTTTCCTCGCCTATCTGCTGCAGATCGTGATGGCCGTGATGATGGCCACCTTCATGTTCATGATGGTGCCGCGTGCCGAGGTCTGTGCCGAGCGCATCGAGGAGGTCCTGGGCACGGATTCGAGCGTCGTACCGCCGGCCGAGCCCGTAGGGCAGCTGCGGCGGCACGGCCATCTGGAGATACGGGACGTCGACTTCCGCTATCCGGGGGCCGAGGAGTCGGTCCTGCGCGGCGTCGGTCTGCAGGCGCGGCCGGGCGAGACGACCGCGATCATCGGGTCGACGGGCAGCGGTAAGTCGACCCTGCTCGGGCTCGTACCGCGGCTGTTCGATGTGACGGGCGGCGAGGTGCTCGTCGGTGGGGTGGATGTGCGCGAGCTCGACGCGGCGCTGATGGCGCGGACGGTGGGGCTCGTGCCCCAGAAGCCGTATCTCTTCTCGGGGACCGTCGCCACCAATCTCCGGTACGGAAAACCGGGAGCGAGCGACGAGGAACTGTGGCAGGCGCTCGAGGTGGCACAGGCCGCCGACTTCGTACGCGAGCTGGAGGGCGGGCTGAACGCGCCGGTCGCGCAGGGCGGCATCAATGTCTCGGGCGGGCAGCGGCAGCGCCTGGCGATCGCCAGGACCCTGGTGCAGCGTCCGGAGATCTATCTGTTCGACGACTCGTTCTCGGCGCTGGACTACGCCACGGACGCGGCGCTGCGCGGGGCGCTGGCGCGCGAGACCGCCGAGGCGACGGTGGTGATCGTCGCCCAGCGGGTGTCCACCATCCGTGACGCGGACCGGATCGTGGTACTGGACGAGGGGCAGGTCGTGGGGAGCGGAAGCCATCACGAGCTGATGGCGGGCAACGAGACCTACCGAGAGATCGTGCTCTCGCAGCTGACGGAGGCGGAGGCCGCATGAGCGGGCCGGGTGGACGCATGATGATGGGCCCCGCCGAACGGTCCATGGACTTCAAGGGCTCGGGCAGACGGCTGCTGCGGCGGTTCGCGCCGGAGCGGGCCACGCTGGGGGTGATGCTCGCGGCGGGTGTGCTGAGCGTCGCGTTCTCGGTGGTCGGGCCGATGATCCTGGGGTGGGCGACCGATCTGGTCTTCGCGGGGGTCGTCGGCCGCGAGATGACGGACGGGACCAGCAAGGCCCAGGCGATCGACGCGCTGCGGGACGAGGGCGACGGCGGGCTGGCCGAGATGCTCTCCGGGGTCGACTTCGTGCCCGGCCACGGCATCGACTTCGGCGCCGTACGCGAGGTGCTGCTGATGGCGCTGGTGGTGTACGTGGCCGCCGGGCTGCTGATGCTGGTGTCAACACGGCTGTCGATCCGGGTGATCAACCGGACGATGTACCGGATGCGGGCGGATGTACAGGCGAAGCTCTCGCGGCTGCCGCTGTCGTACTTCGACCGGGCCAAGCGCGGCGAGGTGCTCAGCCGGGCGACGAACGACATCGACAACATCTCGCAGACCATGCAGCAGACGATGGGGCAGCTGATCAACTCGCTGCTGACCATCGTGGGCGTACTGGCGATGATGTTCTGGATCTCGCCGCTGCTGGCGCTGGTCGCGCTGGTGACCGTGCCGGTTTCGGTGTTCGTCGCGACGCAGGTCGGCAAGCGCTCGCAGCCGCAGTTCGTGCAGCAGTGGAAGTCCACGGGCAAGCTCAACGCCCATGTCGAGGAGATGTACTCCGGTCATGCGCTGGTGAAGGTCTTCGGGCGGCAGGACGAGTCGGCCGAGGCCTTCGCCGAGCAGAACGAGGCGCTGTACCAGGCAGGTTTCAAGGCCCAGTTCAACAGCGGGGTCATGCAGCCGCTGATGTTCTTCGTCTCCAACCTCAACTATGTGCTGGTGGCGGTCGTCGGCGGGCTGCGGGTCGCGTCCGGCGCACTGTCGATCGGAGATGTGCAGGCGTTCGTGCAGTATTCGCGGCAGTTCTCGATGCCGCTGACGCAGGTCGCCTCGATGGCGAATCTGGTGCAGTCGGGCGTCGCTTCGGCCGAGCGGGTCTTCGAGCTGCTGGACGCTCAGGAGCAGGAGCCCGACGCTGCCCCTGCCTTTGCCTTCGCCGGGGAGGCCCCGTCTTCGGCCGAGTCGGCGGGCCGGCCGCTGGGGCAGGTCTCACTGGAAGAGGTCGCGTTCCGGTACGAGCCGGACAAGCCGCTCATCGAGGATCTGTCGCTGAGTGTGGAGCCGGGGCACACGGTGGCGATCGTCGGGCCGACGGGGGCCGGGAAGACGACCCTGGTGAATCTGCTGATGCGGTTCTACGAGGTGACCGGCGGCCGGATCACTCTGGACGGCGTGGACATCGCGAAGATGTCGCGTGAGGAGCTGCGTTCCGGGATCGGGATGGTGCTCCAGGACACCTGGCTGTTCGGCGGCACGATCGCGGACAACATCGCGTACGGCTCCGCCCGCGAGGTGACGCGCGAGGAGATCGAGGAGGCGGCGCGGGCGGCCCACGCCGACCGTTTCGTACGGACCCTGCCCGACGGCTACGACACGGTGATCGACGACGAGGGCTCGGGCGTGAGCGCCGGCGAGAAGCAGCTGATCACCATCGCTCGGGCGTTCCTGTCCGACCCGGTGATCCTGGTGCTGGACGAGGCGACCAGCTCGGTGGACACCCGTACCGAGGTGCTGATCCAGAAGGCGATGGCGCGTCTGGCCCATGGGCGTACGAGCTTTGTGATCGCGCACCGGCTCTCCACCATCAGGGACGCAGATGTGATCTTGGTGATGGAGAATGGCTCGATCGTCGAACAGGGCACGCATGACGGGCTGCTGGCGGCCGAGGGCGCGTACGCGCGCCTGTACGCGGCGCAGTTCGCGCAGGCGGTGGCCGAGGTCGACTGAAGCACCGGCACATGACGGGGAACACGGGGGACCGCAAGCGTGGAGAACAGCACGAAGGACGGCAAGGCAGGCAACGGGAGTCCGGTGGGCACGGCTATGGCGGCGGGACTGTCGCTGGGGCTGTGCGCCGGGATCGTCCTCGGACTGCTCGTCTTCGACAACCTGGGTCTGGGCCTTGGGCTGGGGATGTGCCTCGGGGTGGCCGTCGGCGCGGGGATCGATGCGGCGCGCAAGAAGCGCGAGCCGGACGCTTCGGGCTCTTTGGACTCTTCGGGGGCTTCGGGGGCTTCGGACTCTTCGGGGGCTTCGGGGGCTTCGGGCGAGGACGTGTAAGCCCGGGAATCCGCGGCCGGGCCCCGCGCCTGGAGCGCGGGGCCGGGACGGAGCCCAGTTGCGGGAAGGGGCGGGGTGGTACGGGCCCGCGCGGCGGGAGGCGCGTCAGTCCAGATAGCCGCGGAGTTGGTCGGCGAAGGCGTGGTCGCGCAGCTTGCTGAGGGTCTTGGACTCGATCTGGCGGATGCGTTCGCGTGTCACGCCGAAGATCCGGCCGATCTCTTCGAGCGTGCGCGGCCGGCCGTCGACCAGTCCGTACCGCAGCTGGACGACCTTGCGTTCGCGCTCGCCGAGGGTGGAGAGCACGGCCTCGAGGTGCTCGCGCAGCAGCAGGAAGGCGGCGGACTCGACGGGCGAGGCGGCGTCGCCGTCCTCGATCAGGTCCCCGAGGGCGACGTCGTCCTCCTCCCCCACGGGAGCGTGCAGGGAGACAGGCTCCTGGGCCAGCCGCAGCACCTCGCTGACCCGCTCCGAGGGCAGGTCCAGCTGGCCGGCGACCTCTTGGGGAGTGGGTTCGTAACCGCGCTCCTGGAGCATCCGGCGCTGAACCCGTATGACCCGGTTGATCAGCTCGACGACATGGACCGGGACGCGGATGGTCCGCGCCTGGTCGGCCAGCGCCCGGGACATGGCCTGGCGGATCCACCAGGTGGCGTAGGTCGAGAACTTGTAGCCGCGGGCGTAGTCGAATTTCTCAACTGCCCTGATCAGGCCCAGGTTTCCCTCCTGGACGAGGTCGAGCATGGTCAGTCCGCGGCCGACGTAGCGCTTGGCCACGGAGACCACGAGGCGGAGGTTGGCCTCGATCAGCCGGCGCTTGGCCATCCGGCCCATGACGACCAGCTTGTCGAGATCGACGGCGAGTTGGGAGTCGTCCAGGTCGGGAGTGATGCTGAGTTTCTCCTCGGCGAACAGCCCCGCCTCGACGCGGCGCGCCAGCTCCACCTCCTCGACGGCGGTGAGCAGCGGAATCCTGCCGATCTCCCGCAGATACTGGCGGAACAGGTCGGAGGAGGGCCCGCTGTTGTCCGCACGGCTGCCGGACCGCCGTACCGCAGGCTCCGGAACTTCCACGGGATCCTCGACGACGGTCTCCGGGACCGCTCCCGGCACCGCCTCGGGGTGATGTACGGCCCGGCTCTGCGCGGGGACCTGCGCGGGGACGGACTGCGCGGGGACGGCCGCGACAGTATCGGTCTCGGTCAGGGTCTGGGTCTGCACGGGGGCGACCTCCAGGGTGATCGCTGCCGGGTCGGGGGTGTGCGGCAGCGGGACGGAGGCGGCCGGGCCGCATTCCGTCCCGTACACGTTGAGCGGATCCGCGGGGGTGAGAGGGCCACTGTGGGTGGACCGGCCGCGCTCCGGGGACTCAGGCACCGCACCCCAGTGTGGGGTACGACACATCGCTGCCACGAGGGGCGTGCGGTGACTTTCTGAGTCCCGTGCGTGACCGGGCGGTTACCCCAGCAGGATCTTCAAGCGGTGGGTGAGGCTCAGGGGGTGTCGTTTGGATCAGGCTGGATCAGTGAGCGGGGTCCGGCGATGGGGACACCTCCCGTGCCCGAAGGGCTACGGGGGAGGATCGCAAGGCGGAGGATGGGGGTCCCCCCGCCGAAGGCAGGGGGAGAGTCCATGCGGAGCGCCGGCGACTGACGACAACGCAGCGAGGTGCCGTGCCAGGGCACGCGAGCCCGGCAAGATCCAAACGACACCCCCTTAGAGAGCGTCCGCGCCCTGGTTGCGCAGGGACCGGCCGTACTGCTGGAGCACCCACAGTTCGTTCGCCACGGCCGTGTGGCGCTCCGGGTCCGCGTTCGGTCCGAGGCGGGCGAGGGTGCCCTGGACGTCGCGGATACGGCGGTCGACCGCACGCAGCCGGACCTGGACGAGCTGCATGCCCGCATACGTCTCGTCGACCGTCCGCGCGTGGACGGCTTCGACGGCGAGCTCGGTGACCAGGGCGCGCACGGTGTCGTTCGGTGCGGCCTCGCGGACCCGCGCGAGGTAGTCGGGGGCGTCCTGGGTGCCCTCTTCGGCGCCGCCCGCCTCCGCGATGGTCTGGCGCACCGCGGCGTACGGCGGTGCGGTGAACTCGTCGATGCCGTACGCGTCGAAGGCCGGGGAGACCAGGCCCGGGTGCTGGAGGGCGAGCTTGAGCAGCTCGCGCTCGGTGCGGTGGGCGGGGCTGCGCAGATTGAGCGCGGGGCCGGCGGGTCCTGCCGGAGTCTGCTGGGCGTTCTGGTTCTCGTACGAGGAGGTGGCGCGGGACGGGGCCGCCGGGCCGCGGCCGCCGCGGTCGCGGGCCCACCGCGCGAGCTGGGCGACCCGCTTGACCACGAACTGGGTGTCGAGAATGCCGAGGATGCCGGCCAGCTGCACGGCCGACTCGTGCTGAATGGCGATGTTCTTGATGCCCGCGACGATCGGGGCGGCCTCGTCCAGTGCGGCGGCACGGCCCGCGGGCGTCTCCAGATTGTGGCGGGTCACGACATGGCGGATCGCGAACTCGAAGAGCGGGGTGCGGGTTTCGACGAGCTTCTGCACCGCGCCGTCGCCCTCCGCCAGACGCAGCTCGCAGGGGTCCATGCCCCCGGGAGTGATCGCGATGGAGGTCTCCGCGGCGAACTTCTGGTCGTCCTCGAAGGCGCGCAGTGCGGCCTTCTGGCCGGCCGCGTCACCGTCGAAGGTGAAGATCACCTCGGCGGTGGCGTTGTCCATCAGGAGCCGGCGGAGGATCTTGATGTGGTCGCCGCCGAAGGACGTGCCACAGGTCGCGATCGCCGTGGTGACGCCCGCGAGATGGCAGGCCATGACGTCGGTGTACCCCTCGACGACGACGGCCGTGCTGCTCTTGGCGATCTCCTTCTTGGCGAGGTCGATGCCGTACAGCACCTGGGACTTCTTGTAGATCGCCGTCTCGGGGGTGTTCAGGTACTTCGGGCCGTTGTCGTCGTCGCGCAGCTTGCGGGCGCCGAAGCCGACGACCTCGCCGGTGATGTCGCGGATCGGCCACATCAGACGGCCGCGGAAACGGTCGATGGGGCCGCGGCGGCCGTCCTGGGAGAGGCCGGAGAGGATCAGCTCCTTGTCGCTGAAGCCCTTGCCGCGCAGATAGCGGGTGAGATGGTCCCAGCCCGCCGGGCTGTAGCCGACGCCGAAGTGCTGGGCGGCCCCCTGGTCGAAGCCGCGACCGGCGAGGAACTTCCGGCCGATCTCCGCCTCGGGGCCGTCCAGCTGTTCGACGTAGAACAGCGCGGCGGCCTTGTGTGCCTCGACCAGACGGATGCGCTCGCCCCGCTGGTGGGTGGGGTTGTACCCGCCCTCCTCGTAGCGCAGGGTGATGCCCGCCGTCCCGGCGAGGCGCTCGACCGTCTCCGAGAAGGAGAGATGGTCGATCTTCATCACGAAGGCGATGGTGTCTCCTCCCTCCTGGCAGCCGAAGCAGTGGAAGAGACCCTTGCTCGGGCTGACCTGGAAGGAGGGGGACTTCTCATCGTGAAAGGGACAGAGGCCTTTGAGGTTTCCGCCGCCGGCGTTGCGCAGCTGGAGGTATTCGGACACGACGGCGTCGATCGGGACCGCGTCCCGTACCGCCTTCACGTCGTCGTCGTTGATCCTGCCTGCCACGCGTGAAGTCTACGGTGGCGCGGTGACACTCCTGTCAGCCGTCGAGAGATGTGAGCGGTACGGACGGGTCGCCCAGGGCATCGGGGTTCACCGGTGCTCCGGTACGGATCAACTGCTGGATGGGCTCGGTGACGTCCCACACATTGACGTTCATCCCGGCAAGCACCCGGCGGTCCTTGAGCCAGAAGGCGATGAACTCCCGTTTTCCGACGTCGCCGCGCAGGACCACCTGGTCGTACGAGCCGGGCGGTGCCCAGCCCGAGTACTCCAGGCCCAGGTCGTACTGGTCGGAGAAGAAGTACGGAATGCGGTCGTAGGAGACGTCCTGGCCGAGCATGGCGCGGGCGGCGGCCGGGCCGCCGTTGAGGGCGTTCGCCCAGTGCTCGACGCGCAGCCGGGCATCGAGGAGCGGGTGGTGGGCGGCCGCCACGTCGCCCGCCGCGTAGATGTCCGGGTCGGAGGTGCGCAGGCTCGCGTCGACGGCGATGCCGCCACCGTGGGCCCGGTCGGCGAGGGCGAGCCCGGCGGCTTCGGCCAGCGCGGCGCGCGGCGCGGCACCGATTGCGGCGAGGACACCGTGGGCCGGGTGTTCCTCGCCGTCGTCCGTACGGGCCGCGAGCACCACGCCGTCCTGTCCGGTGATCTCGGTGAGGCGGACGCCGAAGTGGAAGCGGACGCCGTGCTCGGCGTGCAGTTCGGTGAAGACCTGGCCCAGCTCCGGGCCGATGACCTGGTGGAGCGGGGTGGGTTCCGGTTCGACGACGGTGACCTCGGCGCCGTAGCCGCGGGCGGCCGCCGCGACCTCCAGACCGATCCAGCCGGCGCCCGCGATGACCAGATGCCCGTTGTCGCGGCCGAGGGCGGTGAGTACCCGGCGCAGCCGGTCGGCGTGGGCGAGCCGGCGCAGATGGTGGACACCGGCGAGGCCCGTGCCGGGGATGTCGAGTCGGCGCGGCTCGGCACCGGTGGCGAGCAGCAGCTTGTCGTAGTGGACGACGGTGGCATCGCCCAGGCGTACCGACTTCGCGTCGCGGTCGATGGCGACGACGGTCTGGCCGAGGTGGAGTTCGATGTCGGCCTGTGCGTACCAGGCCGGCTCATGGACGAAGACGCTGTCGCGCTCCTCCTTGCCCGTCAGATAGCCCTTGGACAGCGGCGGGCGTTCATAGGGGTGGTCGCGTTCGTCACCGATGAGGATCACTCGTCCGGTGAACCCTTCGGCACGGAGGGTCTCGGCCGCCTTGGCCCCGGCCAGTCCACCGCCGACGATGACGAATGTCCGATGTGCGTCGACCACGTGATGCCTCCTCTTTGCTTCTACGCTGCACAGCCTTCAGCGAGCGTCCCGCACGGAGCGTGAAGGCGGAAGAGGGAGTGATTCCTGGGCGTGTCATATCGGGCATAACGGTCTCAGGGTGGACCAGGGGGATCAGGACAGCGGCGCAACGTGAGCGCGGCGCGGATCAGGGGGCGGCGCGGATCAGGCGCGGCGCGACGTCAGCGGCGGCCCGTGAGGTGGGCGTGCAGGGCGCGCGCCGAGGCGTCCGTGAGGGAGGCGATATGGTCGACGATCACCCGCTTGCGCGCCCTGTCGTCCGGTGCCGTCTCGAACAGGGCCCGGAACTGCGGGTCGAGGCCTTCGGGGGCGCGGGCCGTGAGAGCCTCGGCGAGCTCGGCCAGCACGATGCGCTGATCGGCGCGGAGGGCCTCCTGCTCGGAGCGCTGCATCACATAACGGTCGGCGACGGCCTTGAGGACCGCGCATTCGTTGCGGGTGGCGAGCGGGACGACCAGCTCGGCGGCGTACCGGGTGAGCCGCCCGGTGCCGTACGCCCGGCGGGTTGCGCCCTCGGCGGCAAGACAGAAACGGCCGATGAGCTGGCTCGTCGCGTCCTTCAGCCGGGCCTGGGCGACGGCTGAGCCGTCGTAGTGGTGCGGCCACCACTCCTGGCCGACGAGGCGGTCGAGGGCGTCGGCGAGCTCCTGCGGGTCGGTGTCCTCGGGGACGTACCGCCCGATCGCCACCGCCCAGATGGCGCTGCGCTCCTGCTCGGAGAGGAGGGCGCCGGGGTCGACATGGCCGGCGTGCAGGCCGTCCTCGAAGTCGTGCACCGAATACGCCACATCGTCCGACCAGTCCATGACCTGGGCCTCGAAGCACTTGCGGTGCTCGGGTGCGCCCCGGCGGACCCATTCGAAGACCGGCAGGTCGTCCTCGTACACCCCGAATTTCACCGAGCCGGGCTCGGTGGGGTGCCCGCCGCGCGGCCAGGGATATTTGGTGGCGGCGTCCAGGGTGGCCCGGGTGAGATTGAGGCCGACGCTGACCAGCTCGCCCTCGGTCGCGGCAGCACCCGATGCCACAGCGTCGCTGTGGACGAACCGCTTGGGCTCGATCCGGGTCAGCAGCCGCAGCGACTGGGCGTTGCCCTCGAAGCCGCCGCAGTCCTTGGCGAAGTCGTTGAGGGCCTGCTCACCGTTGTGCCCGAAGGGCGGATGGCCCATGTCGTGGGCGAGGCAGGCGGCCTCGACCAGATCGGGGTCGCAGCCGAGCGCCGCGCCCAGTTCGCGCCCGACCTGGGCGCATTCCAGGGAGTGGGTCAGCCGGGTGCGCGGGCTGGCGTCCCAGACCTGGGTGCGTGTGCCGGGGGTGACCACCTGGGTCTTGCCGGCGAGGCGGCGCAGTGCGGAGGAGTGCAGCACGCGCGCGCGGTCGCGCTGGAAGGCGGTACGGCCGGGGCGTTTGTCCGGCTCGGCCGCCCACCGGACGGTGGCCGCCTCGTCGTACACATCGGGGTCGTATGAATCGTATGAGGTGGTGCTGGTGGTGCCTTCCATGCACCGACGGTATCCGGAGCCGGTGACAGGCGGGTGACGGTGGTGGCTGCGCACGGGCGAGTTCGCGCCGCTGAGTGCGGTGGCCAGGGGTGCCTTTGGATCAGGCGGGGACAGGCGGGGTCAGGCGGGATCAGGCGGGGGCAGCCCGGCACGATCCGGAAGACACCCCCTAGGCAGAGGCGAGTTCGCGGTGCTGAGTGGGGTGCGACGTGGTCAGCGCCTCCTCGTAGCGGTGCAGCAGCAGCCGGGCCAGGGCCGGGTGCGCGCCGAGCGGGGCGGCGGCGATCCACGGCGAGGCGGCGGCGCTGCGGGTGGCGAACAGGCCCGGGGAGGCGAAGTAGGAGGCCACGGCGATCCGGTGCCGGCCGCGGGCGGCCAGCGCGCGCACGGCCGCGGGGACGGCGGGCGCGGCGGCGGAGGCGTACGCGGGGACGACGGGCACCCCGCCGAGGCGCTCGCTGAGCAGGTCGGCGGTGCGCCGGGCGTCGGCGGCCGAGTCGGGGTCGCGCGAGCCGGCGGCGGCCAGGACGACTCCGGCGCTACGGCTGGTGCCGTCCTCGGGGCGCCAGCCCGCCTCGGTCAGCCGGGAGCAGAGCGCCTCGACGAGGAGCGGGTGGGGGCCGAGCGGGGCAGCGATGCGTATGTCGGCACCGGGGACGGCTGCGGCGGCCTCCGGCAGATCGTGCTTGACGTGGTAGCCGCGGCCCAGCATCAGCGGTACGAGAACGGCCCGGTGGGGCCGTGTGTCCAGCGAAGCGAGGGTGTCGGGCAGCAGGGGCTCGTTCAGTTCGATGTGGCCGAGGCGGACATCGAGACCGGGGCGCAGTTCGCGGACCCGGTCGAGGAGGGTGGTGACGGTGTGCAGGGCGCGCGGGTCACGGCTGCCGTGGGCGACGGCGACGAGGGTCGGCCGGTGGGCGGGCCCTGCGGTGGGAGGCATGCGCATGCGGGTTCCGTTCAGTCTGACGTGACTCAGCTGGGTGCCGAGCTGCGTGGTGATGCGCGAGAGCAGCTGCGCCGTGCTGTCGAGGGGCAGGGACTCACGAAGGTGTGCCGGCTCCGTCATGGACCGATCCTGCCGGGCGCAGGTTGCCGGGTCATTGCGTGAGGGTGACGGGTGTTTTCCATGGCCTCACGGGCTCCCCGGCGGCACTGTCAGACACCTCACCCACTGCGACCGACATCGGGACGGGGAGCATCGAGTCGGGAAGGGGTCGGGACGGGAGGGGCGGGGGAGGCGGTCCCGCCATGGGCCGGACCGAGCCGGACCGAGCCGGACCGAGCCGGTGGATACCCGGTGGATGCGTTCGCGGCCGCTGCCGGGGGCCCGGACGCGCGGAGTGGCCGAACGCGGATGTGGCGGGCAGCAGCCCGGCCCGCGGGCCGCCGCCGTGACGCCCCGGCCCGCTGCTGTCCGCCCGGGGCGCACGCCTTCGACCCGCTTCTCTGCCCGCCGGTTCGGACGCCTTCGCGGCGGGCCGGCCCGGGACCGCGGTCTACGACTCGGCGGCGGCCGGTCCCCCGTTGCCCGCCTCCTGGCCGGCACCCGGCCCGGATGCGAGCCACACCCGCAACGGACCGGCCGGCACACAGCCATGACGAACCGCCGCGGCCAGATCCTCGCCCTGCTCGTACCCGACGACCGGCACCCCCGGCCACCACCGGGCCACCGCCGCCAGACACCCGGCCCAGGCGCCGTCCAGGCCCCCGCCGGGCTCGTTGCCCGATGCGTCGCCTGTCCCGTTGCCCGGATCGCCGTTCACGGTGAACAGATTGGAGATGCCCGTCGCATCCGGACTCCGGCTCGCCACCGCGCCCGCGACCATCCGCCCGTCGGTGTCGTGCGCGGCGAGAACCGACGTCGCGACGTCGGCCAGCAGCTCCGACCGGAACAGGCCGGTCAGGCCCTGTCCGCCGTCCCGGGCCGCGTCCCAGGCAAGCAGCTCCTCCGCCGTCCGCAGCCTCGCCCACTGGATCCCCCGCGGCCCTACGGGAGCCGCCAGACCCGCCGGCCGGTACAGCCACTCCGCCTCGAAGAGCACCTCGAAGCCGTCCTGGGCCAGGTCCAGACACGCGAAACTGTCCTTGACCGAGCACCCCGGCGCGCCGGTGTCGATCCCGCCCAGGACCTCCCCCTCCGACGCGTCCGCGACCAGCGTCACGGCGTCGGGGTACAGCGGCGGGGTCCGCCGCGCGCTGGCCCAGGCGCGGTCGCCGAACGTACCCGGGAGCCCGTGAGCACGGCACATGGCGTCGCACCACTCGGCGTTGTTGCGGGCGGCCGTACGCACCCACGAGTCCTTGTCGATTCCCGTGATCATGAAGCAGATCATGGCCCGGCGCATGCCGCGATGGCCAGTGCGAGGTCGGGTTCGCGTGCCGCGGTCTCCGGTTGCCGCGGTCCGCGCGACAGGTCGCGACAGGTCTCCGGCCGGCGCGGTTCCCGTTGGCCGGTTCGGGTGGGCGCCGACCGAACCGATCCGCCCCGGTCGGCGTCTGACCAGGCGTGAAGACATCGAAGAGGCCCCGAGTGAAGCGGCCGGCTCTCCCGGGACTGCCGCGCACCCGGCGCGCCCAGCGGCGAGGCGTGCAGGCGGTCATGCTCGGGTGCGTCCTCGCGCTCGCGCCCGCGACCTGGATGCACGCCGTGGCCGACAGCCGCGTCCGTACCGTCGCGCAGGTCCCGGCACAGGACGTCGCCGTCGTCTTCGGGGCAGGGCTGTGGCAGGGCCGCCCCACGCCCTATCTCGCTCACCGGCTCGACGCCGCCGCCGAGTTGTACCGGGCGGGCAAGGTCAAGGTCGTGCTGGTCACCGGGGACAACAGCCGGGTGGAGTACGACGAGCCCGACGCCATGCGCACGTATCTCACCGAGCGCGGGGTGCCGGACGGGCGGATCGTCAGCGACTACGCCGGGTTCGACACCTGGGACTCGTGCGTACGCGCCAAGAAGATCTTCGGGGTGGAGCGGGCGGTCCTGGTGACTCAGGGATTCCACATCCGGCGGGCCGTCGCGCTCTGCCAAGCGGCAGGGGTCGAATCGTACGGAGTCGGGGTCGCCGAGCCTCACGACGCGACCTGGTTCTACGGCGGGGCGCGGGAGCTGTTCGCGGCCGGCAAGGCGGCGCTGGATGCGGTGCTCACACCGGATCCGCGGTTCCTGGGGACCGAGGAGGCGGGTGTGCGGGACGCGCTCGCCGCGGCCGGTCGCTGACCCGGCGCGCAGGGTGTGACACGGGTGCCCCGCGGCGGCGCGCGGCGGCAGGCGGCGTGACGCGGTGATGCCCCGTGGCGACACGACAGCCACACCGGGCCGACAGATCTCGCGCCGGCATCCCCGGCAGGGAACAGTGACTGTATGGAAAACGATGTGGCAGCCCTGCTCGCCCGGCACACCGAAGCGCTCGCGCTCTTCACCGACCGCGTCCACTCCGTGCAGGCCGACCAGTGGGACGACCCGACGCCCTGCACCGACTGGTCCGTACGCGATCTCGTCAACCATCTCACCGGGGAACAGCTGTGGGTCCCCGACCTGGTGAGCGACGGGGCCACCATCGAGGACATCGGCGACTCCTACGACGGCGATGTCCTCGGCCGGAACCCGCGGGCCACCTGGGACGCCGCCGCCCGCGCCGCGCGCAAGGCCTTCGCCGCCGAGGGCGCGCTGGAGCAGACCGTCGAGCTGTCGTACGGGGAGACCCCGGCCGTCGCGTACTGCGCGCAGATGATCACGGACGCCGTCGTACACACCTGGGATCTGTCCCGCGCGATCGGCGCGGACGAGCGGCTGCCGGACGTGCTGGTGCATTTCGCGCTGGACGAGGTCACACCGTACGCAGCGGGCCTGTCGAAATCCGGCCTCTTCGCCGCGCCCATCGAGCCGCCACCGGGCGACAGCCCGCAGACGAGGCTGCTCGCCCTGTTGGGCCGCCGCGCCTGAAGCGGCGCCGACAGACAGACCGACCTACCGGACAGGCCGACCTACCGGGCAGGCCGGCAGGCGGGGCGGCCGGCGGGCGGGGCGGGCGAACCGGGCAGCAGAGGCGGGCAGCACCTCACGGGAGCGGAGAGGGACGGCGGAGGTGGGCGTACCCCGGCCGTAATCCGGAGCGCCCGTCCGCGTAACACAGACGTCGCACGCTGGCTGTATGCCCGACGAGACCACCCCGACCCACTGTCCCTACTGCGCTCTGCAGTGCGGCATGAATCTGCGCGGCGGATCCGAGGCGGTCGAGGTGGTGGAGCGCCCCGACTTCCCCGTCAACCGGGGTGCGCTGTGCGGCAAGGGCCGCACAGCCCCCGCGCTGCTCTCCTCCCGGGTGCGCCTGACCGAGCCCCTGGTCCGACGCCCCGCCACAGGCAGGCTCGAGCCGGCCACCTGGGAGGAGGCCCTTCGGACGGTCGCGGAGGGGCTGCGGCGTACGCGGACGGAGTACGGACCCGATGCGGTGGGCGTCTTCGGGGGCGGGGGCCTGACCAACGAGAAGGCGTACACGCTCGGCAAGTTCGCCCGCGTGGTGCTCGGCACGTCGCAGATCGACTACAACGGACGCTTCTGCATGTCGTCGGCCGCCGCGGCGCACCAGCGGGCGTTCGGCCTCGACCGCGGGCTGCCGTTCCCGCTGGAGGACATTCCGCGCGCCGGCTGCGTGATCCTCGTCGGCTCGAACCTCGCCGAGACGATGCCGCCCGCGCTGCGCTATCTGACCGAGCTCCGGGGGAACGGCGGCAAGCTGATCGTCGTCGATCCGCGCCGGACCAGGACCGCGGAGCAGGCCGATCTGCATCTGGCACCCCGGCCGGGGACGGACCTGGCGCTCGCGCTCGGGCTGCTGCATGTGGTGGTGGCGGAGGGGCGTACGGACGAGGAGTTCATCCGGGACCGTACGAGCGGATGGGGAGAAGCCAGGGCGGCGGCGATGGCGCACTGGCCCGAGTTCGTCGAGCGGATCACCGGCGTCGGTGTTCCCGAACTGCGGGAAGCGGTACGGATGTTCTGTGACGCGCCGACCGGGATGGTGCTCACGGCGCGCGGCCCCGAACAGCACTCCAAGGGCACGGACACCGTCAGCGCCTGGATCAATCTCTGCCTCGCGACGGGGCAGGCGGGGCGGCCGCTGTCCGGCTACGGCTGTCTGACCGGTCAGGGCAACGGACAGGGCGGCCGCGAACACGGCCAGAAGGCGGACCAGCTGCCGGGCTACCGGAAACTGGACGACCCGGCGGCGCGGGAGCATGTTGCACGGGTGTGGGGCGTGGAGCCGGAGACACTGCCGGGGCCGGGGCGCAGTGCGTACGAGCTGCTGGACGCGCTGGGCGGGGAGGTGAAGTCGCTGCTGCTGATGGGCTCGAACCCCCTGGTGTCGGCGCCGCGCGCCGCGCATGTGGAGGGGCGGCTGCGCTCGCTGGACTTCCTCGCGGTCGCGGATGTGGTGCTGTCCGAGACGGCGGCGATCGCCGATGTGGTGCTCCCGGTCACGCAGTGGGCGGAGGAGACGGGCACGACGACGAACCTCGAGGGCCGGGTCCTGCTGCGCCGCAAGGCGGTACAGGCACCCCCGGGAGTCCGCAGCGACCTGGAGGTACTGGGCGGGCTGGCGGCGCTGCTGGGCCACGAGAAGGGTTTCCCGTCGGACGCGGAGGAGATCTTCGAGGAACTGCGCAGGGCGTCGGCGGGCGGCCCGGCGGACTACTCGGGCATCACATACCGCAGGATCGCGGAGGAGGACGGGGTGTTCTGGCCCTGCCCCGAGGAAGCGCATGCGACGGGGGAAGCGGATGCGACGGAGGAAGCCGCGACCGGCGATCCGGGCACCCGCGCCGACGCCCCGGGGCCCGGGGCCGTGGTCCGGCCCGGCGGCGGGTCAGGCGGGTCAGGCGGGTCAGGCGGGTCAGGCGGGTCAGGCGGGTCAGGCGGGTCAGGCGGGTCAGGCGGGTCAGGCGGGTCAGGCGGGTCAGGCGGGTCAGGCGGGTCAGGCGGGTCAGGCGATCGTGCGCCCGGTGTCGGCCCCGGGTCCCACCCCGGGACGCCCAGGCTCTTTCTCGAGCGGTTTGCCACAGCTGACGGGCGGGCTCGGTTCGTTGCCGTGGGGCATCGGGCCGCCGCCGAGGAGACCGATGCCGACTATCCCGTACTGCTGACCACCGGACGGGTCGTCGCCCAGTATCAGTCGGGGGCACAGACCCGGCGGATCGACGAGCTCAATGCCGCTGCCCCCGGGCCCTTCGTCGAGCTTCATCCGCAGCTCGCCGAGCGCCTCGGCGCCACCGAGGGTGAGCCCCTCGCCGTCGTCTCGCGGCGCGGGCGGGCCGTCGGCTCCGCCCGGATCACCACCAAGATCCGGCCGGACACCGTCTTCATGCCCTTCCACTGGCCGGGCGAGGGCCGGGTCAACTCGGTGACGAACCCGGCGCTCGACCCGACCTCGCGGATGCCGGAGTTCAAGGTGTGCGCGGTACGAGTGGAGCGCGCGGAGCAGCCTGCACCCGCAGAAGCCCTGGTCACCGGCTGAGCCGGCCACTCCAGTCGCCGCCGGGGACGGGGGTGCCGGTCGCCCTCAGCTTCCCGGCGACGCTCGGCGCGGCGACGTAGACCCACGCCCGTACCGCCGTGCCGTCCGGACGGACGACGTCGCGCGCCACCCGCTCGTACAGATTGCGCGGGTGGCCCGGCGCGACGTACTCCTCGAGGTGGTCGAGTACGGCGAGCAGCTCCCCGTACTCCCCCTCCGCCGCCGTCACCACCTCACCCGCGACCGTGCCGCCGCCCTGATCATCGACCGCGTACGGATAGCCCGGGCCCTCGTAGAGCACCGCGTCCACCAGCCGCGCCGGCTCCTCCACCGCCGTGCGGCCCTGCAGGAACAGCTCGTGGTTGCACTCGCCGGGACGCAGCGTGCCGTAGACGAAGAACGGGAGCTGCCCCTCGGTTCTGGACACCGACGTGGACCCGGTCACGGCGCAGCGGTCTCCGCGTCGATCCACGCCAGGTACGCCGCGCTGCCGCGCACCACCGGCGTCGCGATGATCTCCGGGGTGTCGTAGTCGTGGGCAGCCACGAGATGCGCTTCCAGCTCGGCGTAGCGGGCCTGTGACGTCTTGAACAGAACCTGCCACTCCTCGGCGGTCTCGATCGCGTTCTGCCAGTGGTAGACGGACGTGACCGGGGCGGAGATCTGGGCGCAGGCGGCCAGCCGCGCCTCCACCGCGCCCCGCGCCAGCGCTTCCGCCTTCTCGGCGCTGTCGGTCGTGGTCAGTACGGTCAGAGCAGCCAGTACTGTCGGTGCGGTCGGTGCGGTCGGTGCCAGGGACACAGGACAGGCTCCTCGTCAGGGTCGTCAGCGGTCGTCGAGGTTGGTTCAGCGGTCGTCAGGGCTCGCAGGGACGGGATCCAAGTCTCCTACTGATCACTCACGCCACCGTACGCACGGCTGTTGCACCACGTCCCGCTGTTCGTGATGAGCACGTCCCGGCCGCCCGCCCTGCCGGGGCTTCGCCCCAGCCCCCTGAGGGGACGCCTCAAACGCCGGACGGACTTGAGGCCGCGGCGAACTGAGCCGCGTACAGCCGGGCGTATGCCCCTCCCGCCGCCAGCAGCTCCTCGTGCGTGCCCTGTTCGACGATGTGTCCCGCCTCCATCACCAGGATCACGTCCGCGTCCCTGATGGTGGAGAGCCGGTGCGCGATCACAAAGCTCGTACGGCCCCGGCGCAGCGACGACATCGCGCGCTGGATGAGCACTTCGGTACGGGTGTCCACCGAGCTGGTCGCCTCGTCCAGCACCAGGATCGACGGCTCGGTGAGGAACGCCCGAGCAATGGTGATCAGCTGCTTCTCGCCCGCGCTCAGGCCACCGCCCTCCTCGTCGACCACGGTGTCGTAGCCGCCGGGGAGCGTACGGATGAACCGGTCGGCGTGGGTGGCCATGGCCGCTTCGACGATCCGCTCGCGCGAGACCTCGCCCGGCACCCCGTACGCGATGTTGTCCGCGATCGTGCCGCCGAACAGCCAGGTGTCCTGGAGCACCATCCCGATCCCGGAACGCAGCTCCTCACGCGACATCTTCGCGATGTCCACGCCGTCCAGAGTGATCCGGCCGCCGGTCACCTCGTAGAACCGCATCAGCAGATTCACCAGGGTCGTCTTCCCGGCCCCCGTCGGCCCGACGATCGCCACCGTGTGCCCCGGCTCCACACTCAGCGACAGATCCTCGATGAGCGGCTTGTCCGGCTCGTACCGGAACGCGACCTTCTCGAAGGAGACCCTGCCGGTGACCCGGTCGGGGCGCTGCGGGAAGGCGGGCGCCGGGGACTCCTCCTCCGCGTCGAGCAGATCGAAGACGCGCTCCGCGGAGGCCACCCCCGACTGGAGGAGGTTGGCCATCGCCGCGACCTGTGTGATCGGCCCGTTGAACTCGTACGAGTACTGGACGAAGGCCTGCACATCGCCGATGGAGAGCGATCCCGAGGCGACCCGCAACCCGCCGATCACCGCGATCAGCACATAGTTGAGGTTGCCGACGAAGGTCATCGCGGGCTGGATGACACCCGAGATGAACTGGGCCCTGAAGCTCGCCTCGTACAGCTTCTCGCCGAGCTCGTCGAAGGTCTGCACGGCCTCCTTCCTGCGGCCGAAGACCAGCACCTCGGCATGGCCGGTGTACATCTCCTCGATATGGCCGTTCAGCTTGCCGGTGACGGACCACTGCCGTACGAACTGCGGCTGGGCCCGCCTGCCGATCCGTACCGCCAGCAGCACCGACAGCGGGACGGTCGCCAGCACGACCAGCGCCAGCAGCGGCGAGATCCAGAACATCATCGCCAGTACGCCGACGATGGTCAGCAAGGCCCGCACCATCTGGATGAAGGCCTGCTGCATGGTCTGGGTGATGTTGTCGATGTCGTTGGTGGTGCGGGAGAGGATCTCGCCGCGCGGCTGCTTGTCGAAGTAGGAGAGCGGGAGCCGCGCCAGCTTGGTCTCGGCCTGCTCGCGCAGCCGGTAGCCGACGCGCTGCACCATGACCATCGCCAGTCGCAACTGCACCCAGGTGAAGGCGGCGGACACAACGACCACACCGATGACGACGGCCAGGACCTGGGCCAGCGCCGGGAAGTCGACGCCGCTCGGGCCTCCGGCACCGGAGACGACGAGGTCGGTGGCGTGGCCGAGGATCTTCGGGCTCAGTACGGAGAGGGCGACGCCTGCCGTGCCGGCGGCGAGGACGGCGAGGAGCAGAGCACGTTCGGGAGCCATCATCCGCAGCAGGCGCAGGCCGGAGCCGCGGAAGTCGAGGGAGCGTTCCAGGGCGGGGGTGCTCATGGCTCCCGGACCGCGCACCGGCGCGGGCCCCCGGCGCTCGGGGACAGCACTCATGCGGCTTCCTCCTCGGTCAGCTGGGAGAGGACGATCTCCCGGTAGGTGGGGTTGGACCGCATGAGCTCTTCATGGGTGCCGGAGCCCACGACCCGGCCCTCGTCGAGGACGACGATCAGGTCGGCGCCGCGGATGGTGGAGACACGCTGCGCGACGATGACGACGGTCGAGTCTGCGGTCTCCCGCTCCAGGGCGGCTCGCAGGGCCGCGTCGGTGGCGTAGTCGAGTGCGGAGAAGGAGTCGTCGAAGAGGTAGACGGAGGGGCGGGTGACGAGCACCCTGGCGATGGCGAGGCGCTGGCGCTGTCCGCCGGAGAGGTTGGAGCCGCCCTGGGCGACCGGTGCGTCCAGGCCTTCCGTCAGTTCCCGTACGAAGTCGGCGGCCTGCGCGGTCTCCAGGGCTCGCCACAGTTCCTCGTCGCTCGCGGCGGAGTTTCCGTAGCGCAGATTGGAGGCGACGGTGCCGGAGAAGAGGTACGGCTTCTGCGGTACGAGTCCGACGGTGCGGGCCAGCAGTCCGGGCTCCACGTCCCGTACGTCCACACCGCCCACCCGGATGTCCCCGCCGGTCGCGTCGAACAGCCTGGGCACCAGGTTGAGCAGGGTGGTCTTGCCGCTGCCGGTGGATCCGATGACCGCGGTGGTGCGGCCGGGGCGGGCGATCAGGTCGACGCCGCGCAGGACCGGCTCCTCGGCGCCCGGGTAGCTGAAGTCGGCGCCTCGGATCTCCAGTCGGGCTGCTCCGCGCAGTTCGGTCACCGCGGCGGCGGGCGGGGTGACGGACGGCTCGGTGTCCAGGATCTCCTGGATGCGCTCGGCACTGACCTGGGCCCGCGGTACCTGCATCAGCAGGAAGGCCGTCATCATCACGGCCATCAGGATCTGCATCAGATAGCTGAGGAAGGCGATCAGCGAACCGGCCTGCATATCGCCCGAGTCGAGGCGGTGACTGCCGAACCAGATGATCGTGACCATGGCGAGTTCCCAGACGATGACGACGGTCGGGAACATCAGTGCCTGGAGCCTGCCGGCCCGCAGGGCGACGGTCATCAGGTCCTGGTTGGCGTCGGCATAGCGCCGCTGCTCGTGCGCGTCGCGGACGAAGGCCCGTACGACGCGGATGCCGGTGATCTGCTCCCGCATCATCCGGTTGACCTGGTCGATGCGCTTCTGCATACCGCGGAAGAGCGGCGGCATCCGCCGCATGATCAGCCCGATGGCCCCACCGAGCAGCGGCACGAAGATCAGGAGCAGCAGCGAGAGCGGCACATCCTGGTTGACCGCCATCACGATGCCGCCGAGGCAGGTCAGCGGGGCGGCGACCAGCATGGTCAGGCCGAGCACCGTCAGCGTCTGCACCTGTGTCACATCGTTGGTGGTGCGGGTGATGAGGGAGGAGGCGCCGAATCGGCTCATCTCCCGTACGGAGAAGTCCTGGACGCGGGTGAAGACGGCGGAGCGCAGATCACGGCCGACGCCCATGGCGACGCGGGCACCGAAGTAGACGGCTGCCGCGGCGCACAGGATCTGGAGCAGGGTGACGGCGACCATCACCCCGCCCATGGACAGCACATGGCCGGTGTCGCCGGTGAGTACGCCGTTGTTGATGACGTCGGCGTTGAGGGTGGGCAGATAGAGGGTGGAAAGGGTCTGGGTCAGCTGGAGGAGAACGACCAGCACGATCGTCCTGGAGTAGGGGCGCAGCCGTTCGCCCAGGAGCCTGATCAACATGGTCCGTGGCCCTCAACCCGCGTACGGGTGCGTGGACTTGGCGTTCCGCAGGGCGTGGCCCCACCAGGCGATCTGGTCGAGCATCGCCTTTGCGGCGGCATCGGGGGCGGCGGGGTCCTTGTGCTGCCCGTTGCTGTCGAAGTGCGTGGCGGCGTTGTGGAAGGAGACGGTGTCGCGGACGGTGACGGCGTGCATTTCGGCGAAGACCTGGCGCAGTTGCTCGACGGCGCGCAGCCCGCCGGACATTCCGCCGTACGAGATGAAGCCGACGGGCTTGGCCTGCCATTCGCCGAAGTGCCAGTCGATGAGGGACTTGAGGGAGGCGGGGAAGGAGTGGTTGTACTCGGGTGTGATGACGGCAAAGGCGTCGGCGTCCTCCAGCTTCGGGGAGACCTTGGCGAGTTCGGCCTGCACCTCGGGGGTGGGCCTGAAGGAGAGGGCGCTGGGCAGCTCCGACGCGGCCAGATCGACCAGCTCGACGGTGAAGTCGTCGCGCTCCGCGACCCGGGAGAGGAACCAGTCGGAGATGACGGGACCGAAACGGCCCTCGCGGTTGCTGCTGAGGATGACGGCGAGCTTCAGAGGAGCGGTGGCGGGGCTCTCCCGGGTGCCTTCCGGGATGCTTTCCGGGGCGCTTTCCGCGGCGCTCGGGATGGTCTCCCCGGTGCTTTCCTGCGTGATTTCCTGCGTGTTTTCCTGCGGCGTGGTGTCCATGGAGAAGAGCCTCGTACCTGAAGCTTGGTTGAGGTCAAGCGGCTCTTGCGACGAGGTGGAGCACGCGGCCGACGCGGATCCGATGAAGACGGTGCGGGCTGCGTACGACGCAGTGGAGTGGGACCTGATCCGACGGCCGGCGCCTCCGGCGCCCTTCCCCTTTCACCTCTTCCCCCGTTCACTCGTTCACCCGTTCACCTCGTCCCCTCTCCCCCTTCGCTCCCTCACCCGTTCAGCACGCCTGGCCCCTCAGGCCATCCGATCCCTTGTCACCGCCGATGACCTGCGGGGACACTTCCCGTCCAGTGCGACACGCCGCACCGGGCCGGTGAATCTGATTGCCCATCAGCAGGCAGGGTGTGACGGCTGCGCCTTACCTCGGTAGAGAAGACGATCCGGTGCACCACCGCGCTTCCCCGGAGGACCGCCATGCGTACCACCGCCCGCCTGCTGACCGGTACCGCGTCGGCAGTCGCCTGCACGGGCTTCGCCGGCCCCGGGGCGCACGCGGGAGACTCCGAGTCGCCGGAGGTGAACCCGGCGACCACCCAGATCGCGGCGGGTGCGGCCGTACTGGCCGCGGCCGCCGTCGGCGGGACCATGCTCCTGCGCCGCCGGGCGAGCGGCGCGCAGGGCAGTTGAGGGCAGGCCTCCACCGTCCCTCGTACCGCCATGTCCCCGCTCCCGCCAGGCCCCGAGCCGGCGGGAGCGGGGGAGATTCACCCGGAGGAGCCATGACCGCCAAGAGCAGGGGCTGGGGCATGGCCATCGCCCTGTGTGTCGGGGTGTGGCTGGTGCAGAACGGCTCCAAGGACGTGACGACCCCGCCGGTACCGTCCGCCGCCGAGGCCTTCGCCGCCGGGCCCGGGCGCCACACGGATGCGGCCGCCGACCCGATGCCGCCGTCCGCGCCCGTACGGCTTCGCATACCCGAAATCGGCGTCGACGCCCCGGTGATGCGGCTGGGACTGGGCCGGAACGGCAGCCTGGACGTCCCGCCGACCGGCAACCGCAACGTCACCGGCTGGTACGGGGACGGCACTCCCCCGGGCGCCAAGGGCACGGCGATCGTCGCCGGACACGTCGACAACACGCAGGGCCCCGCCGTCTTCCACGACCTGGGCACGCTGAAAAAGGGCCACCGGATCGACGTGACCCGCAAGGACGGCCGCACCGCGGTGTTCACCATCGACGCCGTAGAGGTGTACGAGTCCGACGACTTCCCGGACGAGAAGGTCTACGGGCCGAGGGACCGGGCGGAGCTGCGGGTGATCACCTGCGGGGGCGGGCGCTCGAAGAAGACCGGCCACCAGGGCAATGTGGTGGCGTACGCGCATCTCCTCGGGGTGCGGCCGGCCTAGGGCGAGGGCTGCCTCCGGACCGGCGTCGCCCCGGACCGATGTCGCCCGGACCGGCATGCACCCCAAACCGGCATGCGCCCCGGACCGGCATGGGTCCCGGCGTGAGGCCTAGTCGAGGCTGTCGGGGCGCAGGACCAGGTCGAGCAGCCCGGGGAAGCGCGCATCGAATTCCCCGCGGCGCAGCCGGTTGACCCGCTTGGGCCCCTCATCACGCTGTTCGACCAGGCCGGCGCCGCGCAGCACCGTGAAGTGGTGGCTGATTGCCGCCTTGCCGACAGGGACGTCGAAGCTGCCACAGCGGCGCGTCCAGTCGGGCGAGCCCGCCAGCTCGCGAATCAACTGGATGCGTACGGGATCGGCGAGCGCGGACAGCGCGGTCACGAGGGACACCTTTTCGGGATCCGTGTGCACCGGTGCGGCGCGGTGCCCTCCGCCGCCCGCCATCTGGTCCGGCATTCCACTCTCCTCTTGCGAAGTGTTCGATGGCGATCTTACACTCCGAGTGTTCGCTTTCCATTGAACACATATCGAAGGGTGCGTGCTGCCATGCGTGCGGTCGAGTTCCACGAGTACGGCGGTCCCGAGGTACTGAAGCTCGTACAGGCCCAGATCCCCGTGCCGGGGCCGGGCCAGGTCACCATCGACGCCGTATACGCCGGCGTGAACTTCGCCGACCTCAAGGCGCGGGCCGTGGGCTACCGGGTGGAATCCCTGCCCTACGTCCCCGGCCTGGAAGTCTCGGGACGGATCCGGTCCGTCGGCCAGGGCGTCGAGGGGCTGCGGCCGGGGCAGGAAGTCGCCGCCCTCACCGGCGGCGGCGCGTACGCGGAGGTCGTGGTTGCCGAGGCCGTCACCGTCTTCCCCCTCCCGGAGGGCGTCGACCTGCGGACCGCGGCCACACTCCCCACCGTGCTGCCGTCCGCGCATGCGCTGGTGCACGAGGTGGGGCGGCTGCGCGCCGGAGAGAGCGTGCTGGTGCACGGCGCGGCAGGCGCTGTCGGCACGGTGGCCGGGCAGTTGGCCCGGGCGGCGGGCGCGGGCGCGGTGTACGGCGTGGTCTCCTCGGCGGCCAAGGCCGGGCACGCCCTCAAGTACGGCTACGACGAGGTGTTCGTGAGCGACTCCTTCACGGACGGTCTCGGCGAGGAGATCCGCCGCGCCACCGGCGGCAGGGGGGTCGACCTGGTGCTCGACCCGGTGGGTGGCGACACCCTCCGCCGCGGCATCGACGCGCTGGCCGTCTTCGGACGCCTGGTGTCCTTCGGCAACGCGAGTGGGGCAGAGCCGTGGCAGGCCGGGCCGCCCGAGCTCTATGCGCGGGGCCGTTCGGTCGCGGGTTTCTCCATCCTGGCGCTCGCCCAGTCGGCTCCCGAGGCAGTGCGATCTCTCGCCGAGCGCGCGTTCCGCACCGTCGTCGACGGAGTCGTGGAGCTTCCGGTCACCGCGGAGTTCCCTCTGTCGGAGGCGTCGGCGGCCCACACGCTGATGGGCGGGCGCACCTCCACCGGCAAGTTGCTGCTGCGGGTCGCCGACGCCGGGCCCGCTGCGGAAGGATCACCCGCATGAGGATCCTGGTCGTCGGCGCCGCAGCCACGGGAGGCTTCTCAGGCGCCCGCCTCGTCCGGGCAGGACGGGATGTCACCTTCCCGGTCCGCCCGCACCGCGCCGACACCCGCGCCGACACCCGCGCCGCGAAGATCCCCGGACAGAACACCTAGGCAGTCCACTGGTCGAAGGCCAGCTTGGCGACCAGTGAGAAGACGACGACGAGCAGCACGCCACGGACGAACTCGCTGCCCTTCCTGAGCGCCATGCGGGCGCCGAACATGCCGCCCGCCAGGTTGAACACCGCCATCACCGCGGCCAGTTGCCACATCACCGTGCCCTGGTAGGCGAACATCCCCAGCGCCCCGCCATTGGTGCAGACGTTGACGATCTTGGCGGTGGCTGAGGCGGTCACCAGGTCGAGATGGAGTACGGCGGTGAGCGCGAGGACCAGGAAGGTGCCGGTGCCGGGCCCGAACAGACCGTCGTAGAAGCCGATCCCGCCGCCGACAAGGACGATCGCCGTGATGGCGCGGGCCCGGGTGACAGGGCCTTTGCCCGTGTCCGCCGCGGTGCCGAAAGAGGGGCGCAGCATGACGAAGGCCGCGACGCCGAGCAGCACCACCATGATCACGGGGCGGAGTACGTCGCTGCTGATGCCGGCCGCGAAGAACGCGCCGCCCATCGAGCCGGCAAGGGCCGCGAGCCCGATCCGTACCGCCGTCTTCACCTGCACCGGCGCCTTGCGGACATAGGTGACGGCGGCGCCCGAGGTACCGACGATGGCAACGGCCTTGTTGGTGCCGAGGATCTGCGCGGCCGGGACCTGCGGCAGGCCGAGCAGGAGGGCGGGCAGGAGCAGCAGCCCTCCCCCGCCCACCACCGCGTCGATCCAGCCCGCCACGGCTGCGGCGAGGCAGAGGAACACGAGGGTGGTCAGCGATATGTCGGGCATGATCGCGACCCTACGAAGCGGATCGGTGTGCCGTCCATCGATCCCGGGAGAGTTGAGCGGCCTCTGAGGTTCCTGCGGCGGGCCCGCGGGGCGGGTGGGCCGCGAGCGACGAGTGGCCCGGGCAACGGCCACGGAATCCTCACTTCCCGTACCCCCGCGATCGGGTAGTGTTGCCGACTTCAGCAGTGAACGACCGAGGAGGTGGGACCCATTACCGCTGTATCAGGCTGGGTGCTCCCCCTCACGGCCGCGCGGTTCATCCGGCATTAGGTGACCGCGGGAGCGCCCTCAGGCGCCCCGGAAGGCTCTTATGTCGGCTTCACCCTCACTTCTCCCCCACTCCGTCATCGTCACCAGGCTTCGTGCCGCCGGCTGCGTATTCGCCGAGGACGAGGCGCAGTTGCTCATCTCCACGGCACGGACACCGGACGACCTCGCCACCATGGTGGACCGGCGGGTCGATGGCCTGCCCCTCGAACACGTCCTGGGCTGGGCCGAGTTCTGCGGTCTGCGGATCATGATGGACCCCGGTGTGTTCGTACCCCGGCGACGCACCGAGTTCCTCGTCGGCCGAGCCGCCGTCCTCGCCCCGCCCCGCGCCGTCGTCGTCGACCTGTGCTGCGGCTCGGGCGCGCTGGGCGCGGCACTGGCCGCGGCCCTGGACCGGGTCGAGCTGTACGCCGCCGACATCGACCCCGCCGCCGTACGGTGCGCCCGCCGCAATGTCGCTGCCGCCGGTGGCCAGGTGTACGAGGGGGATCTCTACGAGCCCCTGCCCGCCGCACTGCGGGGCCGCGTCGACGTCCTGCTCGCCAACGTGCCCTACGTACCCACCGAAGAAATCGAGCTGCTCCCCGCCGAGGCCCGCATCCACGAGGCGCGGGTGGCGCTCGACGGTGGCTCGGACGGGCTGGACGTCCTACGGCGGGTGACCGCCGCAGCGTCGCGGTGGCTGACACCGGGCGGCAGCCTGCTGTTCGAGACGAGCGAGCGCCAGGCGCCGCACGCGGTCGAAACCGTCGCCCGCAGCGGGCTGATCCCGCGCGTGGTCACTTCCGACGAGCTGTACGCCACCGTCGTCATCGCAACGAGGCCCTCGACGAAGCCCTGACCGGCGGCGCCTTCCCGTCTTCCCGGTGATCGCCGCCCGTGCCTCCTGCACCTGAGCACGGACGGCAACCAGCGGCAAGCGGCCGGCGAAGCTCAGGAGCGGGACGAAACTCAGGGGCCCAAGAAACTCAGGGGCCCAAGAAGCTCAGGGGCCCAAGAAGCTCAGGGGCGCAGGAAGTTCAGAGGCGCAGGAAGTTCAGGGCCGCGCAAAGCTCAGGGGCCCAAGAAGCTCAGGGCCGCGCAAAGCTCAGGGGCGGGGCGAAGTTTCAGGGGCGGGCGTCCAGGTACCGCAGCACCGCAAGGACCCTGCGGTGCCCCGACTCCCCCGGCGGCAGGCCCAGCTTGGTGAAGATGTTCGCGATGTGCTTCTCCACCGCCCGCTCCGACACCACGAAGCTCTCCGCGATCGAGTGGTTCGTACGGCCCTCGGCCATCAGGCCCAGCACCTCACGCTCCCGCGGCGTCAGCGTGTCCAGTGCCGAGGTGCGGCGGCTCGCGCCGAAGAGCTGGGCGACGACCTCCGGATCGAGCGCCGTGCCGCCCGACGCGACCCGCTCCAGCGCCGACACGAACTCGCCGATGTCCACGACCCGTTCCTTCAGCAGGTAGCCGACGCCCGCGCCACCGTTGCCCAGCAGCTGGGTCGCGTACCTCGTCTCCACGTACTGGGAGAAGATCAGCACCCCGACCCCCGGCCATGAGCGCCGTATCTCCACAGCCGCCCGCAGGCCCTCGTCCGTGTGGTCCGGGGGCAGCCGGATGTCGACGACCGCCGCCTGCGGGCGGTGTTCGGCGACCGCGGCCAGCAGTGAGGCCGCGTCGCCCACCGCCGCGGCCACCTCCACCCCCCGCAGGGTGAGGAGTTGGACGAGTCCCTCGCGCAGCAGCGCGGAGTCCTCGGCGATGACCACGCGCATGGGCGGCATCCTTCATCGGTCCGGGAGGCGGTACGGAAGTACGACGGTGACCACCGTAGGGCCTCCCGCCGGGCTGTCGCAGGTCAGCGCCCCGTCGACGGTACGGGCCCGGGCGAGCAGCCCGGTCAGCCCGCTGCCCGCGCCCACCGCCGCTCCCCCGCGCCCGTCGTCCCGTACGGACAGCCGCAGTTCACCGTTCCCGCACGACACCTCGATCTCCCCCTGCGTGGCGTGCGCGTGCTTGACCACGTTCGCGAGGAGTTCCGCTGCGCAGAAGTAGGCGATGGACTCCAGCGCGGGGGAAGGCCGTTCACGGATGTGTGCGGTGAGCGAGACCGGCAGGGCGACATCCGCCGCGAGCGTGGCCAGCGCCGCGTCCAGACCCTGGTCCAGGACCGGCGGATGGATGCCCCGCACCAGATGCCGCAGATCCGCGACCGCCTGCGTCGCGTTCGTACGGGCCGTCTCCACCACGCCCAGCACCCGCTCCCGGTCCGCGTCCGCCGCGATCAGCTCGCCGATCAGGGTCAGGTGCATCCCGAGCCCGACGAGCCGCACCTGCGTGCCGTCGTGCAGGTCCCGCTCGATGCGGCGCAGGGTCGCCGCCGCGTCGTCGACGGCCAGCGCCCGGGTCTCCTCCAGTGTGCGAATGCGCCGGCCCGTCCCGTCCGGGCCGAGCAGGGAGCTCAGCATCAGCCGGTGCGGGACGAGGGCGTGGCGCAGCAGCCAGGGAGCGGCGTACAGCAGCAGCGCGCCCGCCGCGACGACCGCGAGCCACCGTGGCCAGGAGTCGAACTGCACGCCGAAGAACTGGAGCGACACCTGGCGTACGGAGCCGTCCGGCTCGCGCACGGTCGTGTAGTTCCAGTGCTTGAGGATCGGATGGAGAAGGAACAGCAGCCCGTATACACAGCCGGCCACCACGGCGGCGAACGGCAGCACTGCGGTCAGCGGCGCGGCCAGCGCGCATCGGACCGCGCGCCACCCGGCCCGGTCCCCCAGCACCGCCCGCCGCCAGCCGAACGCCCCCGGCTCGTCGCGTCGTACGGGCGGCTCGATGTCGAGCCCGAGCAGGGCGCGGGCAAGCGTGCGCTGGAGCGCGCCGAGGGCCAGCGCGCCGCGCACGCTCAGGGCGATCAGCCACGGCCCGAGCGGCGTCACCGACAGCAGGCCGCCCACCAGCAGCCCGACGAGGACGAGCAGCATGCCCACCAGGGCGAGGGGCAGTGCCAGGAGGGCGTAGAGGAGGGCACGCAGTCGATGCATGAGGCTCAACCTAGAACTGACCTAGAACTGGTGGATGATGGGGACGGACAGGACGGAGCACAGCGCGGCGATGCCCAGCGCGATCCCGGTGGTCCGCAAGAGTCCGGAGCGGTCCGTGCCGAGGAGGCCGGTGACCAGCCGCGCCTGCACCGTGGTGAACCCCTTGACGACCCACGGTGTGAGGAACAGGAAGGGCACGCCGCCGCTGATTCCGTGCACGGCCCAGGCGCCGGCCATGGTGGGGCCGCCCCACGACTGGGTGGGGTCGTTGTCGGGCCGCAGTGGAAAGCCGAGGTTGATCGCCACGACCAGCCAGAAATAGCAGGTGACCGTGGCTGCTGCGACATTGATCGGCAGGCTGATCACCGCGTGCGCGAGGGCGAGCGGGCCGGTGCGGGCCGGCTCCCCGGTCTCCAGTCCGAGAAGTCGCCCGGCGAGCCCCCGCTGTATGCGCCCGGCCGGGCCGCCGACGAGGGCGAGGGGGATGCACAGGATGCCGACCGGAAGGGCGAGCACGACGTACGCGACCCTCTTCCAGGTGTCGGCCGTAAAAGGGGCGCGGAGGATCTCGCGCGTCCGGCTCTCGACGGCCGGCGGCTGCTGTGTGGTGTCCATGCGCCAAGGTTCCCGCCCGGGCGGCCCCGCATCGATCGTGCCAGTACGGAGGTGGCAGGTGGGGTAAACCGAACCCCCGCCGCCCTCACACCCGAGCCCCCGGCATGCTGAGGGCAGCGTTCCCCGCGGGAAACAGACGGGGACCTGCCGGGTAACACCGACGACGCACGCTGCAGGCATGGCTTCAGAGATCGTGGTGATCGGCGGCGGGACGGCGGGCGCACAGCTGGCGCGCCGGCTCGGCGGCGCGGGCATCTCCGTCACCGTTCTCGGCGAGGAGCCGCACGCCCCGTACAACCGGGTGCTGCTCGCGGAGGTCCTCGCCGGGCGGTACGGCCCCGAGGTGATCGCTCTGCCCGAGGTGCCGGTACGGCGCGGTGTGCGGGCGACCTCCATCGACCGGGACCTGCGGCTGGTGCACTGCGCGGACGGCACCTCGGTTCCGTACGAGCGGCTGGTGCTCGCGACCGGCTCCAACCCGGTGCTGCCGCCGCTGCGCGGAATCTCCGGCGGGCTGCCCGACGGCGTGCATCCCTTCCGTACTCTCGACGACTGCGCGGCGCTGTCGGCGGCCGTACGACCGGGCATCCGCGCGGTCGTCGTCGGCGGCGGGCTGCTCGGTGTCTCGGCAGCCCGCGCCCTGGCCTCGCGCGGCGCCAAGGTGGTGCTCGCCCAGCAGGGCGAGCACCTCATGGAGCGCCAACTCGACGTTTCCGCGTCGGTGTTGCTGCGTGACCACCTCGAAGCGCTGGGTGTGGAGATCCACACGGAGTGCCGCGTACGCGGCCTGCACGGCACGAACGTCGAGCTCGCCGACGGGTACGTCCTCGCCTCCGAACTCGTCGTGCTGGCATGCGGCGTACGTCCCCGGGTCACCCTTGCGCTGGACGCCGGGCTGGACGTCCGCAAAGGCATCGTCGTCGACGACGAGCTGCGCACCTCGGACCCCTGCATCCACGCCATCGGCGACTGCGCGGAACACGCGGGGGTCGTCCAGGGCCTGGCGGGCCCTGCGCTGGAACAGGCGGACGTCCTGGCGTCCGTGCTCACCGGGACGGCCGCCCGCTACACCGGCACCCGCGCCCTGACCCGGCTGACCCTCACCGGGGAGGGTGCCGCCTCCGCCGGCCCGCTCGATCTCGCCGCGTTCGGCGATCCGACGCCCCGCCCCGGGGACGACGTCGTCCAGCTCGCCGATGCCACCCGGGGCGCGTACCGCAAGGTCGTCGTCCGCGGGGACCGGCTCGTCGGCGGGGTACTGCTCGGGGATCTCGCCGCAGTCGGCGCGCTCGCCCGTGCCTGGGAGGGCGACGAGGCCCTGCCGGACTCCGTGCCCCTGCTCCACCTGCTCACCAATGATGGAGGCCTCTGACATGCCTGCGATGTCCACCCCCACGACTCCCACCATCGTGGTCGTCGGCCATGGCATGGTCGGCCAGCGATTCCTCGAGGCCCTCGCCGAGCGGGGCGTGGCCGGGCGAGCCCGGATCGTCGTACTCTGTGAGGAGCCCCGCCCGGCCTACGACCGGGTCCAGCTCACCTCCTACTTCTCGGGCCGCACTCCCGACGATCTCTCCCTCGTCGAGGGGGACTTCATGGAGCGCCACGGCATCGAGCTGCATCTCGACGACCCGGCCGAGACCCTCGACCGGGCGGCCCGCACGGTCACCTCGCGGGCCGGCCGGACGTTCACGTACGACACGCTCGTCCTCGCCACCGGCTCGTACCCCTTCGTGCCGCCGGTGCCGAACAAGGACGCCGAGGGCTGTTTCGTCTACCGCACGATCGAGGATCTGCTCGCGATCGAGGAGTACGCCAAGACGGCCCGCACCGGCGCGGTCGTCGGCGGCGGGCTGCTCGGCCTGGAGGCGGCGGGTGCCCTCAAGGGCCTGGGCCTTCGGACGCACGTCGTGGAGTTCGCGCCCCGGCTGATGCCGGTGCAGGTGGACGACGGAGGCGGCGCGGCGCTGCTGCGCACCATCGAGCGGATGGGGCTGAGCGTCCACACGGGCACCGGCACCCAGGAGGTCACCGTCGACGAGACGGGGGCGGTCAACGGCATGGCCCTGTCGGACGGTTCGGTCCTGGCCACCGATCTTGTGGTCTTCTCGGCGGGCGTACGGCCCCGCGACCAGCTCGCCCGCGACGCGGGCCTGGAGGTGGGTCAGCGCGGCGGCATCGTGGTCGACGAGCAGTGCCGTACGTCCGACCCCGCGGTGTTCGCGATCGGCGAGTGCGCGCTGGCATCGGACGGCCGGGTGTACGGACTGGTCGCGCCCGGCTACGAGATGGCCGAGACCGCGGCCGCCGCGCTGGAGGGCGAGGTCAAGACCTTCACCGGTGCCGACATGTCGACCAAGCTCAAGCTCCTCGGCGTGGACGTGGCCTCCTTCGGTGACGCGCACGGCACGGCCGAGGGCTGCCTCGACGTCGTGTACTCCGACTCCCGCTCCGGCATCTACAAGAAGCTGGTGGTCGACCCGGAGGGCACGCTGCTCGGCGGCGTGCTGGTCGGCGACGCCGACTCGTACGGCATGCTGCGCCCGCTCACCGGGTCCGTGCTGCCCGTCTCCCCCGAGCAGCTGGTGCTGCCGGCCGGCGCGGGCGCACCCGCCGCTCTCGGCCCGTCCTCGCTGCCGGACGACGCGGTCATCTGCTCCTGCCACAACATCACCAAGGGCACCATCCGCGGCGCGGTCACCGAGCACTCCTGCACGACCGTGCCCGAGGTGAAGAAGTGCACCAAGGCCGGTACGGGCTGCGGCAGTTGCGTCAAGGTGCTCGGCCAGCTGGTCAACGCCGAGCTGGAGGCATCGGGCGTCGAGGTCGACAAGGGCCTGTGCGGCTGCTTCGGCCAGACCCGTCAGGAGCTGTACGAGATCGTCCGGGCGCTGCGCATCACCTCGTACGAGCAGCTTCTCGACTCGCACGGCCGCGAGCCGGCCCGCGGCGGCAACGGCTGCGAGATCTGCAAGCCGGCCATCGGCTCGATCATCGCCTCGCTGGCGCCGACGATCGGCGCCGACGGCTACGTACTGGAGGGCGAGCAGGCCGCGCTCCAGGACACCAACGACCACTTCCTCGCCAATATGCAGAAGAACGGCTCGTACTCGATCGTGCCGCGCATCCCGGGCGGCGAGATCACCCCCGAGAAACTGATCGTGATCGGTGAGGTGGCCCGCGACTACAACCTCTATACGAAGATCACGGGCGGCCAGCGGATCGACCTGTTCGGCGCACGCGTCGACCAGCTCCCGCAGATCTGGGCTCGGCTGGTGGACGCCGGCTTCGAGTCGGGGCATGCGTACGGAAAGGCACTGCGTACGGTCAAGTCCTGTGTGGGGCAGACCTGGTGCCGCTACGGCGTGCAGGACTCGGTCAAGATGGCCATCGACCTGGAGCTCCGCTACCGGGGCCTGCGCTCCCCGCACAAGCTGAAGTCCGCGGTCTCCGGCTGCCAGCGCGAGTGCGCGGAGGCGCAGAGCAAGGACTTCGGGGTCATCGCCACCGCCAACGGCTGGAACCTGTACGTCGGCGGCAACGGCGGCGCGACCCCGCGCCACGCGGATCTGCTCGCCCAGGATCTTTCGGACGCCGAACTGGTCCGGCTCATCGACCGGTTCCTGATGTTCTACATCCGCACCGCCGACCGTCTCGAGCGCACCTCGACCTGGCTGGAGCGGATCGAGGGCGGCCTCGACCATGTGCGGGACGTGGTCGTCCATGACTCGCTGGGCATCTGCGCGGAGCTCGAGGCGCTGATGGCGGCCCATGTCGCCGGCTACCGCGACGAGTGGTCCGAGACCATCAACGACCCCGAGCGGCTGCGCCGCTTCGTCTCCTTCGTCAACGCACCCGAAGTCCCCGACCCGACAGTGAAGTTCGTGCCCGAGCGCGACCAGGTCAAGCCCGATCTGCCGCTGCTGTCCATCCGTCCGCTGCAAGCCCTGGAAGGTACCGCCGCCCGATGACGATCGCCGCTGAGAAGCCCGAGAAGACGGATACACAGGTCCAGCTCCGCCTGGGCGGGGAGTGGTTCCCGCTCTGCGCACTGTCCCAGCTCACCCCGGGCCGCGGGGTCGCGGCCCTGCTGCCGGACGGCCGCCAGGTGGCGGTCTTCCTGGACCGCGCGGGCACACCGTACGCCATCGACAACCGCGACCCGTTCTCCGGCGCCCGGGTGCTGTCCCGGGGGCTGGTCGGCTCGTCGTCCGGCCGCCCCTTTGTCGCCTCGCCACTGCTCAAGCAGCGCTTCGACCTGGAGACGGGCCGCTGCCTGGACGACGAGACGGTATCGGTGACCGCCTACGAGGTGCGGATGGGGTGAAAAGCGGCACACCCCTCACGCCGTCGTCGGGCCGGCACGGCGACGACAATGGGCGGGTGGACACCGCGAAGACCCCACCACGAGGCGACGGCTGGGCTCGGTACTGGCGCGACCCGGACCGCCCGCTGGAGGCCATGCACGCGCACTTCTTCCAGCACGTCTACCACCCGCACAGCCATGACGCGTACTCCTTCGGGATCACCGAGGCGGGTGCCCAGCGCTTCAGCTGCCGGGGCGGGGCGCACATCAGCGGCGCGGGCATGGTCATGGCGTTCAACCCGGACGACGCACACGACGGGCGGGCAGCGGCCGACCTCGGATACCAGTACCGGATCGTGCACATCGGCCCCGATCTCGTACGCGACGTACTCGCCGACGCGACCGAAGGCCGGGGCGCGATGCCGCTGTTCGCGCAGCCCGCGCTGCACGACCCCGAGCTGCGGACCGCGCTGCTGAGGCTGCACACCGCGCTCGTCGGCGAGGCGGATCCGCTGGTACGGGACGAGCGGCTGACCGCGACCGTCACGGCGATGGTCCGGCGCAGCGCGACGCGTCCGCTGCGGGCGCCTGAACCGGCGCAGGGCGGCCGGACCCGGACTGCCGCGCGCCGGGCGCGGGCGCTGCTCGACGAGGCGTACGCGGAGCAGATCCCGGCCCAGCGGCTCGCCGAGGCCGCCGGCTGCAGCCGCTTCGCGCTGTACCGCGCCTTCCACACCGAGTACGGCATGTCGCCCAGCGACTGTCAGCGGCTGCTGCGGCTGCGCCGGGCGCGCAGGCTGCTGGCGGGCGGCAGTTCGGCCGCGGATGCGGCGGCAGCATCCGGCTTCACCGACCAGAGTCACTTCCACCGCTGGTTCGTGCGCTGCTTCGGGGTGACCCCGGGCGCGTACCGGAAGGCCCATCTATCTTGACCGCTCGTTCCAGATAGGGCTACGGTTCCTTCCGTGGCCAGGACCAAGGAATTCGATCCGGACGCCGCGCTCCAGGCGGCTCTCGAGCTGTTCTGGCGGCGCGGATACGAAGCGACGTCGATGGCGGACCTGGTCGAGCATCTCGGCATCGGCCGCGCCAGCATCTACGCCACCTTCGGCAACAAGCACGCGCTGTACCTGAAGGCGATGGACCGGTACGCCGAGACGTGCCACCCGCAACTGTTCGACGAACTCTCACAGCCCGGGCCCGCGCTGCCCGCCGTGCGCGCGGTGGTGCGGCGGTTCGCTACCGAGTCCACCGCCGACGAGGGCCGCCGGAACGGCTGTTTCGTGACGAACACCGCGGCCGAACTGGGCCCGCACGACGCGGACGCGGCCCGCCGGGTCGAGATCAGCTGGGAGAACATCGAGACACTGATCCACTCGGCGCTGGTGCGGGCCCAGGCCCAGGGGGAGCTGGACAAGGACCGCGAACCGCGGGCGCTCGCCCGGATGCTGCTCGTTCTCATGCAGGGCATGCGGGTGGTCGGCAAGACGTCCGGCGACCCGGGCAGGGTCGGGGACGCGGCCGAGCAGGCACTGACCCTGCTGGACTGATCGACGGACGCCATCGGGCGCCTTTTCGTCTGCCCCAATAATGGAACGATCAGTCAAAAAAGGGGAGGTCGCGGCTGCCTTCACCCTCCTCTCCGCACTCGTCCGCCCGCACCTCCGCACTTCCGTACCTGCGCATCACATACACACATCCACATACACATACACATATCCACCAGGGGAGTTACCGATATGTCCGCTCGCTTCACCGGCAGGACCGTCCTCGTCACCGGCGCCGGAACCGGTCTCGGCCGCGCCATCGCTCTCGCCTTCGCCGCCGAAGGGGCCTCGGTCGTCGCCGCGGGCCGCAGCGCCGGCACCCTCGGCGAGACCGTCGCGCTGATCGAGAAGGAGGGCGGCACGGCCGCAGCCGTCATCGCCGACGTCACCCGCTCCGACGATGTACGCGACCTGGTGCGGGCCACCGTCGACCGCTTCGGCGGGCTGGACATCGCCGTCAACAACGCCGGGATCCTGCGCGGCACCGTGCCCGTCGGCGAGGTGAGCGAGGAGGACTGGGACGCCGTGCTGCGCACCAATGTCACCGGCGTCTGGCTCGCCATGAAGCACCAGATCGCCCACATGAAGGAGAACGGCGGCGGCTCGATCGTCAACATCTCCTCCAATCTGGGCACGCATCTGCGGATCCCGAACCTCGCCGCCTACATCACCTCCAAGGCCGCCGTCACCGCGCTGACCCGCGCCGCCGCGCTCGACCACATCCACCAGGGCATCCGGATCAACGCGGTCAGCCCCGGCGCGTCCGTCGCCCCCATGTCGCTGCGGTCCGGCGAGAGCGAGGCGGACCGCGCCGAGCGGATGAAGTCGCAGACCCCGCTGGGCAGGGCCGCGGAGGCGGCCGAGGTGGCGGCCGCGGTGCTCTACCTCGCCTCGCCGGACGCGGGTGCGGCCGTCGGCACCGACCTCGTCGTCGACAGTGGCTCCTCGGCCTGACCACACGGTGACGTACGAGGGCCTCATGGCCTGAGGCCCTCGTACCCGTGGGGGCGACCGGCCGGCGGGGGTGTCAGCACTGGCCTTCGGCCGTGGCCGCCTCGACGTCCATCCACACGACTTCCCACAGGTGGTTGTCGGGGTCCTGGAACGAGCGGCCGTACATGAAGCCGTGGTCCATGGGCTCGTTGGCGGGGGAGCCGCCGGAAGCAAGGGCCGCGTCGGCCAGCTCGTCGACCTTCTCGCGGCTGTCGGCGCTCAGACAGAGGATGACCTCGGTGGACGTGGAGGCGTCCGCGATCTCCTTCTTGGTGAACTCCTTGAACCGCGGCTGGGTGATCAGCATGGCGAAGATCGTGTCGCTGATGACCAGACATGCCGTGGTCTCGTCGCTGAACTGCGGGTTGAAGGAGTAGCCGAGCTTGCTCCAGAACGACTTGGTGGTCTCGAGGTCGTTCACCGGCAGGTTGACGAAAATCAGCTGGGACATGGCTGTCTCTCTTCTCTCATCGGCGTGCTCTGGTGTTGCCGTCGAAGGGGTAGACCGCGGGGCGGCGCGAGACTCATCGCTCACCCCGAAAGAACCTCGTCATGTCGTCATGTCGCCACGTCGCCACGTAGTCACTGTCACTGCCACGGCCGGCGCGACGGGACGGCGGGACGGCGCCGGGACCCCGATGACTCGACCGCTGCATGTCACCGGTTGTTGAGGCTCTGTCAATTCGGCAGTCTTAGGTTCCGGAAGCGCGCGACCCCGCGCGCCGGCCGGTGCTGCGGGGCGGTCACCAGCCCCCTGGAGTGACAAGTGGAACGTCGCAGTTTCCTGCGCGGAGCGGTCATCAGCACCTCCGCCGCCGCGTTCGGCGGCACCCTGTGGCGCGGAGCGGCGCACGCCGACCCCGCCCAGCCGGGCGCCGGTCCTTACGGGGCACTCGGCTCGGCGGACGCCAACGGCATCCAGCTGCCCGGCGGGTTCACCAGCAGGGTCGTCGCCCGCTCCGGGCAGACCGTCAGCGGCACCGCGTACACCTGGCACAACGCACCCGACGGCGGCGCCTGTTACACCGACGGCTCCGGCTGGATCTATGTCTCCAACTCGGAGATCAACCCCTCCGGCGGCGCCGGCGCGATCAGGTTCTCCTCCTCCGGGGCCATCACCGGCGCGTACCGCATCCTGTCGAACACCCGGCAGAACTGTGCGGGCGGGAAGACGCCGTGGAACACCTGGCTGTCCTGCGAGGAGGTCAGCCTCGGTTATGTCTACGAAGCCGACCCGTGGGGTGTGAACGCCGCCGTCCGCCGTGACGCGATGGGCCGGTTCAAGCACGAGGCGGCCGCCGCCGACCCGGTCCGCCAGGTGATCTATCTGACCGAGGACGAGTCCAACGGCTGCCTGTACCGGTTCGTCCCCACCACCTGGGGCAGCCTCGCCTTCGGCACGCTCCAGGTACTCAAGGCCGGCACGGCCACTTCGGGCAGCTTCACCTGGGCGAACGTGCCCGACCCCGACGGCTCCCCGACCGCGACCCGCAGCCAGGTCTCCGGTTCCAAGAAGTTCAACGGCGGGGAGGGCTGCCACTACGCCGACGACAAGGTGTGGTTCACCACCAAGGGCGACAACCGTGTCTGGCAGCTGAATCTGACGAACAGCACCTACGAGCTGGCCTACGACGACTCACTGGTCAGCGGCAGCGCACCGCTGACCGGCGTCGACAACATCACCGGCGCTTCCTCCGGCGATCTGTACGTCGCGGAGGACGGCGGCAGCATGGAGATCTGCATCATCACGCCGGACGACGTCGTCGCGCCGTTCCTGCGGATCAACGGCCAGTCCGGGTCCGAGATCACCGGACCGGCCTTCTCGCCCAACGGCACACGGCTGTACTTCTCCAGCCAGCGCGGCACGAGCGGCTCGTCGTCGGGCGGCATCACCTACGAGGTGACCGGACCGTTCCGGGCGTAGCCCGCGGCCTCCGGTGCGGCGCCGCCCCGCAGGAGGGCGGCGCCCAGCGGAGTGAGCGTGTGCAGGACGGCGTTGCCGTGGCGCAGCGTCACCACCAGGCCGGCCTCGCGCAGGACCGCCGCATGCTGGCTGGCGGAGGCGAGGGACACTCCTGCCCTGCGGGCCAGTTCACTGGTCGTACCGCCGTTGCGGATGGCCTGCAGGACGGCGGAGCGGGTGTGGCCGACGAGCTTGCCGAGCGAAGTGCCGCAGGCCTCGCCGAACGCCGGCTCGCAGGCGTGGGCGACGGGGTAGACCAGGACCGGCGGGAGCGCGGAGTTGCGGTAGACCACCGGGGTGCCGCGGCAGAAGAACGACGGCTGGAGCAGCAGACCCCGCCCGTTCAGATGCAGTTCGCGCTCGACGGGGTAGTCGGCCTCCAGGACCGGCGGCCGCCAGCGCAGCACCGGGGGCAGCGAGGCGAGCAGTTCGTCCGCGCCACCGTCCAGCAGCGCGCGGCCCCTGACGGCGCGGTCCGCCTCGACCCTGGCCTGGAGATGCGGCCAGTACGGCTCCACGGCCGCCCGGTAGTAGCTGCGCAGCACTCCGATGAGCCGCGCGAGCGGCTCGGACCTGCCCTCCGCGAGGGCGGCCAGCCGGCCGGGCAGTACTGGCACGGAGCCGCGGCGCGCGGCCACCAGAGCGAGCTCGGTGTGCAGGCGCCCGGGTGCCGTGGCACGCAGCGCCTCCAGCCCCGCGTCGAGCCCGTGCCGCGCCTCGGGGGGCGTCAGAAAGTCCGGGAAATAGCCCCGTGGGGGAACCAGCGCGGCAAGCAAGCGTGTTTCACCATTCAACCGGGCGCGCGTTTCCGAGCGCCATTCCCCGAAGACGGTGGCGCCGCGCCGGTCCCTCAATCGGTGAAAGCTGAGAATCGTTTCCCACAAAACATCCGGTCTGGCCGCCATCCTCACTCTCGCTAGGTCGTCCGCAGTGAAATGGATACGCAGCACCGAACCCCCACCTGGTTGCATCTGTTGCATCCGCAATCGCCCCGATCACTGAGTATGCATGCCATCACAGGACGTCACCACGGAGTTTCAGCCACAGTTGAAACGCCTCGCGGGGTCAGGTGTCCAACCGAAAGGCTGTACGACGTCGGGCACGAAACCTGTGTCACCGATGTGACGTCGCGAAGGCCGTGGGGGGCTTTGCGCGTCCGGCGGCGGTTGACGGAGGTTGCGGCTCCGTGTCCGGCACGGGTAATGGGGCGCGGTCGGCGGGTGGGGATCCGCAGGCCGCGCTCCGCCCAGTTCTTTGCGCAATGAATGGCAGAAATTCGATTGCTGTTGGACGTACGTAATTCAACAGGGAATCGGCGTGTGCCGGCGAATCAGCCTGTAGCGAATCGGGCCGTCGCGACCGGGGCCGCGCCGCAAAAGGACAAGCGGCAGGACAAGCGGATGGGGCGGGCGCCCCGCACAGGCGCCCGCCCCATCCTCTTTGGTGTTCCGGAGCCGCCACCGGACCGGTGAGGGTTGAGGTACCGGTCATCCGGGGGCAGGCCCCTGGACCCCGGTGACGGCTCCGGCGGTCTACCGGGAGTCGCTGCCGGTCGACTGGGCCGCCGCGCGGCCCGCCTCCAGCCGCGCCACCGGGATACGGAACGGCGAGCAGGACACGTAGTCCAGGCCCACCTCGTGGAAGAAGTGCACCGACTCGGGGTCGCCGCCGTGCTCACCGCAGACGCCCAGCTTCAGATCGGGGCGGGTGGCCCGGCCGGCCTCCACCGCGTCCCGTACGAGCTTGCCGACGCCGTCCTTGTCGATCGTCTCGAACGGGGAGACCCCGAAGATGCCCTTCTCCAGGTACGCGGTGAAGAAGCTCGCCTCGACGTCGTCGCGGGAGAAGCCCCACACGGTCTGGGTGAGGTCGTTCGTCCCGAAGGAGAAGAACTCCGCGGCCTCGGCGATCTGACCGGCGGTCAGCGCGGCGCGGGGCAGCTCGATCATCGTGCCGAGCTTGAGCCTGAGGTCGATGCCGGTGGCCTCCTGGACCTCGGCGATGACCTGCTCGGCCTCGTCGCGGACGATCTCCAGCTCCTGGACGGTGCCCACCAGCGGGATCATGATCTCCGGCCGCGGGTCGCCCTTGGCGTTCTTGCGCTCGGCCGCGGCCTCGGCGATCGCCCGTACCTGCATCGCGAACAGGCCGGGAATGACCAGACCCAGACGTACGCCGCGCAGGCCCAGCATCGGGTTCTGCTCGTGGAGCTTGTGCACGGCCTGAAGCAGGCGCAGGTCGTTCTCGTTGTGGTCCTTGCGGGCCTCGGCGAGGGCGACACGTACCGACAGCTCGGTGATGTCCGGCAGGAACTCGTGCAGCGGCGGGTCGAGCAGCCGGACGGTGACGGGCAGCCCGTCCATCGCCTCGAACAGCTCGATGAAGTCCTTCTTCTGGAGCGGCAGCAGGGCGCCCAGCGCCTGCTCGCGCTCGTCGTCGGTGTCGGCGAGGATCAGCTTCTCGACCATCTCGCGGCGCTCACCGAGGAACATGTGCTCGGTGCGGCACAGGCCGATGCCCTGCGCGCCGAACCGCCGTGCGCGCAGCGCGTCCTCGGCGTTGTCGGCGTTGGCGCGTACGCGCAGCCGCCGTACTCGGTCCGCGTACGCCATGATCCGGTGCACGGCGGCGACGAGCTCGTCGGCGTCGTCGGCGCCCGCGTGCATCCGGCCCTCGAAGTACTCGACGACCGGGGACGGCACGACCGGTACCTCACCGAGGTAGACCTTGCCGGTGGAGCCGTCGATGGAGACGACGTCACCCTCCTCGATGACGGTCTCGCCGACCGTGAGCCGGCGCCGCTTGGTGTCGACCTCGAGCTCCTCGGCGCCGCAGACACAGGTCTTGCCCATGCCCCGGGCGACGACGGCGGCGTGCGAGGTCTTGCCGCCGCGCGAGGTCAGGATGCCTTCGGCGGCGATCATGCCGTCGAGGTCGTCGGGGTTGGTCTCACGGCGGATGAGGATGACCTTCTCGCCGGAGCGCGACCACTTGACCGCGGTGTACGAGTCGAAGACGGCCTTGCCGACGGCCGCGCCCGGAGAGGCGGCGATACCGCGGCCGAGCAGCTCGGTCTTGGCCTGGTCGTCGAAGCGGGGGAACATCAGCTGCGCCAGCTGCGCGCCGTTGACGCGCTGGAGCGCCTCGGCCTCGTCGATGAGGCCCTGGTCGACCAGCTGGGTGGCGATACGGAAGGCGGCACCGGCGGTGCGCTTGCCGACGCGGGTCTGGAGCATCCACAGCTGGCCGCGCTCGATGGTGAACTCGATGTCGCACAGGTCCCTGTAGTGCGTCTCGAGGGTCTCCATGATCTGCATCAACTGGTCGTACGACTTCTTGTCGATGCTTTCCAGATCGGCGAGCGGCACGGTGTTGCGGATACCCGCGACGACGTCCTCGCCCTGGGCGTTCTGCAGGTAGTCGCCGTAGACGCCCTGGTGGCCGCTGGCGGGGTCGCGGGTGAAGGCGACGCCGGTGCCGGAGTCGGGGCCGAGGTTGCCGAAGACCATGGAGCAGATGTTGACGGCCGTGCCCAGGTCGCCGGGGATGCGCTCCTGGCGGCGGTAGAGCTTGGCGCGGTCGGTGTTCCACGACTCGAAGACCGAGCGGATCGCGAGGTCCATCTGCTCGCGCGGGTCCTGCGGGAAGTCGCGCCCGGCGTCGCGGGAGACGATCTTCTTGAACTGCTTGACCAGCTTCTTCAGATCGCCGGCGTCGAGGTCGGTGTCGACGGTGACCTTCTTGGCGGCCTTGGCCTCCTCGAGCGCCTCCTCGAAGAGTTCGCCGTCGACGCCCAGCACGGTCTTGCCGAACATCTGGATGAGGCGGCGGTACGAGTCCCACGCGAAGCGCTCGTCGCCGGCCTGCTGCGCGAGCCCGGCCACCGACTCGTCGGAGAGCCCGATGTTGAGAACGGTGTCCATCATGCCGGGCATGGAGAACTTCGCGCCGGAACGTACGGATACCAGAAGCGGGTCGTCGGCCTGGCCGAGCTTCTTGCCCATGGTCTGCTCGAGGGCGTCCAGGTGGGCGCTCACCTCGTCGCGCAGCGCGGCGGGCTCGTCACCACTGTCGAGGTAGCCCTTGCACGCCTCGGTGGTGATCGTGAAGCCGGGAGGGACGGGGAGCCCAAGGTTGGTCATCTCGGCGAGGTTCGCACCTTTACCGCCGAGCAGGTCCTTGAGGTCCCTGTTGCCCTCGGTGAAGTCGTAGACGAACTTCTGATCTTTGTTTTCCGACACGGGTCTCGACTCCTCGAGGACTCGGTGGCTGCCCTGACGGCGAGGAACATACCCAGATCGAAGGCGTCTGGGTATGTCCACTCGAGCGTCATACGGCCTTAACCACTCGTCCGCCAGCAGATCGAAAGCACCTGGGGAGGGCGAAGGCATGGACCCTTTGATTCAACTCTTGAAGACATCACTACGTGCGGTGGCATGATCAACCGATACCGCATACGCAGCGTCACATTTTGATCGATCATCTGAAGACCAAAGGGATGGCACTCAGTGCCACCCTTTGAGAGATGCAGCCGTCCGCAAAGTGCTCATCTGAGCGGACCCCCTATCAAGGGTGGCGAGAATCACGCCGCTCGGCCGGGCGAAATTCCATCATCCGGACCCGCGCCGGGGCCGGTCAGCCGCCTGACGTGTCGAGTTCCGCGTCCGCACCGACACCGGCGCAGTCGTACGGATCCTTCAGCCAGCCGTCCGGGAGCACGACCCGGTTGTTGCCCGACGTGCGCCCGCGCGGCCCGTCCGCGCCCACCGGCCACGGCTGGTCCAAATCGAGCTCGCTCAGATGAGCGTCTATCTCAGCGAGCGAAGAGGTGATCGCCAGCTTCTTGCGCATCTCCGAACCGACCGAGAACCCCTTGAGGTACCAGGCCACATGCTTACGGAAGTCGATCACGCCGCGCGCCTCGTCGCCGATCCACTCCCCCAGCAGCTCCGCGTGCCGCCGCATCACGACCGCGACCTCCTTGAGCGTCGGCGTCGCGTACGTCCCCGTCCCCTCGAAGCCCGCCACCAGATCGCCGAAGAGCCACGGCCGCCCCAGGCACCCGCGCCCCACGACCACCCCGTCGCAGCCCGTCTCGCGCATCATCCGCAGCGCGTCGTCCGCCGACCAGATGTCGCCGTTGCCCAGCACCGGGATCTCCGGGACGTGCTCCTTCAGCCGTGCGATCGCGTCCCAGTCGGCCGTACCGCCGTAGTGCTGCGCCGCCGTACGCCCGTGCAGCGCGATCGCCGTCACGCCCTCCTCGACCGCGATCCGGCCCGCGTCGAGATACGTGATGTGGTCGTCGTCGATGCCCTTGCGCATCTTCATCGTCACCGGCAGATCCCCGGCACCGGTGACCGCCTCGTGCAGGATCGCGCGCAGCAGCGGCCGCTTGTACGGAAGGGCGGAGCCGCCGCCCTTGCGCGTCACCTTCGGCACCGGGCAGCCGAAGTTCAGATCGATGTGGTCCGCCAGGTTCTCGTCCACGATCATCCGTACGGCCTTGCCGACCGTCGCGGGATCCACTCCGTACAACTGGATGGAGCGCGGCGTCTCGGTCTCGTCGAAGTGGATGAGCTGCATGGTCTTCTCATTGCGCTCGACCAGCGCCCGCGTCGTGATCATCTCGCTCACGAACAGCCCCTTGCCGCCGGAGAACTCACGGCAGAGAGTGCGGAAGGGCGCATTCGTGATGCCGGCCATGGGCGCGAGCACCACCGGCGGCTGGACGGCGTGCGGGCCGATCCTGAGCATCGAGGACGTGGACGGGGCGAGCGTGGTCATCCGCCCATTGTCGCGCACTGCCGGAGTCGTTCGTCAGACGTACGATCCGCGTATGCCCGAGCTCACACACCGGCGGCGGATGCTGGTGCTGGCGATCTGCTGCATGAGCCTGCTGATCGTCAGCCTGGACAACACCATCCTCAATGCCGCCCTGCCCGCGATGCAGAAGGAGCTGAACGCCTCCGTCGCCGGCATGCAGTGGACCATCGACGCCTACACCCTGGTCCTCGCCTCCCTGCTGATGCTCTCCGGCTCCACCGCCGACAGGATCGGCCGTCGCAAGGTCTTCCAGACCGGGCTCGCTCTCTTCACCCTCGGCTCGCTGCTCTGCTCCCTCGCCCCCAGCCTCGAATCGCTCGTCGTCTTCCGCATGGTGCAGGCCGTCGGCGGCTCGATGCTCAACCCCGTCGCGATGTCGATCATCACCAACACCTTCACCGAGCCGCGCGAGCGCGCCCGTGCCATCGGAGTGTGGGGCGGGGTCGTCGGCATCTCCATGGCCGCGGGGCCGCTCGTCGGCGGAATCCTGGTCGACACCGTCGGATGGCGCTCTGTCTTCTGGGTGAATCTGCCCGTCGGAATCGCGGCGATGCTGCTCACCTGGCGCTATGTACAGGAGTCCCGCGCGCCCCGGCCGCGCCGCTCCGACCCGGTCGGCCAGCTGCTGGTCATCGCGCTGCTCGGCTCACTGACGTACGCGATCATCGAAGCGCCCACGGCAGGCTGGACCTCGCCGCTGATCCTCACCCTCGGTGTGGTCACGGTCCTCTCGCTCGCCGGACTGCTGCTGTACGAACCCAGGCGCGCCGAGCCCCTCATCGATCTGCGTTTCTTCCGCAGCGCACCGTTCAGCGGCGCCACCGTCATCGCGGTGTGCGCGTTCGCCTCGCTCGGCGGCTTCCTCTTCATCAACACCCTGTACCTGCAGGACGTCCGCGGTCTGACCGCTCTGCACGCCGGTCTCTACATGCTGCCGATGGCGGCTATGACCTTCGTCTGCGCGCCCGTGTCGGGACGGCTCGTCGGCAGCCGCGGTCCCCGCCTCCCGCTGCTGATCGGGGGCATCGCCATGGCGGCATGCGGTGTGCTGTTCGCCGCGTTCGAGGCCGAGAGGTCCGACGGGCTGCTCTTCCTCGGGTACGCGCTGTTCGGCCTCGGCTTCGGCATGGTGAATGCGCCGATCACCAACACCGCCGTTTCCGGAATGCCCCGCTCCCAGGCCGCGGTGGCCGCCGCTGTCGCCTCGACCAGCCGGCAGGTCGGCCAGACGCTCGGTGTCGCCGTCATCGGGGCGGTACTGGCGGCCGGAGTGTCCGCCGCGTCCTACACCGACGGCTTCGCCGAGGCGAGCCGCCCCGCCTGGTGGGTGATCGTCGGATGCGGGCTGTGCGTCCTGGTGGTGGGGGCGCTGACCAGCGGAGCCTGGGCTCGGGAGACGGCACGGCGCACCGCCGAGCGGCTGGAGGCCCCGGAGCGGGAGAAGTCGCCGTCCCCCGCGCGCGCATAGCCCGGACATGACCGTGGGCCCGGACCGCGTCGTGCGGTCCGGGCCCACGGTCATGATCAGGCCTGCTCGTCCTGCGGCGCCTCCGACTGGCCCTGGGCGCGCTCGCGCATCTTGCGTACGAGGTCCTGCTTCTGCTCGGCGGCCGTCTTGCGATCGGCGTTGCGCGCGGGACCGTTGCCCTGCTGATCGGCGCGGGACAGCTTCTTGCGCTGTCCGCCCACGCCGAGGAGATTGTTCCGGCTCTTGGCCACGGGGTTCTCCGTCGTGGTGAGAAGTGACTTCGGGAATCGTCAGATGGGGGCGGGGGTGGACCGCCGCCCTCTCACTCGTAGATCTGGAAGAACGAAGACATGCAGGTGACGGTACCCCGCCGGAGAGCGTCTCGGTACCAGTTTTCGGGCGAGCGCCGTCGGCCGACGACGTGACGGGCCCGCTGCCACGAGCGCGTGGGAGGGGTCAGGCGCCGGGGTCCACCGTCGCCTGATGCGCCCCGGCCAGGTGCTCCTCGGCCTTGAGCCACGGCAGGAACTGCGCCCCCTTGCGCCAGCCGCATGTGACGCAGGTCAGCATCCGCTGCATCCCCGACTTCTGGACGTGGACGACATGCTCGCGGCCGTGCTGATCCCATCTGCTGACCTTGCTGGTGGTCGTGGACGGCATCGCTCCTCCTGGTGATGATTGCGCCCAGTGTGCAGTACGGACAACATCAACAGGGTTTTCTTCTCGCCCCGTTGTCCAGGCTTCACTTCGTGCTCAGGCGCCCCGCTCCAGAAAACGCAGCACCGCCAGCACCCGGCGGTGGTCGGCGTCGGCGCGTGGCAGGTCCAGCTTGGCGAGGATGCTGTTGATGTGCTTGGCCACGGCGCTCTCGCTGACCACCAGCCGGCCCGCGATTCCTGCGTTGGAGCGCCCCTCCGCCATCAGCGCGAGCACCTCCCGTTCGCGCTCGGTCAGCCGCTCCAGCGGATCGCTCTGCCGTCGCACCAGCAGCTGTGCGACGACCTGAGGGTCCAGGGCCGTTCCGCCCTCGGCGACCCGCCGCAGCACCTCGATGAACTCCTCGACGTCCGCGATCCGTTGCTTGAGGAGGTAGCCGACGCCGCTGGTGTGGGTGGCGAGCAGCTCGGCGGCGTACCGCTCCTCGACGTACTGCGAGAGCATCAGTACCGCGGTCTGCGGCCACTGCCGCCGAAGCTGCAGTGCGGCACGTACGCCCTCGTCGGTGAAGCCCGGCGGCATCCGGACGTCGACGACGGCGATGTCCGGGCGGTGTTCCTCGACCGCGGCCAACAGCGCCTGTGCATCGCCGACTTCCGCGGCGACCTCGAATCCGGCCATCTCCAGGATCTTGACCACGCCGACCCTGAGCAGTACGGAATCCTCGGCAATCACGGCACGCACGGCAGCTCCACGGTCATGGCGGTCGGGCCCCCGGTGGGGCTGCTCATCCGGAAGGTCCCGTCGACGGATCCCACGCGCTGGGAGAGCCCCTTGAGGCCGGTGCCGCCGGACGGGTCGGCACCTCCGACGCCGTCGTCGGCGATGACCACGCGCAGCAACTCTCCCAGCCGGGACACGGTCACATCGGCGCGGGTGGCGCGGGCGTGCTTGGCGATGTTGGTCAGCGCTTCGGAGACGACGAAGTAGGCGACGGCCTCGACGGCGGGCGCCGCGCGCCGGGTCATGTCGACACGCAGCCGTACGGGCAGGGGCGCCCGGGCGGCCAGTCCCGACAGGGCGGCGTCCAGGCCGAGTTCGTCCAGTACGGCCGGGTGCAGGCCCCGTACGAGGGTGTTGAGCTCCTCGATCGATTCCTTGGCTTCGCGGTGTGCGTCGTCGATGACCTGCCGGGCCTCGGGTGGCAGGTCCTTGAGCGTGATTTTGGCGATACCCAGGTTGAGGGCGAGCGAGACGAGCCGTTGCTGGGCGCCGTCGTGCAGATTCCGTTCGATGCGGCGGCGTTCGGCATCGGCGGCGTCGACGGCTCCGGCCCGGCTTTCCGTGAGGTCCTCGACCCGCTGCTTGAGCTCTTCGGCCGGGCCGTCCTTGAGCAGCCCGGGGGCGATGCGGTTCTCGAGGCGTACGAGCGCTCCGGCGAGGCCCGGCGTGGCGGACAGTGCGAGGACGCCCGCGGCCATGACGTAGGCGGCCTGGGTGGTGTAACCGGGGTGGCCTGTCCGCCAGTCCACCGGCAGCAGCATGATCCACGCGTAGACGGTGGTCGCGGCCGTGCCCGCGACCAGCAGGGCGAGTACGAGCAGTTCGAGTACGCCGAGGCAGGGCGCCACGAGGCAGTTGTAGCCGAGCTGCCGCCCGGCGACGGCGAACCGCAGCCGGGGCAGATCCACTCCGCACAGTTCCCGGTAGCGCCACCGGTGGGCTTGGGTGAGCCCGAATCCGGCGATGACGATCAGGGCGGCGGGGACGGGCAGGACCGCCGGGGCTGCGCTGGACGTTCCTTGCACGGTCCGGGCGATGAGCGTCACGGCCCACAGGAACAGCGGCGCGGTGATCAGGTGCAGTGGCACCCCGGAGGCGATGAAGAGGAGGTCGCGCCGCAGCCACGTGAGTGAGCGGCGCAGCCGGGGCGGGATGGTCATGATCCAACCGTATGTGCCGGCGTCGGCCTGCGGCGAGGAGGCCAGTTACCGGATCGGGGGTGCAACTGGTGCCACCCCAAGTGGGCAAGCAGTGTTACTGACTGTGCGCGCCCGGAACTGGAGTGTTGATCACGAGCCCGACGGCCGGGTTCGTGACGTTCGTGACAGCGGAACGAGGCACACTCCATGGCTCTCCTCGCCTTCAACTCCCCCTGCGGAACAGCCCGGTTGCGCACCTGGCAGGCCCGGCTGCTGACCGGTGCCGGCCTTGCGCTGCTGCCGTGGATGGGGTTCCTCGCCGCGACCCTGCCGCCGGGCCGGGCGGCGGCGTGGGTGGCGCTCGACTCCCTGGAGGCGGCCTGTCTGCTGACGGCGGGTACCCGGCTCGCTCGGGGCGGGGGCGGCCATCGGGTGGCGGCGGCCGGCGCCGCGCTGCTGCTGGCGGCGGACGCGTGCGCGGATGTGCTGACGTCGGCACCGGGCACCGAGCTGGCGGCGGCCGTGGCGATGGCCGTGTGTGCGGAGCTGCCGCTGGCGGGCCTGTGCGCGTTCCTTGCCGTACGGGCGCATCCAGAGGACGGCCCGGCACATGCACAGGCCGTACGGGCGCATGCGAAGGACGGCCCGGCACATGCGAAGGCCGGCCGGGCGCCTGGCCCGGCCGGCCTGTGAGTCTCGCGGTGGTCAGCAGCCGAGCAGGCGGCTGCCCAGGTAGCCCTGGATCTGGTCCAGGGAGACGCGCTCCTGCTTCATGGTGTCGCGCTCGCGCACGGTGACCGCGTTGTCGTCGAGGGTGTCGAAGTCGACGGTGACGCAGAACGGCGTGCCGATCTCGTCCTGGCGGCGGTAGCGGCGGCCGATGGCGCCCGCGTCGTCGAACTCGATGTTCCAGTTCTTGCGCAGGTCGGTGGCGAGGCCCTTGGCCTTCGGCGAGAGCTGCGGGTTGCGGGAGAGCGGCAGCACAGCGACCTTGACCGGCGCGAGACGCGGGTCGAGGCGCATCACGGTGCGCTTCTCCATGACGCCCTTGGCGTTGGGGGCCTCGTCCTCGTTGTACGCGTCGAGGAGGAAGGCGAGCATCGCGCGGCCGACACCGGCGGCGGGCTCGATGACGTACGGCGTCCAGCGCTCGCCGGCTTCCTGGTCGAAGTACGACAGGTCGGTGCCGGAGGCCTTGGAGTGCGCGGAGAGGTCGAAGTCGGTGCGGTTGGCGACGCCCTCGAGCTCGCCCCATTCGCTGCCGCCGAAGCTGAAGCGGTACTCGATGTCGGCGGTGCGCTTGGAGTAGTGGGAGAGCTTCTCGGCCGGGTGCTCGTACCAGCGCATGTTCTCCTCACGGAGACCAAGATCGCGGTACCAGTTCCAGCGCTGCTCCATCCAGTATTCCTGCCACTGCTCGTCCTCGCCCGGCTTGACGAAGAATTCCATCTCCATCTGCTCGAACTCGCGGGTGCGGAAGATGAAGTTGCCCGGAGTGATCTCGTTCCGGAAGGACTTGCCCATCTGCGCGATGCCGAACGGCGGCTTCTTGCGGGAAGTCTGCTGCACCTGGCCGAAGTTGGTGAAGATGCCCTGGGCGGTCTCGGGGCGCAGGTAGGCGACGGAGCCGGTGTCCTGGGTGGGGCCGAGGTGGGTGGAGAGCAGGCCGGAGAAGCTCTTGGGCTCGGTGAAGGTGCCCTTGTTGCCGCAGTTGGGGCAGTTGAGGTCGGCGAGGCCGTTCGCGGGGGCCTTGCCGTGCTTCTCCTCGTACGCCTCTTCCAGGTGGTCGGCGCGGAAACGCTTGTGGCAGGAGGTGCACTCGGTGAGCGGGTCGGTGAAGGTGGCGACGTGGCCGGAGGCCTCCCAGACCTCGCTGGCCAGGATCACCGACGAGTCGATACCGACGACGTCCTCGCGCGAGGTGACCATGTAGCGCCACCACTGGCGCTTGATGTTCTCCTTCAGCTCGACACCCAGCGGCCCGTAGTCCCAGGCGGCCTTCTGGCCGCCGTAGATCTCGCTGCACGGGTAGACGAAGCCACGGCGCTTGCTCAGGTTGACGATGGTGTCGATCTTGTCGGCGGCCACGGTGCTCTCTTCATTACGACGACGACGAACGGCGAATGCTTCAGGTTACCGGCGGCCGCACCCCTTGGATCAAATCGGTTCGGGGTTGAGGCAGCTCAGGGGCTTTGTTGACAATCGTTTCCAGTTTTGTTGAAAATGAGTGTCATGAACGTACGCCGCCTCATACCCACCACCGCCGTCGCCGGAGCCGTCGCACTCGGCCTCATGGCCGTGTCCGCCTGCTCCACCTCCGGCACCACGGACGGCAAGGACGGCGAAGGCAGGCTGAAGGTGGTGGCGTCGTTCTATCCCATGCAGTACCTGGCCGAGGAGATAGGCGGCGACCACGTCTCCGTCTCCACCCTCACCAAGCCGGGCATCGAGCCGCACGACCTGGAGCTCAAGCCCCGCCAGACCGCCGAGCTGAACGAGGCGGGCTACATCCTCTCCCTCAAGGGCGTCCAGCCCGCGGTCGACGAGGCCATCGCCCAGTCCGAGGCGAAGAACAAGATCGACGCCGCCACCCTCACCACGCTGGAGAAGCACGGGACCGAGGGCGGTCACAGCCACGAGGGCGAGGAGCCCGGCCACGACGAGCACGGCGACGAGCACGCGGGCGAGGGCGAAGCCGGAGGCGATCCGCACATCTGGCTCGACCCGGTGAAGTACGCCGAGGTCGCCAAGGGCGTCGGAAAGTCTCTCGAGAAGGCCGACCCGGACCACGCCGCGGACTACCGGAAGAACACCGCCGCACTGGTCACCAAGCTCGACGGGCTGCATGCGAAGTACGAATCGGGCCTGAAGAACACGGCCACCAAGACCTTCATCACCACCCACTCCGCCTTCGGCTACCTCGCCGAGCGTTACGGCCTGGACCAGGAGGGCATCGCGGGCATCGACCCCGAGTCCGATCCCAGCCCGGCCCGCATCAAGGAGCTCCAGGCCATCGCGGAGAAGGACAAGGTCACCACCGTCTTCTTCGAGACGCTCGCCAGCGACAAGACCGCCAAGACCCTCGCCCAGGACACCGGCCTGAAGACGGACGTCCTCGATCCGCTCGAAGGAATCACGGACAAGTCCAAGGGCGCCGACTACGTCGAGGTCATGGAGTCCAACCTCGCCGCGCTGGAGAAGGCACTCGGCGCGAAGTGACATCCGCAGTGACACGCACAGCAGCATCGGAGGCACGAGCCATGGAGCCCGTCATATCCGTCCGCGGGGCCCAGGCCACGCTCGGCTCGCGCCCGGTTCTGCGCGGCATCGACCTCACCGTCCAGCCCGGTGAGGTCGTCGCCCTGCTCGGCGCCAACGGCTCGGGCAAGTCCACCGCCGTACGGTCCGTGATCGGCCAGGTGCCGCTCACCGGCGGCGAGATCACGCTGTTCGGCACCCCGCTGAGCCGCTTCCGCCAGTGGGCCCGTGTCGGCTACGTACCGCAGCGCACCACCGCGGCGAGCGGTGTACCGGCGACCGTGCGCGAAGTCGTCTCCTCGGGACGTCTGTCCCGTACGCGCCTCGGCCGCCTCTCCCGGGCCGACAGGGCCGCCGTGAAGCGTGCCATCGAGCTCGTCGGACTCACCGACCGCGCCAAGGACTCCGTGAGCGCACTCTCCGGCGGCCAGCACCAGCGGGTGCTGATCGCCCGCGCGCTCGCCTCCGAGCCCGAGCTGCTGATCATGGACGAGCCGATGGCAGGGGTGGACCTGCACAGCCAGGACGTCCTCGCCGGGACGCTGCGCGAGCAGGTCGCGGCCGGGACCACGGTGCTGCTCGTCCTGCATGAGCTGGGCGCGCTGGAGCCGCTGATCGACCGCGCTGTGGTGCTGCGCGACGGCTGCGTGGTCCATGACGGGCCGCCGCCCCAGGCCGTGGGCCAGCATGCGCTGCCCGGCCACGACCATGTACATCCGCACGCGGCCGACGAGCCGCTCCGCACAGGACTGCTGACCTGATCATGGAAATCCTCGAGTCCGCGTTCATGCAACGGGCGCTCATCGCGGCCGTGCTGGTCGGCATCACCGCCCCCGCCGTCGGCATCTATCTGGTGCAGCGCCGGCAGGCGCTGATGGGCGACGGCATCGGCCATGTCGCGATGACCGGTGTCGGCCTGGGCTTCCTGCTCTCGACCAACCCGGTGTGGATGGCGACGATCGTCGCGGTCGCCGGCTCGATCACGATGGAGCTGATCCGGGCGTACGGCCGCACCCGCGGTGACATCGCGCTGGCGATGCTCTTCTACGGCGGCATGGCGGGCGGTGTCCTGCTGATCAACCTCTCGGACACCGGGTCCACGGCCAATCTCAGCTCGTTCCTGTTCGGCTCGCTGTCCACGGTCTCCGAGGAGGACCTCACTGCAATCGTGCTGCTGGCCGCGTTCGTGGTGCTGGTCTCGCTGGGGCTGCGCCGGCAGCTGTTCGCGGTCAGCCAGGACGAGGATTTCGCGCGGGTGACGGGGCTGCCGGTGCGGGCTCTGAACCTGCTCATCGCCGTCACCGCCGCTGTCACCGTCAGCGTGGCGATGCGCGTGGTCGGGCTGCTGCTGGTCAGCGCACTGATGGTGGTGCCGGTGGCCGCGGCCCAGCAGATCACGCGGTCCTTCAAGGCCACGTTCACTGTTGCCGTGGTGATCGGCGTGGCCGTCTCCCTGGCCGGAACCACCACGTCGTACTACCAGGATGTGCCGCCCGGCGCGACGATCGTGCTGCTCGCCATCGCGGTCTTCATCGGGCTGACCGTGCTGGCCACCCCCCTGGCGAGACGGCGGGCGCATGCCTTGGAGGCCAACGAGGCGGAGTGCACCATGGATGTGCCGGGCGCACCGCGGCCGAGTGACGACGTCAAGGTCTGAGCGACGGAGTCAAGCTCCGCCCGCGGGCCTGGCAGAATAGCCCGACATCTGTGCGGGCAATGCGAGGAGGCACCTGTGACCACGGCGCCAATCGGCGGTAACACCGCCCCGGTGCGAGGCCGGTCGACCCGGCAGCGTGCCGCGGTGGCTGCGGCGCTCGACGAGGTGGATGAGTTCCGCAGCGCGCAGGATCTGCACGACATGCTCAAGCACCGCGGCGACTCGGTCGGTCTGACCACGGTCTACCGCACCCTGCAGTCCCTCGCCGACGCGGGCGAGGTGGATGTACTGCGTACCAGCGACGGCGAGTCCGTGTACCGGCGCTGCTCGACCGACGACCATCACCACCACCTGGTGTGCCGGGTCTGCGGCAAGGCGGTGGAGGTCGAGGGCCCCGCGGTGGAGCAGTGGGCGGAGGCGGTGGCGGCCCAGCACGGCTACGTCAATGTGGCGCACACGGTCGAGATCTTCGGTACGTGCGCCGAGTGCGCGAGCTCCTCGCCGGAGGGCTGACCCGGGCCCTCGCCGGCGGGCCGACCGGAGCTCCTCGCCCGAGGGGCGTGCCACAACCCTTCGCCGGATCGCCGACCCGAGCTCCTCGCCCGAGGGCGGTGCCGCAACCCTTCGCCGGGTTGCGCGGCTCGGCCTCGCTTGTCCTCAACCGCCGGGCGGGCTGGTCCTCCCAGCCTGCCGGAAGTCCCCCGGGCACCCGGACGAGGCCCGGGGCACTTCCTAGCGGTCGTAGCAGTCGTACGAGCCGTCGTCGTTGCGGCCGACGCTGTTGTAGTCGGAGCAGTGCAGCATCGGCGCGACGGTGTACGCCCGCCAGGCGAGCGCCGCGCCGATGCACAGCGCCACGACGAGCGCGCCGCGCGAGCGCCTGCCGAAGAGGGCGTACCCGCCCGCGGTGAACCCCGCGGCGAGTACGCCGAAGAAGACGGCGAAGCCTGCGAGGTTGTCGCGCAGGCCGACGAACGTCTCCATCTCGATCGTGAACATGAAGCTGAGCACCGCGAGCAGCGCCCCGCACGCGAAGAGCACGGCGCCACCGCATCCGCGAGCCGTCATGCAGAGGTGTCCCCGGGCGTACCCTCGGGCCGGCCGCGCATCGCCTCGAGCTCCTCGTTGGGGATCGCACCGCCGAAGCGGCGGTCGCGCTGGGCGAATTCGAGGCAGGCGCGCCACAGGTCACGGCGGTCGAAGTCCGGCCACAGCACGTCCTGGAAGACCATCTCGGCGTAACTGCTCTGCCAGATCAGGTAGTTGGAGGTGCGCTGCTCGCCGCTGGGGCGCAGGAACAGGTCGACGTCCGGCATGTCCGGGTAGTAGAGGTACTTCTGGATGGTCTTCTCGGAGACCTTCGACGGGTCGAGCTTGCCCGCCTTGACGTCCGCGGCGATGGCCGCGGCGGCGTCGGCGAGCTCGGCGCGGCCGCCGTAGTTGACGCAGAAGTACAGCGTCATCGCGTCGTTGTTCTTGGTCTGCTCCTGGGCGATCTGGAGCTCCTGAACGACCGACTTCCACATCTTGGGCATCCGGCCGACCCAGCGGATACGGATGCCGAGCTCGTCCATCTCGTCGCGGCGGCGGCGGATGACGTCCCGGTTGAAGTTCATCAGGAAGCGCACCTCGTCGGGCGAGCGCTTCCAGTTTTCCGTGGAGAAGGCGTACAGCGAGAGGTTCTTCACGCCCATCTCGATGCAGCCCTTGAGGACGTCGAGGACGACGCCCTCGCCGACCTTGTGCCCCTCGGTGCGCGGCAGCCCGCGCTCCTTGGCCCAGCGGCCGTTGCCGTCCATGACGCACGCCACATGGTTCGGCACGAGCTCGCCCGGGATCTTCGGCGGACGCGCGCCGGAGGGGTGCGGCTCGGGGACCTTGTACTCGCGGCGGGACCGGCCCAGGATTCCGCGTCGTGCCATGCGGCTCACATCTCCTATTTCGCTGCTTTGCTGCTTCTACTTCTCGACGTACCTCAGTGAACGCAGTCCGCGCTCCAAGTGCCAGTGCAGATAGGCGGACACCAGCCCGCTGCCCTCCCTGACGTGGCGGGCCTCGCACGCGTCCGCCGTCGGCCAGTCGCCGGTCAGCAGCGCGCTGAGCAGCCCGATGGCCTCCGCAGAGGGTACGACGCTGCCGGGTACCCGGCAGTCGCCGCATATGACGCCGCCCGCGGCGACGGAGAAGAACCGGTTCGGTCCGTGCAGGCCGCATTTCGCGCAGTCGTCGAAGCTGGGCGCGTAGCCGTTGACGGAGAGGGAGCGCAGCAGGAAGGCGTCGAGGATGAGATGTGGCGCGTGTTCGCCACGGGAGAGGGTGCGCAGGGCGCCGACGAGGAGGAGGTACTGCTGGACGGCGGGCTCGCCCTCGTGGTCGGTGAACCGCTCGGCGGTCTCCAGCATGGCGGTGCCGGCGGTGTAGCGGGCGTAGTCGGTGACGATGCCGCCACCGTACGGAGCGATGGTCTCGCTCTGTGTGCACAGGGGAAGCCCGCGGCCGACGAGCTCGCTGCCGCGGGCGAAGAACTGCACATCGACGTGCGAGAAGGGCTCGAGCCTGGCGCCGAACTTGGACTTGGTGCGCCGTACGCCACGGGCGACGGCGCGCACACGGCCGTGACTGCGGGTGAGCAGCGTGATGATGCGATCGGCCTCGCCCAGTTTCTGGGTACGGAGGACGACGCCGTCGTCACGGAACAGGCTCATGCGGCCATTGTCCCGTACGGCCTGCGGCCGACCGCCATCGGATGCTCGATCCGGCTCTTCGTACAGCGACGCACGCGAGGCCTTCTCCTGCTTCGGTTGCTCGGCCGCTGCTGATCCTGGAAAGCCTCGCTCCGTCTCGCCCTCGCGCCACGGCGTGGACCCGGGCACCGCGGGACGGCTCACCCAGGTTCATCTGCGAGAGCCAAAAAAGTTCGGACGTCGATGTCGAGAATCCGTGGCCGGCTCCGTCCCCGCAGTGAACGCGACCAGAATGGGTCGCACCAGCACCGAGGAGAAACACGATGGCCAAGTACTTGCTGCTCAAGCACTACCGCGGCGCCCCGGCTGCGGTCAACGACGTGCCCATGGACCAGTGGACGCCGGAGGAGATCTCGGACCACGTGCAGTACATGAACGACTTCGCGGCCCGGCTCGAGGGGACCGGCGAGTTCGTCGACGGTCAGGCACTCTCCCCCGAGGGGATGTTCGTCCGGTACGACGGCGAGGGTCGCCCGCCGGTCACCGACGGACCGTTCGCCGAGACCAAGGACCTCATCGCCGGCTGGATGGTGATCGACGTCGACAGCTACGAGCGCGCCGTCGAGCTGGCCGGGGAGCTGTCGGCCGCCCCTGGGGCGGGCGGAAAGCCGATCCACGAGTGGCTCGAGGTGCGCCCGTTCCTGGCCGCGCCGCCCACCATCACGGAGTGACCTCTCAGGTGAACGAGGACCTGCTCCGGAGCCTCACGCCGAGCGTGCTCGCGATCCTCGTCCGCCGCGGAGCCGACTTCGCGGCGGCCGAGGACGCCGTGCAGGACGCGCTGGTCGAGGCGGTCCGCGTCTGGCCGGCCGACCCTTCCCCGAGCTCTTCGAGCAGGGGCGCCCCCATGCGGGACCCGAAGGGCTGGCTGGTCACCGTGGCCTGGCGCCGGTTCCTCGACGCGACCCGCGCGGACGCCTCCCGCCGCCGGCGTGAGGACCTCGTCGACGAGGAGCCGGCTCCCGGGCCCGCACAGGCGGTGGACGACACGCTCCAGCTCTACTTCCTGTGCGCCCACCCGTCGCTGACGCCGTCGTCCGCGGTCGCGCTCACGCTGCGCGCCGTCGGCGGGCTGACCACCCGCCAGATCGCCAAGGCCTACCTGGTGCCCGAGGCGACCATGGCGCAGCGCATCAGCCGGGCCAAGCGCACCGTCTCCGGCGTGCGGTTCGACCAGCCCGGCGACGTCGCCACCGTGCTGCGCGTCCTCTACCTGGTCTTCAACGAGGGCTACTCCGGCGACATCGACCTCGCCGCCGAGGCCATCCGGCTCACCCGGCAGCTCGCGGCCGCGATCGACCACCCCGAGGTGGCGGGGCTGCTCGCCCTCATGCTGCTCCACCACGCCCGGCGCGCCGCCCGGACCACGCCCGACGGCAGCCTGGTGCCGCTCGCCGAGCAGGACCGCGACCGGTGGGACACCGAGTCGATCGCCGAGGGCGTCGAGATCCTGCAGGCGGCCCTCGCCCGCGACCGGCTGGGCGAGTTCCAGGCCCAGGCCGCCATCGCGGCACTCCACGCCGACGCGCCCACCGCCGAGGAGACCGACTGGGTGCAGATCGTCGAGTGGTACGACGAGCTCACGCGCCTGACCGACAGCCCGGTCGTCCGGCTCAACCGCGCGGTGGCAGTCGGCGAGGCCGACGGACCGCGCGCCGGCCTGGCGGCGCTCGTGGCGCTGGACGACTCACTGCCCCGCCACGCCGCGGTGGCGGCGTACCTCCACGAGCGCGACGGCGACCTGGCGACGGCGGCACGGCTGTACGCCGAGGCGGCCCGGAAGGCACCCAACCTCGCCGAGCGCGACCACCTGACGCGCCAGGCCGCCCGGCTCAACGCCCGCCGGTGTCGCTGACGGGTCGCGCCCGGATTTTCCCGCAGCACTTGGTGCGGCCCCGTGGCCGGAGCGGTCGCCTCACAGTGAGCAGGCGGGTCGGGACCAGCTGCGCGACGCGTTCCACGAGGAGCCGTCAATCCTCCACGCGCTCCTCAAGGCGTACGGTCACCGAGTCCCCCGCCTCCTTCCCGATGGCCTTACGCACGTCCACCTTCACCGGAAGCATGTGCGTGCCGTCCCCCAGCGCCATGAACGCGCTCCGGAACGGATGACCGTCGATCGTCCCCCTGACCTTGACCAGGCCCCGGGTGCCGAAGTACTCGACGGACTCGGGCCACACCAGGTAGGTCCAGCCGCCCTTGTTCGGGCTCTTCCGCAGGGTTGCGGTGAATTGTTCGTCCATGCAGGGGGGACCGCGCGGGGCGGGAGAACTCATCGCAGCCCTCCCGGATGTATAACGGAAGAGGTATATTGATATACGTCACTGTGTATACCCCGGGAGGGCCCATGAGCCGCACGGTCATCGACCTCGACGACGAGGCTCTGGAAGCAGCCGCGAAGGAGCTCGGCACCACCACCAAACGCGACACGATCAACACAGCCCTGCGCGAGGTGACCGCACGATACCGGCGGCTGCGCGCTCTCGAAGAGTCCCGCGAGCTCGCCGCGGAAGGCGCCGTGGACATGGACATCCTCCTGGACAAGCGCAAGTACCGAGGCGGCGTACAGAGCGAAGAGTCTTCCGAGATGCGCAGGAGCGCATGAGTGAGCGTCGCCGACTACCTCATCGACACCTCCGCCCTCGCCCGTGTCCTGCGAGGCCACATCACAGTCGAGTGGGATAACAGGATCGGTGCCGGTCTCGTCGCGATCTGCGATTTCACCGAGCTCGAAGTGCTCTACTCCGCACGCTCGCCGGAGGACCGGAAACGGATGAAGAGTGTCCTCGATGTCTACTACAGCTGGTGCCCGATCCCGGACGGTATCTACCGGCGGGCACGAGTAGTACAGGAACAGCTCACCGCCAAGAGCGAACACCGCAGCGCCGGACCCGTCGATCTCCTCGTAGCCGCTGTCGCCGAACAGTCCGGCCTCACGCTCCTCCACTACGACCGGGACTTCGAAACGATCGCCCGGACCACGGGGCAGCCGACCCGCATGATCGACCTCCGGAGCTGACCTCTCGCGTCACGGAAGCTCGCCCCGACTGCGTGCGTTCACGTACGCAGTCGTCGCACTGATCCGTTCCGCCGCGGTCGCGGGCCGCACCTGCGGCGGCTCGCACTCCCACTCCCGGCCCCCGCCGACGGGTCTCAGCAGCAGCCGCGGACCCACCTCTCCCATGAGCCGCCCCACGCGGCCGGTGCGGATGTCGACGACGAACGAGCCGATGGGCGATGTCACCGTGCGGCTCCCCGTTCCTTCGGCAGTACGGCCGCGAGCATGCGGACCGTGCCGACGTCGCAGCGCCCCAATTCCACGAGGGGACAGGGGGTCTCCCGTGCGTACGAAGCGAGGTCCATCCGCAGCGACGGCAGGGTAATGCCGGACCGCGCCAGAGCCGTACGCAAATTGTTCACAGCGTCCTCTGCCTCGTCGATGCAATCCACCGAGTGCCGAGGGTTTTCATTGCTCGCCATGACTTCCCTTCCCGATCAGATCTCACGTTTCGCATTACAACGGTGACGGTGCGCAGCTACTCTCGCCAGGGGTACGCGCACTACAACGGGCAGGCAGCACAAGGGGTTTGATTCATGGCCAATGGTTCTCGGCAGGCGGCGTGGGAGTTCTTCGGGACCGAGTTGAAGCGGCTCCGGGAGGATGCGGGATTCACTCAGGCGACGCTGGGCGCGCGGGTTTTCGTGTCGGGCGGGTACATCGGTCAATTCGAACAGGCCATTCGGAAGCCGCAATTGGATGTGGCTCAGCGGATCGATGAGACGCTGCAAACCGGAGGCTTTTTCGAGCGGATGTGCCGGAAGCTGATCAATAGTTCGCGGTACGCGGACTACTTCGCGGCCGCGGCGGAGCTTGAAGCGCTCGCGACGAAGATCTGCGACTTCGCACCCACAGTAGTCCCGGGGCTCCTCCAGACCGCGGAGTACGCACGCGCGGTCGTCCTGGCGAGCAATCCGCTCGCTGCCGAAGAGTACGTCCAGGAGACGGTCAACGCGCGGATCGACCGCGCACAGATCCTCAAGGACGCTGCGCGGCCCGTGCATTGGGCCATCCTGCACGAGGCAGCGCTGCACATCCCAGCGGGTGGGCCCACCGCGATGGCGCAGCAGCTGGACCACATCGCGGCCCTTGTACGCGAACGGAAGGTACTGGTCCAGGTTCTGCCGAACGCGGCAGGGGCGTACCCACAGATGGGCAAGATGCTGAGGCTCATGGAGTTCGAGGACGCTCCGCCAACGGCCTATACAGAAGGCGTGTATTCGGGGAATCTGCTGGACGATCCGGCTGTGGTGAAGCGAGCGCAGGCGACTTACGATCTGCTGAGGGCCGCCGCGTTGTCGCCGGAGGCGTCCCTGGCCCTGATCGAATCGGCGGCGGAGGACTTCAGACGATGCGTGAGTACGACCTGAGCACCGCCCAGTGGCGCAAGAGCAGCTACAGCGACGGCGACGGCGGCGAGTGCGTCGAAGTGGCGTACGCCTTCCCTGGCGCAGCCTGGCGCAAGAGCACCCACAGCGGCGGCGACGGAGGAGAGTCGTGCGTCGAGGTACTCGACGACGTCCCCGGCGTCGTCCCCGTACGCGACAGCAAGAACCCCTCCGGGCCCGTCCTCGTCGTCGGGGCCGCCGCCTGGACCGCGTTCGTCGGGGGCGTCACCCGCTGACGACGGTCTACTTGACGTGTCGCCCGGGGTGCCGCGTCACCTCCGCGTCCTTTCTGATGGCGCGCGCCAGCACGACCCCGACGAGGATCAGGACGACGCCGAACCAGGACGCCCCGGCGTCGAAGATCAGGACGACGATGCCGATCGGGATGAGCAGACCGACCAGCGGGATCAGCAGGGCGCGGACCGGCGGCGAGTGATGGACCGTGTTGGTGCGGCTCCGGACGACCTGCGGGTACCACTCGGTGAAACGCAGCGCCGCGACGATCGCCGCGATCTGGATGATCCACGCGGTCCAGAGGTTGTCCGGGTTGTGCAGAACGAGATCACCGAAGCCGCCCGCGACGGCCGCCACCAGGAAGGCGAGGCCCCAGACTCCTGTGATCACGTAGTTGGTACGCAGGAACTGGGGCGAGTCCCAGTGCTCGCGGTCGACCCGTTCGCGTGCGTACTGCACCGTGAACGGCACCCTCACCGCCATGGAGCCGAAGGCGATGACGGCCAGCGCGATGTTGGAGACCTCACCGGCGTACGTCTCCAGCCATCTGTGGGTGCCCGGTGAGGCGATGGCTCCGATGACGGCCAGCGCGGCGAAGAAGACGACGTCCGACACTTCGAGGATCTTGATCGAGCTGCCGGGGCGGAGCAGCCGCCCCGCGATGACGAGTGCCACCGCCACCGCCAGGGCGATACCCACTGCCACCTCGAAGCGGCCCGGCCCGACCAGGACCGAGAAGATGATCCACGGGGACATCCCGATGGCCGGGCTTTCGAGCAGGCCGACGAGACGACCGCCCGGTGCTGTACCTGCGGCAGCGTGCATGGCGCGGGGCCCCTTCCCGTGGATCCCCTTGGTTCCCGGCGTTTGGTTCCCAGCGTGCCGCGTGACGCCCGGCCACGCGACGTGAGCTCGGAGGCCGCGGGGCGTGTCGACGATCTGCGAGAGCGCCACGGTCAGCGCGTTCTCCCTGGTGAGGGCGTCGACCGCGCCGAGGCGGCCCAGCCACTTGCGGTGGTGTCGGGTTCCACCGTGTCGGCGACGGCCTGCAGGGAGAGCCCCGGGCGGGGGCGGTGCGAGTGGGCCGGAAGGAGGCGGTTAGGGTGTCCTTACCCGACCTCTCATGGGGCGGGTGGTCATAGACCAGGCTTATGGGTCCATAGGTACGGGACGGGTACCGCAGCGGAAGCGTCGTTGCCAGGGTGGCGTACGAGACTGCACTGCTGCCGCGTACTCCGCGCCCGCACCCGATGTACCGGACAGCCGTGCCTCTCCCGCCGGGGCCACGCCCCCGTGGACCTCGCTCGAAGGGAACCTGTCATGCCCCGCCCCCTGCGGGTCGCGATCGTGGGTGCCGGCCCCGCCGGGATCTACGCCGCCGACGCGCTGCTGAAGTCCGATGCCGCCACCGATCCCGGCGTCTCCATCGACCTCTTCGAGCGGATGCCGGCCCCGTTCGGGCTGATCCGGTACGGCGTCGCCCCCGACCACCCGCGTATCAAGGGCATCATCACGGCCCTCCACCAGGTGCTGGACAAGCCGCAGATACGTCTCTTCGGAAATGTCGACTACCCGACCGACATCAGCCTTGACGATCTCCACGAGTTCTACGACGCGGTGATCTTCTCCACGGGCGCGGACGCCGACCGGGCGCTGGACATACCCGGCATCGACCTCGACGGCTCCTACGGGGCCGCCGACTTCGTGTCCTGGTACGACGGGCACCCGGATGTGCCGCGCACCTGGCCGCTGGAGGCGGAGAAGGTGGCCGTCCTCGGTGTCGGCAATGTCGCCCTGGACGTGGCCCGCATCCTCGCGAAGACCGCGGACGAGCTGCTGCCGACCGAGATCCCGCCGAATGTGTACGAGGGTCTGGCCGCCAACAAGGCGCTCGAGGTGCATGTGTTCGGGCGGCGTGGCCCGGCGCAGGCCAAGTTCAGCCCGATGGAACTGCGCGAACTCGACCACTCGCCGAACATCGAGGTCGTCGTCAACCCCGAGGACATCGACTACGACGACGGTTCCATCGCCACCCGCCGCGCCAGCAAGCAGGCGGACATGGTCGCGAAGACGCTGGAGAACTGGGCGATCCGGGATGCCGGCGACCGCCCCCACAAGCTGTTCCTGCACTTCTTCGAGTCCCCCACCGAGGTCCTCGGCGAGGACGGCAAGGTCGTCGGTCTGCGTACCGAGCGCACCGAGCTGGACGGCACGGGCAACGTCAGGGGCACGGGCGAGATGCACACCTGGGACGTGCAGTCCGTCTACCGGGCGGTCGGCTATCTGTCCGACGAGCTGCCCAAGCTGCCGTTCGACTTCCTCACCGGCACAGTCCCGCACGAGGGCGGCCGCGTCATCGAGGAGGGCGGCGAGCACCTTCCGTCCACCTATGTGACCGGCTGGATCAAGCGCGGGCCCGTGGGCCTCATCGGCCACACCAAGGGCGACGCCAACGAGACGGTCGCCAATCTCCTCGACGACCACAGCAACAACCGGCTGCTCTCCCCCGGCGCACCGGGTGAGGACGCGGTGGTCAACTTCCTCGAGAGCAAGGGTGTCTCCTACACGACGTGGGAGGGCTGGCACCGCCTGGACGCGGCGGAGCGGTCGCTGGGCGAGGCGGAGGGGCGTGAGCGCGTGAAGATCGTCGAGCGCGAGGCGATGATCCGCGCGAGCGCGGAGCAGGGCTGAGCGGGGGGCTTGTTCCCTGACCGGGGGCTTGTTCCCAGATCCCCCGGAACGCCCCGCGGGCGTTGCCCTCAGGCGCCGGACGGGCTGCAACGCAGCCCCGCCGGCGCTTGAGGCGCCGTTCCGGGGTGGAGGCCCTGGAGTCTGTTGCTGCCGGGCACCGCCGCTTCTTCGTCGGGCGGTCTCGCCGGCCCCGCCGCGATGCAGTCTGACGGTGGGACGCCACGTGGCTCCCGCCCCTGCCTGTCGGATCGGTCCCCGGCGTATGAAGGGGGCTTGCCTGCTCCGATTGCGGGAGCTGTATGGGCCGAACGACGACGTGCGCGTGTCCAGGGCGACGCCCGGATGGTCCGCGTGCTCTTCCAACGGTTTGACGCTGGAACGCCGAGGCGCCGCCTCTGCCCAGGGTTTGGGGTGAAGGCGGCGCCTGGATGGGGTTATGTCCGCGGGGCCGGCGGGGCTGACTCGCTTTGTTTGTCCGGCTGTACTGGTAGCCCGGTGACAGCGTCGAGGAAGACGTCGGAGTTGTTCACGCCGATGAGCCAGACGGGTCGCCAGTTCCCGCCCACGCGTTGTGCGAGGAGCAGCGCGCTGGAGGCCTTGCCTTTTGCCTGCTGGCCGGCCAGACGCTTGGCATCGAACTCCGTGATGGCTGGTTCGGGAAGGACAGGATCTCTCTCCGGTCTGGAGGTGAATCCGAGGATGCGGCCTGCTCTGGTGACGGTGAGATCGAGCCGCATCGGCATCATGATGCCGCTGAAGTAGCGCCGGTAGGTCACCACGTATACGGAGTCGGGACCATCTCCGACTGTTCGGATCTGCTGTTTGCTTCGGGCGATGCTCTGGGGGAGCCACTTCTTCGCGTAGCCGTTCGCGATCTTCGTGGCCTCTGCTGCGGTGACGTTGCCCGGGTCGCCCTGGTTGTCGGACGACCAGGCCTGGATCAACGTACGGTCGGGCCACCATCCTGAGATGGTGCCGCGGTTCGTGGACGCGGTGATCAATGAGCGTGATCTCCCGCTCAGCTCGGCAGAGGTCTGCCCGACATGAGTTCCCTCACCGAACACGGCTGTGGCGGCGGTTTTGATCCACTCTTCCGATCCGTCGACTCCGTCCACCTGCGCCCGATGCTGGTCGTCTGTGGCGACAGTGTCGACGGTTTGGGTCTGAGTGAGCAGAAGGCCGGCCAGCACGGCCGCCCCCACGACAGCCAGAGCGGCACCCCAGGCGAGGTCACGCCCCGGCCGGTGGAAGCGGTGCTGACGGATCCCGATCCACGTCGCACCAAGTGCCGCTCCGATCAGCGTTCCCATGACGTTGGCCGTGATGTCCGTGATGCTGCACGAGCGCCCGACGGGCGCGACGGCCTGAACGAACTCGACCCAACCGCTGAAGATCATGAAGCTGGCAGCGACTGTCACCGGCCGCCGCCACAGGAGCACACCCAGACCCGCTCCAGGGACGAACAGAGCAACGTTGAGGAGCGCACTGGATGACGTGAGCACATGCCGCGGAAGACCGACATCACACTGCCCCGCAGACACACCCGAGCTGCTCGGCAGCAAGGTGACCGTCAGGATCCCCGCAACGGCGACAGCCAGCAACACCGGCAGGAGCACCGGTCTCTTCCGCGCCCGGCACACCAGTGCGGTCGGCGCGGCACACATGACAGCCAGGACGGCAAAGGACAGGAACAAGCCGGGGACGGCTCCGATGGACGCTTCAATCATAAATGGCCTCCTGTTCGCTGCGGCCGGGGCAAGTCAACCCCGGCCGCAGACAGGACAGGGTCAGCAGACGTCCAGGTTGGGTGTGTAGTACTTGCCCGTACTCGCGATCATGTAGCCGGCGACCGAACAGTCTGTGGTCTGGGACTTGGCGAGGCCACCCCAGTTCTTGGTCTTCGTCTCGCCAGCCGAGATCTTCATGGCATCCGTCTTGAAGAGGGCAACGCCTGTGCTGAGCGCAAGCTGGATGGAGACTCTGTCGCCCCCAGTCTTCTTGTAGCTGGTCTGGGCGTAGTACAGGCTGCAATTGCCGGTCACGGTGCAGCCGTTGTCCGCGGTGACCTTCAGGACCCCGTTGGACAGCTTGGTGCTCTTCGAGCCGTAGGCGAACGCGGTTCCGCCCGTCAGAGCGATGATCCCGGCTGCCGCTGCAGCAATGGCTATAGCTTTCTTGAACACAGTTCTCTCCCCGTATGGGTGTCATTCTCCGGCGCTTGCAAACCAAGATCGCCAGCCGACACGCCATGTTGGGGGCATGGCGGCACTGCCTCAAACCGCCTTAGGGCGCAGTGGCCGAAAGGACTCAAGTCCTTCGGCTGGGCGTCGCATGCCTCGCGCTACTGGATGTCATGAAACTCAAGGCTCTTCGGGCGCATGGCGAACGCCCTGCAGCCGCTCACGATTGGCAGAGAATCGACGGCAACACCGAACTGATAGTGCGCGTCATAATCCGGCGGTCGCCGGTGCGTGGACACCGACTGGTCATCACCGGAGCCGAAGATGCCTTCGCGGCCACTCGGCCAGCATGTGGGGGTGTGTCGGGGCTGGCCGGCAGTCCCTCGGGTGACTGGTGCGGGATGATCGGCCCGGCATCGGGCCGGGGTGCACGTCCCTCAGCATTCGCCCTACATCTCGCCCTACGGTCGCCCCTGCGTTCTCGTTCTGCGCTGATCCAATGCTCCCAGGGTGAGTACGGGCCGAGGTCATAAGATCGTTAAGCAAGCACATTGATGCGATCCAGTGTGGCCGGATGCGTCTAGGCGTCTCCCGGGACCACCAGCCCCGACTCGTACGCCACGATCACCAGCTGTGCCCGGTCCCGGGCTCCCAACTTGCCCATGATCCGGCTGACATGGGTCTTCGCGGTCAGCGGGCTCAGGCCCAGCGTCTCGGCGATCTCCGTGTTGTTCAGGCCGCGCGCGAGCAGCGCGAGCACCTGGCGTTCGCGGTCGGTCAGACCGTCCGGGCCGCCCGTGGTGGGCGGCCCCGAGGGCGCGCTCAGGACCCGGGCGATCAGACGGGACGTGGGGCCCGGCGAGAGCAGCGACTCCCCCGCCGCCACCGTCCTGATCGCGGCGAGCAGGTCGGCCGGTCTGGTGTCCTTCACCAGGAAGCCGGACGCGCCCGCGCGCAGCGCCTCGAGGATGTGCTCGTCGGTGTCGTAGGTCGTGAGAATCAGGACCTTGACGCCTGCGAGGTCGTCGTCGGAGGCGATCAGGCGGGTCGCTTCGATGCCGTCGAGTTCGGGCATGCGTATGTCCATGACGACGAGGTCCGCGCGTTCGGTGCGGGCCAGTTCGACCGCCTCCGCGCCCGTGCCCGCCTGGCCGACGACCTCCATGTCGCGGGCGGACTCGACGAGCATCGCGAAGGCGGCCCGTACGAGCGTCTGGTCGTCGGCGAGCAGGACGCGGATCGTGCTCATGCGAGGGCCTCCGATGGCTGGAGCGGCAGGACCGCCGCCACGACGAACCCGCCGCCGTCGCGCGGGCCCGCGGACAGTGTGCCTCCCACGCTGCGGGCGCGCTCGCGCATTCCGACGATGCCGTAGCCGGAGCCGCCGGTTTCGCCCGGACCCGTACCGTCGTCGGTGACCGTGACATCCAGCGCCCGGCCGCGCAGTTGGACCGCCACGGTGATCTGCACGCCCGAGCCCCCGTGCCGTACGGCATTGGTCAGCGACTCCTGCACGATGCGGTACGCCGCGGCCTCGACCGCCGGTGGCAGGCGTACCTCCCCGGTGCGCACCGTCAGGTCCGCGTTCGCCGCCCGTACGAGACCGGGCAGCGCCCTCAGATCGGGCAGTGGGCCGTGCGGTTCCGGGCCGTCCGGGCCGTCCGCTCTCAGCACCTCCAAGGTGGTGCGCAGTTCACCGCGCGCGGTGCGGCAGGTGTCCGCTATGTCATCGAGGGCCTTGGCGATCGCGGCCCGGTCGAGCCGGTCGGGATCGACGGCCAGGACATGCGCGGCGACGGAGGTCTGCACGCCGATAAGGGTGATGGAGTGGGCGAGGAGGTCGTGCAGATCGCGGGCGATACGCAGGCGTTCCTCGGCGACGCGGCGGGCGGCCTCCTCCTCGCGGGTGCGTTCGGCCCGCTCCGCTCGGCCCACGACGGAGGCGATGTAGCGACGGTAGACGCGCACGTCCACGCCGAGGACGAGCACCGCCAGGATCCAGCCGGAGGTGCGCAGCGACTCCAGGCCTTGGTGGGTGTTGACCCTGAACATCACCGTGAGGGCGATGCCGATGACACCGGTGCCGATGAGCATGGTGTGCAGCGGACGGAGGATGGTGGCAACGGTGTAGAGAGCCAGGAGGGAGCCGGGGACGGGCGCGAAGTGCGTGTTGTCGAAGGCGTGGTACGGGCCGATGCATGCCAGCACGGCGAGCAGCACGAGAAGCGGCCGTCTCCTGCGCCACGCCAGGGGCACGATGCTGCCGGCGAGCAGCGCCCAGCCGAGTACGTCGGGCTGGCGGCCGTCCTTGACGACCAGAGCCAGTACGACGGCGAGGACACCCGTGCCCGCGGCGATGACGGCGTCGTTGCGCTGCCGGTGCGGCACTGTCAGAGGGTCACGGCTGACGGCGGTGAGAAGGCGCTCGCCGAGGCGGGGGCGGGCGCGCGGGAGTTCGGGGTCGGTCGGCGGCTGCTGCACGGGTCCATCCTCCGGGAAATGCGCCTGCGGGAGGGAGAGGGTTTCCCCGGGCGTCGGGACGCCGCTTCCCGCAACTGGGGGCAAGCCCCCAGAACCCCGGAACGCCCTCCGGGCGTTGTCCTCAATCGCCGGACGGGCTGGGAAGTCCTCGGGCGGGCACTTCAAGCCCCGCCGTACGAGAACCTCAAGCCCCGCCGGCGATTGAGGCGCGGGCCCCAGGGCAGACCCCGGGTTGCGGGAAGGGGCGGGGTGGGGAACACACCCCGCCCCGGGCATCCGCGGCGGGCGACGGGTCACGCCCGCCCAGCCCGCTCCGGCTCCCGCTGCCGCACACCCACCGCGGCGGCTCCCGCGCCCACCGGTCGGGCGAGAGCGCCCGGCCACCACACCCACCGCCCCAGCAGCAGACTCGCGGACGTCACCAGATATGTCCGCACCAGGAACGTGTCCAGCAGGACGCCCACCGCGACGACGAAGCCCATCTCGACCAGCGGCACGAGCGGCAGGTTCATCAGCACCCCGAACGTCGCGGCCAGCACGATGCCCGCCGAGGCGATGACGCCACCCGTCGTGCGCAGGGCGGTCAGCGCAGCGGCCGCCGGTTCCGCCCCGGACAGGGCCTCCTCGCGCATCCGGTGCATCACGAAGATGCCGTAGTCCACGCCCAGCGCCACGAGGAAGACGAAGGAGAGCAGCGGCAGCCCCGGGTCCATGCCCGGGAAGCCGAAGAGCGGCTCGAAGACCAGCCCGCCCAGACCCATCGCCGCGCCCCACACCGCGACGACCGCGACAACGAGGATCAGCGGCGCGACGAGGCTGCGCAGCAGGGCGATCAGGATCAGCAGGACGGCTACGAGCACCAGCGGGACGACGACCATCCGGTCCCGTGAGTTGGTCTCCTCCAGGTCCAGTTGCTGCGCGCTCGGACCGCCGACGTAGCTGCCGTCCAGTGCACCGCGCAGTGCCTTGATGGTCGCGGTCTCGCCTGCCGTCTCGGGCGCGTCCTTGCCGAAGACGGAGAGCTCGGTCCATCCGTCCGCGCTGCGTCCGCGTTCGGCGGACACCACTCCGGGAGTCGTACGGGCCCGGGCGAGCGCCTCGTCCGCGGTGTCCGCCGGTGTGACCACGCTGATCGGCTGGCTGCTGCGGTCGGGGTAGGCGTCGGCCAGGGTCCGCATGGCGGAGACGGATTCGGGCCGGTCGGTGAAGCTGTCCTCCTGGGCGAGGTTGCCGGGGAGGTTGAACGCACCGAGCGCGAGGGCCCCGAGGAGGGCCGCGCCGGAGGCGAGGACGGCCACGGGCCTGCGCCCGGCGGAGCTGCCCATCGCGGCGAAGAGCGAGCGACGTGCCTTGGGCTCGCTGTCGTACGCGGGAATGAGCGGCCAGAAGACCCGGCGGCCGAGCAGGACGAGCACGGCGGGCAGCAGCGTCAGCATCGCGGCCAGCGCACAGACCACACCCACCGCGCCGACGGGACCGAGCCCGCGGGCGCTGTTGAGGTCGGCGGCGAGCAGGCACAGGAGCCCGGCCGCGACGGTCCCCGAGGAGGCGAGGACGGCCGGCCCGCAGCCGCGCAGGGCGGCGCGCATCGCGTCGTACGGCTGTGGGACGCGCCGCAGCTCCTCGCGGTACCGGGCGACGAGCAGCAGGGCGTAGTCGGTGCCCGCGCCGAAGACGAGGACGGTCATGATCCCCGCGCTCTGGCTGGTGACGGTGAGGTCGAAGCCCTGGACGAGGCCGTAGATCACAGCCCTGGTGGTGAGGGCGGCAACGCCGACGACGACCAGCGGGACCAGCCACAGGAACGGGCTGCGGTAGGTGAGGATCAGCAGGACGGCGACGACGAGGACGGTCGCGATCATCAGCGTGCCGTCGATGGACTCGAAGACCTCCCCCATGTCGGTCTGCAGGGCGCCCGGTCCGCCGACCTCGACGCTCAGCCCTTCGACGCCGCTCACTCTCTTGCGGACGTCCTCGACGAAGGCTGCGCGCGCCTCCTCGTCGGAGCCGGGCCCCGTGGTCGACACCGGGATCATCAGGGTCGTGCCGTCCCTGGAGGGGATGCCCTTCGCAGGACCGGTGAGTGCGTGTGCGGCGGCTATCTCCCCGGCCTGCCGGTCCGCCACCGCACGGTCGGCCGCGGTCAGCCCGCCGCCGCGGTGGTAGACGAGGACGAGATCGGTGGACTCGCCACCGGGCAGCTCCTGCTGGATCTGTGCGACCTGGGTGGAGTCCGCGTTCGCCGGGAGGTAGTCCACGATGTTGTCGCGCTGTACGTCGCCGAGTTTGCCGGCGAAAGGCCCGGCGAGGGCGAGGACGGCGATCCAGAGCGCGAGCACCGCCCACGGCACGACTCGACGCCTCTTGTGTACGGGCCCCATGGGTGTCTCCCCTTCATCACGGGTGTCCGGTGTTGGATTCCGTCACCAGACTCCCGTCGGGGAGCGCTCGATTCGTCGCGCGGACGGCCGAGACGGGGGTTACTGCGCCGGGCGGCGCCGGCCGGAAATTACTCCCCAGGGAGTACGCGCAGGCAGTACGCGCAGGGAGTACGGACTACAACGGCGTACGGGCCGCCGCCAGCAACCGCGCCGTGTCGTCCGCGCGCAGCTGCAGCGCCGCGCCGACCGTCGTCAGCACCTCGCGCTCCGCCGGGCTGTACGGGCCGTCCGCGAGGGCGATGCGCGCGCCCTGAAGCAGGATCGACTCCCGTCCCGCCGGGGCCAGATGCGGTGCGAGCGGCTCCAGTGCCTCATGGAGCTCGATGGCGAGTGCCGCTCCGTACGGCCCGGTGTCGGTGACGAAACGGCCGGTGTCGGCCGCGAGCGCCTCGATCAGGGCCGTCAGTTGGTCCTCCGTGCAGTCGTCGAGACCTGCCGCGCGGACCGTCGCGACGGCGGTCTCCCGCACCGGACGCGAGGAGGTGCCGCCGGAGGCGAGGACGGCAAGGGCGACGGTGTGGACGGCGTCGCGGAGCATCGCGGAGAAGCGGGAGGTGGTGGGGTGGTCGAGGGCGTCGGTGCCGAAGTGGGCCTGACAGGCGGTGCATTCGACGACCGGGCCCGCCAGGCCGCGCGGCAGCAGCGGGACACCGAGAAGTGTGAAACGGCGGCGGCCGGTACGGCGGCGGTAGTTGCGGTCGCCTCCGCAGTCGGAACAGAAGAACTCGCCGTCACCGACGGTGTTCCAAGAGGTGTAAACGCCGCAGACCGGCACTTTTCGGCCGAATAGTCCTCGGGCTGGCAGCACGTCGCACCTCCGTAACTCCCCCGTAGCCCTCTGGGCACGGGAGGCACCCCCGCGGCAACATTGCCGCGTGCACGTGATGTTAGCCACATCGATGATGCTGCGTCAGCACCCCCGGCAGCAGTACGCCAGGACATGGCCGATTCCACGCCCTGCGTGCCCGCCTTCGCCCCGTACGCACCGCGTCCCCCGGCCACTGCCCGAAAGCAGCGGACGGGGGACGCGGTGAAGGTGGCTAGCGGGCCGCGCGGTTGACGGCCGAGACGACCGCCTTCAGCGACGCACGCGTGGTGTTGGCGTCGATGCCCATGCCCCACAGCACCTGGCCGTCGATCGCACACTCGATGTACGAGGCGGCCTGCGCGCTCGCTCCCTCGCTCATCGTGTGCTCCTGGTAGTCCAGCAGCCGTGCGTCGACACCGACCGCGCTCAGCGCCTCGAAGAAGGCCGAGATCGGGCCGTTGCCGGAGCCGGTCAGCACGGTCTCGGCGCCGTCCACGACCGCCTCGACGGTCAGGGTGTCGATACCGTCCGTGTCGGTGGTGGTCTGGCCGGAACACAGCTGGATACGGCCCCATCGGGCCGCGGCGTCGCCCGGGTTGGGCAGGTACTCGTCCTGGAACGCGGACCAGATCGCCGTCGGCGTGATCTCGCCGCCCTCGGCGTCCGTCTTCGTCTGGATGATCTTCGAGAACTCGATCTGCATCCGGCGCGGCAGGTCCAGCTTGTGGTCGTTCTTCAGGACATAGGCGATACCGCCCTTGCCGGACTGCGAGTTGACGCGGATGACCGCCTCGTAGGAACGGCCGACGTCCTTGGGGTCGATGGGCAGATACGGCACGGCCCACTCGATGTCGTCCACGGTCTTGCCCTGGGCGGCCGCGTCGGCCTCCATGGCGTCGAAGCCCTTCTTGATGGCGTCCTGGTGGGAGCCGGAGAACGCGGTGTAGACGAGGTCGCCCGCGTAGGGGTGGCGCGGGTGGATCTCCATCTGGTTGCAGTACTCGCTCGTACGACGGATCTCGTCGATCTGCGAGAAGTCGATCTGCGGGTCGACGCCCTGCGAGAACAGGTTCATGCCCAGCGTCACCAGGTCGACGTTGCCGGTGCGCTCGCCCTGGCCGAACAGGCAGCCCTCGATACGGTCCGCGCCCGCCATGATCGCCAGCTCGGCGGCGGCGACGGCGGTACCGCGGTCGTTGTGCGGGTGGACGGACAGGCAGACGTACTCGCGGCGCGACAGGTTGCGCGACATCCACTCGAAACGGTCGGCGTGCGTGGAGGGGGTCGAACGCTCCACCGTGGCGGGCAGGTTGAGGATGATCTCCCGGCCGGCCTCGGGCTGCCAGACGTCCATGACGCCCTCGCAGACGTCCAGCGCGAAGTCCAGCTCGGTGTCGGTGAAGATCTCGGGGCTGTACTGGTAGCCGAAGATCGTCTCGTCGGTCAGGATCTTCTCGGCGTACTCCATCACCAGCCGGGTGCCGTCCACGGCGATCTGCTTGACCTGCTCCTTCGAGCCGCGGAAGACGACGCGGCGGAAGGTGGGGGCGGTGGCGTTGTACAGGTGGACGGTGGCACGGTGGGCGCCGCGCAGCGACTCGACGGTGCGCTCGATCAGCTCTTCGCGCGCCTGCGTCAGGACGGAGATCGTCACGTCCTCGGGGATCGCGCCGTCTTCGATGATGGAGCGTACGAACGCGAAGTCGGTCTCGCCGGAGGACGGGAAGCCGACCTCGATCTCCTTGTAGCCCATGCGGACGAGCAGGTCGAACATCTCGCGCTTGCGGGCCGGCGACATCGGGTCGATCAGAGCCTGGTTGCCGTCGCGCAGATCGGTGGACAGCCAGCGGGGCGCAACGGTGATCCGGTTGTCGGGCCAGGTGCGGTCGGGGATGTCCACGGCCTCATAGGTGCCGTACTTGTGGATCGGCATCCCGGAGGGCTTCTGGGTGTGGGTCGCGGTGGTGACGGGCGTGGGGCGACCGACGGAAATATCAGACATTGCGTGGGGCTCCTCGTGTGTCCACTGGGACGGCCGACGGGTCGTGATCACCGCAACACCAAACTCCGCGGGGAGGGGGTCGGCCTACGACTACAGGCCCTCGCCGCGGCAGCTAAGGAGAAGCAGCCCGAAACGCATGATGGAGTGAGCCTAGCCGAGCGGCACGGAAACGGCGGTCCCGTATCAGTATGCGGGACACTCATTCCGTTCCGGTCAAACGGTGCTGTATCACACTAGGCACACCCGCAGGCCTCCGTATCACTCCATTTCATCAATCATGGTGGCAACCAGTGACAGCGGCGCGACCCAGTGTCACATTGCCTGACATGGACGAACGCCATCCCATCTTCTGCACCATCGTGCCGCCCCATGTCCTCGACAAACTGGCGCGCGCCGAGGACCCCACGCTCTCCGAGCCGGCCTGCCGCACTCTCGAGGCGGACGCCGCCCAGCGCACCCGGCGCCGGCTGACCACGGTCGTCGGCACACGGGCGGCCCTCGCGCCCCGCGGTCCGGCGCCCGACAAACCGCAGCGCACCATCCACGACTGCCGTCACGGCACGGAGCTGCCGGGCACAAAGGTCCGCGCCGAGGGCGACGAGCCCGGCAAGGACGCCACCGTCAACCGCGTGTACGCGGGCCTGGGCGCGACGTTCGAGCTGCTGCTGACGTCGTACGGGCGCAGTTCGCTCGACGGCGAGGGCCTGCCGCTGATCGCCAGCGTCCACTACGAGGAGAACTACGGGAACGCCTTCTGGGACGGCGACCAGATGGTCTTCGGCGACGGTGACGGCGAGATCTTCCTCGACTTCTCCATCCCCGTCGATGTCATCGCGCACGAGCTGGCCCACGGCCTGACGCAGTACACGGCGAATCTGAGCTACTTCGGGCAGCCGGGCGCGCTGAACGAGTCCATGTCGGACGTCATCGGCTCGCTGGTCAAGCAGTACACCCTCGACCAGCGGGCGGATCAGGCCGACTGGCTGATCGGCGCGGGTCTGCTCGCGCCGCGGATCACCGGGGTCGCCCTGCGCTCCATGAAGGAACCCGGTTCGGCGTACGACGACGATGTGCTCGGCAAGGACCCGCAGCCGGGGACGATGGACGACTACGTCCGTACCGGCCGGGACAACGGCGGTGTGCACATCAATTCCGGCATCCCCAACCACGCCTTCTATCTGCTGGCCACACAGCTGGGCGGGAAGGCCTGGGAGCGGGCGGGGCAGATCTGGTTCGACACCCTGACGGGCGGCGAGCTGGCCGTGGACGCGGACTTTGCGAGCTTCGCCCGGCTGACGGTGGCGGCGGCGCAGGCGCGTTTCGGTGACGGGGAGGAGCATCAGGCGGTACTGAAGGCCTGGTCGCAGGTCGGGGTGCCGACCGGCTGAGCGGTTCGGGGCCGGGTGGCCGGAGCCGGGTGGCCGCGGGCCGCCCGGCTCGGTTCCGCCCTGCCCGCCCACTGCCCCGCTGCCGCCCCGGTTTCGTCCGGGCCTGATCCGTACTAGAACGGGACCCATGCGTATACAGGTGAGGCGTACGGGAGGATTCGCCGGCATCGAGCGGTTCGCGGAGGTGGACACCTCGGGGCGGACCGATGCGAGCGAGTGGCATGCCCTGGCCGAGCAGGCGGTGGCCGACTGCCGGGCCACGCCACCGATCGGGGTGCCGGACGGGTTCAGCTACCAGATCACGGTCGACGGGCACACGGTCTACTGCTCCGATCCCCGGCTGTCCGACGCTCAGCGTCAGCTGATATCCCGCGTCCTCAAGGAAGGTTCCTGAGGCCGCGCCTGAGGAAATTCCTGACGGAAGTCGCGGGACCCACCGAACCTGACGGCACAGACATGCGGCTCGGCGCGGGAGGCCGGTTCCTCCCGGCCCGAGCCGCCGCCCGATTCGGTCAGAAGCCCAGCTTGCGCAGCTGCTTCGGGTCCCGCTGCCAGTCCTTCGCGACCTTCACGTGCAGATCCAGGAAGACCGGCGTGCCCAGAAGCGCCTCGATGTGCTTGCGGGACTTGGTGCCGACCTCCTTCAGCCGCTTGCCCTGCGGGCCGATGATGATGCCCTTCTGGCTCGGGCGCTCGATGTAGACGTTCGCGTGGATGTCCAGCAGCGGCTTGTCCGCCGGGCGGTTCTCGCGCGGGAGCATCTCCTCGACGACCACCGCGATCGAGTGCGGCAGCTCGTCCCGTACACCTTCCAGCGCGGCCTCGCGGATCAGCTCCGCGACCATGACGACCTCGGGCTCGTCGGTGAGGTCGCCCTCCGGGTAGAGCGGGGGGCTCTCCGGGAGCAGCGGGATCAACAGGTCGGCCACCAGCTGGACCTGCTTGCCGCCGACCGCCGAGACCGGGACGATCTCCGCCCACTCCATGCCCAGCTCCTTGCCGAGCTGGTCGATCGCGATCAGCTGCTCGGCGAGGGTCTTGGAGTCGACCAGGTCGGTCTTGGTGACGATCGCGACCTTCGGGGTCTTCTTGATCCCGGCGAGCTCCTTGGCGATGAACCGGTCGCCGGGGCCGAGCTTCTGGTCGGCGGGGAGGCAGAAGCCGATCACGTCGACCTCGGCCCAGGTGGTGCGTACGACGTCGTTGAGCCGCTCGCCGAGCAGGGTGCGCGGCTTGTGCAGTCCCGGGGTGTCGACCAGGATCAGCTGCGCCTCGGGGCGGTGCACGATGCCGCGCACGGTGTGCCTGGTCGTCTGCGGCCGGCTGGAGGTGATGGCCACCTTCTGGCCGACCAGAGCGTTCGTGAGGGTGGACTTGCCCGCGTTGGGGCGGCCCACGAAGCAGGCGAAACCTGCCCGGTGGGGGGCGTTGCTGTCTTGGGTACGAGCGCTCATGGCGCCCATTGTCCCTGATGTCACGGGCCCTCCGGTACGCGCGCCCGCACGTGCCGCACTCTGGCCCACACTCCGGCTCCCGCAAGGGCCACCGCGAGCACCACCGCGACCAGCCACGGCAGTGCGAAGAAGGAGGCTCCGGCGGACTCGCGTACGTCCCGTGCGCTGGCGGTGAGCTTCACCTCCCCCCATTCGAGCTGGGGTGCGCCCGCCCAGTGTTCGGTGAGGCGGATCCTCTGGCGCGGCAGCAGCTCCGAGGGGATCTTCTTCAGATCGCGGGAGAGCAGATCACGGCCGAAGAGGCCCTCGGCCTTGAGGGCGACCTTGGGGTTGAGGGTGACATTGCCGCGGTTGTAGAGCGTGTACGAGATCAGGGCACTGCTCTCGCCGGTGCCGGGCACCAGGGGCTGATCATGGGTGAGTTCGACGTCCTCGACGGAGAGCGCGGGCACGGTGGGGCCGTTCACCCGCAGATAGATCCGCGCCCCGACCGCCTGCTGCACGCCGACGGCGACCGAGCCCGAGGCGGGGCCGACGCGCTCGTCGAGGGCCACCAGCGCGCCGGGGTGGTCACCGGGCTCGGCCTCCTCGGGGACGGTGAGCGTGTACGGCACCGTGACCGAATCGTGCGGCGGGACGGTGACACGGTCACGCTCGGGGCGGGCCCACGCGCCGACGCCGCGCTGCTTCTCCTTCCGGGTGCGTACGGCGAATCCGCCGTCCCGTTCGGTGTTGTACGCGTCGGCGGCGTACAGCCGGAAGGTCAGCGGGGCCGCGGTCTTGTTGGTGACCGTGACCGTGTCGGTCAGCGTCGCGCCGGGATCGGCCGAGAGATAGAAGTAGGGGCGTCCGCCCAGCTCGGAGGCGGTGGGGTAGACGGACCAGTTGCCGTTGTCGGCGGCGTGGGCGGCCGGGGTGCCGCTCAGCAGGAGGGCGGCCAGGACCGGCAGGATCACGTACAGCAGCTTGCGCATGGTGCGGAGCCCCCCGGGGTTCGAAGCGGGCCGACCGGGTGCGCGCCCGGCCCGCTGTTTGTGGCTCGGTTCGCCGCGGTCAGGTGAGCGTGAGGGTCAGCACACCGGAGTACGCGCCGGGGGCGGTGTACGCCGGTACGTTCAGCGAGACCTTCGCGTCCACGGTGAACTCACCACCGGTGAGCGCCCCGTTGGGCGTGGAGGCGAGCGTCGCGCCCGCGCTGCCGACCGGTCCTGCGGAGCCGGCCGCACAGGTGCTGGGACTGCCCTGCTTGGTGGTGCAGGCCGGTGTCCAGCCGAGCTTGCCGGCGTCGATCTTCCCGCCGGGCCCGGTGAAGTCGGTGACCTTGCCGGTCAGGGACCAGCCCGCGGGACCGCCGCGGAAGTCCTTGACCGTCACCGTCTTCAGATCGCCGGTGGATGCCCCGCCCGCGCCGAAGTCGACCGCCGACATCGCGACGGTGTCACCGGCCTGGGACATGGACAGCGTGCCTGGCGCGACCGAGGCATTGAGCTTCTGGCTGTTCTCGGGCAGCGGGGTGTCGTCGACGACCGTGTACGCGGCCGGGCCTGCGCCCTTCGCCGCGTCCCAGGCCGCGCCCTCGTACGCGACGATGCCTGTGGTCGCCTTGTCGTTGACCACCGGCTGGGCGGTGAATCCGCCGGTGGCGTCGGCCTTGACGGTCATCCTGTCGGCGGTCTCGGCCGCCCCGGCACGTCCGACGAGAGTGATGTCGGCGAGCGGGGTGAACTTGGCGCCGGTCACGGTGACCCGGTCACCGGGCTTGCCGGAGGCCGTGGCGAGCTGGATGGTGCGCTCGTTGGCTCCGGGGGCATCCGTCGCGACGATCGTCTGGGAGACGGGCGCGGGCGGACTGATGACCGTGCAGGGGGTGTCCAGCTCCATGATGTAGCTGGTGTGGATGTTGTAGTCGCCGGGCGAGAGGGTGATCGAGCCAGGCTTGGTGACCGTGAAGGTGCCGGTCATCGAGAACGACGGGAACGCTCCCTTGCCGGGGACCGGCGGGTTCTTCTTGGGTCCGGTGACGGTGACGCTGCCCGGCTGGGCACCGCCGAGGGTGACCTTGCCGCTGGGCGTCATGATGTCGGCCGGCAGCGCGAGGTCGACCGGGTTGCTGGCGGCCGGCTTGACGACGGTGTACGTGACCTTGACGGTGTCGCCGACCTTGGGTGCGGCGTTGTCGACCGTGATCTCCCCGGTCGTGGTGCCGTCGATGGGCGGAATGCCGGCGATGGGCGGCGGTACGCAGTGGGTGTCGAAGTCCACCGGCGCAAGGGCCGCGGCCATCGCGGGCGCGGCGAGCGACGCCGCACCCGCGACCAGTGCGACGGCCCCCAGCGCGGCGGTCCACCGCCGTCGGCGGACGGCGGGCCTGCGGGGTCTTCGGGCGGCTGACAGCATGATTGCCCCCTTCTGATGAGTGCGGACGCGGCGGCTCTTCCGCGGCGGCAGGGGGCCATTGACGGCCGGGGGCGATGAGAAGTCAATGGAATCGAAATGCACCATCTGATGACCCATCAGATGGTGTCAAGATCCGCGTTTCCGCAGGCCACAAGAGGAACCGGCGCCACCGGAAACGGTGACGCCGGCCCTGGCACACCGCCCGGACCGGTCGAGGACGAAGCACCGGCGACTGCGCCGGCGTGGCGTCGCCGCTCACCCCGAATCCAGAAGATCGTCATCCGCAGGGCGGCCCCGTCGACGTACGAGTCCAGGCTGTCGCCGGAGGTGACGGCCCCGCTCGGCGGAGGTGACGGCCCGCTCGGCGGAGGCGCGGCCCCGCTCGGCGGACTCGGGAGTACGCGAGGGCAGACGGGAGCAGGTGGGAGCGGACGGAGCAGACGGAGCAGACGGGAGGACCTGAGGGGTCGTCAGCCCGCGGTGACCGAGGCCTTGAGCTCCCCGTCAGGACCCGCGAGCAGCACCGGGGTCGCGGCCCCGCCCAGGTCCCGTACCGCCGCGCGGTCCGCGTCGGAAGCGGCGTCGGCCTCGGAAACGAGGGCCGCTGCCTCCAGCGACTGCGCGCCGCTGGCGACGGCCATGGCAACGGCGGTCTGCAGCGCGCTGAGCCTGAGCGAGTCCAGCGCCACGGTCCCGGCGACGTAGGTCCGCCCGGTCTCGTCCCGTACGGCGGCGCCCTCGGGCACCCCGTTGCGGGCGCGGGCACTGCGCGCCAGCGTGATGATCTTGCGGTCCTCGGGGCCGAGGTCGGTGCTCTGGGTCATGCCCCGAGCATAGATCGGCCCCGGCGAACGAAACGGCGCAGGCCCCGGTGCCGGGGCCTGCGCCGTTCGCGCCGGGACGAGCGTCAGCTCTGCGCGCCCTTGACGAACTTGTCACCCGCACGCTTGACCAGGTCGTCGAAGTCCTTGGCGAGCTTCTCCTCACCCGGGACGTGGGCGATGCGGGCCACGCCGTTGCCCTGGCGCATCACGAGGAGGTTGGAACTGATGCCCTGGCCGAGGCCCGGGATCTGCAGCGTCATCTTGAAGGTGAGGGACTCCTCGGCCGCCTTCGGCGCCGCAAGCGTCTCGACCTTGACCGGGAAGCCCTCGTCGCCGGTGACGGCGAACGACTTGCAGACGCCCACCGCGTCACTGAGCGCCTTCATGTGGTCCACGGCACCGGTGCCGGCGAAGGTGTACACCTGCTCGCTGAGGATGGAGGTGCCGGCGGCGCCCTCGAAGTCGTGCGTGTCGCCCATGGTGGCGCCCTCGACCTTGCCCGACAGGACCGTGCCGAGCGCCTTGCACTCCGGCTTGTCCACCTTGGCGATGTCGTCGTCCTTGGCGGCCGGAGAGGACTTCCAGCCGGCCGGCAGGTCCTTGACCTCCAGCAGCGCGGCCTTCATCTGCGCGGCGGTGAGCGGCGCGGCAGGCTTCTCCTCACCCTTGTCCTTGGCCTTGTCACCGGCGGCGGCGGGCTTCTTCTCGTCCTCGGTGCCACAGGCAGCCGCGGAGAAGCACAGCGCGGAAACGGTGAGAGCGGCGGCCACGCCGCGGCGCATACGGATACGCATGAAAGTGGTACTCCCCTTGAATCTCAAAAACACTGGGGAGTTCCCCCCTCCCCGATAACGGGCAGAGGATATACATACTCGCCGGTCAGCCCCCTGACCGGGTATGCCGTACCCCGCCGCCCCTCCGGGCTCGCCGGCCGCTGAAGCTTCGCCGCCGTGTCCGCCGCCGGCAGCGGTGTGTGCAGCACGATCCTCGGAAACGGGAGGGCCGGAACCCGGAACCCGGCGACGACGCCGGACGCGTTCCGGTCCCAACTGCGCTCCCTGGAGCGGTAGTCGGGTCGGCGCCGCCCGTCTGCACCGGCGGACCGTGGCGCTCGGCAGCCAAAGGGCGGATCGATCTCGCCGGCGCGGGTGAAGAACCAGGCAGCCCGCCACCCACCCCCGGCCGCCGCCGGAGCTACCTGTCCAGGCGCAGGCGTTCCGCCCTCGGCAGGCCCGCCACCACCAAGTCGTACGAGTCCTCGATCAGCTCGCGGACCAGCCCGTCCGGGAGCCCGCCGACCGTGACCGTGTTCCAGTGGCGCTTGTTCATGTGCCAGCCCGGGACGATGGCCGCATGGTCCCCGCGCAGCCGCACCGCGTTCTCCGGCTCGCACTTGAGGTTCACCTTGAGAGGCTCCGCGCCCAGCGCGCTGAGGGCGAACAGTTTCCCCAGAACCTTGAACACCGAGGTCTCGGGCCCGAACGGGAACTCCTCGACCGCCGCGTTGAATTGCAGGCAGAACGCCCTGAGCTCCTGCGGGGTCATGCGGGGTTCCCCTCCGGCTCCGCCAGCACCGTGACGATCTTGTTCCGGCGACCGGCCGGGGACTCGGCCGTCAGCCGCAGCTTCCGCCCGTCCGGCAGCTCCACCACCGCGGAGGCACCCGCGATCGGCACCCGGCCCAGCGCCTTCGCCAGCAGTCCGCCGACCGTCTCCACGTCCTCGTCGTCCAGCTCGTCCAGGCCGTACAGCTCCCCGAGGTCCCCGATGTCGAGACGCGCGGTGACCCGGAAGCGTCCGTGGCCCAGCTCCTCGACCGGCGGCAGTTCACGGTCGTACTCGTCCGTGATCTCGCCGACGATCTCCTCGAGGATGTCCTCGATCGTGACGATGCCGGCCGTACCGCCGTACTCGTCGATGACGACGGCGACGTGATTGCGCTTCTGCTGCATCTCGCGCAGCAGGTCACCCGCGTTCTTGGTGTCGGGCACGAACACCGCGGGCCGCATCGCCGTGGAGACCAGATCCGACTCCGCCTCCCGGTTGATGTGCGTCTTGCGCACCAGGTCCTTCAGATAGACGACACCGACGATGTCGTCCTCGTTCTCCCCGGTGACGGGGATACGCGAGAAACCGGAGCGCAGCGCCAGCGTCAGCGCCTGCCGGACCGTCTTGTACCGCTCGATGGAGACCAGATCGGTGCGCGGGACCATCACTTCGCGCACCAACGTGTCGCCGAGCTCGAAGACGGAGTGCACCATCCGGCGCTCGTCGTCCTCGATCAGGGACTCCTGCTCGGCGAGGTCCACCATCGCCCGCAGCTCCGCCTCGCTCGCGAACGGGCCCTTGCGGAAGCCCTTTCCGGGCGTGAGCGCATTGCCGAGCAGGATCAGCAGCTGTGGGATCGGGCCCATGACGCTGGCCAGCGGCAGCAGAACGTACGCCGAGGCGGTGGCGGTGTTCAGCGGGTGCTGACGGCCGATCGTGCGCGGAGAGACGCCGACGGCCACATACGAGACGAGCACCATCACCGCGATCGCGACGAGCAGCGCCGCCCAGGTCTCGTCGAACTCCTGCAGGCAGACGTAGGTGACCAGCACGCCGGCCGCCATCTCGCACGCCACCCGCACCAGCAGAGCCACATTGAGATAGCGGGTCGGGTCGGCCGCGACCTGTTCCAGCTTCGCCGCGCCGCGCCTCCCCGCCCGTACGGCCTCGGCGGCACGGAAGCTGGAGACGCGCGCTATGCCCGCCTCCGCGCACGCTGCCAGCCAGGCGACGACGACCAACAGGATCGCACCGAAGATCAGTTGGCCGGTCATGAGACGGTCGGCGCCGGGGACGGCCCTGTCAGTCCCTTCTCCGCCCTCCAGCTGTCGACGATCGCGGCCTGGAGGCCGAACATCTCGGCCTTCTCGTCCGGCTCCTCGTGGTCGTACCCGAGCAGATGCAGCACTCCATGGACGGTCAGAAGCTGGAGCTCCTCGTCCATGGAGTGCTGCGTCGGGGCGTCCTCGCCCTGCCGCTTGGCGACTTCGGGGCAGAGCACGATGTCACCGAGGAGCCCCTGCGGGGGCTCCTCCTCGTCCTTGACCGGGGGCCGCAGCTCGTCCATCGGGAAGGACATGACATCGGTCGGGCCGGGCAGATCCATCCACTGGATGTGGAGCTGCTCCATGGCCGCGTCGTCCACGACGATCACCGAGAGCTCGGAGAGCGGGTGAATACGCATCCGCGCGAGCGCGTAGCGGGCGACATCGAGGATCGCCTGCTCGTCGACCTCGGTTCCGGATTCGTTGTTGACGTCGATCGACATGGTGCGCTGCTACTTCTCTCGTCCGCGACCGCTAGTGCCGCTGCCCGTTCTGGCCGTCGTACTTCTCGTACGCGTCGACGATACGGCCGACGAGCTTGTGCCGGACGACATCCTGGCTCGTGAGCCGGGAGAAGTGGACGTCCGCGACGCCTTCGAGGATGTCCTGGACCTGCCGCAGTCCGCTCTTCGTGCCGCTCGGCAGGTCGACCTGGGTGACGTCACCGGTGACGACGATCTTCGAGTCGAAGCCGAGCCGGGTCAGGAACATCTTCATCTGCTCGGCGCTGGTGTTCTGCGCCTCGTCGAGGATGATGAACGCGTCGTTGAGCGTCCGCCCACGCATGTACGCCAGGGGCGCGACCTCGATCGTGCCCGCCGCCATCAGCCGCGGGATCGAGTCGGGGTCGAGCATGTCGTGCAGCGCGTCGTACAGCGGCCGCAGATACGGGTCGATCTTCTCGTAGAGGGTGCCGGGCAGGAAGCCGAGCCGCTCGCCCGCCTCCACCGCGGGCCGGGTCAGGATGATGCGGTTGACCTGCTTGGACTGCAGGGCCTGCACCGCCTTGGCCATGGCCAGATACGTCTTGCCGGTACCGGCGGGGCCGATGCCGAAGACGATCGTGTGCTTGTCGATCGCGTCGACGTACCGCTTCTGGTTGAGGGTCTTGGGGCGAATCGTCCGGCCGCGGCTGGAGAGGATGTTCTGGGTGAGCACCTCGGCCGGGGTCTCGCTCCCGCCCTCGGCCTGGCCGTTGTCGCTCGCCCTGAGCATGGCGATCGAGCGTTCCACTGCGTCCTCCGTCATCGGCTGCCCGGTGCGGAGCACGAGCATCATCTCGTCGAACAGGCGCTGGATCAGAGCGACTTCCACCGCGTCTCCGACCGCGCTCACCTGATTGCCCCGGACATGTATGTCGGCTGCCGGGAAGGCCTTCTCGATCACGCGCAGCAGGGCGTCACCCGAACCCAGGACCGTCACCATCGGATGCTTGGCGGGGACGGTGAAGTGGGCTCGTGCCTGCCCCGGCGCGGGGGTCTGGGCTGTGGGTGTCTGAGTCATGGGCCGGCTCTGTGGCCTGCACATACCTCCCGTTGCAGGGTTCTCGCTGCTCGACAACCTCTGGGACACCAAGCGTACGACCTGACACTGACAAGACCGAGGGCTTTTTCCGGCGGAGCTCGGCCCGGGGCCCCGACGGGGCTCTGTCGGGGCTCTGCCCGGGCCTTCCGGGCGCCCGCCGGGGCTCGTCCTGGGCGCCCGCCGGGAACGTCCGGGGCGTCGTCCGGGGCCGCCCCCGGGGAGGCCCGCCGTGCCGCGGGGCGGGCCTCAGACCGAGCGGCCGAAGCCGATCGTCGGTACGGCCCTGCGCAGTGGCCACGGCCTGCTCGGCGCGGGCAGCACCGCCTCCAGGAAGGCGTACCGGCGCAGGGCCGCCGGGTCCTGGTCGTCGCAGCCCTGGACGTACTGCCACCAGGCCGCGATCTCCGACCAGCCCGGCGCCGAGAGCGAGCCGCCGAACTCCTGCACCGAGAGCGCCGCGGTCAGGCCCGCGAGAGCCAGGCGGTCCTCGAGCGGCCAGCCGGCGAGCGTGCCGGTGACAAAGCCGGCCACGAACACGTCCCCGGCGCCGGTCGGGTCGAGCGCCTCCACCGCGATCGCCGGGACCTGGGCGCTCTCGCCGGTCGAACCGTCCACGGCGTACGCGCCCTCCGCGCCCAGGGTGACCACGGCGAGCGGGACCTTCTCGGTCAGGGCGTGGGCGGCGGCACGCGGGCAGTCGGTGCGGGTGTAGCGCATCGCCTCCTCGGCGTTCGGCAGGAAGGCCTCGCAGTGCTCCAGATCGGCGAGGTCGGCGGGGTCCCAGCGGCCCGTCTCGTCCCAGCCGACATCGGCGAAGATGCGCGTGCCGTTGCGGGCGGCCTGGGTGATCCACTCGGCGCGGCCGGGGGTGAGGGAGGCGATCGCGGCCCGGGTACGCGCCGGGCACAGGAGGCCGTGCTCGGTCGGCGGCGCCTCGTGTCCGTGGGAGACCATCGTGCGCTCGCCCTCGTACGCCATCGAGACGGTGACGGACGAGTGCCAGCCGGGCACGGTGCGGGACAGCGACAGGTCGATGCCCTCGCCCTGTTCGAGGGCGTCCCAGCAGTACTCGCCGTAGTGGTCGTCGCCGAAGGCCGCCGCGAGGGAGGTGCGCAGGCCGAGCCTGGCGAGGGCGGTGGCCATGTTGGCGACGCCGCCGGGGCTGGATCCCATGCCCCGGGCCCAGGTCTCGGTGCCCCGCACGGGGGCGGAGTCGAGGCCGGTGAAGATGATGTCGAGGAAGACGTTGCCGGTGAGGAAGACGTCGCAGGGCGGATCGTCGGAGGTCCGCAGTGCCGCCAGCGGGTCCAGGCCGGCCGTGTGTTCCGGATGCTCTCCGTGCCGAGTGCTCACCGTGCGCTCCCCGTACGTGGTGCGGATCAGGACAGTGTGCCTGATGGAGCAGGAGGGGGCAGTGGATGCGCACTCGCGTGCCTGGTCCGGTGGGCCCGGCAGCCGCTACCAGCGCGGGAGGGCGGGAGTCGTCCAGTCCTCGTAGCCCTTCGCCCTGCGCATGGCGGCGGCGTCGTCGCGGTCGCGCATCGTGCCGTCGTCGTCGAGCCAGCGCCGGTGGAGACGGCCGAGGGCCTCCCGGTCGAGTGCGACACCGAGGCCAGGGGCGTCGGAGACCGTCAGCCGGCCGTCCCGGAAGACATGGCGCGCGGTGATCACGTCGTCCCTCTGCCAGGGGTAGTGGCTGTCGCAGGCGTAGTCCAGGTTGGGAACGGTCGCGGCGACGTGGGTCATCGCGGCGAGGCTGACGCCCATGTGGGTGTTGGAGTGCATGGACAGGCCGACCCCGAACGTCCGGCAGATCGCTGCCAGTTCGCGCGTATTGCGCAAACCGCCCCAGTAGTGGTGGTCGGAGAGGACAACCTGGACCGCGTCCTTCATGAAGGCCTCGCGGATCTCCGCGAAGGTCGTCACACACATGTTGGTGGCGAGCGGGACATCGGTCCCGGCCGAGACCTCGGCCATGGCGGGGGTGCCGGGCGCCGGATCCTCCAGGTACTCGAGTACGCCCTTCAGTTCCTCCGCGACCCGCAGTGAAGTCGTTGCGGTCCAGCCGCCGTTGGGGTCGAGCCGCAGCGGGTGCCCCGGGAAGGCCTCGGCAAGTGCCCTGACCGCGGCGATCTCCCGCTCGGGCGGGAAGACGCCGCCCTTGAGCTTGAAGGAACGGAAGCCGTGGTCGCGTACGAAGCGGCGCGCCTGCTCGACGATCCCGGCCGGATCGACGGCCGCGCCCCAGTCGTCCCGCTCGCCGCCCCCGGGGTGCTCCGCCCAGCGGTAGAAGAGATACGCGCTGTACTCGACGGTGTCGCGGACCTTGCCGCCGAGGAGGGCGTGCACCGGCTGTCCGTACGCCTTGCCGAGGGCGTCCAGGCAGGCGACCTCGAAGGCCGAGACGATGGAGAGCCTCAGCTTGTCGGCGGTCCGGACGCCGCGCAGCCCGCCGACGTCGATGGCGTCCTCGACACACTCGTCGGTGACGCCGAACTGGTTGGCAAGGGTGAACAGGCCGTTGAGGTCGGCGACGGAGTGTCCGGGCAGCAGCGCGGCGTACGGCCGGGCCAGCTCCAGGTACGTGGTGTCGCCGTACGTCTCACCGATGCCGGTGACGCCGCCGGCCGTGTCGATCTCCACGACCAGGCGCGGGGTGTACGGCTGGTGCACGCCCTGCACATTGAGCAGCGGCGGATCGCTGATGAGGACGGGCGTGAGCCGCACCCCGGTGATCGCGAGGTTCCTGTCCAGGTCCTCGGTCATGCCGCGACTCCGCCTCCCCGCACATCCCCACATAACCCCATACAAGCGACATTACAGACACACACATGGATGAGAAGGGAGATGAGATACGCGAACAGTGGACGTCAACACCCGCGCCGGCCGCAGCCGGCCGCCGACCGGGCCGGCTACTCGGGCCGTTCGAAGTCGTACGCCTCGACCTCGGCGATCAGACGCGCCCGCCGCTCCTCGTCGTCCTCGAGGAACGACGCCAGGAAGGAGTTGCGGGCGAGCTCGCGCAGCCGCTCGTCGTCGAGCCCCAGCGCCTCGTGCACCGCGTGGAAGGTGTCACCCACATAGCCGCCGAAGTACGCGGGGTCGTCGGAGTTGACCGTGCACAGCAGCCCCGCGTCCATCATCCGCCGCAGCGGGTGCTCCTCCAGGGTGTCGACGGCCCGCAGCCGTACGTTCGACAACGGGCAGAGCGTCAGCGGAATCCGCTCCCGCACCAGCCGCTCGACCAGCTCCGGCTCCTCCATGCAGCGCAGCCCGTGGTCGATGCGCTCGACACCGAGGATGTCCAGGGCCTCACGGATGTAGGCGGGCGGGCCCTCCTCGCCCGCGTGCGCCACCCTGCGCAGCCCGAGCGCGGCCGCCGCCTCGTACACCTCGCGGAACTTCGACGGCGGATTCCCCACCTCCGCCGAGTCCAGACCCACCGCCGCGATCCGGCCCAGATACGGCTTCGCCGCCTCCAGCGTCTCCATCGCGGACTGGGCGGACTGATCGCGCAGGAAGCACATGATCAGCCGGGTGGAGACGCCGTGCCGCTCCTCGCTGCGGTCCAGCGCGCGAGCCAGGCCCTCGATGACGGTGCCGAGCGCGACGCCGCGGGCGGTGTGCGCCTGCGGGTCGAAGAAGATCTCCGCGTGGCGTACGCCCTGCCCGGCGGCGCGCGCGAGATAGGCGTCGGCGAGGTCGGTGAAGTCGTCCTCGGTGTTCAGCACGGCCATCAGCCCGTAGTACAGATGGAGGAAGGACTGGAGATCCTCGAAGAGGTACGCGCGGCGCAGCTCCTCGGCGTCCTTGTAGGGCAGCAGGACGCTGTTGCGCGCGGCGAGCGCGAAGGCGAGCTCGGGTTCGAGAGTGCCTTCGATATGAAGGTGCAGTTCGGCTTTGGGGAGGGGCATTGCCCCATATTAGGCGGGTACGGGTGTCAGATCCGTTTGGGTACGGCGATGCGCCACAGGTCCTGGGCAACGCTCAGCTCGCCCTCGAACCCGGCCGCGCGTGCCTGGCGCTCGAAGTCGTCCGCGTCGCTGTAGCGCTGCGAGAAGTGCGTCAGGACAAGGTGCCGTACGCCCGCGTCCCGCGCCACTCGCGCCGCTTGTCCTGCGGTCAAGTGCCCGTGTTCCACGGCCAGTTGTTCGTCCTCGTCGAGGAACGTCGACTCGATGACGAGCATGTCGCAGCCCTCCGCGAGCGCGTACACGCCCTCGCAGAGCCGGGTGTCCATCACAAAGGCGAACCGCTGGCCGCGGCGGGCCTCGCTGACGTCGTCCAGAGTCACCCCGCCGAGCGATCCCTCGCGCTGCAGCCGGCCCACGTCGGGTCCCTTGATCCCGTGCGCGGCCAGCTTCCCGGGGAGCATCCGGCGGCCGTCGGGCTCGACGATCCGGTAGCCGTACGACTCGACGGGGTGCGAGAGCCGGTGGGCTTCGAGGGCGTACGAGGGGGACTCGGCCAGCACCCCGTCGGCGGCGACCGGCGTCTGGGTGAGCCGCACCGACTCGCGGTACGCCGTCGCGTACCGCAGCCGGTCGAAGAAGTGCTGCCCGCTCGCCGGGTAGTGGGCGGACACCTCGTGCGGCACCCGGTCGAGGTTGATCCGCTGGATCACCCCGGCGAGACCGAGCGAGTGGTCGCCGTGGAAGTGCGTGACGCAGATGCGGTTGATGTCGTGCGCGGCCACACCGGCCCGCAGCATCTGGCGCTGGGTGCCCTCGCCGGGATCGAAGAGGATGCCCTCGCCGTCCCAGCGCAGCAGATAGCCGTTGTGGTTGCGGTGCCGGGTCGGGACCTGGCTGGCGGTGCCGAGCACGACCAATTCACGTACGGACAAGGCGCTTTATCCAGGAGGCCAGGCGAGGCCGCGGCCGGCCAGCAGATGTGCGTGGGCGTGGAACACGGTCTGTCCGGCGCCCGCGCCGGTGTTGAAGACGATGCGGTACCCGGCCTCGACGGCCTTCTCCTGGGCGGCGACCTCGCCCGCCTCACGCAGCAGATCGGCGGTGAGCTGCGGCTCCGCGGCGGCGAGGGAGACGGCGTCCGGGTAGTGCGCCTTGGGGATGACCAGAACGTGGGTCGGCGCCTGGGGGTTGATGTCGCGGAAGGCGACGATGGTCTCCGTCTCCCGTACGACGGTGGCCGGCACCTCCCCCGCGACGATCTTGCAGAACAGGCAGTCAGCCTGCGGTTCTCCCGCCATGCCGGGGTCCTCCTCGCGTGTGGCCAGTACGTCCGTCATCGTATCGGCCACACCACCCGGAGCCGGGCGCCCCTGCCCATCGCCGCGGCGGACAGCCACAACGCCGCCCACGGGCAGCCGCCCGCCGGCCGCGGCCGGCCCTCGGCCGCGGCCACACCCCGCGCAGGCCTACCGCAGTTCCGGTGGCGTCTTCGCCGGGTTCTCGGCGAGCACCGCCAGTGCCATCCGGATCGCCTCGTCGAGCTGCGGGTCCCGGCCCGCCGCATGGTCCTGGGGGGCCATCACCACCTCCACGTCCGGGTCCACGCCGTGGTTCTCCACGCCCCACTCGTAACCCTCCAGCCAGATCGCCCACTTGGGCTGGGTCACCAGCGTGCCGTCGACCAGGGAGTACCGGCTGTCGATGCCGACAACGCCGCCCCACGTCCGTGTCCCCACCACCGGACCGATCCCCAGCGCCTTGATCGCCGCGTTCACGATGTCGCCGTCCGAGCCCGAGAACTCGTTCGCCACCGCGACGACCGGGCCGCGCGGCGCGTCCTGCGGATAGCTGAACGGCTGCATGCCGCGCGGCAGGTCCCAGCCCACGATGCGGCGCGCCAGTTTCTCGACGACGAGCTGCGAGGTGTGGCCGCCGCGGTTCTCCCGTACGTCCACCACCAGACCCTCGCGGGCCACCTCGACCCGCAGGTCGCGGTGGATCTGGGCCCAGCCCGGCGCCTGCATGTCGGGCACGTGCAGATAGCCCAGCCGGCCCCCGGACTGCTGATGGACGTACGCGCGCCGGCCGGCGACCCACGCGTGGTACCGCAGTGGCTCCTCGTCGGCCAGCGGTACGACGACGGCGTGCCGCGGATCGCCCCCGCCCGCCGGGGAGATGGTCAGCTCGACGGGCTGGCCGGCCGCGCCGACCAGCAGCGGCCCGGGACCCGCGACCTCGTCCACCGGCCGGCCGTCCACCGCGAGGATCGCGTCCCCCGGGCGCACCGCGACGCCCGGCGCGGCCAGCGGTGAGTGGGCGTTCGGGTCGGACGTCTCGGACGGCAGGACGCGGTCGATGCGCCAACTGCCCTCCGCCGAGCGGGAGATGTCGGCGCCCAGCAGCCCCTGCCGGGTCGAGCTGTTCCCGTACCCGCCCCGGGGCGTGACATAGGCGTGCGAGGTGCCGAGCTCGCCCTGGACCTCCCACAGGAGGTCCATCAGATCGTCGTGCGTGGCCACCCGCGAGAGCACCGGGCGGTAGCGGTCCAGAACGCCGTCCCAGTCGACGCCACCGAGGTCGGCACGCCAGAAGTTGTCGCGCATCAGCCGTCCGGCCTCGTCGTACATCTGCCGCCACTCGGCGGCCGGATCGACACGGCTGCGTACCCGTGTGAGGTCCACCGTGATGTTGGTGTCGCTGTCCTCGTCGCGCGATGCCCTGCGGTCGCTCGGTACGACCTTGAGTTTGCCGTCGGTGTACAGCAGCACCCGCTTGCCGTCGCCGCTGACCCCGAAGTGGCCCGCGTCCGCGGACAGTTCCTCGATGCTCTGCTGGACCAGGTCGTACCGCTCCAGCGCGGATTTGGGCCCCGGGTCGTCGGGCGTGGCACGGGTCGCGCCGAGGACGCCGTGCAGCGGGTGGCGCAGCCACAGCAGCCCGTCCTTGGCGGCGCGCAGCGTGGAGTAGCGGGCGGCCTCGACCGGGAACGGAACTATGCGGTCGGCGAGACCGTCGAGGTCGATGCGGGTGACGGGGACGCTGCTCTCCTCGCCGTCCTGCTGATTGTCCTTGTCGGCCTCGAAGGCCCGCCCGTGACGCTGCGGCCCGAAGGGCGAGGGCGTCGTCGCGGCGAGCGTGATCAGGTGCGGGCGGCAGCCGCCGACGAAGGCGAGGTCGAAGACATGCGTGTCGTAGACCGGGTCGAAGGCGCGCTCGGAAAGGAAGGCAAGGTGCTTCCCGTCCAGCGTGAAGGCGGGCTGGAAGTCCGCGAAGCGCAGCGGGGTGGCCTCGGCCACCGACAGATCAGCGGTGTTGGCGAGCTTGAGGTGACGCAGCGGCGACGGCCCGGGGTGCGACCAGGCGAGCCAGCCCGAGTCGGGCGAGAAGACAAGCCCGTTGGCCTCGCCGTGCTCGCTGCGGTCGACCTCGCGCACCTCGCCCGACTCCCGCTCGACGAGCAGCACCCGGCCGTCGTGCGAGGCGACGGCGGCCCGGCTCCCGTCGGGGGCGACGGCGAGGCTCAGTACGCGGCCGAGCCGGCCCGCAGCGAGCCTGCGCGGTGCGGCGCCGGGCGTCGCCCCGGTGGCCGGGGCGAATTCGAGGGCGTCGTCGCCCTCGGCGTCGGTGACCCAGACGACATGTTCCTCGCCCTCGACGCGGAAGGTGCGGGGCAGCCTGGCCCGTACGCCCGGCTGCGCGGCGAGCGAGCGCGCGGGACCCTCGCGGTGGGTGACCCAGTGGATGCCGCCGCGGATCTCGACGGCGCTGCCGCGTCCGGTGTGATCGGGCGCGGCGGTGCCGAGGTGGCGGGCGGCCGTGACGGGGCGGGGCCGCAGATCGGTGCGCTGGCCGCCGAGGCGGATGTCGAGGCGGCGGGGCTCGGCCGCGTCGAGGTCGTCCAGCAGCCAGAGTTCACCGGCCGAGGCGTAGGCGACGCGGGTCCCGTCGGTGGCGGCATGGCGGGCGTAGAAACCGTCCAGGCCGGTGTGGCGGCGCAGATCCGCTCCGTCGGGCAGCGAGGAGTAGACGGCCCCGACGCCTTCGTGGTCGGAGAGGAACGCCATCCTGTCCCCCACCCACAGCGGATACTCGATGTTCCCGTCGAGCTCCTCGTGGACGCGGACGAACTCGCCCTCGCCCGCCCGGTCGATCCACAACTTGCCTGCCGTGCCGCCCCGGTAGCGCTTCCAGGCGGCGGCCTCGCGCCCCATGGTGACCGAGAGCAGCAGGATGTGCGGCCCGTACGCCACATCGCCGACGGGCCCGTACGGCAGGACGGTGGCGGGTCCGCCGTCGAGCGGCACGGCCCGTGCCCAGCTTCGGCGCAGCGAGGCCTGGCCGTACGTACTGATGGCGAGGACCTCGCCGTCCGGGGTCCAGCCCCGTACGGAGGTCCTCCCGCTCCCCCAGTACGTCAGACGGTCCGAGGGGCCGCCCTCGACGGGCGCGACATGCACCTCGGGGGCGCCGTCGCGGAGCGAGGACCAGGCGATGTGCGCGCCGTCGGGCGAGATCCTGGGGTGGTTCACCGGAACGTTGTCGGCACTCACGCGCCACGCCCGGCCGCCGTCGAGCGGCGCGACCCAGACGTCGTCCTCTGCGGTGAAGGCGATCAACTCGCCGTGGAGATGCGGATACCGGAGGTAGGCAGGGTGCGTCACACGATCACCCTAGGCATGTGGACGCGGCACGGTCAGCAGTTTCGATCACTTGTGGCCGGGATCGGTTGTCGCGGTGACGGTAACGGTCACGGTCGTGGTGGGCCCGGGCGGCGCGGTGGGCGGCCGGTGGGTGACGGGCGGGGTATACGGGGGAGTCCGCGTCGAGGTGTGCGTCGACGTGTGCGTCGGTTCGGCGGCGCAGTTGCCGAGCACACTGGCCCGGAAGACGACTTTGCCGTCGATCTTGGCAATCAGGTCGCCGCGTACGCATCTCCCGGAGCGCTCCTCGGTCACGTTGCCGGTGAGCGTGATCTCCTGACCGGATCCGGTCTCGCCCTGGCAGTCGACGGTGGCCACGCTGCGGCCGGAGGGCGACGTGGATCCGGTCCCGGACGATCCTGTCCCGGACGATCCGGTCCCGGACGCGGACTTGGACGCCTTGGCTCCGACTTTGAGCGTCGCCGTACAGCTGAGCCAGCGCACATCGAAGTCCAGGCGTTCGAGCGTGCTGGTCGCCGTCTTGTCGGTGGTGATCGCGACGGCGACGGCGCTCACCCCGTCGGCCGCCGACGGCTCGCACGCCGCCACACCCACAACTGCCGCACCGGCGGCGCCGATCGCGGCCAGGGTCCGCCGGTGGAGTGCTTGTCTCATGGCCCCCATGAGTGGCAGCCTCCCACCGTACTCACGACTGCGGTAGACCGCTTGCGGCCACTCGCCGGAAAACCGGCGGCCGGAAGCGGACCGGAAAACGTACGCTGACGGCATGGGAGCCACCCGAAGAGTCAGGCGCCTCGTTGTCGGCGACACTGTCCACCTGTGGTCGGTACGGCACCGGCACCACGACCAGACCGGCGAACACTGCGCCGAAGTGCTCTCGCTGCTGCGCGAGGGCACACAGGCACGGCTGCGGCTCGTCTTCCAGGCAGGGCCCGGCCGGTTCACCCCCGGCGCGTACATCCCGTCGGGCGGGGTGGCCGACGACCGGGACCACTGGCTCAACCTCCACAAGCCGGGCGTCGTACGCCGCTTCGTCGACGAGGCCGAGGCGCGCGGGATCCTGCCGGCCGCCAACGAGACGGTGGAGCTGGACGGCTGGCCGCTGTTCGACGCGATCTGCGCCTAGGGCCTGGCTCTCACGGCCTGTCTCTCAGGCCTGTCTCTGGCGGGACCTTCCGGACGTGCTCGGCCCGTTCCGGAAAACCGCGCACGCGCGCCTGCTGCGGTGGGCGCTCGCCCTCGGGCGGTCCCGAGGCGGCCCGAGCACCGAGGTCCGCCTGGCCGGCGACTCCCGCGCCCGGCCGCCGGCGATCACCGTGACCGCCGGACAAGCCGGTGACGCACCTGCGTTCCTGCCATCCCGAGCGTGATCAGTGGGGTGGCTTCGGCTCGGGGAGCCGCTGGTGCCCGGCCGGGATGTCAGACCAGCCAGCGGCCGTCGCGCAGCAGCGCGCGGTCGGGCAGCTCGTTCTCCTCGCGCCAAGCCTGGACGCGGCGCGGGGTGATACGGAACCAGCGGTACGGCGTGGCCAGGGCGCGCGGGTCGAAGCCGGTGCGCGCGGCGAACCGGTCACCCCGCTCCTGCGGCAGTGCGTCGATCTCGAGGACCTCGACCTCGCCCTCGATCATGGACACGTCGCGGGTGTGGCCCAGCCCCAGCCGAGTGGCCCGGGTAGCGGCCATGTTCCTGCCGGTCGGGCTGTCCGTCGGGGTGGCCACCAGCAGCGCCTCGCCGTCCCAGTCGAAGGACAGCGGCACCAGATGCGGTACGCCGTCCGCCGAGGCACTGGCCACCCAGACGTCGATGTCGTGGGTGAGCCGGTGCTCGGTGTCGCGACGGCGCCGATCGCGGGAGCGGGGTTCGGAATTCATCGGTCCTGAAGCAGCCCGAGAAGGTTGCCATCGGGGTCGATGACAGTGGCCACCAGGCGGCCGCCCCCGACGTCGTGCACGGGCTCCTTCACGGCGGCGCCCGCGGCGGTCACCTCGGCCAGCTTCGCCTCGATGTCCGTCACGTGCCAGTGCGCCAGCGGCGAGGTCAGACCCTGCGGTCCACCGCCCGGCAGCAGTCCGATGGACTGGCCCTCGGCCTCGAAGCCGACGTAGTAGGGCGAGTCGGTCTGCGGCGGGACGCCGAGCAGAGCGGCGTACACGGCCTTGGCCTTCGCCAGGTCGGACACGGGATGCAGCACGGTCTTGATTCCCTGGGTGGAAGAACCGGTCATGGTCACTCCTGTGGTTGTGGGTCACGGTCGACCCGGTCGTGTCTGGCTCGTTCTCTGTGGTCACAGCCTCTCCCGGCCGAGGGGTGGCCCACCTCCGTGCTGACCACGGAAAGCACCACGGATAATGAGTCGGTGTCCAATCCAGTGGTCTCGGCTCGAGAAGCCGAAGTGCTCGCGCTGCTCGGGGAGTACCTCAGCAACGCGGAGATCGCCGCGCAGCTGTTCATCTCCGTACGCACGGTCGAGTCGCACGTCTCCTCGTTGCTGCGCAAGCTGGAGGTGCCGGATCGACGGGCGCTCTCCCGGCGCGCGGCCGAGCCGGCTCGCGCCGAGCGGTCGCCCTCGGCGCCCGGCCTCCCGGCACCGCTGACGGCGTTCATCGGCCGGGTGCGGGAGCGCGGGAAGTTGGCCGAGGCGGTGAAGGCACATCGCCAGGTGACCGCGGTCGGTCCGGGTGGGGTGGGAAAGACGCGGCTCGCGCTGGCGGTGGCAGCGGAGCTGGCCGGCGACTTCGCCGACGGAGTGTGGTTCGTCGACCTGGTCCCGATCACCGATCCGGGGCGGGTAGGGGCGGCGGTCGCGGCGGCCGTGGGTGTGGGCGAGCAACCCGGGCGCGGCATCGACGAGTCGGTGCTGGCCGCACTGGCGGATCGTCAGGCGCTGCTGGTGCTGGACAACTGCGAGCAGGTACGCGACGGGGTGGCGCCGTTCCTGGAACGACTACTGGCGGCCTGCCCGCAGTTGCGGGTGCTCACGACCAGCCGGGCCCGGATGATGGTGCCGTTCGAATGGGTCTTCCCGGTCCCGCCGCTGTCGCGGGTCGGCGGCGGCGAGTCGGAGGCCGTGACCCTGTTCATGGATCGGGCGGCGGCGGTCGGCCGGCCGCCGGATCCGGCGGTACGCGACCAGGTCGCGGCCGTCTGCGAACGCCTCGACGGCATGGCGCTGGCGATCGAGCTGGCGGCGGCGCGGTGCCCCACGCTCGGGCTGGACGGCCTCACGGCCGGCCTCTCCGACCAACTGCGGATCCTCGCCGGCGGACCCCGCGCCGACGACAGGCACCGGTCGGTGCGGGCGGTGCTGGACTGGAGCCATGACCTGCTGGACCCGCAGGACCGGGCGCTGCTGCGGCGGGTGTCGGTTTTCGTCGTGCCGTTCACCGCCGAGGCGGCCGCCGAGGTGGCCGGGTTCGCCCCGCTGGATCCGGCCGCGGTTGCCAACGGGCTCGGCAGGCTGGCCGAGCAGAGCCTGCTCGCCGTGACACCGTCCGCGGCCGGCACCCGGTACCAGGCGCTGGAGACCATCCGTCAGTACGGGACGGAGCGGCTCGCCGACGCCGGCGAGCTGCTGAACGTCCGATCTCGCCATGTCGGTTGGTGCTCGGCCGGCGCGACCGCCCTCGCGGGAGCCGGCGGCGCGGACTGGCGCGCCCGGTTCGACGCGCTGGCAGAGGATCTCCGGTCCGCCCTCACCTGGGCCGCCGGCCGGCCGGAGCAGCGCGTGGACGCCTACCGTCTCGCCCTGTGCATGGCCGAGCTGACCTTCACCCGCAACCTGCTCGGCGAGGCCCAACAGCGGTACGAGCAGGCGGCCGTGCTCGCTGTCGACGCCGCCGGTGCCGCGGCGCTGCGGCAGGCCGCCGGGGTGGCCGGGTGCCGCAGGCTCGGTGACGACATGTTCCGCCTGCACCGTGCCGCCGGGGAGGCCGCACGCCGGGCCGGGGACCTTGCCGGTGCCGGCCGCGACCTGGCGGCCGCCGCCACCATCGCGTACCGCTTCTCCAGTGAGTTCACGCAGATTCCCCCGGTGGACGAGGTGACCGCCATGCTCGCGGCAGCGCGGGAGCTGGCCGGCGATGACGACCCGGCCGCCGAGGCGGCTGTCGCGCTGGCCGAGGCGGCGGTGGTCGCGGACGCGTTCGGCGCGGTCCAGGGAGCCACGGACAACACCGTGGAGGAGACGGTCGCGCGCGCCCAACAGGCAGTCGAGCTCGCCCGGCGCGCGGGCGACCCGGTGGCCGAGTCGGCCGCCCTCGACGCGCTCTCCGGCGCCCGGAGCTGGTCCGGTGAGGCCTTCGCCGCCGCAGCTGCCGCCCGGCGCCGGATTGACATCCTGGCCTCGGCACCGCGTACCCCGGCCAGTACGCACGAGCTGATGGACGCCCTCGCCATGGCCGCCGGAACCGCCCTCGGCGTGGGTGAGCTGCCGGAAGCCCGCCGGTGGGGCAGGCAGCTCGCCGACCAGCCGCTGCTGGCCGAGGTGGGCCACTACTCCATGTCCTGGCTCCTGGTCGCGGATGCCTTCGCCGGCAATGTCGACGAGGTACTCACGGGCAGCGTGAGATTCCTCGATGCGTGGGAGCAGAGCAGCCGGCAACGGTCGTTCTCTCTCGGCCCGGCCGCCGCGTCGATCGCGATGATCCACGGCTTGCGCGGCGACCACGACGCCCGGGCAACCTGGCTCGCGGTCGTCGACCGGGCGGGCACCACACCGGAGCACCGCTACGGCTATGGTGCGGTCCTCGACGCCATGGTCCTGCTCCATCACGGGGACGCGAGCGCGGCGCTGGAGCGGGTCGCTCCGGAGCCGGATCAGGTGTGGAAGTGGGTCAGCTGGATCTGGCTGCACTGGTATGTGGCGCTCAGGGCGGAGGCGGCGGTGCTCGCCGGGCACCCGGACGCCCGGGACCGGGTCGATGCCGCCCGGGTCATGGTCGCCGGCAACCCGGTTGCCACCGCCCAGGTGCACCGGGCGGAGGCGCTGCTCGACGGCGATCTGCCGCGGCTGCTCGCCGCCGCGGACGCGTTCGGTGCGGCCGGCTGCCGCTACCAGTCGGCGCGCACGCTGCTGCTCGCCGGGGGCGAGCATGCCGCCGCAGGCACAGCCGCGTTCACCGGCCTCGGCCTCGCGCCCGGGGCCGTCCGGTAGCCGTGGCGTCGACACCGACCGCCGGGCGCCCTCCTGGGGACGGTCCCGCGTACCGTCCGCCGAGCGGCCACTCGGTCTGCCGGCTGTTCACTGCTGACGACCAGCCTCGGCAGGCGGCAGGAAGCCCTAGGACCAGCGGCCGGTGCGTCCCAGCAGGAGCGCCGTGGCGGCGGTGCCCGCCGTCGACGTACGCAGCACGCTGCCGCCCAGCCGGTAGGGCTTCGCGCCCGCTTCGGCGAAGGCCGCCAACTCCTCGGGAGACACGCCCCCTTCGGGCCCGACGACCAGCACGATCGAACCTTCGGCGGGAAGCCCGGCGGTGGCCAGCGGCTCGGCGCCCTCCTCGTGCAGCACCGCGGCGAAGTCCGCTTCGGCGAGAAGTGCCGCGACCTGCTTGGTCGTTGCGGCGTCCGCGACCTCGGGGAAGCGGAGCCTGCGCGACTGCTTGCCCGCCTCACGCGCCGTGGCCCGCCACTTGGCCAGGGCCTTCGCTCCCCGGTCGCCCCGCCACTGCGTGATGCAGCGCGCGGCGGCCCAGGGCACGATCGCGTCCACGCCGGTCTCCGTCATGGTCTCGACGGCGAGTTCGCCGCGGTCGCCCTTGGGGAGTGCCTGAACGACGGTGATACGGGGCCTGGGTTCGGGCTCCGTCGGAAACTCGAACGGCTCGACGATCAGCTGGTCCTTGCCCACGACCCGCACGACGACACCGGCTGCCCCGCGCCCCTGGCCGTCCGTGAGCACGATGCGCTCGCCGGACTGGAGCCTGCGTACGGAGACGGCGTGCCGTCCCTCGGGCCCGTCCAGGGTGAGGATCGAACCGGGTCCGACGCCCTCGAGGGACTCGACAACGAATACGGGCGCGGTCATCGGGCGCCGCCGCCCAGAGCCAGGGCGGCTCGCGCGGAGTCCGTTTCGGCGGCGAGGACCTCGACAAGCCGACCTGCGGGCAGCTCGCGCGCCATCCGGTGTCCCTGGCCTGCCCAGAGCGCCATGCCCTGGGCGTCGCCCGCCTTTGCGGCGGCCTTGCGCAGGCCACTCGTCAGATGGTGCACCTCGGGGTAGGCGACGGGGGCGTACGGGCCGTGCTCCCGCATGAAGCGGTTGACGAGGCCACGGGCGGGGCGGCCGGAGAAGGCACGGGTGAGTTCGGTGCGTACGAACAGCGGGTTGGTCATGGCCTGCTTGTGCAGCACGTTGGCGCCGGACTCCGGGCAGACCAGGAAGGCGGTCCCGAGCTGCGCCGCGCTCGCGCCTGCCGCCAGCACGGCGGCGATCTGGCCGCCGCGCATCAGGCCGCCGGCGGCGATGACCGGCAGCTGTACGGTCTCGCGGACCAGCCCGACGAGCGAGAGAAGCCCGATTCCGGCCCCGTCGGTGGCGGGGTCGTCGCGGTGGGTGCCCTGGTGTCCGCCGGCCTCGATGCCCTGCACGCACACGGCGTCGGCACCTGCCCACTGCGCGTCCAGCGCCTCTTCGGGCGTGGTGACCGTCACGACGGTGAAGGTGCCGGCCTTGGCGAAGGAGTCGAGCACCTCGCGCGTCGGGCAGCCGAAGGTGAACGAGACGGCCGGAACGGGGTCGTCGAGAAGGATGGCGAGCTTGGCCTCGTATCCGTCGTCGCGTCCGGAATCGGGGTCGCCGAGGGGGGTCTCGTACCAGGCGGCCTCACCGGCGAGCTGCTGCCGGTAGACACCGACGGCGGCGGGGTCGGCGGTGCCGGGCTGCGGCATGAAGAGATTGATGCCGAAGGGGCGGGAGGTGAGCCCGCGGACCTGTTTGACCTCCTGGTACATGCCGTCCGCGGTCTTGTACCCGGCGGCGAGGAAGCCGAGACCACCGGCGTCGGAAACGGCCGCGGCCAGCTGGGGACAGGAGGCGCCGCCCGCCATGGGGGCCTGCACGATCGGAAGACGGCAGAGATCGGTCAGTGCGGAGGACATGCAGGCATGGTGCCATGCCTCTCACGGACCGCCCGAATCGGGAGTTCCGGGTGCGGCTCGGGGGTGCTCTTCCCCTGCTCGCCCCTTCGCCCGCCCCTTCCCGATCCGGGGCAAGCCCCGGTCCCCCAGCCCTTTGTGAGGGGCTGCTGGGGGTCACGGGACGCTCCGCGCAGCGGGGCGACGAGCTGCCGAGCCCGGGAGACCTGCACGGGCGGTGCGGAGGGCACGCACCCGCGTGCCAGGCGCAGCCGCCGGCGGCGAGCAACGCGGCAGAACAACCGCACGACCCCCGCCAGGCGGACGGACCACCCACGGCCGCGCACCTGCCCGCTGTGCAACACGGGCGGTGCGGGTGGGAATCACAGGCCACCGTCAGGCAGGCCCAGGCGCGGGCGCCGACCCGGGTACGTCACAGGCCGCCGTCAGGCGCGCGGGCACCAACGCGGCGCGGGAGGACCCGCGCCTGCCCCGCTACTCAACACGGGCAGTGCGGGTGGGAATCACAGGCCACCGTCAGGCAGGCCCAGGCGCGGGCGCCGACGAGGCGAGCCGCCGTCAGGCAGGCGCGGGCGTCGACCCGGGCGCGTCACAAGCCGCCGCCGTCAGGCGGGCCCGGCGCGGGAGGACCCGCGCCTGCCCGCCACCCGCCACCCGTACTCCCGCCTACCGGCCGTTGAACGCGTCCTTCAGCCGCGAGAACAGCCCCTGCTGCCCCGGCTGGAACTGGCCCGTCGGCCGCTCCTCGCCCCGCAGCTTCGCCAGATCCCGCAGCAGTCGCTCCTGGTCCGCGTCCATCTTCGTCGGCGTCGTCACCTCGACGTGCACGATCAGGTCGCCACGCCCGCCGCCCCGCAGATGCGTGATGCCGCGCCCGTGCAGCGGGATCGACTGGCCCGACTGTGTGCCCGGGCGGATGTCGATCTCCTCCACGCCGTCGAGCGTCTCCAGCGGGCACTTCGTGCCCAGCGCCGCCGCCGTCATCGGAATCGTCACCGTGCAGTGCAGATCGTCGCCGCGCCGCTGGAAGACCGGGTGCGGCAGTTCGTGGATCTCGACGTACAGATCACCCGCGGGGCCACCGCCCGGGCCGACCTCGCCCTCGCCCGCGAGCTGGATCCGCGTGCCGTTGTCGACGCCCGCCGGGATCTTCACCGTCAGCGTGCGGCGCGAGCGGATACGCCCGTCACCCGCACACTCCGGGCACGGCGTCGGCACGACCGTGCCGAAGCCCTGGCACTGCGGGCACGGCCGCGAGGTCATGACCTGGCCCAGGAAGGACCGCGTCACCTGCGAGACCTCACCGCGGCCGCGGCACATGTCGCAGGTCTGCGCCGAGGTACCCGGCGCAGCGCCCTCGCCGCTGCAGGTCGTACAGACCACAGCGGTGTCGACCTGTATGTCCTTCGTCGTACCGAAGGCCGCCTCGCTGAGCTCGATCTCCAGACGGATCATGGCGTCCTGGCCCCGTCGCGTACGCGACCTGGGCCCCCGCTGCGACGCCGTCCCGAAGAAGGCATCCATGATGTCGGAGAAGTTCCCGAAGCCACCGGCTCCGAAGCCACCCGCGCCACCGCCGCCCGCCTGGGACAGCGGGTCGCCGCCGAGGTCGTAGACCTGCTTCTTCTGCGGGTCCGACAGCACCTCGTACGCCGCGTTGATCTCCTTGAAGCGCTCCTGCGTCTTCGGGTCCGGATTCACATCCGGGTGGAGCTCACGGGCGAGCCGGCGGAAGGCCTTCTTGATCTCGTCCTGGGATGCGTCGCGGCGTACGCCGAGTACGGCGTAGTAGTCGGTGGCCACTTAGGACTCCGCCAGGATCTGTCCGACGTAACGTGCCACTGCGCGTACCGCTCCCATCGTTCCGGGGTAGTCCATGCGGGTCGGTCCGACCACGCCGAGTTTGGCAACTGCCTCGTCGCCCGAACCGTAGCCGACGGCGACCACGGAAGTGGAGTTGAGGCCCTCGTGGGCATTCTCATGACCGATACGTACGGTCATGCCCATGCCCGAGTCATTGGCTTCGCCGAGCAGCCGGAGAAGCACCACATGCTCCTCCAGCGCTTCCAGCACCGGCCGGATGGTCAGCGGGAAGTCGTGCCCGAAGCGGGTCAGATTGGCGGTGCCGCCGATCACCAGCCGCTCCTCGGTCTCCTCGACCAGGGTTTCGAGCAGGATCGCGAGCACCGTGGAGACGGTGCCGCGGTCCTCCGGCTCGAAGGAGTCGGGAAGGTCCTGCACCAGCTGCGGCACATCCGCGAAGCGGCGGCCGACGACCCGGCTGTTGAGCCGGGCCCGCAGGTCGGCGAGCGAGGTCTCGCCGAAGGGCGCGGGGCAGTCGATCATGCGCTGTTCGACCCGGCCGGTGTCCGTGATGAGCACGAGCATCAGACGGGCGGGCGCGAGGGAGAGAAGCTCCACGTGCCGGACCGTGGACCGGGTCAGCGAGGGGTACTGGACGACGGCGACCTGCCTGGTCAGCTGCGCCAGCAGCCGTACCGTACGGCCCACCACGTCATCCAGGTCCACCGCTCCGTCCAGGAAGTTCTGGATGGCGCGGCGCTCGGGCGACGACAGCGGCTTGACGCCCGCCAGCTTGTCGACGAAGAGCCGGTATCCCTTGTCGGTGGGGATCCGCCCGGCACTCGTATGAGGCTGGGCGATGAACCCTTCCTCCTCCAGCACTGCCATGTCGTTACGGACCGTCGCCGGAGACACACCGAGCTTGTGCCGCTCGGTCAAGGCCTTGGAGCCGACGGGCTCCTCGGTGCCGACATAGTCCTGGACGATGGCGCGCAGCACTTCGAGTCTGCGTTCGCTGAGCACCGCGCACACCTCCAGCTGTGGTTCCTCGGCGACTGCCTGGCACTCGATAGATCCGAGTGCCAGCATTCTCCCCGGCCAGTGTACGGCCGAGGGGTACTCCCCCAGCAAGGGCGGGCAGCCGGGGCGACCGATCACGCTACCGCGACGCCGCTGGTCGTTGCCGATAGCGTCGCGGTATGGACGTCAGTTGGGAAGACTTCGGCTGGGAGCGGTTGGCCGACGGGGTGGGCCGTCGCCGCATGCCGATCTGGGACGCGACCATCGGATTGATCGCCGGTGAGGACGCCGTCCTCCTGTACGACACGGGCTCCACGGTCCGTGAGGGCGCCGAGCTCCGCGCCCAGGCACAGGCACTGCTGGGCGGCCGCCGGGTGACGCATATCGCACTGAGCCACCCCCACTTCGACCATGTGCTGGGCACCGCGGCGTTCTCGGGGGCAGAGGTCTACGGCGCGGTGGGCGTGGATGCGCTGATGAGACGGGAACGGGAGGAGATCCGCGACACCGCCGTACGGCACGGGGTCCCTCTGTCCGCGGCCGCCGAGGCCATCGACGTGCTGGTGGTGCCGCACCATCTGGTGTGCGGCGAGTGGACGCTGGAGCTGGGCGGGCGCCAGGTATTGCTGGCCAATGTCGGCCCCGGTCACTCCGGGCACGATCTGGCGGTGCTGGTGCCGGGCGGCCCGGGAAGCCCGGAGGTCGTCTTCTGCGGCGATCTGGTGGAGGAGTCGGGCGAACCGCAGGCGGGCCCGGACGCGATCCCGTCCCGCTGGCCGGCGGCGCTCGACCGGCTGCTCTCCCTGGGGGGCGAGGACGCGGTGTACGTCCCCGGGCACGGAGCCGCGGTCGACGCGGCGTTCGTACGCGCGCAGCGGGATGTGCTGGCGGCGCGCTTCGGCGTATCGTAGCGTCGGCCAAATGCGCAGCTACAGCCCGGATTTGACCCCGCCCTGGAAGAAGTCGCAGCCCGCCCCCGAGGTCCCGGCCGATCCCGATCTGGTCGTGGAGGACGTGGGCACGGGCTTCTGCGGTGCGGTGATCCGTACGGAGAAGACGGCGGAGGGCCCGACGGTCACGCTGGAGGACCGCTTCGGCAAGCACCGGGTCTTCCCGCTGGTCCCGCGCGGCTTCCTGCTGGAGGGCCGGGTGGTGACCCTGGTCCGCCCCACGGCGGCAGCTCCTGCGTCGGTCCGGCCGGCCCGTACGGCCTCCGGCTCGGTCGCGGTCCCGGGAGCACGGGCCCGGGTGGCGCGCGCCGGCCGTATCTATGTCGAGGGCCGCCACGACGCGGAGCTGGTGGAGCGGGTCTGGGGAGACGATCTGCGGATCGAGGGTGTGGTCGTGGAGTACCTGGAGGGCATCGACGACCTGCCGTCGATCGTCGCGGACTTCGCCCCCGGCCCGGACGCGCGCCTGGGGGTGCTGGTGGACCATCTGGTTCCCGGCTCGAAGGAGTCCCGTATCGCGGGCCAGGTCGCCGGCGACCACGCGCTGGTCGTGGGCCATCCGTACATCGACGTGTGGGAGGCGGTGAAGCCGTCGTCGGTGGGGATCCGCGCATGGCCGGTGGTGCCGCGGGGCCAGGACTGGAAGACGGGGGTGTGCCGTGCCCTGGGCTGGCCCGAGAACACGGGCGCGGCCTGGCAGCACATCCTGTCCCGGGTCCACTCCTACCGGGATCTGGAGCCGGAGCTGCTGGGGAGGGTCGAGGAGCTGATCGACTTCGTGACGGCGCCGGACTAGACCGGACCGGACCGGACTAGAGACGCGGAAGGGTCCGGAACCCGGACGTCTCCAGGGTCAGATCGAGCACGTCGACCGGCATGGGGTCACCGAACTTGACCGTGCGCTCCACCTGGTACTTGGCCTCGTCGCCCGCACCGACCGGTTCGGTGTGAAGGACGCACGTGGCCGCGAAGGGGTCCACGAGCAGATAAGCGGGCACCTGACCGGCCGCGTACATCGACGGCTTGAGCCGGTAGTCGCGGTCGGCGCTGGTCTTGGAGACCACCTCCAGGACCAGCGTGACCGCGGGGGCGGGGATGAGCCGGCCGGGGCCCTCGAAGGCCCCGTGCTCGTAGACGACGAGGTCCGGCTGCGGTTCACTCGACTCGCCCGGGATGGCGATGTCCTGTGTCTGGAGCGGGTACCAGCGGTCGAGCGGAATCTGCCTCTGGACGAACAGAACGATCATGTTGTGGACCCAGTCAGGCCCGGCCATCATCACGATTTCCCCCCGCAGGAGCTCCGCCTTGAAACCCTCGGGAACGTCGAGGTTCTCGAAGATCTCAGCAATCGATGCAACAGGTCGGTCATCCACAGCGGTCATCTCCGTGGCCCTCCTCATCCGCCGCATTCTTTGAGCAGCAGGCTAGGGCCAGCCTAGGCAGGTACACCGCCGATCCGCAGGGGTTCACTCCGGAGAGTGATCAGTCCACCAGGTCCCGCACCACGGCATCCGCCAGCAGGCGTCCCCGCAGGGTCAGGACCGCGCGCCCCTGCTCGTACGGCCTTTCCTCGAGCAGCTCGTCGGACAGGGCACGGCGCGCCGCGGCGAGGCCCTGGGGGCGCAGCAGCTCCAGCTCGCAGCCGTCCCGGAGCCGGAGCTCCAGCAGGATCCTCTCCACCCGGCGGTCCTCCGCCGAGAGGAGCTCGCGGCCCGCACCCGGGGAGCGGCCCTCCGCGAGCGCCGCCGCGTACGCGCCGGGGTGCTTCACGTTCCACCAGCGGACCCCGCCCACATGGCTGTGCGCGCCGGGGCCGGCGCCCCACCAGTCCGCGCCGCGCCAGTAGAGCTCGTTGTGGAGGCAGCGGCCCGCTTCCGTCGTGGCCCAGTTGGAGACCTCGTACCAGTCGAAGCCCGCCTCCCGCAGCACCGAGTCCGCGATCAGATATCGGTCCGCGTGGACGTCGTCGTCGGTCATCGGGACCTCGCCCCGGCGAATGCGCCGCGCCAGCTGCGTGCCCTCCTCCACGATCAGCGCGTACGCCGAGATGTGGTCGGGGCCCGCGCCGACCGCCGCCGCGAGCGATGCCCGCCAGTCGTCGTCGCTCTCCCCCGGGGTGCCGTAGATCAGGTCGAGGTTCACATGGTCGAACCCGGCCGCCCGCGCCTCCGCGACGCACGCCTCGGGCCGGCCCGGCGTATGGGTACGGTCCAGCACCTTCAGCACATGCTGCCGAGCGCTCTGCATCCCGAACGAGATCCGGTTGAAGCCCCCGGAACGCAGCTCCGCCAGATACGCCGGGTCCACCGACTCCGGGTTCGCCTCGGTCGTGATCTCCGCGTCCTCCGCGAACCCGAACTCCTCGCGGACCGCGTCCAGCATCCGTACAAGATCACTCGCGGCGAGCAGCGTCGGCGTACCTCCCCCGACAAAGACCGTGCGGACCGGACGTGGGTCGTCTCCCAGGACCTTCCGGGCCAGCCGCACCTCCTCCGCGACCATCTCGGCATAGTTGTCACGGGAGGCCAGCACGCCGCCCGAGCCGCGCAGCTCGGTCGCCGTGTAGGTGTTGAAATCGCAGTAGCCACAGCGCGTCGCGCAGTACGGCACATGCAGATAGAAGGCGAGCGGCCGGTCCCCGGCGCCCTGGAGGGAGGATGCGGGCAGCGACCCGTCCTCGGGCATGGGCTCACCATCGGGCAGTACGGAAGGCATGCCCCCCATTGTCCGTCACCTCGCGAGGAACCTCGGACCGCTCGTCTCGGACCGGCCACCTCGGACCGGCTACGTCGAACCGTTTCGCCCTCGGCCCGGGCACGCCGGACGGGCCACACCAGAGCGGTCACACCAGAGCGGCCACACCAGAGCGGTCACCTCGGCCGGGCCGTCCGCCCCGCGCCGCTCGGCCCGCGCCTCGTCACCGTCCGGACCGTCACTGCGCCTGGAGCACCAGCAGCGCCAGATCGTCCTCCGGCGGCGCCTCGGCGAACTCGTACACCGCCTGCTTGATCCGCTCCGCGACCCCCTGCGCGGTCAGGCCCGCGCACCCCGCCAGCACCTGCGCCAACCCGTCCCCGTCGTCGAACATCCGCGGCCCGGAGCGCCGCTCCGTCACCCCGTCCGTCACACAGAGCAGCGTGTCGCCGGGCTCCAGGTCGAAGGTCTGGCTCTGGTACGCCACATCGTCGACGACCCCGAGCAGCACCTGCGACTCGGCGGCCGTCACGACCCTGCCGTCGGGTCGCAGCAGCAGCGGCAGCGGGTGCCCGGCGCTCGCCAGGGTGCACCGCACACCCCCACCGGCCCGCGGCGACGGCACCAGCTCGCCGTAGAGCAGGGACAGGAACCGCGCCTGCTGCCCCTCCGGAACGCCCTGACCGCCCTGCCCGCCCGCCGCCGCGACCATCAGCGCGGCCGACTCCGCCGCCTCCATGGCGTCGTCGAGAAGCAGTCCGTTGAGGCGGTCGAGCACCTCGCCGACCTGGTAGCCCTCGCGGGCGAGCAGCCGCAGCCAGGGCCGGGCGAGGCCGGTGACGACCGCGGCCTCGGGGCCGCTGCCCTGGACGTCGCCGAGCATGAAGCACCAGCGGCCGGCCGTGCCGGCGGCCGGGAAGATGTCGTAGAAGTCACCGCCCGCGACGCCGTCGTCGCTCGGCTCGTAGATCAGGAAGCGGTCGACGCCCGGGATCTGGCCGACCTTGCTGGGCAGCAGTCCGCGCTGCAGGACCCGGCTGATGGTGGCCTGCCGGGTGTACTGACGGGCCGCGCTGATCGCCAGGGCGACCCGCCGCGCGAAGTCCTCGATCAGCGCGGTCACTTCGTCGGGGACACGCGCCAGCCCGTGCCGTGCGACCAGCAGGGTGCCGAGCCCGCGTCCGCCGGCGACCAGCCGGTAGGCCAGCGCCGTGCCCTCACCCGCGCCCGGCTCCCCCTCACCGGGCCAGGGGATCGGCACGGGCCCGTTGCGCGGGCTGTCCGGCAACAGCGGCGGCTCCTTGTCCAGGACCTCGCGCAGCTGCTCGATACGGGCCTCGTCGGTGTGCCAGACCCGGGCCAGCCGTGACGCGGCCCCCGCTCCGCCACCCTTGCCCCACCCCGAGCGTCCCGCCTCGCCGTCCAGCCAGATCGCGCACCAGTCGGCGAGCCGCGGCACCAGCAGCTGTCCGGCGAGCGCCGCGACCAGGTCCTCGTCCAGCTGTCCGGCAAGCAGATCGGAGGCCTCGGCGAGGAAGGAGAGGGCGCCGCGGCTGATCCAGTCCTGATCGTCGCGCACGGTGCGCCGGGGCGAGGGGGCGAGGATCTCGGCGGCGCGCAGCCCGCGTTGCAGCGCGGGTTCGGCGCCGGGAAGCGGGCAGGCGTCCCAGCCGTCGACGGGCAGCCGAGCCCAGACGGCCTTGAGGGCACCGAGGTAGGTGATGCCCCAGCGCTCGGCGAGGGCGCCGACGAGCTGGAGGCCGCGCCCGTACTCGGGGGTGCCGGAATGTTCCGCGTCGCCCTGCGGCTCGCTGCGTACGGTCCTGGCCGGGTGGTGGTCGGAGACCTCGATCACCAGCGCGGCGGGCTCGCCCTCCGCCGACTCCTCGAGCCTGCAGAGCAGTTCGACGGTGGTGCCCGCGTGCACGACGGCGTTGGTGACCAGTTCATTGACGATGAGTACGGCATCGTCCGCGAGCCGGTCCGTACTGTGCTGTCCCGGTGGGCAGCCCCCGCTCCCCCGGCAGAACGCGCAGGTGGCGAGCAGCCCGAGGTTGGTCCAGTCGGCAAGGGCGGCCCGCACGAAGCGGCGCGCGGCCGACGGCGCCAGGGGATTGCCGGGCAGACTGGTGCGCGCGACCGACCGCAGGTCACCCCTGAGCGGGTACAGCGGTGTTGAACGGTGGCCTGTGTGAACGGTGTCGCGCTGCATCGGAATTGGCCCCACGGTGCGGCTCCTGGTCGGTTCTGGCAAATGCGCCGCTTATGACACCGACAGAGTGACAGACTGAGCCCGCCCATAAGCGTCGAGTCACCGAAGTGGGCGAATATGAAGAGAGACCGCGCGCTGCCGCCCGCCCGGCCGGCTTCCTGGCGGGCCGGCCGGCCCGCCTTCGACGGGGGCGCCGACGAACTGACACGGGCGCGCAGGAAAGCCGTACGGCACGGTCGGCCGGACGACCCGGCTGTCCCTGTTCACGGGCGACGTGGCCCGGGTCGCGCGGCAGGTCGGCACCGAGGGCGCACCGAGGGCCGGCTCGGCGGGCGCGCCAAGGTGCAGGGGCTCTCGAGTACGTACCGAAGAAGCCTGGGGACGTGGACCGTGTGCTGACCGTCGTCTGCGCCCTCCTGGACCCGGAGCGCAGGACGGCGGATCCGGACGGCACGTCGTCCGCCGGACCACCGGCAGTCGCACGGCAGGCAGTCGCACCACCCGCACCACCGCACCACCCGCAGCACCGCAGCACCGCAGCACTCAACCGGCATTGGGGAGCCGGCTGTCCCTCCGACGATCACGTGAGGCAGACACGATGAGCACAGAGGCGACCACCGCCGACCGCGCGAGCATCCTCCTCGTGGACGACATGGAGGACAATCTCGTTGCCCTGGAGGCTGTCCTGGGGGCCCTCAACGAGCCGCTGGTCCGGGCGCGTTCCGGGGAAGAGGCGATGAGGGCCCTGCTGCTGCAGAAGTTCGCGGTGGTGCTGCTGGACGTCCGGATGCCCGGCATGGACGGCTTCGAGACGGCGTCCAGCATCAGGCGGCTCGACCGGACGAAGGACGTCCCGATCATCTTCCTGACCGGGACGGAGGCCGACAGCGGTTATGCGTTCCGGGGGTACGCCACGGGGGCCGCGGACTTTCTGACCAAGCCCTTCGACCCCTGGATACTGCGCGCCAAGGTCAATGTGTTCCTCGATCTGCACCGCAAGAACCGCCAGTTGGAGCGGTTGCTCGCGCAGGATCAAGGGCAGCTCGGCCAGATATCGGCGCGCCTGACCGCGATAGAGAGCGAACTGGGGCGGAGCGGCCCGGACGATGTGCCCGAGGTACGCGGGCAGCTGACCCGGGTGGAGGAGATCCTGAAGGAACTGCAGCGCGGGCGGAGCCAGTAAGGGCTCTCATCGCCGACGGAACTTGGTTTCCAGCCTCGTCGGCGATGGAGAAGCAGGGGCCGGAGCGAGCCCCGGGCCGGGGGAAGGGGCGGGGTGAGGAAAAGCCCGGCGGGCGCGCCCGCCGGTCAGCCCCTGTGCCTCGCGCCCTCACGCCCTGACGCTCGCCCCTGCACCTCACGCCCTCACGCCCGCCCCTACGCCTCGCGGGAGCCCGCGTACATCCCCTCGATCAGATCCTTGTACTCGCGCTCGACGACCGGCCTCTTCAGCTTGAGGCTGGGCGTCAGCTCACCGTGCTCGATGTCCAGGTCTCGCGGCAGCAGGCGGAACTTCTTGATGGTCTGCCAGCGCTGCAGGCCCTCGTTGAGCCGCTTCACATAGCCCTCGACGAGCTCCTCGGCCTGCCGGGAGGCCACCACCTCGGCGTACGGCTTGCCGTCCAGACCGTTCTCCTTGGCCCAGGCGAGGATGGTGGGCTCGTCCAGCGCGATCAGAGCGGTGCAGAAGTTACGGTCCGCGCCGTGCACCAGGATGTTGGAGACGAAGGGGCACACCGCCTTGAACTGCCCCTCGACCTCGGCCGGCGCGATGTACTTGCCACCGGAGGTCTTGATCAGGTCCTTCTTGCGGTCCGTGATCCGCAGATAGCCGTCCGCGGACAGCTCTCCGATGTCCCCGGTGTGGAACCAGCCGTCGGACTCGAGGACTTCGGCGGTCTTCTCGGGCAGGTTGTGGTAGCCCTCCATGATGCCGGGCGAGCGCAGCAGGATCTCGCCGTCGTCCGCGATGCGCACCTCGGTGCCGGGCAGCGGCTTGCCGACCGTGCCGGTGCGGTACGCCTCACCCGGGTTGATGAAGCTGGCCGCGCTCGACTCGGTGAGTCCGTATCCCTCGAGGATGTGGATCCCGGCGCCGGCGAAGAAGTAGCCGATCTCGGGCGAGAGCGCGGCGGACCCGGAGACCGCGGCGCGCAGCCGCCCACCGAAGGCCTCGCGCAGCTTGGAGTAGACGAGCGCGTCGGCGACCTTGTGCTTGGCGGTCAGCCCGAAGGGAGCGGAAGACTGGCCCGTACGGCGGAAGTTGTCCTGCGCCGCCTTGGCGTACTCGCGCGAGATTCCGGCCGCCCACTGGAAGATCTTGTACTTGGCGCCGCCGCCGGCCCGCGCCTTGGCCGCGACTCCGTTGTAGACCTTCTCGAAAATGCGCGGCACGGCGGCCATGTACGTCGGCTGCACAATCGGCAGATTCTCGATGATCTTGTCGACCCGGCCGTCCACGGCGGTGACATGCCCGACCTCGATCTGCCCGGAGGTCAGCACCTTGCCGAAGACGTGCGCCAGCGGCAGCCAGAGGTACTGCACATCCTCCGTGGTGACCAGGCCGGTCGCGGCGATGGCCTTCGCCATGTACGACCAGTTGTCGTGCGGCAGCCGCACACCCTTGGGCCGGCCGGTGGTGCCCGAGGTGTAGATGAGGGTCGCCAGCTGGTCGGCGGTGATCGCCTTGACCCGCTCCTTGACGGCACCCGGGTGCTTGTCGAGGTACTGCGCGCCGCGCGCCTCCAGGTCGGCGAGCGAGAGCACCCATCCCTCGGGGTCGCTCTCGTCCGGCTGCACGTCGGCCGCGTCGATCACCACGACATGCTTCAGGTCCGGCAGCTCGGCCCGTCGCTCACGCGCCTTGGCCAGCTGGGAGGCGTCCTCGGCGATCAGGACCCGGCTCTCGGAGTCGGAGAGGATGTACGACGACTCCTCGGCGTTGGTGGACGGGTAGATCGTCGTGGTCGCACCGCCGGCGCACATCACGCCGAGGTCGGCGAGGATCCACTCGACCCGCGTGGAGGAGGCGAGAGCGACCCGGTCCTCGGGTTGCAGGCCGAGATCGATCAGGCCGGCCGCGATGGCGTAGACCCGCTCGGCTGCCTGTCCCCAGCTCAGCGACTTCCAGTCGTCGGGCCCCTGGCCGGACGCGGGGGCCACCGGATAACGGTAGGCCTCGGCATCCGGCGTGGCCGCGACGCGCTCGGTGAAGAGGGTCGCCACGGAGGGCGGTCGGTTCTCGATCAGGGTCTGTGTGTCGCTCACGACGTCCTCCGGGCCTGCGGCAGTACTGCACGACTGGCTGGTTGTTTAACTGGCGAGTAACCATCGAGCCGTGATCAGGGTAGAGCGCCCGGGACCTGCGCGTAAGAGTCTGCGGGCTGCCGCTTCATAACGAACGGGACGCCGTCCCGAACGGTGAAGCCACCGGTGGGTGTATCGCACAATTATCGGACAGTGCCTCCACACGAAATCCGCAAGCACACAGAAAGCGCCCGCCCGGAGACCGGGCGGGCGCTTCCGCGGAGCATGCGGACGGCTCGGCTACTTCTTGGCCTTGCCGCTGTCGTCGCTGGACAGCACCGCGATGAAGGCCTCCTGCGGGACCTCCACGCTGCCGACCATCTTCATCCGCTTCTTGCCTTCCTTCTGCTTCTCGAGCAGCTTCCGCTTACGGGAGATGTCACCGCCGTAGCACTTGGCGAGGACGTCCTTGCGGATGGCGCGGATGGTCTCGCGGGCGATGACGCGGGAGCCGATGGCCGCCTGGATGGGCACCTCGAACGCCTGCCGCGGGATGAGCTCGCGCAGCTTGGCGACGAGCCGTACGCCGTACGCGTAGGCGGCGTCCTTGTGCGTGATGGCGGAGAAGGCGTCGACCTTGTCGCCGTGCAGCAGGATGTCGACCTTGACCAGGCTGGAGGCCTGCTCGCCGGTGGGCTCGTAGTCCAGGGAGGCGTAACCGCGGGTCTTGGACTTCAGCTGGTCGAAGAAGTCGAAGACGATCTCGGCGAGGGGGAGGGTGTAGCGGATCTCCACCCGGTCCTCGGAGAGGTAGTCCATGCCGAGGAGGGTGCCGCGGCGGGTCTGGCAGAGCTCCATGATCGAGCCGATGAACTCGCTGGGAGCGAGGATCGTGGCCCGCACGACCGGCTCGTGGACCTTGTCGATCTTGCCTTCGGGGAACTCGCTCGGGTTGGTGACCGTGTGCTCGGCGCCGTCCTCCATGGTCACGCGGTAGACCACGTTGGGGGCGGTGGCGATCAGATCGAGCCCGAACTCGCGCTCCAGCCGCTCGCGAATGACGTCCAGGTGCAGCAGCCCCAGGAAGCCGACACGGAAGCCGAAGCCGAGGGCCGCGGAGGTCTCCGGCTCGTAGACCAGCGCGGCGTCGTTGAGCTGCAGCTTGTCCAGGGCGTCGCGCAGCTCGGGGTAGTCCGAGCCGTCCAGCGGATAGAGGCCGGAGAACACCATCGGCTTGGGGTCCTTGTAGCCGCCCAGTGCCTCGGTGGCGCCCTTGTGCAGGGAGGTGATCGTGTCACCGACCTTGGACTGACGGACGTCCTTCACGCCGGTGATGATGTAGCCCACCTCGCCGACGCCGATTCCGTCGGCCGGGGTCATCTCCGGCGACGAGACACCGATCTCCAGCAGCTCGTGCGTGGCGCCGGTGGACATCATCCGGATGCGCTCGCGCTTGTTGAGCTGCCCGTCGACGACACGCACGTACGTCACGACACCGCGGTACGAGTCGTAGACCGAGTCGAAGATCATCGCGCGGGCGGGCGCGTCGGCGACGCCGACCGGGGCGGGGACGTCGCGGACCACACGGTCCAGCAGGGCCTCCACGCCGACGCCGGTCTTGGCCGACACCTTGAGGACGTCCTCCGGCTGGCAGCCGATGAGGTTGGCGAGCTCCTCGGAGAACTTCTCCGGCTGCGCGGCCGGCAGGTCGATCTTGTTGAGGACCGGGACGATGGTGAGGTCGTTCTCCATCGCCAGGTAGAGGTTGGCGAGGGTCTGCGCCTCGATGCCCTGCGCGGCGTCGACCAGGAGGACCGTGCCCTCGCAGGCCGCGAGCGAACGGGAGACCTCATAGGTGAAGTCCACGTGGCCCGGGGTGTCGATCATGTTGAGGATGTGGGTCTTGTCGTGACCCTCACCCTCGGTGGGCGCCCAGGGAAGACGGACCGCCTGGGACTTGATCGTGATGCCGCGCTCGCGCTCGATGTCCATCCGGTCGAGGTACTGAGCGCGCATCTGCCGCTGATCGACCACCCCGGTCAGCTGGAGCATCCGGTCGGCAAGGGTCGACTTGCCGTGGTCGATGTGGGCGATGATGCAGAAGTTGCGGATCAGCGCCGGGTCGGTACGGCTCGGCTCGGGCACGTGGCTGGGGATCGCGGGCACGCAGGGTCCTGATTCTTGGAGACGCCGGGTCGGTACGGCTCGGCTCGGGTCGATGTCGGATCGATACGTAGGCTCTATCGTCCCACGGGTACGGGACTGCGCTCGGTTTGGGCCGCTCGAGGGGCTACTGGTAGCCTGGGCAGCTGTGTCTCGTGCCCTCTCATGCGCGAAACGCAACCTCAAAGATCATCGAACCTGAAAAGGCTCTTTCGTGGCGAACATCAAGTCCCAGATCAAGCGGAACAAGACCAACGAGAAGGCGCGCCTGCGTAACAAGGCCGTCAAGTCGTCGGTCAAGACCGCGATCCGCAAGGCCCGTGAGGCTGTCGCTTCCGGTGACGTCGAGAAGGCCACTGTGGCCGTCCGTGAGGCGTCGCAGAAGCTCGACAAGGCCGTCTCCAAGGGTGTCATCCACAAGAACGCCGCCGCCAACAAGAAGTCGGCGCTGGCCATCAAGGTTGGCTCCCTCAAGGGCTGAACCTCTTGAATGTCGCCGGTAAGGACCCAGCGGGCCCTCTCTCCCGCTCCTGACCGGCACCCCGCGCCGCACACCGAACGCGTTCGCCACGCGGGTGCGGCGCACCCAGTTCTACGGGTTTCCGGGTCACATCCCAGACCCCGCCGAAAGCCCCGTCCTCGTCCTTCCCCAGGACACCGGACCGGGGCTTTCGTGCTGCCTGGGGGGACCCGGGGGACGTCGGCCGGGTAACTCGGGGGCCGCACCCGCCCACGCCCCCGCCCCCGGTTACGGGAAGAGGTGGGCAGGGGGATACGGGAAGGGGTCAGGCAGGGATACGGGAAGGGTCGGGCGGGGCGAAAGGCTCAGCTGCGGCCCGTGCGCGCCGCGCGGGCGATCGCCACGACCGCCTTCTCCAGCGCGTACTCCGGATCGTCGCCGCCACCCTTGACGCCCGCATCCGCCTCGGCAACCGCGCGCAGCGCCACCGCCACCCCGTCCGGGGTCCAGCCGCGCATCTGCTGCCGGACCCGGTCGATCTTCCACGGCGGCATGCCCAGCTCGCGAGCCAGGTCGGCGGGCCGGCCGCCCCGCGCGGAGGAGAGTTTCCCGATCGCCCGCACGCCCTGGGCCAGGGCGCTGGTGATCAGAACCGGGGCGACCCCCGTCGACAGCGACCAGCGCAACGCCTCCAGCGCCTCGGCCGCCCTGCCCTCCACCGCACGGTCGGCGACCGTGAAGCTGGAGGCCTCGGCCCGCCCCGTGTAGTAACGCCCGACGACGGCCTCGTCGATCGTGCCCTCGACGTCCGAGGCGAGCTGCGAGACCGCGCTGGCCAGCTCCCGCAGATCACTGCCGATGGAGTCGACCAGGGCCTGGCACGCCTCGGGAGTCGCCGACCTGCCCAGCGCACGGAACTCGGACCGTACGAAGGTCAGCCGCTCCGCGGGCTTGGTGGTCTTGGGGCAGGCGACCTCGCGGGCGCCTGCCTTGCGGGCAGCGTCCAGCAGGCCCTTGCCCTTCGCACCGCCGGGGTGGAGCAGGACGAGGGTGATCTCCTCGGCCGGGGCGTCGAGGTAGGCCTTGACGTCCTTGATCGTGTCGGCGGAGAGGTCCTGCGCGTTCCGCACGATGACAACCTTGCGCTCGGCGAAGAGCGAGGGACTGGTCAGCTCGTCGAGCGTGCCGGGCTGGAGCTGGTCGGAGGTGAGGTCGCGTACGTCGGTGTCGGCGTCGGCGGCCCGGGCGGCAGCCACGACCTGCTGCACGGCACGGTCGAGGAGCAGGTCCTCCTGGCCCACGGCGAGCGTGACGGGGGCGAGGGGATCGTCGGTCGAGTTCTTCCTGGTGGCCATCGCGGTCCAGCATCCCACGGGGCACTGACACTCCCGTACGTACCGGAGAATGTGCCCGTGAGCGATGTGAGACACGTACTTGTACTGCCCGACCGCGACGCCGCCGAGGAGGTGGCTCAGGAGCTGGCGGGCCGCTTCGGGGTGGCCGAGGAGCCCCAGCTCGTACGCGATGCGCTGGCCGGCGAGGACGATGCCGAGGACGCGCAGTGGCTGGTGGTGGTGGAGGACGAGCACCGGCGTCTCGACCCCGCGGCGCTGGACGAGTTCGCCGCGGAGTACGAGGGGTGGCTGGAGGTGCCCGACACCGCTTAGATCTCCGTTGGCTCGGGGGTGGGCGGCACGCGGTCGAGCAGCAGCCCGAAGTGGTCGCGGTAGGCCGCCAGGACCGCGGCGTCGTCGGCCAGCGGCTGCTCCTGGCGCTCGCCGTGCTCGGTGGTGACCAGCTTGCGCCCGCTGAGCGTGATCCGGCCCTCGGGGGTGAGCCGGGAGCAGACGACGGACTGGGTGAAGTGCGAGGCGGGCGAGGTGCGGTGCCACCAGGCTCCGGCCGTGAAGTCCGCGAGGGAGCGCGGTCGTGTCTCGAGGCGGAACTGCGGTTTCCCGTCGCGGTAGACGTCCAGATCCCCGAGCTCGGGACCCTCTGCAATCCGGAACGTACCGGCCGGGTCCTGCTGATCGCCGCGCTCGTCGAAGGCGAGGGGGTAGTGACTGTGGTCGCCGAAGCCGACGTCGGCCAGCCAGGAATGGGAGGAGTCCGCCGTCTCGACGCGCAGTGCGAGATGGTCGTACGGGATGCCGAGCTGTCCTCCCGGACCGAAGACTCGGGCCTGGAGGAGGGTGACGGTGAAGCCGAGGTCGCGCAGCAACGCGGCGAAGGCGCCGTTGAGTTCGTAGCAGAATCCGCCGCGGCGGGCGTCCACAACCTTGGCGAGGAGCGGCTTCTCCTCCAGCACGATGTCCTCGCCGAGGTGGATGGAGAGGTTCTCGAAGGGAACTGTCTGCAAGTGGCGAAGCTGCAGGTCGCGCAGGGCAGCGGCGTCGGTGCGTGCCGGGCGGGTGGCACCGATCCGGCGGAGGTAGGCATCCATGGGAAGAGTCTCGCGCGGCGGTGGCCCGCAAGCCATGCACCTCTGGTCCTAGACCTTACGACCGAGGCGCCAGGGGCGGGTGCGCCGCCGACGTTCGGATCATGACGAATGAGGAGTCGGCGCCGCCGCGCGGCCGGGAACAGCCCAGGCAGAACGTGTCGGCCAGGCGGGAGTTGATGCGGGCCGGCGAGTGGCTCGACGGACGTCGGGCCGCTGAGAGGCGGCGCGACGACCTCCGTGCCCGGCGCCGGACCGGGACGGGCGTAGAGGTCAGGCTCCGGGCGGGGGCGAGGGGCGAGGCCTAGGCGAGGTCCGGGTTCAGGTTCGGGTTCGGGTTCGGGTTCGGGGCGAGGGTCCGGCTTCGGGCCGGGTTCGGGCCGGGTTCGGGGCGAGGGTCCGGCTTCGGGCCGGGTTCGGGGTCGGGTTCGGGTTCACGTCCCCGCCGTTTGGCCGGATGCCGGACCGGGACCGCCCGCAGGTCTCGGCCGCCTCCTGTCACCGCGATCGCTCCGTCCGTGTCCGTGCGCAGCACCACCGCTCCCCCGGCGCGCAGCGCGGCCACGGTACGGGGAGAAGGATGGCCGTAGAGGTTGTCCCGGCCGCAGGAGATCAGGGCCAGGCGCGGGCGCACGTCGTGCAGCAGACCGGGGTGCTGGTGGGCGGAGCCGTGGTGGGCGACCTTGAGGACATCGATCGGCGGGAGCGCCGGGTGGGCACGCAACAGTCCTCGCTGGGCAGGTGGTTCGAGGTCGCCCAGGAGCAACAGCGTCGGACCACCCTCGATCCGTACGAGCAGCGTGACGCTTGCGTCGTTGGGACCTTCCGGGGCGGAGCCCGAGCCGGGGCCGGATGCCGCGCGGGGCCAGAGCACCTGCCAGGCGAGCCGTCCGACCCTGCGCCGCTCCCCCTCTCCCGCGTGGATGACAGGCACCCCGGCCGCGGCAGTCGTTCTCCGTACGAACAGGCTCTGTTCGTACGGCTCGTCGAATGTCGTCGTCTGAACCGCGCCGACGGTCCTGCCCCGCAGTACCCCTGGCAGCCCCCTGACGTGGTCGGCATGGAAGTGCGTGAGCAGGACGAGAGGAATCCGGGTGACGCCCAGGTCGCGCAGACAGCGGTCGGCGAGCTCCGGGTCGGGCCCCGCGTCCACGACCACCGCCGCACCGTCGCCCGCCGCGAGCACCGTGGTGTCTCCCTGTCCGACATCGCACATCGCGTACGTCCAGCCAGGCGGCGGCCAGCCGGTGATGACCCTGGTGAGCGGGGGTGGGCGTAGTACGGCGAGCAGGACCAGCAGAGCGCAGACAGCGGCCGCCCAGGGATGGCGCGGTAACCGGCGGGCGAGGAGCACGACCACGACTGTGATCGCGACGAGTAGCAACCCGCCGCGCCAGCCGCCCGGCCAGTCCGCCTCCGCCCCTGGCAGTGCCGCCCCGGTCCGGGCGACGGAGGCGAGCCACCCGGCGGGCCACCCCGCACAGCGGGCCAGTAACTCGGCGACCGGCATCGCCACCGGGGCCGTAGCGAGCGTGGCGAAGCCGAGGACTGTGGCCGGGGCGACCGCGAGTTCGGCGACGAGATTGCAGGGGATCGCCACAAGGCTGACCCTGGCCGCGAAGACGGCCACCACGGGAGCGCACACGGCCTGTGCCGCGGCGGCCGCGGCCAGCGCTTCGGCGAGCCGGGGCGGTACCCCTCGCCGTTGCAGCGCCGCGCTCCAGCCGGGAGCGATGGTGAGCAGGGCACCAGTGGCCAGCACGGAGAGCAGGAAGCCGTAACTGCGCGCAAGCCAGGGGTCGTACAGCACGAGCAGCAGTACGGCGGCAGCCAGCGCGGGGATGAGCGACCGGCGGCGTCCGGTGCCGATGGCGAGCAGCGTGATGAGCCCGCAGGCCGCGGCCCGCAGCACGCTCGGCTCGGGCCGGCACACGATCACGAAGGCGAGCGTGAGCGCTCCTCCCACCAGTGCCGTTCCTCGCAGGGTGATGCCCAGCCGGGGTGCGAGGCCCCGTCTCTCGGCCAGCAGTGCGGTGCCCGGCGGTCCGATCAGCAGGACGAGCACGATGGTCAGATTGCTTCCCGATACGGCCAGCAGGTGCGTGAGGTCCGTCGCCTCGAAGGCGTCCTTGAGGTCCGGCGGAATCCGTGAGGTGTCGCCGACGACCAGTCCGGGCAGCAGGGCGCGGGGGTCCGGGGCCAGCCCGTCCGTCGCCTCACGCAGCCCGGCGCGGAGGTCCCCGGCCGTGCGCTGGAGGGTGGTCGGCGGGCCGGTGATCCGTGGCGGACCGTCTCCCCGCGGCCGCAGTACGGCGGCGAAGCGGTCATCCGCGTCGAGCGGGGGCGCGAGCCGTCCGGTCAGTCGCAGCCGGGTGGAGGGCAGCAGCCGCTGCCACTGCCTTACCGCACCGCCGGACGGCACGATCACCAGGACCGGCGTCCGCGCCCGGGTGACCGCCCCGCCGGGAGCAGTCACCCGGGTCGCCTCCGCGTCCAGCACGACGAATACGCCCGCCATGTGGTCGCCACGGATCCGGGGGCTGATCGGCCGCGGATCAGAGGTGACCGTCAACTCGACGGTGACCCGCGCGTACTGGCGGGCGAGAATGGGGAGCGGCCCACGCCGCAGATCCACGCCATGCAGTCCGGCCGAGGCCGCGCCCGCCGCGGCGCACAGCAACACTGCGGCGGCTGCAGTGCCGTTGAGGCGGCGGCGACGCTGTACCGCAGTGCCTCCCGCCACCAGGGCCGTGCCCGTTCCGATCCGCACCGCGCGCGCCATCGCCGAAGCCGGTCCCGATGCCAGTCCCGGAATCAGTCCCGGAATCCGCCCCAGTACGAGTAACAGCGCCGCCATCACGAGGCAGGCCGTCACTGCCACGGCCGTCCACCACCCCCGCGCACCCAGCGCGAGAGCCGCCGCGCCCCAGGCCGCCAAGGCCGGCGGCAACAGGCGCAGGTCTGCCGGTCCCTCCTGCCGCGGGTCGGCAGCACCCAGCCGATGACCCGACGCGGCATGAACCGCCGGGCGCATCATGGCTGCACCAGGGGCTGGAGGTCCGCGAACCGACGGTCACCGATGCCGTCGACCTCGCGGAGTTCGTCGACGGACCGGAAACCCCCCTGCTGGGTGCGGTAGTCGATGATGTGCTGGGCAAGTACGGGACCGACCCCGGGCAGGGTCTCGAGTTGTTCCACGGTGGCAGAGTTGAGGCTCACCGGCCCCGTGGGCTGCGTGCCGCCCGCGCCCGATCCGGTGGCTGCCGGTACGGGCGGCGCGGGAACTCCCACCACCACCTGCTCGCCGTCCATGAGCAGCCGCGCCCGATTGAGACCGGTCAGATCCGTCCCGGCCCTCACACCTCCGGCCGCCCGCAGTGCGTCGGCGACCCTCGATCCGGCGGGCAGACGCTGGATGCCCGGATGCCGCACCTTGCCGCTCACATCGACGACGATCCGCCCGCCGGGCCCCGCGTGGGACGGCGGCAGCCCCGGCGAAGGCTGTGGCTGCGACTGGGGCTCCGGCGTGGCCGCGCCCTGCTGGACCAGCTGCGGGGCACGTACGGGTTTCGGCCACCCGGCCCAGAAGTGCTGGACCGCGAAGACCGCGGCGATCACCAGAACGACGCCCAGCGCGGCGAGAGTTCTCGGCTCGAGCCCGCATCTGAGCTGCACCCACAACGGCAACCGTTCCCGCAGCGCGAACCCTGCCCGCTGCCGCACCCCTGCCCCGAGGCTCGGGCTCGTGCCCGTGCTCGTACCCGTGCTCGGGCTCGGGCTCGTACCCATGCCCAGGCCCGTGCCCGTGCCCGTCCCGGTGCCCGTGCCCGTCCCGGTGCCGGCAGCAGGGCCGGTTACAGCGCCGATGTCCGCAGCCGCGCCCCCGCGCGCCGCGGTACGGAAGCGCCCAACAGCCCCGTCAGGACCACCATGCCCGTCCAGCACAGCCCCACCCGCCGGGCGTGCTGGGACGGCCTCCCCGCCCCCACCCCGCGGCGCACCGTCGAACAGAGCGTCCGCACGCCGGCGAAGGGCGGCGACCGATGCGGTGGACGCATGTCTGCCGCGCAGTCGGCCCGCGCGGCCCGAGCCGACGGGACGGCTTGCGTCACGGCCGGCGTCACGGCTGGGGCCGGAGCCACTGCCAGAACGGGAACCACGGCGGTGGCCGGAGCCGGAGCCGCGGCCGTGACGGGCGCGGCCGTCCGAGGCCGGGGCGCGGCCCGGGCCACTGGTTGCGGAGCGTGATCGGAGAGCCATGCCACAGGACGGTAGGCACCTTCGCCCGACCCCGCTGAGCAGCCCCAATTTCCGTGGACAACCACCCTGTTGTGGACAACTCGGTCACCCTCCCAGGTGACAGCTGCCTCAGCGCGGCGAGATCACGGCCCCCAGCAACCCCGGCCCGGTGTGCGCCCCGATCACCGCGCCGACCTCACTGACATGCAGGTCGACCAGACCCGGGACCCGCGCGCGCAGCCGCTCCGCAAGCGCCGCGGCCCGCTCCGGGGCTGCCAGATGGTGGACCGCGATGTCCACACTGCCCGTACCGGCACAGTCGGCGACAATCTCCTCCAGCCGGGCGATCGCCTTCGAGGCCGTACGCACCTTCTCCAGCATCTCGATCCGACCGCCGTCCAGCTGCAGCAGCGGCTTCACCGCGAGCGCCGAACCCAGCAGCGCCTGCGCCGACCCGATGCGGCCGCCGCGGCGCAGATAGTCCAGTGTGTCGACGTAGAAGTACGCGGACGTGCCCGCGGCCCGCTTCTCCGCGGCGGCCACCGCTTCGTCCAGGGTGCCGCCGGCTTCCGCCACCTCCACGGCTGCGAGCGCACAGAAGCCGAGGGCCATCGCGACCATCCCCGTGTCCACCACGCGCACCGGCACCGAAGCGTCCTTGGCGGCCAGCACTGCTGCGTCGTACGTTCCCGAGAACTCGGCCGACAGATGCAGCGATACGATCCCGGTCGCACCGGCCTCCGCGCGCGCCCGGTATGCCGCGGCGAACACCTCCGGGCTCGGCCGCGACGTGGTCACCGGACGCCGCTTCTGCAAGGCCAGCGCCAGCGAGCGGGCCGAGATCTCGTTGCCCTCCTCGAGCGCCTGATCGCCGAGAACGACGGTCAGCGGCACCGCGATGATGCCGTGCCGCTCCATCGTCGGTGTCGGCAGGTAGGCCGTTGAATCGGTGACGATCGCGACATGGCGGGACATGAGCGGGAGGTTACCCGCCGAGGCCGCCGCACGGCAGCCCGGCCCCTTACCAATGATCGCGTCGCCCCGGCCGGCGCATCGCCGACAGGCCGCGGGCAGGCCGACCGGCGATCACTTCGCGGCCTGCCTGCGGGTCAGTTCGTGGTCTCCGGCCGGGCCGTCTTCTGCCACGGGTAGGTCTGCTGCCGCGGATCACGCGCCGTGATCGCCTGCGGCTGCCCCGCCGCCTGCGACTCGGACGGGGACTCCGGCCACGTCTGCTCCGCCGCGACGGCGCCCGGGCCGGCCCCATGGGCCCCGTCCGTCCGCCCGGCCTCCGGCCAGGACGGCGGCTCGGCCTGGGCAGCCGGCACGCCCGTACCCGCATCCGCGCCCAGCCCCGTACCCTCGGTCGACCAGTGCCGCAGCGCACCCGCCTCCATGTCGATCTGGGTGCTCAGCGAGTCCAGGTCATCGTCCGCGAACTTACGCGCCCGGTCCCGCGCCGCCCAGCGGAGCGACTCGGCGGAGTGCGTGATGCGCTCGGTGCGCTCACGCAGGCTGGGCATCAGCGAGGCCACCTTCGCCCGGTCCGGCTCGCGCTCCAGCCGCTTGAGCTCGTCGTCCAACTCGTGCCCGTGCGCGCTCAGCCGCCGGAAGAGAGCCAGCGACTCCGACAGCGAGGCGTCCTCCGCGACGCCCGCGTGCAGCGCGTCCTGCGTCGCCCTCATCGACGTACGCAGCGCCAGCCTCAGCTGGGCAAGCTCGCCGCCCACGCCGACCTGTCCGAAGCTCTTCGCCCGCAGCGTGGTCTCTTCGACAGTGCGTCGCGCCTGGGTGACTGTGCGCTCCACACCTCGCTTGGCCGATTTGACGACCTTCACGGTCACATACGCTCCCAACGCAACAAAGGCGACAAAAAGCAGTGCCAGGATGATAAGCACGGCGGTCATGAGCGCCCTCCAGCGTCGGTTGTGGTCCCTCCACCGTAAACGGAACGGGCAGGCCGAGGGTTCCATCGGAACCCCCAACCTGCCCGTAGGGGAAGACCCGGAAAGCCTGCACGGCTTCCCACCCGCTGCGTCCCGTCAGGCGGGGACGGCCAGCCGGAACGACCAGCCGGAAGGACACGGCGGCAGCGACCAGCCGCGGGACACGGCGGCAGCGACCAGCCGCGGGACACGGCGGGAGCGATCAGGCGGGAACGATGTTGACCAGCTTCGGCGCCCGCACGATCACCTTGCGGACACCCGCGCCACCCAGCGCCGCGACGACCGCCGCGTCACCCAGCGCCAGCGCCTCCAGCTCCTCGTCCGCGATCGACGGAGAGACCTCCAGCCGCGCCTTGACCTTGCCCTTGATCTGCACCACGCAGGTCACGCTCTCGTCCACGACATACGCCGGGTCGGCGACCGGGAAGTCCTGGTGCACGACCGAGTCGGTGTGCCCCAGCTTGTGCCACAGCTCCTCCGCGATGTGCGGGGCCAGCGGAGCGACCACCAGCACCAACTGCTCCGCCACGTTCCGCGACAGCGGGCCGCCCACCTTGGTCAGGTAGTTGTTCAGCTCGGTGATCTTGGCAATGGCGGTGTTGAAGCGCAGGCCCGCCAGGTCCTGTCCGGCGCCGTCGATCGCCTTGTGCAGGGCGCGCAGCGTCGCCTCGTCGGCCTCGGTGTCGACGACCGTGACCTCACCGGTCGCCTCGTCGACGATATTGCGCCACAGCCGCTGCAGCAGCCGGTACTGGCCGACAACGGCCCGGGTGTCCCACGGCCGGGACACATCCAGCGGCCCCATCGCCATCTCGTACAGACGCAGGGTGTCCGCGCCGTACTCCGCGCAGATCTCGTCCGGAGTGACGGCGTTCTTCAGGGACTTGCCCATCTTGCCCAGCTCGCGCTTGACGGGCTCGCCCTCGAAGAAGAACTTTCCGTCCCGCTCCTCGACCTCGGTGGCAGTCACCGGGAAGCCGCGGCTGTCCCGGTAGACGTACGCCTGGATCATGCCCTGGTTGTACAGCTTGTGGAACGGCTCGACCGAGGAGATGTGCCCCAGGTCGAACAGCACCTTGGACCAGAACCGGGCGTACAGCAGGTGCAGTACGGCGTGCTCCGCACCGCCCACGTACAGGTCGACACCGCCGTGCGGCCGTCCCTCGCGCGGTCCCATCCAGTACTGCTCGATCGCGGGGTCGACCAGCTTCTCGCTGTTGTGCGGGTCCAGGTAGCGCAGCTCGTACCAGCACGAACCCGCCCAGTTGGGCATGGTGTTGGTCTCCCGGCGATAGCGCTTGACGCCGTCGCCCAGGTCCAGCTCCACATGGACCCAGTCCTCATTGCGCGACAGCGGCGTCTCCGGCCGGGTGTTCGCGTCGTCCGGGTCGAAGGTGCGCGGCGAGTAGTCGTCGACCTCCGGCAGCTCCAGCGGCAGCATCGACTCGGGCAGCGCGTGCGCGATGCCGTCCTCGTCGTAGGCGATCGGGAAGGGCTCACCCCAGTAGCGCTGCCGGCTGAACAGCCAGTCACGCAGCCGGAAGTTGATGGTCCGCTCGCCGATGCCGCGCTCGGTCAGCCACTCGGTGATCTTGGCCTTGGCGTCGGCGACGCCCAGACCGTCCAGCGAGATCTCGTCGTTGGCGGAGTTGATCGCCGGGCCCTGCCCGCCGAAGGCCTCGCCCTCCCAGCCCTCCGGCGGCTGGACGGTACGGATGATGGGCAGGTCGAAGGCCTCGGCGAACTCCCAGTCGCGCTCGTCCTGACCGGGGACGGCCATGATGGCGCCGGTGCCGTAGCCCATCAGGACGTAGTCGGCGACGAAGACGGGGATCCGCCCGCCGGTGACCGGGTTCACGGCATAGGCGCCGGTGAAAACGCCGGTCTTGTCCTTGTGCTCGGTCTGGCGCTCGACATCGCTCTTCGTCTGGGCCTGCTTGCGGTACGCCGCGACGGCCTCGGCCGGAGTGGCGGCACCGCCGGTCCAGGCCTCCTTGGTGTCCTGCGGCCACTCGGCGGGGACGATGGAGTCGATCAGGCCGTGTTCGGGGGCCAGCACCATGTAGGTGGCGCCGAACAGGGTGTCGGGACGCGTGGTGAAGACCGTGATCTGCGCGCCGTCGATCTGCGCGCCGTCGTTGCCGCCGACCTGGAAGTGGACGCGCGCACCCTCGCTGCGGCCGATCCAGTTGCGCTGCTGCAGCTTGATGGCGTCCGGCCAGTCCAGCGCGTCCAGATCGTCCAGCAGCCGGTCCGCGTAGGCGGTGATGCGCATGTTCCACTGACGCAGCTTCGACTTGAAGACGGGGAAGTTGCCTCGCTCGGAGCGCCCGTCCGCGGTCACCTCTTCATTCGCCAGTACGGTGCCCAGCCCCGGGCACCAGTTGACGGGAGCGTCCGAGGCGTATGCCAGCCGGTATCCGCTCAGCACGTCGGCACGCTCGGCGGCGCTCAGCTCGCTCCACGCGCGCGCGGAGCCCGGCACCGCACGCTCTCCGCTCTCGAACTGTGCCACCAGCTCGTCGATCGGACGGGCCTTCTTGGCGTCCTGGTCGTACCAGGAGTTGAAGATCTGCAGGAAGATCCACTGGGTCCACTTGTAGTACTCCGGGTCGATCGTCGCGACCGACCGGCGCTTGTCGTGGCCCAGGCCCAGCCGGCGCAGCTGGGCCTTCATGTTGTCCATGGCGGCCTCGGTCGACACGCGGGGGTGCGTGCCGGTGGCGACCGCGTGCTGCTCGGCGGGCAGGCCGAAGGCGTCGAAGCCCAGGGTGTGCAGGACGTTGTGCCCGGTCATGCGCTGGTAACGGGCAAAGACGTCGGTGGAGATGTAGCCGAGCGGGTGCCCGACGTGCAGGCCCGCGCCCGAGGGATACGGAAACATGTCCATGACGAACTTCTTGGGCCTGGCGGCCAGGGCGGAGTCCCCGGCCAGGTCGCCGCTCGGGTTCGGCGCCTCGTAGGTGCCCTCGGCGTCCCAGAAGTCCTGCCAGCGTGCCTCGATGTCGGCGGCCATGGCAGCGGTGTAGCGGTGCGCCGCGGTCCCCTCTGCAGCGATGGGGGTACCTCCCGCGCCGGAGGCTGCCGGGGAGGGATTCGTCTCGCTCATGATCCTTGAAGCTCCATCGATTCGTCTCTGCCAGTGGATTCGAAAACGAAAAAACCCCTCGCACAGGAGGGGACGCCGCGCCGATTCCAACCGGATCTTTCATCCGTCGGGACTGATCAGCGCGGCTCACTAAGCAGAAGGCGTACGGCACGCATGGCGTCAGGGTACCGCAGCGAGCGAACCGGGCGCATAGGGGAATCCCGGCACGGCCCGCAGGGGGCACCTGGTACGGACCTCCGGGGCTTCCGGTTTGGACCACAGGAGCATCCGGTACGTACCTCTAACAGCGTCCGGTCGGCCGTCGGCGAGCCTCGGGTCCATTCCGCAAGGAGCACGAGTACGCCCCGTCGAGCGCCCGGCGCACGCCCCAAACGGCAGGGGTTACTCCGCGTATCGCCCCTATCCAGGGCAACCCCAGAGTCAGTTGACTGTGCTTCCGCTCTCTAAACGCCAAAACGTCGTACTGTTCGGTTTGGGTCGACCTAGCATGCGTCAACGGGACCGCTTTCCCGCACCATTCGGAGTCGCCCCATGAAGCCTCATCGCAAGACGCGTTCTTCGCCCGCGCCGAGTACCGGTCTGAGTCGCCCGGTACAAGGCGGACTGTCCGTAGCGGCGTTGGTACTCATACCCGTGCTCGCTATCGGAGGAAGCGACAGTTTCCGCGCCGCGCTCGACTTCACCACCGGGGTTCTCTCCCTGGTGTCTTTGACCGCATCCATCGCGTGGGGTCTGATCGCCACCGACCGGCTGCTGCTCTCCACGCGCCACCGCCTGCTCGCCCAGGGCATCCACCGGACCACCGCGATCGCCTCGCTCGGCTTCCTGTTGCTGCACGGCACCGTGAAGGTGTCGCTGGGGCACGTGGAACTGCTCGGCGCCCTTGTCCCCTTCGGACTCGGTATCACCGGTACGTCCAGCCTGATCGGCTTCGGTTCGCTGGCCGGCTTCCTCATGGTGATCGCCGCCACGACCGGTGCACTGCGCAGTGCCCTGGCCGGCAACATACGCGCAGCCGGCCGCTGGCGGCCGCTGCACATGCTGGCCTACCCGGCCTGGTGCTCGGCGCTGGTCCACGGCCTGTACACCGGTCGGCCCGCCGCGACCTGGGTCGTGGTGATGTACTCCCTGGCACTCCTCGGAGTCGCTGTCGCCGTCTCGGTGCGGCTGATGCCGCGTCCGGTGCAGCGGCGTATCGCCAACAAGATCATGTCCCTGACCGGCGCCGGTGGCGCGGCGGCGGAGGAGCAGCGGCAGCGCGATCTGGCCGTCTCCCCGCTTCCCGGCACGACGGGCCTGACCGGACCGGCCGACCTGAACGGCAGGAGCGGCAGGAGCGGCATGAACGGCATCCCCTCGCAGCGCCCGTACGAGCAGGAACTGCAGCGCGAGACACCCCTCGGCCAGCCGCGCACGCAGCCCCGCCGGCTCGCGGCCCCCGCCCCGCAGCTGTACGAGGCCCCGCCGCCTCCCACGCCCGAACCGATCGTGACCGGTGCGGATGCCGGTGCGGGTGTCGGCACCGGCACCGGCCTCGGTGCCGGCCTCGGTGCCGGTCCCGGCCCCGGGATCGCCGCGGCCTACCGCGCGGTCTCCCTCGCCGGCGAGCAGGGCGCCCCGCTGGCCGAGCGTGTGCCCATGACCGAGGAGATTCCCGTCGTGTCCGAATCGGGCCCCCCTCCGGGCGGCCTGTGGCCGACCCCCTCACCCCCGCCGCCCGCGCAGGCGCCGGCCGTGCCCGCCGTGCCTCCCTCGTACGACACCCCTCCCCCTCCCCTCTTCGACACAGCGCCCTCGTACGACGCCCCTCCCGCCTACGACCCCTCCACCGCTTACGCCCCCTCCCCGTCGTACGACACCCCCTCGTACGACGCTCCTTCCCCCTCGTACGACCCCCTCTCGTACGACACACCCTCCCCCTCGTACGACACGGGAAGCTTCCCGGCGTACGACGACACCGCGCCCATGCCAGGGCCCCTCTTCCAGCCCCCGGCCGGAGAACCCTGGCACGCACCTGCAGGAGACCGACCGTGAACACCCCTCTCCCCGATGTCCCCGAGGTCCGTGTCGTCGGCCTTCCCCAGCTGACACAGGGTTTCGACCTGGTGGAACGGCTCGACCTCGCCATGCACCTCAAGGTGCACGGACCGCTCGAACCCGTGACCGGTGAGCTGCTCGCTCAGCTCGCCGACGACATATCCCTGACCGGGCGCGGCGGCGCGGGATTCCCGTTCGGCAAGAAGCTCCGCGCCGTCGCCAAGTCCGCCATCCGGCGCGGCGTGCGGCCCGTCGTCGTGGTCAACGGCAGTGAGGGCGAGCCCGCCTGCCGCAAGGACACGGTGCTGCTCAACCGCGCGCCCCACCTCATCCTGGACGGCGCTCTGCTGGCCGCCGAGGCGCTGGGCGCGCGCACCCTGGTCGTCGCGGTCACCCGCAACTCCACGGAGGTCTCCATCCGCGCCGCACTGGCCGAGCGCGGACTTTCCGACCGGCGCGGGCAGCAGCTGCGTGCGCGGGTGGTCCGTACCCCCGAGCGCATGGTCTCCGGTGAGGCCTCCTCCGTCATCCGCGCCGTGAACGGCGGCCCCGCCCTGCCGCCCGGCCGACGTGAGCGCGCCTCGGACACCGGCGTCGGCGGCGCCCCGACCCTGCTCTCCAACGCGGAGACGTTCGCGCAGCTCGCCATCGGCGCCCGCATCGGCCCCCGCCGCTACGCCCACACCGGTCTGGACACCGAGCCGGGCACGGTCATGCTGACGATCTCCGGCGCCGTCGCGCGCCCCATGGTGGTGGAGGTCCCCACGGGCGTACCGCTGCGGTACGTCCTCCAGCTGGCCGGCGCCCCGCCGCTGCCCCAGGGCGTCCTGACGGGCGGCTACCACGGCAACTGGATCGACTCGGTCGCCGTCCAGGAGGCCGTCGTCTCCAAGGCGTCCCTGGCCTCCGTGGGCGGCGCCCTGGGCGCGGGCGCAATCCTGCCGATCGGCCCCGAGACCTGCCCGCTGGGCGAGGCGCTGCGCGTGGCCAACTGGCTGGCCGCCGAGACCGCCGGCCAGTGCGGACCCTGCAAACTGGGCCTGCCCGCCGCGGCCGGCGGTCTGTCCGACGTCATGAACGGCGGCGGCCCGGCCGCTCTGGAGGCGCTGCGCGAGGTGACCCAGGCGGTGAAGGGCCGGGGCGCGTGCAAGCACCCCGACGGTTCCGCGCGCTTCTTCGCCTCGACGCTGTCCGCGTTCACCGACGACCTTGCCGCCCATGTGCTTGACGGCGGCTGCGGACGCGAGACGATCGGCGTGCTGCCGCTCCCCAGCCCCGGCTACGAGGAGGCGGAAGAGTCGATTCCGAGCGGTGAGAAGGTCGCTGTGGACTGGACGCTCTGCCAGGGCCACGGACTCTGCGCGGACCTCATCCCCGAGCTGATCCGGCTCGGCCCCGACGGCTACCCGGCGGTGGCCGACGCGACCGTTCCGATGCATCTGCGGGGCCGCGCCCAGCGGGCCGTACGCCGGTGCCCCGCGCTGGCGCTCCGTATCGAACAGGCACCGGCCGACCGGGCCCCCGCGCCCGCCGGTCGCCCCGCCCTGCCCGGCAGCAACCGCAAGGCCCTGGGCAGCGGCCGCAGTTGACGGACACCCCCCGCACACAAGGAAGCGGGCCACCCGATCGGGTGGCCCGCTTCCTTGTGTGTACTGCTTCTGTGGAGCTAAGGAGAATTGAACTCCTGACCTCCTGCATGCCATGCAGGCGCTCTACCAACTGAGCTATAGCCCCGTGCGATGTGTCGTCTTGCTGGAAGGTTTCCCCCTCGGCGACGTCGCCAACATTAACGCTCTCTCCGGCGCATCACCAAATCGTTTCCGGTCTGTACGGACTAGGCCGGTAACGTCCCTCTTCGTGACCGTGATCGCACTGTCCAGTTCTCGCCGGCCGACCCTCGCCGCAGCCTCGGTCTGTCTGCTCTCCTTCACGGTTTTCTGGATGGCACAGCGCGCCGCCGACGTGTCGATGATCGACCTGATGGTCTACCGCGCCGAGGGCGAGTCCGTACGCGCCGGAGCGGACCTGTATGCGATGCGCGCCACCGAGGCGAACCTCCCGACGACCTACCCGCCGTTCGCGGCACTGCTGTTCACACCGCTCACGCTGCTCGACGTCCCGGCGATGTGCACCCTGGCCACCGCCGGGAACCTGCTGTTGCTCGTCGCCTTCGCCGGCCTCTCGCTGCGGGTGACCCACCCGCACGCGGACCCGCGCGCGGCGACGCTCTGGGTGGCCGCGGCCGCCGTGTGGTGCGAGCCGGTGTGGACGACGCTTCGGTACGGCCAGATCAATCTGCTGCTCGCGGTCGCCGTGCTCTGGGACCTCACCCGTCGCGCGGGCCACAGATGGGCGGGCGCCGGCATCGGGTTCGCCGCCGCGGTGAAGCTCACTCCCGCGCTCTTCGCGCTCTTTGTGCTGATCACAGGGCTGGTACGGGCCCGGCGGGAGGGCTGGAACCCATGGCTGCGCCGGGCCGCGACGGCGGCCGCCGTCTTCGTGGGCACGACACTCGCGGCCGCCGCCGCCCTTCCGTACGACTCGCGCCGCTTCTGGACCGGGGCGGTCTTCGCCGCCGACCGCGTCGGCCACGCCGAGGACACTGCCAATCAGTCGCTGCGCGGGGTGCTCGCCCGGCTGCTGCACACCCCCGATCCGGGGATGTGGTGGGCGGCGGCGGCCGCTCTGGTCGCCGCGGCCGGGCTCACCGTGGCCGTGCGGGCGTCGCTGCGCGGGGAGCGGGGCCGCGCGATCGTCACCTGCGCCGCCACGGCGCTGCTGATCAGCCCGGTTTCCTGGTCGCACCACTGGGTGTGGTGTGTGCCCATGGTGCTGTTCCTGGTGGCGCACGGCGCCCCGAGGGGTGCGGCCGTGGTGGGGCTGGTGTTCTGTTCGTACGCCCTGTGGTGGGTTCCGCACGGTCCGGGACGGCTCGAACTGGCCCAGCACGGGGGCCAGATGGCGCTGTCGGCCCTCTACTCGCTCACGGCGGCGGGCATCCTGCTCATGCCGTGGCGAACGAGTAGAACCGTTTGAGGGTGCAGTGCTCATCGAGGAGACGCCCGTAGATCGGCTCCCCCTCGAGCTCCCGGTAGGTCTCGATGGGGTCGCCCTTTATGATCAGCGCCCGCGCGCACTCCTCGCACCAGTACTGGTACTCGGGATTGATCGGGTCCATGTCCCGGACGATAGGCGTACCACTGCCGCACCAGTCACATTTCCGCCTGTGTGCACCCATCACTCAGCTCCAGCTGTGGCCGCAGGCCGTGCACACGTAGGAAACCCCGCCGTTGTCGCCGAGGACTTGGGCGACATGCCCGGAACCGCAGGACGGGCAGCTGAGACGAGCGCGTACCTCCGCCGTGACAAGCAGTTCATCGGCCTCATCGGCCTCCTCGCTGCTGCTGGCGGACATCGTGCTCTCCCTCCCGTTCTGGCCGGTGTCCCTCCGGCCGTCCGATTCTGCCATGGCCACGCAAGAGCGTCAGCGGCGTTTATGTACGAGACCGGCCACGGCACCCAAGATCGACGCCGCCGCCAGCGCGAGTGCGCACACCCACAGTGCATCGGCGGACCCCTGTGCCCCGGGAACCGTCTGCCGATTCAGGAAAAGTGTGCCGAATACGGCGACGCCGATCACCTGGCCGAGCTGGGTGACGGTCACCAGCAGCCCGCTGGCATCCGCCGCGTCCTGCGGCTCCACGGTCGCGAGCGCACCCGTGAGCGTAGGGCTGAAGGCCAGCGAGAGACCGACGCCGACGGCCACGAAGGCGACGTACATCCACGGCCCGCCGTCGCCACCGTCCCGCAGCACCGCACCGACCGCCGCCGACCCGAGTGCGGTCAGCGTGAAACCGCCCGCGACCAGCATCTTCTGGAGTCCGGCGGGCCAGCGCCGCCAGGTCAGCCCGACCGCCCCGAAGACCAGCGCGGTCGGCGCGAACATCAGCCCCGCGCGGAGCGCGCTGTAGCCGAGACTGCCCTGGACATGGAGGGTGAGGACGAAGAGGAAGCCCGCGTTCACCGCCATCACCACGGCGATCCGCAGCACCGCACGCCCCATCCCCGGGATGCGCAGTACGCGCGGTGCGATCAGTGGCGCGCCGCCGCGGCCCGCCAGCCGCGACTCGTACGCAAGGAAGAGGCCGAAAAGTGCCGTGGACACGGCCAGGGAGAGCCAGGACCAGAGGGGCCAGTCCTGTTCCTGCCCGAGCACCAGCGGGACGGTGAACAGGGACACGGCGGCGGCGAGCAGCACCAGACCGGGCAGATCGAGCCCCCGGGCGCGCTCGGGCTCGTCCCGCCGGTCCTTCGGCAGCACCCGCGCGCCCAGCACCAGGAGTGCCGCACCGATCGGAACATTCACCAGAAAGACGGGGCGCCAGCTCGCGCCGAAGAGGTCCGCGCTGACCAGCACACCGCCCACCACCTGCCCGGCGGCGGCTCCGGTGGCAAGGACCGCGGAGTAGGCGCCGAGGGCCCGCACCCGCCCCTCACCGGTGAAGTTCCGCTGGATCAGGCTGAGCACCTGGGGGATCATCAGGGCCGCGCCCGCGCCCTGGACCAGCCGGAAGGCGATCAACTGGCCGGTGCCCACGGCGAGTCCGCAGGCGAGCGAGGCGGCCGTGAAGAGCAACAGGCCGCCCAGATAGGCCCGTCGGTGTCCGAGCAGATCGCCGAGCCTGGCTCCGGTGATCAGCAGAACGGCGTACGCGATGGTGTACCCGGCGATGACCAGCTGCAACCCCGCACCGGACGCGTCGAGTTCGGTACGGATGGTGGGGGCGGCGACGTTGACGATGAAGGTGTCGAGCAGCGCCATGAACTGCGCGGCCAGCACGACCGCGAGCAGCAGGCGTGGTCCGTTGTCAGTGCCGGGGGCTTTACTGAGCAGTGGAGTTTCCGGAGAGGTCGTCGTCATGGCTGCGAGCCTGACGGCCTTCCGGTACGGGTAACGAGAGCCCACCGATGCTGGTACTGACAGCACCTGGCAAGCGGGGTCCCGGGCCTCGACCATGGGGGGTGTGACCACGATGACGGCGATGAACACGACCGGTGCGGCGCATGGCACGGCCAGCGGTGCGGCACACGGCGCGGCACAGCAGCGCCGCAGACCGGAGCTGGCCACGTTCCTGCGCAGCCGCCGGGCGCGGGTGACGCCCGCCGATGTGGGCATGCCGCCGGGGCTGCGCCGCCGCACACCCGGGCTGCGCCGCGAGGAGGTCGCCCAGCTCTCCGGTGTCGGCATCACCTGGTACACCTGGCTGGAGCAGGGCCGCCCGATCAATGCCTCGGCCCAGGTCCTGGACGCCGTGGCGCGTACGCTCCGGCTCGACCAGCCGGAGCGGGAGCACCTCTATCACCTGGCAGGGGTGCCGTACGCCCCGGACAGACAGGCGGACGCGGAGAACGTCGGCCCGGAGATCCAGGGCATCATCGACGCCCTCGACCCGCATCCCGCCGTGGTCTACAACGCGCGGTACGACATCCTCGCCACGAACCCCGCCTACCGTGATCTGTTCGCGCTGCGCGGTCTGGAGGCCCTTGGCGTACGCAATGTGCTGTGGACGCTCTTCATGGTGCCGGAGCCCTCCTGCCCGCTGGTCTTCCGGGAGTCGGAGCTGCCGCTGATGGTGGCGCAGCTGCGCGGTGCGTACGGACGCCATGTGGGCGAGCCGGCCTGGGAGTCGTTCGTCCACCGGCTCTCGGCGTCGAGTGCGTACTTCGCCGAGCTGTGGGAGAGCGGGGACGTCGTCCCGCCCGGGCCGCGGGTGAAGACCTTCCGGCACGATGCCGTCGGCGAGGTGCGGATGACCTCGGTCTCGCTGTCGATCAACGGAATGCCGGAGTGCCGGATCGTTGCCTACACGCCGAACGACGAGGAGAGCCGCGGGCGGATAGAGACACTGCGTGACCTGCGGGGCCGGGAGTGAAGCCAAGGGGCTTGGGGGCGCAGGCGGAGAGCCAGGGGCGAGCGGAGGGCGAGGGGGCGGTGGGGCCGTGGGGGCGAAGCCGAAGGGCCGGGGAAACGCGAAATCCCGCCCTCTGACGAGGACGGGATCCGGGTTTGTGGAGCTAAGGAGAATTGAACTCCTGACCTCCTGCATGCCATGCAGGCGCTCTACCAACTGAGCTATAGCCCCGCGTGTTCTTCGCGCTCCGCGCTGCGAACAAGAAGAACTTTAGCCTGCGACCTGCCGGAAAGTGAAATCCGGGGGCGCCGGCCCGAACCCCGGGCGGGACACCGGAGGCGGCCGGGCTCAGTCGTCGTCGCCGAGGACCGGTTCCGGGAGCGTACCGGCGTTGTGCTCGAGCAGGCGCCAGCCTCGCGCGCCCTCGCCGAGCACCGACCAGCAGCAGTTGGTGAGCCCGCCCAGGCTCTCCCAGTGGTGGGACTCCATGCCGAGGAGCCGGCCGATGGTGGTGCGGATGGTGCCGCCGTGGCTGACGACGACGAGCGTGCCGTCATCGGGCAGCTTCTCGGCGTGGTGCAGCACCACGGGAGCGGCCCGGTCGGCGACCTCGGTCTCGAGCTCGCCGCCGCCGCGCCGCACGGGCTCGCCGCGCTTCCATGCCGCGTACTGCTCGCCGTACTGCGCGACGATCTCGTCGTGGGTCAGCCCCTGCCAGGCACCCGCGTAGGTCTCACGCAGGGCAGCGTCGTAGGAGATGGCAAGCCCGGTGATCCCGCTGAGCTCGCCGGCCGTGGCCGACGCGCGCTTGAGGTCGGAGGCGACGATCGCATCGGGTTTGAGCGAGGCGAGCAGCCGGGCAGACCGGCGCGCCTGGGCGACACCGGTCTCGGTCAGCTCGATGTCCGTGGAACCCTGGAAGCGGCGCTCCAGGTTCCAGGCGGTCTGGCCGTGCCGCCACAGGACGATGCGGCGCCCCGTGCTGCGCTTGCTGTTGTCTCTGCCGTTCAGCTCAGCTCACCTTCCGTGTTGCCGGCGAGCTGTGCGTGCTCCTCGGCCTTACCGCGGGTCTTGAGGGCGTCCTCGGGCAGCGGCAGTTCGGGGCAGTCCTTCCACAGCCGCTCGAGGGCGTAGAAGACGCGCTCCTCGCTGTGCTGGACGTGCACGACGATGTCGATGTAGTCGAGCAGGATCCAGCGGGCGTCGCGGTCGCCTTCACGGCGCACCGGCTTGGCGCCGAGCTCCTTGTTCAGCCGCTCTTCGATCTCGTCGACGATCGACTTGACCTGGCGGTCGTTGGGCGCGGAGGCGAGCAGGAAGGCGTCGGTGATCGACAGCACATCGCTGACGTCGTAGGCAATGATGTCGTGCGCGAGCCGGTCGGCCGCTGCCTGGGCGGCGGCGTTGACGAGCTCGATGGAGCGATCCGTGGCGGTCACAAGCAGGCTTTCGTCGGCGGTCAAGAACCCTTCAAGGGTCTCACGGACCGCCGACAGCCCCTGCCGGATTGTTTCAGGCCCTGATCATTCGACCTTGTAGTCCTGCCCGAGCACGACCGAGACATCGGCGTTCGTGACCGCCTTGCCCTTCTTCACGGCGCTCGCCGGCAGCCCCAGGGTCTTGGCGACCTCCACGGCCTTGGCCTTCTGCGCCTCGTCTCCATAGGTGACCTGCGAGGACGACGCCGTGTCGGCCTTGCCTCCGTCGATGACCGCGTAGCCGCCGTTGACCAGGGAGATCCGCGCGGCCTCCGTGGCGCCGGTGCTGCCGGTGGCGTTCTTGATGCCCACACGGACGGCCGCGCCCTTCTCCGGTGCGGTGACCGAGCCGCCCAGGACGTCCTTGACGACGCTGTTGGCGGTCTGCTGGGTGAGAGTGCCGTCCTGCTGCACCGGGAGCACCGCCGTCTTGTAGTCGCCGCCCTTGGCGTGCTCGGCGAGCTTGGCGAGCGAGGCGCCCAGGTCGCTCTCGCGCAGGGACGGGTCGAGGATCTGCGCCAGCGTCTCCACGGCGAGGGTCGCGGACTTCGGGTCGTCCGGGAACTTCCGCAGGACGCCCTGCATGACCTGGCCGAAGCGCTGGAGCTGCTTCGCCTCGGCCTCGCCGGGCCCGAGGTAGGTGGCGTAGGCGACGGCCATCCGCCCGTTCAGTGTCTGGTTCTCGCCCTTCTTCACCACCGGCTCCTGGCCCTTCTTGGCGGCGGGCACCTCGGTGTCGGTGGTCAGGTCGATACTGCCGACCTGCTCGACCAGATTCTCCAGATACGGAGTGTCCAGCCGCCAGGTGCCGGTGATCTTGGCTCCGAGGAGGGAGCCGATCGCCTCGCGGGTGCCTGTGGAACCGTCGTCCTCGACGGACTTGCCCAGCGTGGTGGCGGTGCCGTCGTCGTTGCCGACGGAGAGCGCGTTGGGGAGCAGGACGGTGGTGCCCTGCTCGGTGGTGACGTTGTCGACAAGGAGGGCCGTGGAGGTGCCCTCCTTCTTGGTGTTGTGCAGATGCACCACGATCACGTCCCGCTGCTGCGGGCCGGTGGCCGTGTTGTTCTTCTGGCCGGAGTCCGAGAAGCCGGGCAGCTTGCCGGCGGACCAGAGGTAGCCGACACCTCCCACGACCGCGAGCGCCAGGACGACCGCGAGCGCGACGACGCGGTTCTTGCTCCGGCGCTTGGCCTCCTCGCGGCGTTCGGAGCGGCTCTCGGTGAACTTCAGCCAGTCGATGACGTCTTCGGAGTCCTCGTCCGGCTCCTCGATGAAGGAGAACTGCTCGGTCCGGTAGTCCCGGTCGGCCGCGGGACGGCGCTGCTCGGGCACGACGGCCTGCTCCGGCGCGGGCGCCGAAGGCGCGGGCGGGGCGGGCTGCTGCTGCTGCTGCTGCTGCGACTGCGACTGATATTGCTGCTGTGCCTGGTGTTGCTGCTGCTGTTGCTGTGCCTGATATTGCTGCTGCTGATCCTGTTGCTGTTGCTGTTGCTGGTGCTGGTGTTGCTGCTGCTGCGGGAAGTTCCACTGTTGGGTGGTGTCGACGGCCGCGGGCTGCCGGCCCGTGTCGTAGCCGTAGCCCTCGTACCCGTACTCCTGGCTCTGCGGCTGCTGGGGCTGCGGCTGCTGGCTGCCGTACGGGTCGTACTGCTGGGGCTGGGCGTACGGGTCGTATCCGTAACCCTGGTCCTGATGGCGGCCCTGGTCGTGACCCTGGCTCTGCGGCTGCTGAGAGTGCTGCGGCTGCTGCTGCGCGTAGGGGTCGTACTGCTGGGGCTGCTGATACACCGGCTGCCCGTACTCGTCGTAGCCGATGATCTGCGGCTGCTGGTAGTACGGGTCGTACGGATTCTGCTGGTCGTTCACCGGTGCCCCTCTCCGTGGCTCATTCGCCGCGGTACAACTGGCGCTTGTCGATGTAGCGCACCACACCGTCCGGCACCAGATACCAGACCGGATCGCCCTTGGCGACCCTCGCCCGGCAGTCGGTGGACGAGATGGCCAGTGCCGGGACCTCCACCAGAGAGACCCCGCCCTCGGGCAGTCCGTCGTCCGTCAGGTCGTGACCCGGACGAGTCACACCGATGAAGTGGGCGAGCGAGAACAGCTCGGGTGCGTTCCGCCAGCCGAGGATCTGGGAGAGCGCGTCGGCTCCGGTGATGAAGAAAAGATCCGCGTCGTCATTGAGGGAGCGCAGGTCCCGCAGCGTATCGATCGTGTACGTCGGCCCGCCGCGGTCGATATCGATACGGCTCACCGAGAACTGCGGGTTGGACGCCGTGGCGATGACCGTCATCAGATAGCGGTCCTCGGCCGGAGAGACCGCCCTGTGAGTCTTCTGCCACGGCTGCCCGGTCGGTACGAACACCACCTCGTCGAGGTGGAACAGAGCGGCCACCTCGCTGGCGGCCACCAGGTGTCCATGGTGGATCGGGTCGAACGTCCCGCCCATTACGCCGATCCGGCGCCTTCCGGAAACGGAACCGCGAGACACTTCCTGCTCTCCCATGCGTGCAGAGCCTACTGGCACGGCTCTACGACTCCGACTCAGCGGTCGCGGTTGAAGCGGGTGGTGATCCACAGCAGCAGAAGGAGCGCGAGGAGCGCGCCGCCGCCGGTGAGGTAGGGACTGAGGCTTTCGTGGTTGCCACCGTGCTCGGTGCCCTCGGCGAGAGTGACCAGGTTGGCAGCGGTGCTGGCGAGGCTCATCTTCGGCAGGACCAATCGATCGGGAGTCGGAGCTCGGGAGTCGGAGCTGCGAGTCGGAGCGGAGACGTCGCGCACATCGTATGCGGGCCGCCCGGGCACGCTCACGTCGACTCAGTCGTTGTTCCGGTCGTCGCCGCCGTCTTCGCCGTGGCTGCGCAGCAGAAACCAGGCGAGCAGGGCGTTATCCACAGCCCCCGGCGCACGGTGGCTCCAGCACCTACGCTGGGGTCCGTCAGGGGGACGAGCCAGGACTCGCACCAACAGGGGGCATGATGACCGAAAGCAGTCACGAGAACGTACCGAGCAGGCAGCGCAAGCGCTTCCCGGGCATCTCTTCACGGGCGTACGAACATCCGGCGGACCGTTCGGCGCTCGTCGCCCTGCGCAAGCTCAGCGGATTCGACACCGTTTTCAAGGCGCTGAGCGGACTGCTGCCGGAGCGCAGCCTGCGACTGCTCTTCCTCTCCGATTCGGTGCGGGTGAGCGACGCACAGTTCGCGCATCTGAACACCATGCTGCGGGACGCCTGCTACATCCTGGACCTGGAGAAGGTCCCGGCCATGTACGTCACCCAGGATCCGCGGCCCAACGCCATGTGTATCGGTCTGGACGAGCCGATCATCGTGGTCACGACCGGGCTGGTGGAGCTTCTCGACGAGGAGGAGATGCGGGCGGTCGTCGGGCACGAGGTGGGCCATGCGCTCTCCGGCCACTCCGTCTACCGCACGATCCTGCTCTTCCTCACCAGTCTGGCCCTGAAGATCGCCTGGATCCCCCTCGGCAATGTCGCGATCATGGCGATCGTGATGGCGCTGCGCGAGTGGTTCCGCAAGTCGGAGCTTTCGGCGGACCGCGCCGGGCTGCTGGTCGGCCAGGACCTGCAAGCCTCGATGCGCGGCCTGATGAAGATCGCGGGCGGCAACCACCTGCACGAAATGAATGTCGACGCGTTCCTGGCGCAGGCCGAGGAGTACGAGGCCGGCGGCGATCTGCGCGACTCGGTGCTGAAGATTATGAACGTGCTCCCCCGCTCGCACCCGTTCACCACGGTGCGTGCCGCGGAGCTGAAGAAGTGGGCCGAAAGCCGCGACTACCAGCGGATCCATGACGGCCACTACCCGCGCCGTACGGAGGACAAGGACACCTCGGTATCCGACTCCTTCCGCGAGTCCGCCTCGCACTACGCCGACACGGTGCGCACGAGCAAGGATCCGCTGATGAAGCTGGTCGGCGACATAGCGGGCGGTGCGGGCGACCTGGGCGGCAAGCTGCGGGACAAGTTCACCGGCGCGGGCACCAGCAGCGGTGGGAGCTCCGGCGGCAATGGGAGCGCGCCGAAGACCGACGGCGGTGCCGGTCAGGGCGAGAGCTGAGCTCCGGGCGCCCCGGTCAGGGCGAGGGCTGAGCTCCGGGCGCCAGCGACCCGCAGAGCGCGGCGGTGGCCCGGCCCGGCGCATACGGGTCGGTGCCCGCCGGACCGCTCCCGTCGGCCCGCTGGCCGGCAAGCAGCGGGCGCAGAGTGCCCGAAGTGTCCGCCGAGCATGCCTGCGGGCCGGCCTGGACATAGCTGACCAGCAGTTCCGCGCGGTGGTGGCGCAGATCGTCCCGGTCGAAGCGGAAGTGCAGTTCGCGGCGGACGGTGAAGAGTGAGGCCTCGCTCGACTGCGGCTCGCCCGCCGCGGCCCGCCGCAGCGCATAGGTGAAGGTGTGGTCCGACGTCACCTCCAGGGCGTCGGACCGCGTCTCGGTGACCTGCAGCGTGCCCTGCACCCGCACCTCGTCCCCGGCCAGCGCCACCTTGGCGGGGTCGTAGCGCACCAGCCAGCCGGCGGCGGCATGGCGCCCGTCGCCGGCCGGGGACGCGATGCTGCGGTCGAACTGCTCCAGCTGGTCCGGGTCGAGCAGCACCCGCACCGGCCGCACCGCGCCGCCGGTGAGCACATCGGGGTCGAGCGAGGACTCCACGAGGTAGTCCTTGGCGGTGGTCAGCGCGGTCATCACCTGGCTCTCCGAGAAGTGCGCGGTGCGCCGGGCGGCGGGCAGGGTGACGCCGGAGGCTCCGATGCGGAACTGGGCGGCGGGGCTGTGCGCATAGAGCTGCGCGGGGGCGCCGCCGGGGACCCGGCCCTGCGGCGCGAGCGGGACCACCGTGATGCGCAGCGGTTCGACGCGCTTGGCGGATGACGTCGGGTAGGGGTGCCGGACGCCCAGATAGATCGCTGTTCCGAAGGCGATCGAGATCAGCAGGACGAACAACAGGATCTGCTTGGAGGCTTTCCGGCCCTTCCAGGCGGGGAGGCTGCGCACGGCTCGCGCGTGCTCGCCCATGCGCTCCACGGCGGAGAACTCCTGCACCCGGGCAGCCCGTACAAACGCTTCGTCGAAGACGACGGACCGGTACTCGTCCTCACCACCGCCGGGGAGTCCCTCGGGTGTCCCCTCGGGCGGGTCTCTGCGCCCAGCCATACTTTCAGGTTAGGTCCGGCAGGGCCACGATAAACGCCCTGGTACACGACAAGTTCTGACGAGATCTCCCGCAGTCGCTCAGGGGGATCAGGGCGTGCGGGGATCGGCGGATACGGGCGGCGCCGAGTACTCGGCGGAGGCGGAGGGCCCGCCGATGCGGTCCGTGGCGGAGCTGCTCGTGGGTGCGGTGTCGACGCCGGTCGTCGCGGGCGGCGGCACCCGGTCCTGACGGTTGGCCGCGGCTCCCCGGTAGACGGCCGTGAAGGCGAGGGCGACCATCCCGATGCCCATCACCAGGGCCAGGATCCAGGCCACCGGGCGGTGCCAGCGGGCCGTTCCGCGGTAGGGGCGCAGGGCGCCGCCATGCCGTCCGTACGGGCCGCCGTACTCGTCGTCGGGGTCCCCGCCGTCATCGTCGTCGTACGCCCGGCCACGGCCGTACTCGCCACCGTCGTCGTACTCGTCGTAGAGATCGTCGTCGGACGGCCCGCCGCCGGATCTGGAGCGGGTGGCCTCGGCCTCGGCGCGCGCCTGGGCGGCCGCGAGCAGCCGCTCCACAGCGGTCGGCTCGTGGATCTCGGCGGCTCGTACGAAGTCCTCGTCGAACACCACGGAGGCGAAGTCCTCGTCCGCGCCCCCGCGGTCGTCGTCGGGCTCCCAGCCGTCCGGGAACGGCCTGCCCCCCACGTCGTCCGGCACGCCTTCAGAGTAGACCGGGGCGGTCGGTTTGGGCAGGGAGAGCGTGAACTCTCCCTGCGCGGGTGACGCCTCGCGCCGCGCCCTTGACAGCTGCCGGCAGTTGCCCGGGCGACCACGGGAAACGGCGATCGGTCGGTCACCCGGCCACCGGGCCGGTCACCGGGGCAGCCATCGCGGCAGCCACCGGGGCGATCACCGGGGCAGCCACCGGGGCGGTCACCGGGTGTGACCGTCTCCTGTCACGATGTACTTCGTCGAGGTCAGCTCCGGCAGGCCCATGGGCCCACGCGCGTGCAGCTTCTGGGTGGAGATTCCGATCTCGGCGCCGAATCCGAACTGGCCGCCGTCCGTGAAACGGGTGGACGCGTTCACCGCGACCGTCGTGGAATCCACCAACTGGGTGAAGCGGCGGGCCGCGGCCTGCGAGGTGGTGACGATCGCCTCGGTGTGCCCGGAGGACCAGAGGCGGATGTGGGCGACGGCCGCGTCCAGCGAGTCGACGACGGCGGCGGCAATGTCGTAGGAGAGGTACTCCGTCTCCCAGTCCTCGGCCGTGGCCGCCACGAGGGTGGCCTTGGTGCCTTCGCCGTATGCCAGGACCCGCTCGTCGCCGTGCACAGTCACACCGGCCGCGGCCAGCGCGTCCAGGGCACGCGGCAGGAAGTCGGCCGCGACGTCCTGGTGGACGAGCAGCGTCTCGGCAGCGTTGCAGACGCTCGGGCGCTGCGCCTTGGAGTTGATCAGGATGTCGACGGCCATGTCGAGGTCGGTCTGGGCGTCGACATACACATGGCAGTTGCCGGTGCCGGTCTCGATCACGGGGACGACGGACTCCTCGACGACCGTACGGATCAGCGAGGCTCCGCCGCGCGGGATCAGTACGTCGACCAGGCCGCGGGCGCGCATCAGCTCCCGTACGGACTCCCGGCTCTCACCGGGCACCAGCTGCACGGCGTCGGCCGGCAGACCTGAGCCTCCGACCGCGTCCCGCAGGACCTTCACCAGCGCGGTGTTGGAGGAGTACGCGGAGGACGAGCCGCGCAGCAGCACGGCGTTGCCGGACTTCAGGCAGAGGGCTGCGGCGTCCACCGTGACGTTCGGGCGGGCCTCGTAGATGATCCCGACGACGCCGAGGGGGACCCGCACCTGGCGCAGGTCGATACCGTTGGGCAGCGTCGAGCCGCGCACCACCTCACCGACCGGGTCGGGCAGCGCGGCCACGTGCCGTACGTCGGCGGCGATGGCCCGCACCCGCTCCGGGGTCAGCGTGAGCCGGTCGATGACCGACTCGCTGGTCCCGGCCTCCCGGGCGCGCGTGATGTCCTCGGCGTTCGCCGCGACGATCTCGCTCGCACGGACCTCGAGCGCGTCCGCGATCGCCAGCAGCGCGTCGTCCTTCGCCGAACGCGGCAGCGGCGCGAGGTCGGCGGCAGCGGCCCTGGCCCGATAGGCGGCCTGGGCGACCGGGGAGAGGTTGTCGTACGGCGAGAGCGAGGTCATACCCGCAGGGTAATGGCCTCCCCGCGGGCATCCATCACCTATCCCGTACTGCGAGACGGAAGGCTCAGAAGGGGTGTACGCCCACCGGGGCCGCCGGCGGCGGGCCGTAGCCCTCCGCGATGCGCTGGTGGTACGTCTGGCGGTCGATGACCTCCAGGCCCACGATCTCCCACGGCGGCAGTCTGGCGCTCGAGCGGTGCTCGCCCCACAGTCGCAGTGCCACGGCCGCCGCGTCGTGCAGGTCCCGCGCCTCCTCCCAGTAGCGGATCTCCGCGTGATCGTTGGCATACCTGCTGGTCAGCAGGAAGGGATGGTCGTGCGCGAGCTGTTCCAGACCGCGGCGGACCTCCTTCAGCGGGGCCTCGGCGCCGGAGACGCTGAGCGTGATGTGCCAGAGCTTGGACAGCACGTGCTCGTCGCCGTACGTGCCCGTCTCCGCTCCCGTCTCCCCGCTCTCTTCTCCGTCGTCGAAGTCTGGGCCCGCTCCGACGCTGGTCAGGGTTCGTTCCTCGCCCACGGCCCTACGGGCGTGAGGGATGCCCACACTCCCTCGGGGCACATCCCCTGGGCGCGCTCGTCTCACCGGCGGCCTCCTGTTGCATGCGTCGTGTTGCTGTCCCCCGCCATTGCTCCGCAACAAAGTTGACCAGTCCGGCGCGGAACGTGGGGCGCTTTTGGTGAAGGTCTCTGCCCCGAGGCCGGACTTTCAGCCGTTTCAGGGGTGCAGGACGACCAGATCGTCCCTGTGTACGACTTCCCGCTCGTAGGCCGCCCCCAGCTCCTTGGCCAGCTCCCTGGTGGAGCGGCCGAGCAGTTGCGGGATCTCCTTGGCATCGAAGTTGACGAGCCCGCGGGCCACGGCCCGGCCCGTGGTGTCGCGCAGCTCGACCGGGTCCCCGGCGCTGAACTCGCCCTCGACCGCGGCGATCCCGGCCGCCAGGAGCGACTTCTTGCCCTCCACGACGGCCCGTACCGCGCCGTCGTCGAGGGTCAGCGCGCCCTGTGGGGTGGAGGCGTGGGCGAGCCAGAGCAGCCGGTCGGCGGAGCGGCGTCCGGTGCTGCGGAAGTACGTGCCGGTGGCGCGGCCCGCGAGGGCGTCGGCGGCGCGGCTGGCGGAGGTGAGGACCACGGGGACGCCCGCGGCCGCCGCGATCCTGGCCGCCTCCACCTTGGTGACCATGCCGCCGGTGCCGACGCCTGCCTTGCCCGCGCTGCCGATCTGCACATGGGCGATGTCCTCGGGGCCGCGTACTTCCTCGATCCGCGAGGTGCCCGGCTTGGCCGGATCGCCGTCGTAGAGCCCGTCGACGTCCGAGAGGAGGACCAGCAGATCGGCCCGTACGAGATGGGCGACGAGCGCGGCCAGCCGGTCGTTGTCGCCGAAGCGGATCTCGTCCGTCGCCACGGTGTCGTTCTCGTTGACGACCGGGACGGCGCCCATGGCCAGCAGTTGGTCGAGGGTCCGGTAGGCGTTGCGGTAGTGGGCGCGACGGCTGGTGTCGTCGGCGGTGAGGAGCACCTGTCCGACGCGTACGCCGTAGCGCGCGAAGGAGGCGGTGTAGCGGGCGACGAGCAGGCCCTGACCGACGCTGGCGGCGGCCTGCTGGCGGGCGAGGTCCTTGGGGCGGCGGGCGAGGCCCAGTGGCGCGAGGCCGGCGGCGATGGCGCCGGAGGAGACCAGCACTATCTCCTTCTCGCCGCCGCTGCGGATGTTGGCGAGTACGTCGACGAGAGCGTCCACGCGGTCGGCGTCGAGTCCGCCGGAGGCGGTGGTCAGGGAGGACGAGCCGACCTTGACGACGATCCTGCGGGCTTGCGTTACCTGCTGTCTTGCCACTGTCACAGGGCCGAATCTATGTCAGGGCGGGCGCGGGGCGCGCATGCATTCCGATCGCTGGACATCCGGTCCCCGCCGCCGCGGCCCTGGTGGCGGGCGGCGTCGCGGCGGCGGGGACCGGCTGCGTCACGGCTGTATGTCGATGCTGCTCAGCCGGTGCGAGTACAGGACCCGGCCGCAGGGCGACGGGTCCGTGGCCGCGCAGCTCGGGTAGGTGTAGTTCTCGCGGTGCTCCGAGACCGACCACGCAATCGGCTCGCCGCCGATGGTCTCCCGGTGCTCCACATACAGATCCTCGGGGCCGACGGCGGTCTGGACGCCGCCTCCGGTCGTGGCCAGCACGCCGGAGGCGTTGACCTTCGCCCGGTGGATCGTGCCGTTGCTGTGGCCGTGGCTCTGGTTGATGTAGAAGTTGCCGCTGCGGCGGGCGATTCCCTGGGCCCCGCCGGAGGCCATGGGCAGGTAGTTGCTCCAGGTCGAGACCTTGGTCAGGCCGGTGGCGGAGTCGAACTTGGGCTGGGCGGTCGTCGACTCGAGCTGGAGGCCCCAGACGCGTCCGGTCGACGGGTGCGTGCCGTCCGGCTTGCAGTACTCACCCATGACCAGCTCGTCGGGCTCGACGCTGCGGTCGAGGGAGACGTACGACATCTTCGGCGCACCGGTGCTCGCGCAGTACGTGGCGCCCGCCGGGTAGGTCGGGTCCTTCTGGAACCCCCAGGTGTCGACCTGCGGCATCACATAGCGGTATCCGTAGCTGTACCAGACGTTGTTCTGACGGCCGATCTGACGCTTGTCCTGGACGTTGCTGGTGAGTCCGTCCGGGGTCTTGTCATTGGTCGAGGCGTCGTTGTCCGGGTTGAGATCCATGATGTAGCGCATGTCGAAGACCCGGATGCCCGCGCGGGTGTCGGCGACGTACAGGTAGTTGCCGTACCAGACCATGCCGCCGACGTGGATGCCCGTCTGCTCCTTGGCGTCACTGGACTTGACGCCGTCGAAGGAGGTGTTGCCGGGGTTGTTGACGTAGGGCCAGACCAGCAGCACATGGCGGTAGCGGTTGGTGGCGGGGTCGAGGAAGGAGACGCGTACGCCCTTCTCGTTGCACGAGTCGGGGACGTTCTCGCCGTCCGCGCACTCGCTGTAGGCGACCTTCTTGTTCTCGTTGGGGTCGCTCGCGGGGTACTCGTGGTCGCGTCCCGGGTTCCAGTCGTCGTACGAGCCGATGAGGATCGGGCGCTTGGTGTCGGTGCCGCTGCCCCACTTCTCGTCGTCCTGGGCGTCGGAGACTCCGGTGACCGCCTGTGGAATCCACTCGCGCGAGATGGAGTCGTCGTCGTCGAAGCAGTAGCGGTCGACGGGCGAGAGCGGCGAGCCGTCGTCCCCGGCACCGAAGGGGTCGCCGGTGCACTGGGCGCCGGCCCGCATCGTGCGGTTGGCGTCGTTCAGCAGCTTCACCACACCCTGCTTGGGAAGGGCCGCGTCCAGCGCGCGCACCTTCGGGCAGAGGTCGCTGCCGCGCACCATCCGTGCGTCGGCGGGGTCGGCCTTCCCGCCGGGGCTCGTCCAGGCGAGGGTTCCGAAGCCGGACGCGGGGGCCGGGGCGGTCTCGACGCGCGGCTCCTGGATCTCGCTGTTCTCGGGTGACTTGAGCGCCCGGGCGTCGGCCGTACGGGACAGGGCGGTGACCGCGCACGGGTCGGGGCTCGCGGAAGCGGCTGCGACGGCCGCCGGCGCCGCCGAGCGGGCGGACCGGGAGGGCGCGGCCTGGGAGGGCGCGGCCTGGGAGGGCGCGGTGAATCCGGCGGCCAGGACGGTGGCGGCGGCGCCGAGCGCAAGCCACCGGCCGAGTCTCGCGTTCGTGGTTCTGCGTATCCGACTGACAGTCACGTGTCCTCCGTTGTCACTGAGCCTCTGAGGCGAACAGATGCTGACAGCACGGGGATTCAATGGCAATGAATGAGCGATTCCGCTTCGAACCGCACCAACCAGGTCGAGTCTGCCGCCCGGTGAGGGGCCGTCAGTCCTCGGCCGTGGACCGTCGTACGCGGTCGCGAACATCGCACAGGTCGGTCACGGGGTGAAGATGCTGTACGAATGCCCCGCGGTGAAACGCGCCCCGATCGCCCAATGCCCAGGCTCAAACACGGAGTTGAGGGAGGTGAAAAGTGAGCTTTCGTCACCCTGACCTGCCATCAGAAGGAGTTTGCTCACCGAATGTTTGCTCTGCGAGCATCCGTTTGCCTCATTGGCAACGCGAGTCTCGGAGACAACTTTGTCGAAACGTCGAATACCGGTCATGCGTCGTGGGCGGATCATTGCCGCCGGCGCCGTCGCGGCGGTCGCCGCCGGCCTTCTCGTCATCCCCGCCATGGGGAACGAGGCGCCTGGGTCCGACCCCACCACCATGACCGCCACGGCCACGGGGGCCGAGCAGCCGGAAGCGGACTTCGCGGACGCCGACGCGCCCGTGCCCGCATTCACCACCAAGGCATGGGGCGGCCCCGGCACCGCCACACCCTCAAGTGCGTTCGCGCTGAAGGCCGGAGGCAGCCTCACCGGCCGCGTCAAGAAGCTCGACGGCGCACTGCCCAAACAGGGCATCCAGAAGGTACTCAAGGACGCCAACCGCACCATCAGGACCGGCGCGTCGTGCACCACCGACCCGTTCGGCAAGGGCGACAAGGGCACGCCGCTCGCCCCTGCCAGGAAGTACTGCTGGGAGAAGGACGACGCCACGAGCGCCGAGTGGGTCCCGCAGGCCATCACCGGCGTCTCGGACGCCCAGAAGGACGAGCAGTGGGGCTCCAGGCGCCCCGTCCTGATCGGCTCGTACGACAGCCAGAACCCTGGGCGCGGCAACGGCTGCAAGGCCAACGAGTCGGACAAGTGCAACGAGAAGGGTGTGCGCATCACCTTCCTCGACCCGGGTACCAACAAGTACCGCCATGCGCTGCTGGTCTGGCCGTACGTCAGCAAGAAGACGAAGAAGATCAGCTACGACGCGGTGCACGCCAACGAGAAGAAGCACCAGACGGGTGTCCACATCGGCGGCATGGCCTGGTACGGGAACTATCTGTACATCGCCGACACCTTCAACGGCATCCGCGTCTTCGACATGCGCAAGATCATGGACCTCAACCCGGACAACAAGGTCGGCACCCATGACAAGGTCGCCGGCGGCATGAAGGTCAACGTCAAGAACAAGAAGAAGATCGGCCGGCACGGCAAGTCCTGGTACAGCTTCGGCTACCGCTACGTGATGCCGCAGGTCGCCACCTGGACCTTCAAGTCCAAGCAGTACAACAAGGCCAGGACCAAGGGCGGCAAGGCGATCACGTACTGCGCGGGATCGGGCGCGCCGAAGGCCTCGTACCTCTCGGTGGACCGCTCCGCCTCACCGGACGAACTGGTGATGGGTGAGTACTGCCGGGGCACCAAGACCCACCCGTCCACGGGCCGGCTCAGCGCCTATCCGCTCGACGGCGACACGGGGCGGATCGTCTCCGGCGGCGGGGTCACCAAGACGTCCCCCTGGGGCTTCTTCCTCCCGAAGGAGGGCATGCAGGGAGCCGCGCGGTTCAAGGACACGTTCTATCTGAACCAGAGCCACAAGTACTCCAACGGCACTCTGCTGCGGGCCAAGATCTATCCCCGCAGGGGACTGACCGTCGAGGCCCACGCGCCGACGGCCGTGGGGCCGGAGGACCTCTATGTCGAGCACGGGCAGCAGACCGGGAACGCGCCGCTGCTGTGGTCGGTGTCGGAGCACCGCTCCAACACCCCGGACGCCTCGTGCAAGGCGGGTGACAGCTCGCCCTGCGGACGCGTGATCTACGCGCACCGGGTGAGCGACATCCTCGCCCGGCCCTAAGGCAGCCGCAGAAACGGACACGGGGCCCGTACGGCGCGAACCGCACCGTACGGGCCCCTCCTCGTGCCTACGGGCGTGTCAGCGGCTGCCGCTGCCTGCGAGGACCTTCTCGGGCTCCGCCCCGGCCGGTGCGCCGCGCGGACGCTCAGGCCGGCGCCCCAGGTCCTTGAGCTTCATCGCCGGGCGCTCCACCAGATGCCAGGAGGCCACCGCGGCCAGCAGCGCACCGGCCAGCGACAAGGCGAGGTAGGGCCAGAATCCCCAGTGGGCGAGCCCGAACACGACCAGCGACTGCTGCACCACGAAGCCGTAGATGTAGATGCCGTACGAGTAGTCGTGCCGGGCTCCGATCCGGCGGAACGGCGCGGGGAGCCGGATCGCCAGCCAGAGCAGCAGGTAGGCGAAGGCGGGCAGACCCACGGTGTAGAGGTAGCCGAACCGCAGGCTGCCGAGCAGCACCAGCGCGGAGAGCACGCCCAGTACGTCGCTGACGGGAATCCGGTCGCTGTAGAGCTCGATCAGCGTGCCCAGGGCGAACGCGAAGCCCAGATAGAGGATCACGTCCGGGTCGATCGTCCCCATCGCGGGGATCAGCGTGATGCTCTGCGCGTAGGAGGCGTCCGACGTGCCGGCCCAGAAGGGGCTCTGCACCGCGTCCCTGACGACCAGCCAGCCCAGCAGGGCCGTGATGACCAGGACCGTCCAGCGGGCTCGCTTGAGCGCTCCGGTCACCGCCAGCAGGCCCACCGCGAAGTAGCAGAGCACCTCGTAGCGCAGCGACCACAGTGCGCCGTCGAAGCTCGGACTGGTGGCGAGGCCGGCTTCACGGGCCGTCTTCATCACTCCGGAGATGTCGCGCTGTTCCAGGGCGACGGCCCAGTTGGCGTGCAGATAGTCCAGTGGGCCCGACGCATGACCCCAGAAGCCGTCCAGGCTTCCCTGTTGGTACCAGTAGAGGAGGGGGGCGACGGCGAAGGCCGTCGCGGCGAGACAGACCCACAGGCCGGGCAGCAGCCGCAGCGCGCGGTGCCACAGAAAGCGTCCCAGGGGGAGCCGCTTCCCGCTGCGGGTCACGAGGATGCCGGACAGTACGAAGAATCCGTAGACGGACAGCTTGCCCAGGTCGGTCTGGCCGTGGCTGAAGTAGTGGCCGAACTCGGTACTCCCGAAGCCCAGGATGCTCGCGTGGGAGACCACGACGGCGGTCGCCAGCGACAGCCGGATGAAGCCGAGACTGTTGTTCCTGCCGGAGAAGCGCTCGGCTACGGAGCCGTGCGTCCAGCGCATGCGGCGGGTGGGGCCGCTGCGTATGTGCCAGAAAATGGTGGTGCCCCCAAGAAAAGCGCAACTAAAGCGCCCAAGTCTCCCCACCCGTCACTCCGGGTGTCAAAGGATCGTAAGGTACGTCACTTGAGGACGTTGCTGTTCCCGTCGCGCCGCCCCGCACTGTATGGCAGCGCGCGCACGCGGTGTGTCGATCACCCGATAGAGTGCATACGGGCGGCGGCCCGCGCCCCTCGTCGGCCAAGCCGGAACCATCCCCGACCTTAGAGTCCAGGGTTTCCCACAAGAGATGGGGCACAGTCGTGTCAGTCAAAGTGAGTGTCGTCATCCCGGTCTACAACCCGGGTAAGTACATCGATCCCTGCATTGATTCGCTGCTTCGCCAGACACTCCCCGCAGAGGACTTCGAAGTACTTTTCGTCAACGACGGATCGACTGACGACACTCCGGCCAGACTCGATAAACTGGCGACCGAGCACCCGCATTTCCGTGTCATCCACATCCCGAATTCGGGATGGCCCGGAAAGCCGCGGAACATCGGTGTCTCCGAAGCCGAGGGCGAGTATGTCCAGTTCGTCGATCAGGACGACTACCTCGCCTCCGACGCCCTGCGCCGTCTCTTCGAGATGGGACACCGCAATGGCTCTGACATCGTCATCGGCAAGGTGGCCAGCAACTTCCGCGGCGTCCCGCACGGCGTCTTCAAGAAGAACCGCGAGAAGTGCACCCTCCAGGATGCCCCGCTGTACGACAGCCTCACGCCGCACAAGATGTTCCGTACCGAATTCCTCCGCGAGAACAGCATCGCCTACCCCGAGGGCAAGCGGCGTCTCGAGGACCAGCTGTACATGATGCAGGCGTACTTTCCCGCCAAGGTCGTGTCGATTCTCGGTTCGTACACCTGCTACTACTACTCGAAGCGGGACGACGGACAGAACGCGGGATCCGCGAAGATCGTCCCCTCCGGCTACTACGGAAACCTCCGCGAGGTTCTCGACGTCGTCGTCGACAACACCGAGCCGGGTAAATTCCGGGATCTTCTGCTGCGCCGCTTCTACCGCGTGGAGATGCTCGGGCGCCTCAGCGAGCCGCAGGTGCTCAAGTACGACGACGCCTACCTCGCCGAGATGACCGAGGCCGTACGTCCCCTCGCCGAGGACTTCATGGGCGAGGGTGTGGTCGCCGGTCTCGGGCCGGTTCTCCGCCTCCGCTCGGCACTGCTGCGTGACAACAACCAGCAGGGCCTGGTCCGGCTCGGCCGCTTCGCCGCCTCCGTCAAGGCCACGGCGCGCCTCGAGGAGTTCGACTGGCAGCCGGACGGCCGGATCGCCGTCAAGGTCAGCGGCCAGCTGGTGCACGGCGAGGACCAGAAGCCGCTGACGCTGCTCCGCCGCGACGGCCGGCTCTATGTGGACCCCGACATCACCTCGGGGCTGATGGCCGAGGGCGAGCTCCTCGACGTCACCGACGACCTGCGTACGTTCCAGGCCGAGATCTCGCTGCGCAACCGTGAGACGGCGGTCGAGTGGGCCTGCCCTGCCACCTTCAGCACCGAGACCGAGGACCTGGGCGACGACGTCTGCCAGGTCGTTCTGCGCGGCAGCGGCTATCTCTCCTCGGAGGGCGGACCCGGCCGCGGCCCGGTCAGCCGCGGCTTCTGGGACGTCTGGGTACCGCTGCGCGGTCTGGGACTCGTACGCAAGGCCCGCCTCGGCGCCGACCGTGCGGACCACGTCGGCGACAACTGCCTGCCCGGACTGCTCGCCTCCCCCGCCCGCGCGGTCGTTCCGTACTTCACCGACCCGCACGGCAATCTCACCCTCGATGTCGCGCGCCGCGCCAAGAAGATCGCCACCTACCTCGAGGGCCGTCCGGTGCTGCGCATCCCCGGCAGCCCGACCGAGCTCCGGCTGGACATCTTCACCACGGCCGCCACCGCCACCGCCAAGGCGGAGCTGGTACTGAGCTCCCCCGCCGAGGTGTCGCAGGGAGCCGAGGCCGATGGCGAGGCGGCCGCCGCGACCGTCGTGCACACCGTTCCGGTCGCGCTGCGCCCCGTCCAGGGCCGCTCCCACCTGACCGTGCCCACCCGCCTGCCGAACGCCCCGGCCGGCAGCTGGAAGCTCTCGGTACGCCTGGACGGAGCCAAGGGCCCCGCGCTGCCGCTCTGCGGAGTGAGCGTCGACAGGACCGGACGGATCCGGCTCGACGAGACCCTCCCCACGGCCGATGCCTCCCTCGTGCGCAAGCTGACAGCGCGCCGCCGCAACTCGCGGCTGCGCCACACGCTCGGCCCGATCATGCGCCGGCTTCCCCCGTCGGCCCGCAAGAAGATCCGCCGCCTCGCGGCCCGCGTGGTCGGCTGACCGGGCGATCACCCGATCGGCACCGGTCAGCAACTCCCGTAAGCATCTGAAGTACCAGAACAAGGACGTGATCACGTGCGGCAGCTCTCCATCTCCGGAGCCTGGGTGCATGAGCCGAAGGTCTTCCCGGACAGCCGGGGCAGCTTCCACGAGTGGTTCAAGGGGCCGGACTTCGCCGAGGCGGCCGGGCACGGGCTCCAGCTGGCGCAGGCCAACTACTCGATCTCGAGCAGGGGCACGCTGCGCGGCATCCACTTCGCCGACGTACCGCCGAGCCAGGCCAAGTACGTCAAGTGCGTACGTGGCGCGGTCCTCGACGTCATCGTCGACATCCGGGTCGGCTCGCCGACCTACAAGCAGTGGGAAGCGGTCCGCCTCGACGACGTCGACCACCACTCCGTCTATCTGTCGGAAGGGCTCGGCCACGCGTTCATGGCGCTGACGGACGACGCGACCGTCGTCTATCTCTGCTCCGAGGGGTACGCTCCCGGGCGCGAGCACGGCATCAACCCGCTCGACCCCGAGCTGGGGATCGAGTGGCCGGAGGGGATCGCCCCGCTGCTGTCCGACAAGGACGCCGCGGCCCCCACGCTGGCCGAGGCCGAGGAGCAGGGACTGCTGCCGACGCACGAGGCGTGCCAGGCGTACTACGCGGAGCTGCGCGCCCGCGACTGACAGTCGTCACCAGCGTGAAAGCCCCCGAGGTCCTGGACCTCGGGGGCTTTCCGTATCCGTGTGAGATCAGCCCGTGACGGCCCGAATGCTCCTGCGCACCTGCGCGAAGGCCGAGCGGGGGCGGCGGAGGCTGCGGGCCCGGATCAGGCCGGGCCAGAAGTCTGCGCCGAGCAGCGCCTCGGGCTGTACCGCGTTCTTGCGCACCAGTACCTCGTCGGGGACCGTCTGCGGGTCCGGCACGACGTACTCTTCGATGATCTTGTCGTACGCGTCCTTCAGCACGGTGCTGTCCGGGTTGGCGCCGAAGACGGCGACCACACCGGTGGGCTGCGTGTCCACCTCGACGACCAGCAGGTCGGGGCGGTACTTCCGCAGCACCTCGGCCACCTTGTAGACGTCACCCGCCCAGAACTTGGTGTGCCGGTCGCGCGCGGCCTCGTCGACATCGCGCGGCAGCATGTCGTCGAGCACGATCACGCTGGACCAGCGGGAGTGCTTCTCGACGTTCATGAAGTCGCGCAGCGCGTACTCGAAGAGATGCATGCCGTCGATGAACGCCAGCTCCAGCTTCGGGTCGGCCCCGAGGACGTTCATCGGGTCCTTGCGGGCGAGCGCGCGGAACGGATTGCGGCCGTTGCGCAGATGGAGCAGCGGGTCCTTGCGGGCGAAGAAGTCGTCGCTGGTGGCTCTGACCAGGTGGACGTCACAACTGATGTCCGTCACCACCTTGAAAGCCGGGTCGATGGCGACGGAGGGAACGCGGGACAGTGCCAGACTGCGCCCGTCGTTGACCCCGATCTCGAGGTAATTGCGGGGCTTGTAGACGCGGTGCAGTTGGCGCAGGAAGCCGTGGCGGTCCACCTGAGGGGCCCTTCACTGGGAATCAACTGGATTGATTCCCAGTGAAGTTAGCCTGTCCCTGGCCTGTACGTAAACGCCTACTCGCCGGTAGAAGCAATTCCGCGTTCAGCTTCGACCAACCCGGTGAACGCCTCGGCGAGCGCTTCGCGCCAGTCGCGGATCGGTTCGATACCCGTCTGCTGCCACCCCTCGTGGCCGAGCACGCTGTACGACGGCCGGGGCGCGGGCCTGACGAAGGCGGCGCTGGTCGTCGGGCGGACCCGCTCGGGGTCGGTGCCGAGCAGCCGGAAGATCTCCCGGGTGAAGCCGAACCAGGTCGTCTCGCCACTGCTGGTGCCGTGGTGGACGCCCGCCTTGACGGTCCCCTCCAGGGCGCCGCGGCCGAGCCTGACCAGCCGGTCGGCAAGATCCACGGTCCAGGTGGGCTGGCCGCGCTGGTCGTCGACGACGTCCAGCGTGTCCTTGATCCCCTCGAGTTTGATCATGGTGCGGACGAAGTTGGGGCCGCCCGCGCCGTACAGCCAGGCCGTACGGACCACATGACCCGTCTCAGGGAGGATCTCGAGCACGGCCCGCTCCCCGGCCAGCTTGGTGCGTCCGTAGGCGCTGCGCGGCCCCGTGGGGGCGTTCTCGGCGTACGGCTCCGTCCCGTCCCCGGCGAAGACGTAGTCGGTGGAGACCTGCAGCAGCACGGCGCCGCTCTCCTTGCACGCCTCGGCCAGGAACCGGGGTCCCGTGCCGTTGACGGCGAGAGCCGCCTCCTCCTGCTCCTCGGCGCCGTCGACGTTCGTCCAGGCGGCGCAGTTCACGACCACGGCGGGACGGTGCTGCGCCATGACGGCGCGCACCGAGTCGGGGTCGGTGATGTCGAGGTCCGCGCGGCCGGCGGCAACGGCTTCGATGCCGTCCGCCGCCAGCCGGGCGAGGACGTCCCCGGCCAGCATGCCTCCGGCGCCGGTGACGAGCCAGACACTCACAGCGCCGCACGCTCCTTCAGGGGCTCCCACCAGGCGCGGTTGTCGCGGTACCACTGCACCGTCTCGGCCAGGCCGGTCGCGAAGTCCTTGCGCGGCACATAGCCGAGCTCCTCGCGGATCTTGGTGCAGTCCACGGAGTAGCGGCGGTCGTGGCCCTTGCGGTCGGTGACGTACTCGACGCTGGTGTCCCAGTCCGCGCCGCACGCCTCGAGCAGCAGCCCGGTGAGCTCCTTGTTGGAGAGCTCGGTGCCGCCGCCGATGTTGTAGACCTCGCCCGCGCGGCCCTTCGTACGGACCAGCTCGATGCCCTGGACGTGGTCGTCGATGTGCAGCCAGTCGCGCACATTGCCGCCGTCGCCGTACAACGGGACCTTCTTGCCGTCCAGCAGGTTCGAGATGAACAGCGGGATGACCTTCTCGGGGAAGTGGTGGTGCCCGTAGTTGTTGGAGCAACGGGTCACGCGCACGTCCAGGCCGTGGGTGCGGTGGTAGGACAGCGCGATCAGGTCGCTGGAGGCCTTGGCCGAGGAGTACGGCGAATTCGGCTCCAGCGGGTGCGTCTCGGGCCAGGAACCCTCGTCGATCGAGCCGTAGACCTCGTCCGTGGAGATGTGCACGAAGGTCTCGATGCCGGCCCGGTGGGCGGCGTCGATCAGCGTGTGGGTGCCGACGACATTCGTACGGACGAACTCGGCGCCGCCGTCGATGGAGCGGTCCACGTGCGACTCGGCGGCGAAGTGCACCACCTGGTCGTGCTCGGCCATCAGCTTGCCGACCAGCTCGGGGTCGCAGATGTCGCCCTCGACGAAGGCGAAGCCCGGGTGCTCACGGACCTCGTCGAGGTTGGCCGGGTTGCCGGCGTAGGTGAGCTTGTCCAGCACCGTGACGGCGATGTCGCCGGGGCCCTGCGGCCCGAGCACCGTACGGACGTAGTGGGAGCCGATGAAGCCGGCGCCGCCGGTCACCAGGATCTTGGTCGTCATGAAGAGATCTGCACCTTGCTGTGGTCGCCGAGCACGAGTCGGTGGGCGGAGGGGTTACGGGGCGCGGGGGTCACCTCGACTTCACGGCCGATGAGCGACGCCTCCACGCGGCGTACGCCGGTGATGGACGCGCCCCGCAGAACGATGGAGTACTCGATCTCGCTGTCCTCGATGCGGCATCCCTCGGAGACCGAGGTGAACGGGCCGACGTACGCGTCGCTGATCACCGTGTTGGCACCGATGATCACGGGACCGACGATACGGCTGCCGCTGACCTTCGCGCCCGCCTCGATCCGGACCCGGCCGATGATCTCGCTGGTCTCGTCGACCGTACCCTCGCAGGCGGGCTCCACGGTCTCCAGCACCGAGCGGTTGACCTCCAGCATGTCGGTGACGTTGCCGGTGTCCTTCCAGTATCCGGCGATCGTCGTGGAGCGGACGTCGCGCTTCTGGTCGATCAGCCACTGGATCGCGTGGGTGATCTCCAGCTCGCCGCGCCAGGACGGCTCGATGGAGCGCACGGCCTCGTGGATGGCCGGGGTGAAGAGGTAGACACCGACGAGCGCGAGGTCGCTCTTCGGCTTCTTCGGCTTCTCCTCCAGACCCACGACGCGGCCGTTGCCGTCGAGCTCCGCCACACCGAAGGAGGTCGGGTTCGGAACCTTCGTCAGCAGGATCTGCGCGTCGGGGCGGTCGGTACGGAACCCGTCGACCAGGCCGCTGATGCCCCCGACGATGAAGTTGTCACCGAGGTACATGACGAAGTCGTCGTCGCCGAGGAAATCTTTTGCTATCAGGACCGCGTGGGCGAGCCCGAGCGGCTGGTCCTGCGGAATGTAGGTGACGTTGATCCCGAGCTCGGAACCGTCGCCGACCGCTTCCCTGATCTCGTCGGCCGTGTCACCCACGATGACGCCGACCTCGGTGATTCCGGCGTCGGCGATGGCCTCCAGGCCGTAGAAGAGCACCGGCTTGTTCGCCACAGGGACCAATTGTTTGGCCGAGGTGTGCGTGATGGGGCGCAGACGCGTGCCTGCTCCGCCGGAGAGTACGAGTGCCTTCACGTTTCCTGTCCTCGAGTTGAGAGCTGTTCCCCCGAGCGAAAATCGCTCCGGCGGGCTCGATTTTACCTATCGTTCAGTGTCCGGCTGCCGCGCCGAGGATTACCCTCGGTCCGCAGACTCCGTATGTGCCTGCGGACCTTCCGCACCGCCCGCCGGGCCAGGGACGGCCGGGACTTGGGGGGCATGACGCGCAGGCTGCCGGACCAGTCGGGCACGGTGACCGCGTACGCCTCGTCGGGGATCCCCGCCTGCTGGTCACGGAAGTGCGGATAGGCGAGATACGGCCGGGCCGCGCGGCCCTGATGGACCACCTCCGGCGCCGTCTTGGCGTGGATGAATTCCAGTACATCCTTCAGCAGATCGAGGCGGCCCATGGCGACACAGGTGAGAATCAGCCGCTCACCCACCTTGATGTGGCCGGCGACGCCGCTGGTCCAGTACGCGGCCATCATCGGAATGGCCAGTTCCATTTTGTGCCGCTGCTCGTTTTCCGGCCGCCTGAGCAGCCCTGGCCCGAATTGCTGAAGCAGCCCGATCGTAAACGGTCTGACCATCAGCAGGTCGCGCTTGTCACCCGGCGGCACGAGTTTCGCTATGAGTGTCATCAGGGCCTGGAGCGCCTCGAAGCGCGCCGGATAGCTGCCTCTGGCGGTCGCGTGGTTGCCGTCGTCGCGGCGGACCAGGTAATAGCAGACGTAGTCGGCGATGACGGACACGCCATTGCCGCTCAGATACGCCTCCATCGTGAAGAGCGCGTCCTCACCCGTCACGAGGTCCTCGTCGAACCTCAGCCCCAGGCGCACGAGCAGCTCACGCCGGTACAGCTTCTGTGCGCTCAGCGCGAAGATGACCCGGGAGGTGCAGACGTCGACACGCTCCTGCGTCCGGGCGAACATCGACCTGGCGACAGTCCGGTTGACCCCCTCCATCTTGCCGAGCACCACGTCCGTACCGGCACGGTCGGCCATCGCGACCATCCGCTCCAGCGCTTCCTCGCCGAAGTAGTCGTCGGCGTCCAGGAAGAAGACATAGCGGCCCCGTGCCAGGCCCAGGCCGGTATTGCGCGGGCCGCTGGGGCCACCGGAGTTGGCCTGCCGGATCACCCGGGTGGACACCTTCGACCGGGCGGCGAACTCCTCCAGGTACTCACCGGTCCCGTCGGTGGACCCGTCGTCGACGGCGACGATCTCGATGCGGTCCGAGCCCAGCGTCTGCGCCTCGACCGATTCCAGGCAACGGACGAGGTAGGGCATGGCTTCGTAGGCTCCGACGACAACGGTGACGTCGGGCACAAGGTTGTCATTCATTAAACGCAAGACAACCGAAGATGGACGAAGGTTGTCCGGAATCGAACCATCCGGAAGAAACGTGATCCCCCGGAACATCCGTCAGCGGCCGTCGACGACAACGGCCCGGCGGCACGCTCTGTCACAGAGCGCGCCGCCGGGCCGTGTTGGGCCGTACGGGTGACCTCTCAGCCGCCCACGGGCTGGTCGTCGAGCCCAGGAGACTGCTCGGGCTCGGCCAGCCGCTGCTCCACACCGGCGTTGCGCGCCTCCGACTTGAGCGCCAGAGCCTGCACCGCCGCGTTGAACTGCAGCATCGAGGGCGGCTCGTCCGGACCCAGGAGGTACGCCTTCAGCGCGCGGCGTGCCTCCGCGCGCGTGTCCGCCGCCGGGTCGGCGACGGCCTCGAGCAGCTCGTCGAGCTCCTTGGCGCTGTTGGAGAGGACCACCGCGGCCCGTACGGCGGTGTTCTGCCGCTTGAACTCCTCCTCGCCCAGGGCCGCGGAGTCGGTGACCGCGTACGGCTTGCCGCTCGCGATGAAGTCCGAGACCACGCTGGAGATGTCCGAGACCATGCCGTCCGACTCGTTGAAGCAGTCGTACAGACGCGGCTCGGGACCGGTGATGACCTTGTGCTCCCACCAGCCGAAGGAGCGCCAGTACGCGGCGTTCCACTCGTCCTTGAGCTTCGCCGTCTCGGCCTCGCGCACCGGGTCGGCCTGGGAGTCGCGGGACTCCTCGGCCTCGTCCCGGACGGCGCGCGTGGTGCCGGACATCTCGGCCAGCCGGACCTCGATGCGCTTCAGCTCGGCACGCGCCGCGGCCTGGTCCTGCGCGAGCGCGGCCGCCTCCTTCACCCAGCGGGGGTCGGCGGCGCGATCCGCGGCGGCCTGCTCGACCATCGCGGTGATGCGCTGGTGCACGGCCTTGGCCTTGGGGCTGCGAGTGCCGGTGAAGGGGTGCGGCTTGTAGAGCAGCCGTACCGGCTTCTCGGCGTTCAGCAGTCGCCTGACGATGTTCTCGCCGGCGAGCAGGAGGGAGGTGTTGCCCGGGTTGTCGTCCCAGCCCTCCCAGGTGGGGGCGTACAGCACGGTGGGAATCGGGTGCTTCGGCGTACCGGTCCCCGTCTTGATGGGGGCCAGCTGCGGGCGGCCCACCTCGACGATGTCCTCGCTGAGCACACCGACGTCGGCGAGGGCGTACCGGTCACGGCCCGCCCGGCCGGCGGTCCAAACCTCGTCGTAGGCCTTGCTGAACGGGTTGACGCTGGCGAGCTTGTCACTGTCGCCGTGCCCGATGAAGACATGCTTCATGGTCGGCACGCGCAGCAGGTGGATGTTCTTGCCGACGTTGGCCGCGTACAGCGCGACCCGCACCGATGACAGGTCCATGTTCATGAGATGCACGCCGCCCGGCACACACACCACCGGCACCGCGGTGGAGGCGAGCTGCGGCACGATGTTGCGCTCGCGCAGGAAGATCACGGGTCGGCCGTCGAGCTCCGCCATGGTCTCGAGCCACATGTTGACCTGGTACGCCGAGTCCTTGGAGCCGGAGAAATACAGCATCACGGTCGGCTGGTACTCCCCCAGCCACGTGTCGATGCCCTGGAGCACCTTGTCCGCGGGCGGAACGAGCCGGCTCGGCCGCAGATAGGGCACCAGTACGGCCAGATAGCCGACCGCGAGGACCAGGGTGAGCGCGAGCCCGGCGTACGCGAAGGCGTTGTTGTCGGTCCCGATCGCGACCAGCACACCCACGAACGCGAGGACGTCGAGGTGCAGCATCTTCTCCGCGGAGCGCTCCAGCAGCCCGCGCGGCGGCGCGTCCGGGATCCGCACGTGCTTCAGGTCGATATTGCGGGTGACCACCGGCAGCTTGCGGCGCAGACGCAGCAGCTGGACCATCGCGCCGTGCGGTGCCTGGAGCCCGTAGAACCCCAGCAGGCAGGCGACCGTCACATAGAAGACCGGCTGCTCCGCGAGACCCATGCGGGCCATCAGCAGGATGAGCATCAGCTGACGCACCAGGAACCGGATCGACAGACCGGCCCGCACCTTGGCGAGACGGTTGATCAGATAGCTGGATCGCTGGTGCAGAAACCGGTCCGCGAGGTACGTGACGGCAACGGCCGCCGCGAAGAACCAGATGCTGGGGATTATCGCGGCCAGCATGACGCACGGGAATCCCAGCACCAGCAGTAGTGCGGCGGCCAGCTCCGATCCGCTGCCGACGCGAGCCATGCGAATGGCCTTGGAAATCACGAAGAACCTGCTCCAGGGGGTACGACTGTTTGCCTTGCGAAGGAGGTGTGAAGGCGGGCCTCCACGGACTCGGGCCCCCGCAGTGCGCTGTGTGACGGCGACTACAGAGGCCCGAAAAACCGATTGTCAAGAAGTATTACACATCTTCCTGACGGTCCAGGACGGACGCGAGGGCCTGCTCGAAGCCCGATGCCTCGGAGGCGCCACGGGTCGGGTCCTGCTGCCGTACGTCGATGACGTGGCCGGTCAGCTCGGAGAGCAGTACGTCGAGCGAGGTGCGGGCCACGGCCTCGGAGGAGAGCAGCGAACCGGCCGGCTCGGCGCCGAACGCCTTGGTGCGCATCGGGGTCGCGGTGCGCTCCGGGTTCACGCAGTTCACCCGGATCCCGTCGCCCGCCCACTCGTCCGAGAGGGCCTGGGTGAGGTTCACCATGGCGGCCTTGGTGGAGGAGTAGAGGCTGTACTCGGCGCGACCGCGGGTGTAGCTGCTGGAGGTGTAGAGCAGCAGCTGGCCCTTGGTCTCGGCCAGGTACTTGTGCGAGGCCCGCGCGATCTGCACCGGCGCCAGATAGTTGACGTTCAGCGCTTCCTGGATGGTCGTGTTGTCGGTCTCGGCCAGCTTGCCGATGCGCAGCACGCCCGCGGTGTTGATGACGTAGTCGATGCGGCCGGTCTCGGCGTACGCCTTGGAGAGCGCGTCGTCGACGTGCTCCGGGTTCTCCACGTGCGTACCGGTGGTGGAGCGGCCGAGCGCGTAGACGCTGGCGCCGTACGACTCGGCGAGCGAGGCGATGTCCGCTCCGATGCCGTACGAGCCGCCGAAGACGACCAGGGTCTTGCCGTCGAGCAGCTCACGGTAGGCGGCCTCGTCGGCCTGGCGCGGGGAGGTGCTGGACGCCAGCTGGAAGAGCTTGTCCGCGATGAAGACGTCGACCGGCTGGGTGACCTTCATGTTGTACTCGTCACCCGCGACGACGTAGATCGGCACGTCGGGCAGGTAGCGGAGCACGACCGAGCAGTCGTCGGTGGCCTGGAAATTCGGATCACCGGCCGCGATCTCGTACGCCTTGCGGATCGTGGAGAGCTTGAAGCCCTGCGGCGTCTGGCCGCGGCGCAGCCGCGAGCGGTCCGGGACCTCGGTGATGAACTCGCCGTCCTCGCCGTGGGTGCGGGTCACGATGATCGTGTCCGCGGACGGGATGGCGACGTCGACGGCCTGGTAGCGCTCCAGCGCGTCCACGCAGTCGTTGATCACACGCTCGGAGAGCAGCGGGCGCACGGCGTCGTGGAAGAGGACGTTGCGGTCCTCACCCTCGGCCAGACCCTCGCCGAGGGCCGCGATGGCACGCTCGGTGGTCTCGTTGCGGGTCGAACCGCCCTCGATGACCTTGGTGACCTTGGTCAGTCCGGCCTTGGCGACGATGTTCTCGACGTCGGGCACATAGCCCGGAGCCATCAGGACGATGATGTCGTCGATGGAGTCCGCCTGCTGGAAGATCGACAGTGTGTGCTCGATGACTGCCTTGCCTGCGATTTTCAGCAGCTGCTTCGGGATCGACAGACCCACGCGCTGACCGGTTCCACCGGCGAGCACGACTGCTGTGGTTCGGGGTTTGGCTATGTGCTGCACAGACACAGACGACCTACCTTGCGAGGGCTGGGGAACGAAACTGATGGTTGCACTCTCCGTTACCGTCCCGCAAGGCGGGCGACGCCCGCCCCACGACACCGGGAAACCTTCTGTTCACCGCGTGAACAGGGGTGTTGCCCGCAGCCAAAGCCTCGTACAAGGTGACCGACACCACACATGTGAGTGGCATGAACCACTCTTGAGCAGGACAGGGCCCGGCTACAGATCCACCACGTTCAGTGCGACGTCATTGGAGAGCGTGTAGTAGACACGGGCCCGGACGCGGGCACGCGGTCTGCCGAGCGCCCTCTTGGCCGCTGCGCGCGCCAGGCTGCCCGTCCGTCGCTTCGGCAGAACGCTCTGAGGGTAGATGTAGATGTCCTTCTTCATCACCACGTCGTCCAGCACCCTGCCGATCTTCACCGGCTTGGCGTCCGGCGCATACCGCACGAAGGCGTCCCACACATCGTGGGCGGAGGTCTGGACGGCGGCCGGCGCGGTGGAGGAGAAGGTGAAGGAGAAACCATTCGCCCCCTTCTGCTCGCCGGGGAAGGAGAGCTCGTCGGAGGGCTTGCCGCGACGGCGCAGCAGCAGCGCCGGCCGGCCGGACACGGTGGCGGGGCCGAACAGGCTCCCGGACAGGGTGATCCGGGTGCCGTCGACCTGGACGTCGTCGGCCTCCGCATGGACCGGCCTGGACCAGGCGCGCAGCATCAGGGCGTTGCCCTTGGCCTTGTCCTCGTACGGCAGGAGATTGCGGACGGACTCACCGGGAGCGAGCCGCTCCGCCGCGTGCATCGCGCCGCGCTGGTCGACGACGCGGGCGGTGATACGGCCCCGGGCCCCGGACGCCGCCAGTTCGACGAAGGCGTTCCACAGGCCCTCGGGGAACACCTCGTCGGCCGGCACGGTCACCGATCCGCCGGCGTTGAAGTCGAACGCGCGGACCTCGCCGCCCTTTCCGGTGCGGGTGCACACCAGCCGCGCGCCCCGCTCGGCGCCTTCGGGGAGCGGGGGCACCAGCGTCAGGGTCAGCGAGCCGTCGGAATCCACCACACAGTCCGCGACCGGCGCGATCCCACGGCCGTTGCCCCGGTGTGCCGCGTCCGCGGCGAGCTCGTCGAACAGCGCCTCGTACTGCTTGGTGACCACGCCGGGGTCGAACCGGCGCGCGTTGCGCACCGCTGCGGCGCCCATCCGGCGGCGCAGGCCCTCGTCGTCGATCAGCCGCAGCAGCGCCTGCGAGATCGCCTCGACGTCACCGACCGGGACGAGCAGTCCGTCGACGCCGTCCTGGATGATCTCGCGCGGCCCGTAGTCGCAGTCGGTGCTGACCATGGGCACGCCGCAGCGCATGGCTTCGACGACCGTCATGCCGAACGACTCGTGGCGGGAGGTGGAGGCGGCGATGGCGCCCTTGGCCCACTCCGGCTCGATGGGCGAGTGGGCGCCCATGAGGTGGATCTGGTTGTACAGGCCGAGCTCGTTGATGCGGCTGCGGAGCTTGTCGCGCTGGTCGCCGGAGCCGTAGATCCGCAGCATCCAGTCGGGGCGGAGGGCGACGACCTTGGCGAAGGCGTCGATGAGCACGTGGTACTGCTTCTCCGAGGCGAGCCTCCCGGCGGCGACGATGGTCTTGCCGGTCCCGTCGGACGGCGCGATCGGCGGCTCCGGAACGCTGTTGGGGATGGCGAGCACCCGGGTGGTGGGCAGCGGCGTCTTCTCCCGCCAGACCGCCGCGTCGCCCTCGGAGACCGTCACAAAGGCGTCGATCGCATCGAGGTGCTCGTACATCTCCTCCCGCAAGGCGGCCTTGTGGTGATTGTGCGTCATGTGTTCCTGGCCGACGCGGACTGCACTGGAGGGCGCGAACTGGGCCACATAGGCGACGAGTCCGGGCCGGGTGCCGATCACGATGTCGGCGTCGGAGGTGGCGTAGTGCTCGCGGACGCGGTCGTCGACGAGCCGGTTGTACTCCTTGTAGCGGGCCTCGGCGCGCGGGAACGCCGTGGACGGCTGGGAGAACAGAGGGTTCTGCTTGTCGTCGGCCGGGCTGTCGGGGCGTATGTCGACGAGCGGTACGACGGTGATGCGGGGGTCGATGACGAAAGCGGATGTGTCGCGGTGGTGGAAGACCGAGACGATCTCGACCTCATGGCGATTGGCCAGTTCCTCAGCCAGATTCAGCGTCGTGCGGATGGTTCCGCCTATGCCGTAGATGGTGTGGATGAGGAATGAGATCTTCATCAGTGCTCCGTTCGATTCTGCTCGGGGACGAACGGGTAGTCCCGTTGCGGCTCGCAGGCTCTCAATCTCTTGGCCTGGCGAGGGCATCTTCAGCCGAGATTTTACGGCATGTCCGATGTTGTCCGCCCTGTCACGAAATGACCCGTAACAGGGTGAGCAACCCCGCCATCAACCAGAAGAGACGGGTAACAGCGACGAAGGGTTGCGTGTTCATCCGGCCCGGAAGCGCCGGCCTGCTCGATCCGCAGGTCATCGCCTCCGGCAACAGGCCGACGTGGCCGAAAACCAGCCGCTCGGGGCAGCCAAAAGGCGCCTCCCCGCGCGCGGGGAGGCGCCTGATCCATGGACGCGCGTCACGGCCCCGAGAGGGCCCGACGGGGCCTAGAAGGGCTTGAAGCCCTCGAACTCCTGCTGGGCCTCGTCCCGCTCCGCCTCGCGGTCACGACGACGCTGCTCCGCCGGACGCGGAGCCTCCAGACGGTGGTCCTCACCGCGCCGGCCGAGCATTTCCGCGCCCGCCATCATCGTGGGCTCCCAGTCGAAGACGACCGCGTTCTCCTCGGGGCCGATCGCCACGCCGTCGCCCGACCGGGCGCCGGCCTTCATCAGCTGGTCCTCGACGCCGAGGCGGCTGAGGCGGTCGGCGAGGTAGCCGACGGCCTCGTCGTTGCTGAAGTCGGTCTGGCGGACCCAGCGCTCCGGCTTCTCACCGCGCACGCGGAAGATGCCGTCCTCCTCCTGCTTGACCGTGAAGCCCGCGTCGTCGACCGCCTTCGGGCGGATGACGATCCGGGTCGCCTCCTCCTTCGGCTTGGCCGCGCGCGCCTCCGCGATGATGCCGGCGAGGGCGAAGGAGAGCTCCTTCAGACCCGTACGGGCGACGGCCGAGGCCTCGAAGACGCGGTAGCCGCGCGCCTCCAGGTCCGGGCGGATCATGTCCGCGAGGTCCTGGCCGTCCGGGATGTCGATCTTGTTGAGAACGACGATCCGGGGCCGGTCGTCCAGCCCGCCGTACAGCCTGAGCTCGTCCTCGATCATGTCCAGGTCGGAGACCGGGTCACGGTCGGATTCGAGCGTCGCCGTGTCCAGCACATGCACGAGCACCGAGCAGCGCTCGACATGGCGCAGGAACTCCAGGCCGAGCCCCTTGCCCTGGCTGGCGCCCGGGATCAGGCCGGGGACATCCGCGATGGTGTAGACGGTCGATCCGGCGGTGACCACGCCCAGGTTCGGTACCAGCGTCGTGAAGGGGTAGTCCGCGATCTTCGGCTTGGCGGCGCTCAGCACCGAGATCAGCGAGGACTTTCCGGCGCTCGGGTAGCCGACCAGCGCCACATCGGCGACGGTCTTGAGCTCCATGACGACGTCACGGGCCTCACCCGGCTCGCCGAGCAGGGCGAAGCCGGGGGCCTTGCGGCGGGCGGAGGCCAGCGCGGCGTTACCGAGGCCGCCGCGGCCGCCCTGACCGGCGACGAAGGTGGTGCCCTCGCCGACCAGGTCGGCGAGCACATTGCCCTGCTTGTCGAGGACGACGGTGCCGTCGGGGACGGGCAGGACCAGGTCCTGGCCGTCCTTGCCGGAGCGGTTGTCGCCGGCACCGGGCGCACCGTTGGTGGCCTTGCGGTGCGGGCTGTGGTGGTAGTCGATCAGCGTGGTCACCGACTGGTCGACGACCAGGATGACGTCACCGCCACGGCCACCGTTGCCGCCGTCGGGTCCGCCGAGCGGCTTGAACTTCTCCCGGTGAACGGAGGCGCAGCCGTGGCCTCCGTTACCCGCGGCGGCATACAGCTCAACGCGGTCCACGAAGGTGGTCATGGGTGTGCCTCCAGTACGTACGTCATGTCTGTCTATCAACACGCGAAAGGCGGACCCGCTTCCCGTTGCCGGGAAGTGAGGTCCGCCCTCGCGAAGAAAACCGCTCTACGGGTACCGAATTACTCGGCGACCGGAACGATGTTCACGACCTTGCGGCCGCGGTGGGTGCCGAACTGCACCGCACCGGGGTTCAGCGCGAAGAGGGTGTCGTCGCCACCGCGACCGACGCCCGTACCCGGGTGGAAGTGGGTGCCGCGCTGGCGGACCAGGATCTCACCGGCGAGAACGACCTGACCGCCGAAGCGCTTCACGCCGAGCCGCTGAGCATTGGAGTCGCGACCGTTCCGAGTGGACGATGCGCCCTTCTTGTGTGCCATCTCTCCTCAGTCCCTTACTTCGCAGCCGTGGGGATGCCGGTGACCTTGATCGCCGTGTACTGCTGGCGGTGACCCTGGCGACGGCGGTAGCCGGTCTTGTTCTTGTAGCGAAGGATGTCGATCTTCGCGCCCTTGTGGTGGTCCACGACCTCGGCCGTGACCTTGATACCGGCCAGCACCCACGGGTCGCTGGTCACAGCGTCGCCGTCGACAACGAGCAGGGTCGAGAGCTCGACCGTGTCGCCAACCTGGGCAGTGGAAATCTTGTCAACCTCAACGATGTCGCCGACAGCAACCTTGTGCTGGCGACCACCGCTGCGCACGATGGCGTACACGCGGGTCTCTCTCTCGCTCGGAACCGGAGCCCCTGATGCCAGCCGCTCACACGGGCCGGGGCCCGGGATGATCCGAATGGACGAGCGGCCTCTCCCGGCGGACCGGGAGGGAGTTGCTCAGGGGTAGGCGCACGGAAACACGCCGAGGGTCAAGGCTACGGGCCGCCGCCCGGCGGGTCAAACCGGGTCCTGCCGCCCCTCGGCGCGACCTTCCGGGTGACCTTCCCACCCGCCGTCCGAGTGACCTTCAGTGCGCCCCTCCGGCCGGACCCGCCGCACCCGGCAGAAGATCACCGCAGCGACGCAACGCCGACCACGGGAACTCCCTCTACACATTTACTTCACTCCGCCTTTTCATCCTGGGGATTCCTGTGATCAAGGTCAGCGTCGTCGTGCCCGTGTACAACGCGGGCCGGTATCTGGACGACTGTGCCCCTTCACTGCTGGGCCAGAGCCTCGGCCCCGACACCTACGAGGTCATCTACGTCGACGACGGCTCCACGGACGACAGCGTGGGACGGCTGGAGAAACTCGCCGCCGAGCACTCCCACGTACGTATCCACACGCTGCGGAACTCCGGCTGGGCCGGCAAGCCGCGCAACGTGGGGATCGAGCTCGCCCGCGGCGAGTACGTGCACTTCGTCGACCAGGACGACCTTCTGGGGACCGAGGCCCTGGAGCGGATGCACGACCTCGCCGTGCGCAACCGCTCCGACGTCGTCCTCGGCAAGGTCTCCAGCACCATGGTCCGGCCCAAGAGCGTGCACAAGCGCACCGTCGAGTCGTGCACGGCCGACAATTTCCAGCTGATGGAGACCCTCACCCCGCACAAGATGTTCCGCCGGGAGTTCCTTCTTCAGCACGGGCTGCGCTTTCCCGAAGGCCCCTGGATCCTCGAGGACATGCCCTTCGTCATCGCCGCCTACCTCAAGGCCGAGCGGATCTCGATACTGGGCGACTACCCCTGTTACTACTGGCTGAAGCGGGACGACGGCGGCAACAACACCGGGGCGATGTTCAGCGACCGCCACGACTTCTTCGGGAACCTCCGGCACGCCATTCGTACGGTCAAGGAGCACACCGAGCCCGGCGAACGGCAGAACGGGATGCTGCACCGCCTCTACCGCGCCGAGGTCCTGCAGCGGGTCAGCGAGGGCGAGGTGCTGAACCTCGATCCCGAGGAGCGGCAGCGCCGGTACGAAGCGGCCCGGGCGCTGGCCGTCGAGGAGTTCCCGCCCGGCGTACGGGACGCCTTCGCCGCCGTGACCAAGCTGCGCGCGACGCTGCTCGAGCAGGGGCGGCTGGACTCTCTCATCGCGCTGGCCGACCGGATCCGGCAGGTCAGGGCCCATACGGAGGTCAGCGCCCCGCGCTGGCAGGACGGCGAGTTCCGCGCCGAGGTCCGGCTGAGCCTGCTGCGTCCCGACGGCGAGGCGCTGGTTCTGGTGGAACAGGACGGCCGTCTGCTGCTCGACCCCGAGCTGCTGCGGGACCTTCCCGGAGTCGGCGACTGGGAGGTCGAGGACCCCATGAGCCACGCCTACGCGGAATTCATCGTCAAGGACCGTGACCGCGAGGACTGGTGGTTCCCCGAGGGGGAACTGGACATCCGGCTCGAGCCGCTGGGTGAAGGACGCAGCCGTCTCGTCGCCGCGGGGACACTCCGCATCGATCCCCTCGCCCTGGCCGGCGGCCGCCCGCTGCAGAACGGCCCGCATGACGTCTGGGCCTACTTCCAGCTCCTCGGGATCGGCCGGCAGCCCCGCCTCGGCGGTCAGGCGGCCGATCCCGGCAAGGGCGTCGGGGCGGCCGGTCCCGCTCTGGTCGGTGCATCCGCCAGGATCGCCATCCCGTACTGGACCAAGGGCGGGCAGCTCGCCGTCGACATGGACGAGCGGCTGCGCCGCCTGGGCACCGAGCTGGCCGCGGGCGGGAGCAAGGCCGTCGGCGAGCGCCCGCGCGGGGGGCGGGCGTCGCTGCCGCTGTCCATGACCGCCGCCACGGGCACCGGACCGCTCGCGCTCGAGGTCCGCATCGGCACGGGCGCGGCCGCCCGAGTGGTCTCCGCGGTCGTCACCGCCGGCGTGCGGTGCGCCCTGTCGGTGGCCGACCGGATCGGCCTGCCCGACGGACAGCATCCCGTCACCCTGCTGACCGCCACAGCCCCCACCGCCAAGACCGGGCAGTTCGCCACCGCTGTCGTACGGCGCGGCCGGGTCGTACGGCTCCGGGGCCCGGCTGCCGCCGCGCCCCGGCCGCGGGCGGCCAGGCGCATAAGACGCAGGCTGCGGCGCGTACTGAAGCGGCACTGAACTCCCCTGCCCGCCCGCCCGGTTCACGCACTGACCGGACGGGCGGACTGCGGGGGCTGGGGGGACTGCGCGCCTTTCGGCGTACGGCCGGGCCTTCGCCGTCAGCCGCGCAGCCGGCGGAGCACCGAGGCGGCGAGCCGGCGAACCGTCCGGCGCGGCCCCTTCGGCAGCGTCCGCAGACCGGCACGGTAGAGGCGACGGGCGCCGGTGGGCGGGGCCACGACCGGGACCGGGGAGGGCGCCGGGCGCGGGGAGGGCGCGGGTGCCGGATTCCTGACCACCAGGCGCAGCTGCTTGCCCGGCCCCGACCAGGTGGCCGTCACCGTACGGCCGGTCCCGCCCAGCTCCGTAGCGCCCACGGGTGTGCGCTGCTGGGAGTCGGCCGGGTTGAGCCGGGGCCGGCGGCCGACACCCAGCACCTGGCCCCCGAGCCAGATGTCGTACGAGCCCGGCAGCAGCGGCTGCCCGCCGGCCAGGGTCAGCGGGTCGATGACCGCCACCCCCTCGACGACGACCTGGCTCCGGCCCTCGCCGAGCGACTCCAGACGGGGAACCAGCTCACCCTCGGGGAACCACCACAGATTGCGGTCCCGGTCGTGGACGATCAGCTCTCCGTAGGCGTACGAGAGCGGATCCGCGACCGGCAGAGCGGCCGCGCCCGGGATGCCGTCGGTGAACTCCGGGTCCAGGACGAGGCTTTCGCCCTGCTCGACGAGTGCCAGTGGTCCGACGCCCTCACGGTGCAGGGTGAGGCGGACCTTCATCGACAGCGTGCCGTCCTCGCGCCAGCCGAGGTCCGCGATGTCGAGGTGCGGCCTGACGTCCGGCAGCCGGCGGCCCAGTTCGAGCAGACCGTCGGGCCTGCCGTCCTCCAGCAGGGTGGCCCGCAGCTTCTGCACGGCGGGCATCCCTTCGCGCACTCCGGGCGGGAAGCACTCGAGCGCGACGGCACGGACGAGTTCGTACGCCTCCTGGCGCTCCTCCTCTCCGGCGTCGACGATGAACGGATCGCCCACCCGGGACAGGGTCTCGACACGGTAGAGACGGCGCAGCAGATGGTCCTGGAGGGCGCCCGGGTCGGTGGCGTCCCTGAGCGCACCGATGATGAGGCGCAGCCGGTCGTAATGCCCGGCGAGATCGAAGGCGGCCGTGCTGTTGTTGCCGCCGTCCTCGCGCCGGTTCCAGAAATAGCAGGGGTAGTCGGCGAGCACGGAGACGGTTTTCGCCAGCGGATAGGCGCGGGCCATGAAGAGCAGATCCTCCATGCGCCAGTAGCCCTCGGGAAAGCGAATGTCGTGTTCGCGCAGGAAGTCCCGGCGGAAGAGGCGGTGGGCGGTGAGGGTCTCGATCAGCGGCGCGTCGGCGACGGTGCAGCTCTCGATGGTGCGCTTGAAGACATTGCTCGGGCCGACCATGGTGCCGGCCATCTTCCCCAGGACGATGTCGGAGCCGTTGCGCTGCGCCAGGCCGTAGAGGCGTTCGAGGGCTTCGGGGGCCAACTCATCGTCCTGATCGACCAGTTGTATGTACTCACCGCGGGCCATCTCGATGCCGACATTGCGGGGCTTCCCCGGCCAGCCCGAGTTCTCCTGGTGGTGGACGCGCACATTCGGGTGCTCGGCGGCGAGCCGGTCGAGGCGTTCCGCGGAGCCGTCCGTGGAACCGTCGTCCACGTAGATGATCTCGAATTCACCCGGGTCGAGAGTCTGCCCGATCAGCGAGGGAGCGCAACGCTCGAGATAGGGGCCCGCGTTATAAACGGGCACGACAATGCTGACTCTGAGCGTATTCACGAATTCCCCCACCAGGTTCCGCTACATGACCATTGGCGTTGCACGCCAGATAAACACCATAACGGAAATCACCCCTATTTCCGTTATCGTTTTATGAACAGAAGCTCACCGACCCCCACAACCCGGCGATGGGCCCCCCTCGAAAGGGGGGCCCATCGCCGTGCTGCTATCGGTGGAACTTGTGCCTTACGCCTCCGAGGTGTCCGCGGACACACCGGGAGCCGACGTCTGCTCGGCCGCCGCGGTCTTCTTCGAGACCTTCTTCGCGGCCGTCTTCTTCGCAGTCGTCTTCTTGGCCGCCGTCGTCTTGGTGGCGGCCTTCTTCGCGGTGGCCTTCTTGGCGGTCTTGCGCGCCGCCTTCTTGGCCGGAGCGGCGGCCTCGGTCTCGGCCTCGGCTTGCGCCGGGGCCTGATCGGGCTCGGGCTCCGTGGTCCCGACCACGACGACCGCGGCATCCTCGGCGCCCGAGGGCGAGCCCGCGGGGGCGGTGACCTTGCGCGTCACCCGGCGGCGCGCACGCGGCGGAGCCGCGACGGGCGCCTCCTCGGCGGCGGGGGCCGGGGCGGCCTCCTTGGCCTGGGGCTCGGGCTCGGGCTCAGCCGCGGGCTCGGGCACCGTGGTCTCCACGACCGTGGGCGTCGACGTGGCCGGCGGGCCGGCCGGGGCCGTCGCCTTACGGGTGGCCCGGCGGCGGGTACGGCCGGTCGGGGCCGCCTCCTCCGCGGGAGCCTCCGGCTCGGCGACCGGGGTCGGAGCCGGGGCGGCCTCCTCGGCCTCGGGCTCGGCCTTGACCGCGGGCTCCGCCTTGGCCTCGGCAGCCTTCGGCGCACCGGCCGGGGCCGTCGCCTTACGGGTCGCGCGACGGCGTCCACGACCGCGCGTCGCGGCCGCCTCCGCCTCCGCGGCGCTGCTGTACAGGTCCTCGTCCGGGACGAACTCGGGCTCGGCCAGCGCCACCGGGGCAGCCACCTCCGCGGCGACCTCCGCCTCGGTCTCGGTCTCGGTCTCGGTCTCGACCGTCTCCAGCGCCTCGACGTGCTCGTGCGCACCGCCGCGGCCGCGCTTCTTGGAACGCTTGCCGCCGCCCCCGCCACCGGCGGCGGTCGGCTGCTCCATGTGGACAATGACGCCACGGCCGTTGCAGTGGACGCAGGTCTCGGAGAAGGACTCCAGCAGACCCTGGCCCACGCGCTTGCGGGTCATCTGGACCAGGCCGAGCGAGGTGACCTCGGCGACCTGGTGCTTCGTCCGGTCCCGGCCAAGGCACTCGAGCAGACGCCGCATGACCAGGTCCCGGTTGGACTCCAGCACCATGTCGATGAAGTCGACGACGACGATGCCGCCCAGGTCGCGCAGCCGCAGCTGACGCACGATCTCCTCGGCCGCCTCCAGGTTGTTCCTGGTGACGGTCTCCTCGAGGTTGCCGCCCTGACCGGTGAACTTGCCGGTGTTGACGTCGACCACGACCATGGCCTCGGTCTTGTCGATCACCAGCGAACCGCCGCTCGGCAGCCAGACCTTGCGGTCCAGCGCCTTCATCAGCTGCTCGTCGATCCGGTAGGTCGCGAAGACGTCGACCTCGGACGTCCACTTGGACAGCCGGTCGGTCAGGTCGGGGGCGACATGGTTGACGTATCCGTGGATCGTCTCCCACGCCTCGTCACCGCTGACGATGACCTTCGAGAAGTCCTCGTTGAAGATGTCCCGGACGACCCGGACGGTCATGTCCGGCTCGCCGTAGAGCAGCGTGGGGGCATTGGAGCTGCCGCCGCTCTTCGCCTTCTTCTGGATGTCCTCCCACTGCGCCTGCAGACGCTCGACGTCGCGGCGCAGCTCGTCCTCGCTCGCGCCCTCCGCGGCGGTACGCACGATGACGCCCGCGTCCTCGGGAACGATCTTCTTGAGGATGGTCTTCAGCCGCGCGCGCTCGGTGTCGGGCAGCTTGCGGCTGATACCGGTCATCGAGCCCTCGGGCACGTAGACGAGGTAGCGGCCGGGCAGCGAGACCTGGCTGGTGAGGCGGGCGCCCTTGTGGCCGATCGGGTCCTTGGTCACCTGGACGAGGACCGACTGGCCGGACTTGAGGGCGACTTCGATACGGCGCGGGCCGTTGGCCATGCCCAGCGCCTCGAAGTTCACCTCGCCGGCGTACAGGACGGCGTTGCGTCCCTTGCCGATGTCGACGAAGGCGGCCTCCATGGACGGCAGTACGTTCTGCACCTTGCCCAGGTAGACATTGCCGACGTACGAAGTGGCCTGCTCCTTGTTGACGTAGTGCTCGACGAGCACGTTGTCCTCGAGGACGCCGATCTGGGTGCGGTCGCCGTTCTGACGGACGACCATGACGCGCTCGACGGCCTCGCGGCGCGCCAGGAACTCGGCCTCGGTGATGATCGGGACCCTGCGGCGGCCCTGCTCGCGGCCCTCGCGGCGGCGCTGCTTCTTCGCCTCCAGACGGGTCGAGCCCTTGATGGACTGCACCTCGTCGGACGGCTCGTCACTCTTGGCACGCGGGGCGCGCGGCTCACGGACCTTGACGACCGTACGCTCCGGGTCACTGGTACCCGACTCGTCCTCGCCGCCCGCGTCACCGCTGCGACGACGACGACGGCGACGGCGACGGCTGCTGCTCGTGCCGGCGGCCGAGGGGGTCTCGGCGTCGCCCTCTTCGTCCTCGTCCTCGTCCTCGATGTCCTCGGCGGCAGCCTCGTCCGACTGCTCCTCCGACTCCGCGGACTCGTCCGCGTCGGCGGACTCGCCACGGCGACGGCGGCGGCCACCACGGCGGCGGCGCCGCGACGGGCGGTCCTCGTACTCGTCCGACTCCTCGCCGGCCTGCTCGGGCTCGGTCTCCGCCGCGGGCTCGGTCTCCTCGTCCGCGGGCGCCGGGGCCTCGACGGGCTCGGCGGGCTCACCACGGCGACGGCGACGGCGACGTCCGGCGGGCTCGGCGGGCGCGGCAGGCGCGGCGGTCTCGGCGACCGGCTCGACGACGTCCTCGTCCTCCTCCGGCTCCTCCACGGCAGCGGCGGCGGCCGCGGCGGCCGTCTCCGGGGTCTGGAACATCGGCTCGGTGAAGACCGGGGCCTGGAACACGGCCACGGCGGGCCGCGTGGCGCGCCGGCCGCGGGCGGGGGCCTCGCTCTTCTCGGCCTTCTCGGCGCTCTTCTCGGCCTTCTCGCTCTTCGCCGCCGCCTTCTCCGGCCGGGCGGTGAACTCGGGCGAGACGGCACGGCGGCGGGTACGGCCCCGCGTCGCCGCCCTCTCGGCGGCCGCGACCTCGGCCTCGTCCGCGGTGATCTGTGCGACCGCGTCCGACGGCAGGCTCTCGCCCGCCCCGGCGACGGAGCCGTTCTCGTCGGCGTCGGCGGCCTCGGCGGCCTGCGGAGCACCGGCGGGCGCGGTGGCCTTACGGGTGGCACGGCGGCGGGTACGGCCCGCCGGGGCCGTCTCCTCCGCGGGCTCAGCGGGCACAGCGGGCTCAGTGGCCTGTACGGGCTCGGCGGCCTCGACAGCCTCCACGGCCTGCGGCGCACCGGCAGGCGCGGTCGCCTTACGCGTGGCACGGCGACGCGTACGCGGCGCGGGGGCCTCGGTGGAGGCAGCGGTCTCGTCCTCGGTGGAGGCAGCGGCAACAGCTTCGGCGGGCGCTGCCTCGGCGACCGGCTCGGGCGCGGCCACCTGGCGGGTGGCACGGCGACGGGCACGCGGCGCCGCCACCTCGGCCTCGGGCTCGGACGGCTCGGCAGTCCCAGCGGCCTCGCCGGCCTCTACGGCCTGCGGCTCACCGGTGGGCGCGGTCGCCTTACGGGTGGCACGGCGACGCGTACGCGGCGCGGGGGCCTCCTCGGCGGCGGGCTCAGCTGTCTGCACGGGCTCGGCGGCCTCGACAGCCTCCACGGCCTGCGGAGCACCCGCGGGCGCGGTCGCCTTACGCGTGGCACGGCGACGCGTACGCGGCGCGGCGGCCTCCTGCCCGGCGTCTTCCGCAGCGGCCTGAGCGGCGGTCTCGGTGACGCCTGTGACATCGGTGCCGGCGGTGGTGTCCGCGGCGTCCGTGCCCTTGGTGCCCGCGGCCGCGCTCGGCGGTCCTGCGGGACGCGACGCGGCGCGGCGCCTGCGGCGCGGCGGCAGCGTGTCGCTGGGGGAGTTGTTCTCGGTGTCTCCGGCGGTGCCGGATTCGTTCGACTCGAGCATGCGGGCGGTTCTCCCGTCACGCTCCCGGGCGCCACGCCTGATTCCGGTCCGGCGCGGCCCGCGTGATGTACGCGGTGCCGCCGTCCGGGGCGCGGGCGCCGCACGGGAGCTGATGTATGGCTCGCCGGTTCCGTACGCAATGCACGTACGGCCTGGCGAAAGTCTCCTGGTCTTGCGCGGCCCGACCCAGGTGGCTCCCGAGTGCCAGGGCTGCGCTACAACGACCGTCCTTACGCGGCGGGACCTTCCGGCGCCGTCGCTGAAGCGGTCTCGGCGGCCGTGGATGGGGCGGCCAGGACTGCCTCGCGGTCGGGCGCGAGCGGGTCGGTCACCGTGCCGGACTCCTCGTCGAAGAGCCCCTGCGCCAGCCTGGTCACCGCTGCGGGGACCGGCGGCGCCAGGTCGGCCACAGCTCGGAGACCGGACAGGACGTCGTCGGGTCGTACGGCAGGTGTCACGTGCCGAACAACCAGCCGCAGTATCGCACAGGGCCCGACCCCGGGCCTATCAGCCGGGGGACGGAGCGCCTGCAGCTCGGCCACGGCATCCCGTGCGTCGAAGGTCCGCAAGCCGTTCTTCGTCTTCCGCTCGACCTCGACGGTCTCGGCGGCGAGGAAGGCGGCCACGGCACGCTCGGCGTCCTCGACCTCGGTGCCGTCGAGCCGCAGCTCCCACACGGAGGCGGTGAGCCGGTCGGCGAGACCCGAGATCCGGGCCTCGACGGCGTCGGTGATGTCGAGCCCGCCCGGCAGCGACTCGTCGAGCAGCTCGCGCAGCTTGTCGGGGTCGCGGTACTCGGTGAGGGCGATCTCCAGATACTCGGCCTCGCTGCCCGTGCCGGTGGGTGCGGCATTGGCGTACGACACCTTGGGGTGCGGGGTAAAGCCTGCCGAGTACGCCATGGGCACCTCGGCACGCCGCAGCGCCCGCTCGAAGGCACGCTGGAAGTCGCGGTGACTGGTGAACCGGAGGCGGCCGCGCTTGGTGTAGCGCAGTCGGATGCGCTGCACTGCGGGTGCGGGCGGCGGGCCTTCGGGCTGTCGCTTGCCCAGTGGTTCTTCTCCTCGGTGCGGGGCGGGCGCTGGTGGCGCGCCGCCCTCGGTTCCTGCGGGGTGTTCCCTGGGGGCCCGCCCCGGCTCACCCCCGCTTGTGCAGGGAGATCTCGGGTTCGGCCGCCACTGCGGGAACGGTCGTTGTACTACCCAGAGTACGCGCCCGAGGCACTGCCGGTTCCACGGGCCGTGGCTCCCGGGGCCCACCGACCAGCGCCCGCCAGGCGTCTTGCCGTGCCTGCCGCACCGTCTCGCCGGCCGACCGGAGCGCCGCCCGGGCCGCCCGCCCGGTCTCGACCGCGGCCTTCCTGGCCGGACGCCAGACCCCGTCACGCACAAAGTGCCCGACGGGGGTGCAGACGCCCTGGTAGAACCAGCGCACGGGCCGGCCGACCAGGTTCCGGCCGAGCCACTTCAGGGCCCGGCCGACCGCGCGCGAGATGTACCCGGCGATGCGCCAGGCGACACCGGCCGCCGCGGCGATCTCGCGGCCGACCGGGGCGAGGACATGGCGGTACACCCAGACGACGGGCGTGACGAGCAGCGTCATGACCAGCCAGGCGGCCGCCGCCCACACACCGCGGCAGACGGCGGCGATGCCGTGCCCGACGGCGCTCAGCAGCCAGGCGAGCCCGTGGCCGAGCGGAGTGAGCAACTGCCGGTAGATCCACACCACCGGCACCACGAGCCCGTACGTCACCACCGGCACGACCACGTACTGCCACAGCGCCACCCACGGCCACACGAACAGCGCCTTGCCCAGCCACGCCAGCACCGCCGCGATCCCGTGCCCGGCCGGGGTGAGCAGCCGGCGGTAGATCCAGCTCACGGGCGCGACCAGCAGGTTCCGGGCGAGCCAGGCGAGCCCGTGGCCGAGCGGAGTGAGCAACTGCCGGTAGATCCACACCACCGGCACCACGAGCCCGTACGTCACCACCGGCACGACCACGTACTGCCACAGCGCCACCCACGGCCACACGAACAGCGCCTTGCCGATGAAGACGGCCAGCCAGGTCACGGCGAGTGCGAGCGGGGTGAGCACCTTCTCGAAGAGCCAGACCAGCGGGGTCACGACGAGGACCCGGCCGAGCCATCCCAGTGCCCGGCCCAGCGGCCGCAGCAGCGCCCGGTGGACCGCACGGGCGCAGACGACGAGAAGGTCCCAGATCATCCGTACGGGAAGGACCACGAGCAGCACCACGATCCGCACCGGAATACGGATGACCGTGGTCAGACAGCCCTCGCCCGGTTCGTAGTGCGCGGGTGCCTGGTGCTTCCCGCGGGCCTGAGGCGACTTCTCGAACTCCATGTCAGACATGACGCGTCACAGGCCCGTCCGGATCCAGTACCTGCGCTTTTTGCCGCCCTCGTCCTCGAAAACGCCGCCGTTCGCCTCGATCACCCTGCGCGAGGCGGAGTTGACGGTGTCGCAGGTGACGAGGACGGATTCGATGCCGAGCCGGCGTGCGTACGGAAGGCAGTCGCGCAGCATGGCGGTGGCGTGGCCGCGCCGCCGGGCGCCGGGCCGTACGGCGTAGCCGATGTGCCCGCCCAGTTCACGGAGGAACGGGGTGAGGTGGTGGCGTATCGCGAGCCGTCCGAGAAACGCATCGCCGTCGACGTACCAGAGATTGGTGCTGGGGACCCAGCCCTCGGGGCGCGGGGTCTCCTCCAGCGTCTCGGCGTTGAGCCGCGCCACGTAGGCGGCGAAGACCTCGGGCCGGTGCCAGGTGCCGCCGAACTCCTCGGTCTCGTGGGCGAGGAGCGCGTCCCGATCCGATCCCTCGGCGGCGAACTCCTTCATCGCGTCGAGAAAGGAGGCGTGGTAGCGCGTGTCCGGCGCTGTGAGCTGCGGCATCGCCCCATTGTGCCGGGACGCGCGAAGGCCCGGCCACGGGGTTCCCCCGCGGCCGGGCCCTGACGCCTTTGTACGAGCGCTACTTGACGACCGTCAGCGGCAGCAGCTTCTTGCCCGTCGGGCCGATCTGGATGTGCGTGTCCATCTGCGGGCAGACGCCACAGTCGAAGCACGGAGTCCAGCGGCAGTCCTCGACCTCGGTCTCGTCGAGCGAGTCCTGCCAGTCCTCCCAGAGCCAGTCCTTGTCGAGACCGGAGTCCAGGTGGTCCCAGGGCAGGACCTCTTCGTACGTACGCTCACGGGTCGTGTACCAGTCGACGTCCACACCGAACGCGGGCAGCGTCTTGTCGGCGCACGCCATCCAGCGGTCGTACGAGAAGTGCTCGCGCCAGCCGTCGAAGCGGCCGCCGTCCTCGTAGACGGCGCGGATGACGGAGCCGATACGGCGGTCACCGCGCGAGAGCAGGCCCTCGACGATGCCGGGCTTGCCGTCGTGGTAGCGGAAGCCGATGGACCGGCCGTACTTCTTGTCGCCACGGATCTTGTCGCGCAGCTTCTGAAGCCGCGCGTCGGTCTCCTCGGCGCTCAGCTGCGGGGCCCACTGGAAGGGCGTGTGCGGCTTGGGTACGAAGCCACCGATCGACACCGTGCAGCGGATGTCGTTCTGCCCGGAGATCTTGCGGCCCTCGGCGATGACGTTGACCGCCATGTCGCCGATCTGCAGGACGTCCTCGTCGGTCTCGGTGGGCAGCCCGCACATGAAGTACAGCTTCACCTGGCGCCAGCCATTGCCGTACGCCGTCGAGACGGTACGGATCAGGTCCTCTTCCGAGACCATCTTGTTGATGACCTTGCGCAGGCGCTCGGAGCCGCCCTCGGGGGCGAACGTCAGACCCGACCGACGGCCGTTCCTGGTCAGCTCGTTGGCCAGATCGACGTTGAAGGCGTCGACCCGGGTGGAGGGCAGGGACAGACCGACCTTGTCCTCGGTGTACCGGTCGGCCAGGCCCTTGGCGATCTCGCCGATCTCGCTGTGGTCCGCGGAGGACAGCGAGAGCAGGCCCACCTCCTCGAAGCCGGTCGCCTTGAGACCCTTCTCGACCATGTCGCCGATACCGGTGATGCTTCGCTCCCGCACGGGGCGCGTGATCATGCCGGCCTGGCAGAAACGGCAGCCGCGGGTGCAGCCGCGGAAGATCTCGACGGACATCCGCTCATGGACGGTCTCGGCGAGGGGCACGAGGGGCTGCTTGGGGTAGGGCCACTCGTCGAGGTCCATGACGGTGTGCTTGGACACGCGCCACGGGACACCGGACTTGTTCGGGACGACCCGGCCGATGCGTCCGTCGGGCAGGTACTCCACGTCGTAGAAGCGCGGTACGTAGACACTGCCGGTCCTCGAGAGGCGGAACAGCACCTCTTCGCGCCCGCCCGGGCGGCCCTCGGCCTTCCAGGCGCGGACGATCTCGGTGATCTCCAGGACCGCCTGCTCGCCGTCGCCGATGACCGCGCAGTCGATGAAGTCCGCGATCGGCTCGGGGTTGAAGGCGGCGTGGCCGCCCGCGAGCACGATCGGGTCGTCGACGGTCCGGTCCCGGGACTCCAGCGGGATGCCCGCGAGGTCGAGGGCGGTGAGCATGTTGGTGTAGCCGAGCTCGGTGGAGAAGGAGAGCCCGAAGACGTCGAAGGCCTTCACCGGGCGGTGCGCGTCCACGGTGAACTGCGGGACCCTGTGCTCCCGCATCAGCTCTTCGAGGTCCGGCCAGACGCTGTACGTGCGCTCGGCCAGGACTCCTTCGCGCTCGTTCAGCACCTCGTAGAGGATCATGACGCCCTGGTTGGGCAGTCCGACCTCGTACGCGTCGGGGTACATGAGCGCCCAGCGAACGTCGCAGGTGTCCCAGTCCTTGACGGTGGAGTTGAGCTCTCCACCGACGTACTGGATCGGCTTCTGGACGTGCGGGAGAAGCGCTTCCAGGCGTGGGAAGACCGACTCGACAGGCATCATGGTGTCTCTCGTGAGCGGGCAGGGGTGACCATCAAGCGTACCTTGATGCTCAGCCGGTCAGATCCGCCCGAAGTTTTGGTCCGGACGCCTTCTCCCACACCCCGGGCAGCTCGGCCTCCCGCTCTGCCGCCCGCGCCTCTTCCCGGCCGTAGAGCAGTCCCCAGGTGAAGGCGGACTCCCCCGCCGTATGAGCCTGGATCGCGAGATTCCGCAGGGCTGCGCGGGCCACGACGCTGTCCTGGTGGTCGCCGAGCACCGACTGCACGGACTTCATCGCCTTGGCGAACTTCTTGGCCGCCTTGCCCAGCGCGGGCGTCGCCGCCTCGCCCGCGTACCGGGCGCGCTTGGCCGCCTTGCGGGCGTTGTGCAGGGCCACGTCCCGCTCCTCGCCCGGGGGAAGCGCGAGGGCGTGGTCGATCCGGGCGGCCAGCCGGTCGTAGTCCTTCAGTACGGCCTTGGGGATCACCCTGTCGGCCGCGCCGCCCGCCGCCCTGAGCAGCGGGGGGTCACCGAGCAGCGTGTCCAGCGACTCCAGCAGCGCGAGATAGCGCTTGGTGTCGAGTACGGCGACCGCTGTGCGGCGGGCGCCGGAGCCATGGGCAACGGTCCAGAAGCGCAGCCGCCCGCGGACCGGACCGAGCAGCAGGGTCCTGGGCACGGCGTCGAGGGCGGCCCGCAGCCGCTCGGTGAGCACCTCCTGGTCGCGGGCGACGCCCAGCTCCGCCGCGAGCCACTTGAGCTCGTCACCGATCGGATCGGTGACGTCCCTGTCGAGGACCTTCCGGAAAGTCTTGAAAGCGCTGCGCAGCCGCCGGGTGGCGACCCGCATCTGGTGGACGGAGTCCGGCAGATCGCGGCGCACGGCGGGGTCGTACGCGAGCAGGGCGTCGGCCTGTTCCCGCAGGTAGGCGAGGATGTGGCCGCCCGCGGTCCGCGGCGGCAGGCCGGCCGGCTCCGCCGCGGGCCCCGACCGCTCGTCCCTCTCGGTGGCGGTATCCGCCAGCGCCCTGGCGAGCTTCGACGGTGAATCGGCCGGCTTCACGCCCGCCTTGCGGAGCTTCTTCTCGACCGTGTCGAGGAATGCCGGGTCACCGTCGTCGGCGAGCTCGACCTCGATCTCGTCCCACTGCGCCGTGCGGCTGCTGTCGATGAGGCGTTCCGCGCGGACCGCGTCCCTGCTCAGCTCGGCGAGCAGCGCGCCGTCCGCGTCGAGAAGATGACAGACCTCCCTGGAGGAGAGCAGCCGCATCACGGGTACGAGCTCGCTGCCCCGGATGCGGGCGCGGACCAGACCTTCGAGAGCGCGCGGGACCTCGTCGGACAGGGGCGCGCTGATCTCGTCCCGTACCCCGGGTGCGACGGGGAGCTTGAGGTGCCAGCCCGCGTCGGCGCCGCCCGTTCTGCGCCGCAGGGTGATGGACGCGGCGGCGAGCCTGAGGTCCGCCGTGTCGTGGTAGACGGCGTCGAGCTCGGCGACGCCCTGGTCGAGGACGGCCGAGACACCGGCCACCCCGGTCAGGTCCGGCAGCCGGGTGTCGGGGGTGGCTTCGTACTTCCGCTCGATCTCGCGCTTCGTGTCCGCCATGAACCGAATTTAGTTCTTCGCGGCGCTCTGCGGCACCCCATGCGCTGATCCGGGGGGTCTTTCGGATCTTGCCGGCGCTCGCGCCTGGTCCGAAAGGCACCCCTCAGGCAGTTATGGGTCGCTGCACTCTGATCGACTGGAGCAGTCCGACGGCGATCCAGACCGCGAACATCGAGGTTCCTCCGTACGACACGAACGGCAGCGGCAGACCCGCCACCGGCATGATGCCGAGCGTCATCCCGATGTTCTCGAAGGACTGGAAGGCGAACCAGGCGATGATCCCGGCGGCGACGATCGTGCCGTACAGCTCGGTCGTCTCGCGCGCGATGCGGCAGGCGCGCCACAGCACCACGCCCAGCAGGCCCAGGATCAGCCCGGCGCCGAGGAAGCCCAGTTCCTCGCCCGCGACGGTGAAGATGAAGTCGGTCTGCTGTTCCGGTACGAACTGGCCGGTGGTCTGGTGTCCGTTGAACAGACCCGCGCCGTGCAGCCCGCCCGAGCCGATCGCGATCCGCGCCTGGTTGGTGTTGTAACCGACGCCGGCCGGGTCGAGCTCGGGGTTGGCGAACGCCGCGAAGCGGTTGATCTGGTACTCGTCGAGCAGGCCGAGCATGGTGACCAGTACGGCTCCGCCGACGCCGGCGCCGATCAGCCCGAGGATCCAGCGGTTGGAGGCACCGGAGGCGAGCAGCACCCCGAGCACGATCACCGCCATCACCATCACCGAGCCGAGGTCCGGCATCAGCATGACGATCGCCATCGGCAGTACGGCCAGGCCCAGGGACTTGGCGACCGTCCGGTGGTCGGGGTGCACCTGGTCGCCCGCGTCCACCCGGGCCGCCAGCATCATCGCCATCCCCAGAATGATCGTGATCTTCACGAACTCGGAGGGCTGGAGGGAGAACCCGCCGCCGATCACGATCCACGCGTGGGCGCCGTTGATGGTCGCGCCCAGCGGGGTGAGGACCAGCAGCACGAGCACGACGGACAGTCCGTACAGGACCGGGACCGCGCCGCGCAGCGTGCGGTGCCCGAGCCAGATCGTCCCGACCATCAGGGCAAGACCGATGCCGGTGTTGAGGATGTGCCGGAACAGGAAGTAGTACGGATCGCCGTGGTTGAGCTCGGTTCGGCCGCGGGTCGCGGACCACACCAGCAGCGCACCCACGAAGGAGAGCGCGAGGGCGGAGAACAGCAGCGGCCAGTCGAGCTTGCGCATGACGGAGTCGCGGGCGGAGAGCTGGGACCACAGACCGCCGCGCTCGGGGCCGTAGCCGGAGACGGAGAAGCCATTGCTGCCGGCCATGCCTCAGTCCCTCCACGCGGGCGGCCCCGCGAGCTGCTGGTTCCCGTCCGGGGATTCCTTCTTCTTGGGCCGGTACGGCTCGATCTTCGGGGCGTCGATGGAGCCGTCCTTCTCGATCTTCGGCAGCGCCGTCCGGGGCGCGGGCAGCAGAGCCTTCTTCAGGTCCTGGTTGCCCTCCTCGTCGAGTCCGTACATCGCCTCGTAGATCTTGCGCACGGCCGGACCGGAGGCGCCGGATCCCGTACCACCCTGGGCGATCGTCATGATGATCGTGTAGTCCTGCGTGTACGAGACGAACCAGGAGGTCGTCTGCTTGCCGTAGACCTCGGCGGTGCCCGTCTTGGCGTGCATCGGGATCTTGTCCTGCGGCCAGCCGCCGAAGCGCCAGGCGGCGGAACCGACGGTCGTGACGCCGGCGAGGGCTTTGTCTATCTGCGACCGGGTCCTGGCGTCCATCGGCAGCTTGCCGTGCGACCGGGGCTTGATCTGCTCGACGGACTTGCCGTCCGGGCTGATGACGGCCTTGCCGATGGTGGGGTTGTAGAGCGTTCCGCCGTTGGCGATGGCGGCGTAGATCGTCGCCATCTGGATCGGCGTGACGAGGGTGTCGCCCTGACCGATGGAGTAGTTGACGGAGTCACCCGCACGCATCCGGTTGCCTTCGAGGCAGTTCTCGTACGCGATCTTCTCGACGTAGCCGCCGTTCTTCTTGCCCTGCCTGCACCAGCCGTCCTTGTTGGCCTCCCAGAAGCTCTGCTTCCACTGGCGGTCGGGGACGCGGCCGGAGACCTCGTTGGGGAGGTCGATGCCGGTCTCCTTGCCGAGGCCGAACTGGTGGGCGGTCTTGTAGAACCAGTCGTTGGTCCTCTTCTTGGGGCTGGTGCCGCCGTCCTTCAGCCACTCGCGGTGGGCGAGGCCGTAGAAGACGGTGTCGCAGGAGACCTCCAGGGCCCGGCCCAGGCTGATGCTGCCGTAGCCCTTGGACTCGAAGTTCTTGAAGACCTGCCCGCCGACGGAGTACGAGCTGGGGCAGGGGTAGTTGCCGTCGAACGGGTACCCGGCGTTGACCGCGGCGGTCGAGGAGATGACCTTGAAGATCGAGCCGGGGGCCGCCTGCCCCTGGATCGCGCGGTTCAGCAGCGGGTAGTTGGAGCCCTTGGTGGTGAGCCTGGTGTAGTCCTTGCCGGAGATGCCGCCGACCCAGGCGTTGGGGTCGTACGTCGGCTGGGAGGCCATCGAGACGATCCGGCCGGTCTTGTTCTCCATGACCACGACGGCGCCGGCGTCCGCCTTGTAGTTCTCGTTGGTGTTCCTGTCGTGCTCCAGGCGGGCGGCCTTCATCGCCCCGTTGAGCTCGTACTCCGCCACCGCCTGGACGCGGGCGTCGATGGAGGTGACGAGGTTGGCACCGGCCTGGGCCTCGTCCCTCTCGGCCTCGCCGATGACCCGGCCGAGGTTGTCGACCTCGTAGCGGGTGACACCGGCCTTGCCGCGCAGCGCCTTGTCGTAGGTGCGCTCGATGCCCGAGCGGCCCACCTGGTCGGAGCGGAGGAACGGCGAGTCGGTGTCCTTGGCCTTCTCGATCTCCTCGTCGGTGACGGGCGAGAGATAGCCGAGGACCTGCGCGGTGTTGGCCTTGCCGGGCGCGGCGTAGCGGCGTACGGCGGTGGGCTCCGCGGTGATGCCGGGGAAGTCCTCGGCACGTTCGCGGATCTGCAGGGCCTGCTGGGTGGTGGCCTCGTCGGTCACCGGGATCGGCTGGTAGGGGGAGCCGTTCCAGCAGGGCTGCGGGGTCTTGGAGTCGCAGAGCCGGACCTTGTCCATGACCTCCTTCGGCTTCATGCCGAGGACGCCCGCGAGCCGGGTGAGGACGCCCTTGCCGTCGTCCTTCATCCTCATCAGCTTGGTGCGGGACGCGGAGACGACCAGCCGGGTCTCGTTGTCGGCGAGCGGGACGCCGCGGGCGTCGAGGATCGAGCCGCGGACGGCGGGCTGTACGACCTGCTGGACGTGGTTGTTCTTCGCCTCGTCGGTGTACTCCTGGCCGTTGCGGATCTGGAGGTACCAGAGGCGGCCGCCGAGGGTGAGCAGGAGGGAGAAGACAAGTACCTGGATGATGATCAGCCGGATCTGGACCCGGGGCGTCCGCCCGGTCTCCGGAATGTTGCTCACGCTGCCCCCTCGGTCACAGTCGCTTGACTCCCTTGATACGCCCTGCACGGGCGGCACGTGTCCTGGCGGCCTTGACCCGCAGTCCGCCGCGCTGGCGGCCGATACGCAGACCCGTGCCGGCGGAACGCCAGCCCGAGGCGATGTCGTTGCCGCCGCCGCTGCTGCTCTGGCCCTCGGCGAGCGGATCGCTGTCGGCGCGTCTGGCCAGCGCCATGATCAGTGGCACGGTGAACGGCGCGAGCAGCAGGTCGTAGACGGCGGCCGTGAACAGCAGGCTCCCCAGGCCCACGTGGCGAGCGGCGGTGTCGCCGACCAGGGCTCCCACACCCGCGTACAGCAGCGTCGAGCCGATGGCGGCCGCGACGACGACGACCATCGGTCCGGTGGCCGACTTGAGCTGGCCGTTGTCGGGGCGCACCAGGCCCGCGAGGTAGCCGATCACGCAGAGCACGAGCGCGTAGCGGCCGGCGGCGTGGTCGGCGGGCGGGGCGAGGTCGGCGAGCAGGCCCGCGCCGAAGCCGATGAAGGCACCGGCCATGTGCCCGTACACGAAGGCGAGTCCGAGGACGGTGAGCAGCAGCAGGTCGGGGACGGCGCCGGGAAGCTGGAGGCGGGCGAGGATGGAGACCTGGACGACGAGGGCGACCACGACCAGTGTCGTGGAGAGCAGCATCCGGTTGAAACGCATGACGGATCAGCTCCTACTGCTCGTCGTTCTGGCCGTCGGCGACATCGCTGTCCTGAGCAGTGCCACTGTCCTGGCCGGTGCCCTGGTCCTGGCCGTCGGGCGAGGGGGTGACCGTCACCGTGACGGTCGGCGCGGGCTTCGGCTTGCTCGGCAGGACCGCGTCGCGGGGATCGGAACGGGGTGCCTCGACGACGACGCCGACGATGTCGAGCTTGGAGAAGCCGACGTACGGACGGACGTAGATGTTTCGCATCAGGTCGCCGCCCGAGGGATCGACCCGGACGACCTCGCCGACCGGAACCCCGGGCACGAACGGCTTGTCGGCCTGCGAGCCGAAGGTGACCAGCCGGTCACCGGGCTTGACCTTGGCCTTGCCGTTGAGCAGCTGGACCAGCAGCGGCCGGTCGCCCTGGCCGGTGGCGAAGCCCAGTTCGTCGGTCTTCTCCATCCGGGTGCCGACGGTGAAGTCCGGGTCGCTGGCGAGCAGTACGGTCGCGGTGTTCGGGCCGACGGTGGTGACCCGGCCGACGAGCCCGTCGCCGTTGAGTACGGTCATGTCGCGCCGGATGCCGTCCGCGGAGCCGATGTCGATGGTCACCGTCCAGGAGAAGCCCTGGGCCGCTCCTATGGCGATGACTTCCGCGCCCTTGATGCCGTACTGGCCGGCACTGGCGGCCTTGTAGATCTTGTCGAGCTGGCGCGACCGGCTGCGGTTGCGCTCGTCGCTGCCGAGGTTCTGCTTCAGCTCGGCGTTCTCGCGCTCCAGTTGGCTGATGCGGTCGTGGCGCTCACCGGAGTCACGTACGGCCCCGATGGCGTTGCCGATCGGTTCGACGGCGGCCGCAACGCCATTCTCGACCGGTCCGAAGACCGTGGCGGCCCCCTGCCGGGCGCCGTCGACCGGTGACTCCTCGCCCCCGCGGATGTCCACCGTGATCAATGCGAACGCGATGACGATCAGCAGGACCAGGAGCAGCCGGCTCTCTCGTGTGTCCCTCACGTGCGGCGGCCGTGCCTTCCTCGTAGGAATATTGGTGTCTGTATATCAACGATCCGCCGTACGGGTCGGCAAGCCCCCATACAGGGGGTCCCCCCAGGCCGCAGGCCCATGGGGAGGATCTGCGACCCGGCCCTTCCCCCAGGGCGTGCTCGTGAAGTCCCGTCTGCCCCGCGGCCCCTGACACACACTCCCCGGGTTACCGCTGGGAGGTGCGCCCACGCGCCGTTGTCGGAGCCGCACGAGTCCGTCTCGAACGACTCCGGCCCGTACGACTCCGGCCCGTACGAGAGCGATCCTCCGCTGTGCGATCGCACGCACCGGACGCCGCAGGGCCCGCCCTGCGGGCGGACGGGGCTCCTTCTGCAGCACGCCCTAATAGCGGCGGGGCTGGGCATCGAGGACCTGCTGGAGCGCTTCGAACTCCTCGACACACTTGCCGGATCCGAGCGCCACCGAGTCCAGCGGATCCTCTGCGATATGGATCGGCATTCCGGTCTCGCGGCGCAGCCGCTCGTCGAGTCCACGCAGCAGGGCACCGCCGCCGGTGAGCACGATGCCGCGGTCCATGACATCGCCGGAGAGCTCCGGCGGGCACTTGTCGAGGGTGGTCTTCACGGCATCGACGATCGCGTTGACCGGTTCCTCGATGGCCTTGCGGACTTCCGCGGCGGAGATGACCACGGTCTTGGGCAGACCGGAGACGAGGTCACGGCCGCGGATCTCGGTGTGCTCGTCCTTGTCCATGTCGTACGCCGAACCGATCGTGATCTTGATCTGTTCGGCGGTCCGCTCACCGAGCAGGAGGGAGTACTCCTTCTTGATGTGCTGGATGATCGCATTGTCCAGCTCATCGCCGGCGACGCGAATGGACTGTGCTGTGACGATTCCGCCGAGTGAGATGACGGCGACTTCGGTGGTACCGCCACCGATATCGACGACCATGTTGCCGGTGGCTTCATGAACCGGGAGTCCGGAGCCGATGGCCGCGGCCATGGGCTCCTCGATGATGTGCACCTGTCGGGCGCCCGCCTGCGTCGAGGCCTCGATGACCGCGCGGCGCTCAACGCCCGTGATGCCGGAGGGCACACAGACGACGACACGCGGCCGGGCGAGGTACCGACGCTTGTGGATCTTCAGGATGAAGTAGCGGAGCATCCGCTCGGTGATCTCGAAGTCGGCGATGACGCCGTCCTTCAGCGGCCGGACGGCAACGATGTTGCCCGGTGTCCGGCCGATCATCTTCTTCGCCTCGGAACCGACCGCGAGAATGCCGCCCGTGTTGGTGTTGATGGCGACGACGGACGGCTCGTTGAGGACGATCCCCCGGCCCCTGACGTACACCAGCGTGTTGGCGGTCCCGAGGTCGACAGCCATGTCACGGCCGATGAACGACATGTTGTACCCCATGAGGATGCGTCTGGCCTTCCCAAATCGAGCATTGATGGCTTATTTGGACGGCGAGGTGGGTGCTGTGGCGTGAAGGCTTCCATCGTAGTGCCGCCTGCACGGACACGGCGCGGTGGTCCACCTCTCTATAAGTGACGAGGTGTCGCTGCGATGCGTTCCCGCAATGCGCTCTCATATGCCGGAGGGCGACCGAAATTCAATCGGTCGCCCCAGGTCATGAGCGCTGTATGGCTGACAGCCAATCAGGAAAGGCCGGGGAAGAAAATCTTGAGTTCCCGAATGGCGGACTCCTCGGAGTCCGAGGCGTGGATGAGATTCTCCCGGACGATCGTGCCGAAGTCCCCACGGATGGAGCCGGGCGCGGCGGCGATCGGGTCGGTCGGGCCCGCGAGCGCGCGGACGCCCTCGATGACCCGCTCGCCGTCGACGACGAGAGCGACGATGGGACCGGAGGCCATGAAGTCGACCAGCGGCTCGTAGAAGGGCTTGCCCTTGTGCTCGCCGTAGTGCTGCTCGAGGGTCTCCTGGTCGAGGGTGCGCAGCTCCATCGCGCTGATGGTCCAGCCGGCCTTGCCCTCGATACGGCCGATGATCTCGCCGATCAGGCCGCGGCGTACGGCGTCGGGCTTGAGCAGGACGAGCGTGCGCTGGCTCACGGTGCGGGCTCCTTCAGGTGCGGATGCAGGATTTCAGAGGCTACAGGGCCGGACCCGACGCCGATTACGCAGCGTCAGGCCCAGGCTCAGCCTGCGCGGACCACTTGGCCTTGGCCTCGTCGATCTTGGCGCCGTAGTGGATGGAGGCCCACCACAGGACCGCGAAGAGCGCGCCCAGGAAGAACATCGTGGGGATCACGAAGCCGCTCGCGATCAGCGCGATCTGCAGCGCCCATCCGAGCTGCACCCCGCCAGGGCGGCTGATCATCCCGCAGAGCAGGACCGAGAGCAGCATCCCGATGCCGCAGACCGTCCAGACCGTCGCCATCGAGAGGTCGTCGGACTTCATGGCGACCAGACCGGCAAAGCCGATCACGAAGAACTCGCCGATCAAGGTGGATGCACAGAGCGTACGCATCAGATGTCAGCCCCTCCCCAGGAGCAGCCGGGCCTCGCCGACCGTGATCACGGAGCCGGTCACCAGGACGCCCGCACCGGCGAATTCGGACTCCTCCTCGGCGAGCGTGATCGCCGCCTCCAGCGCGTCGTCGAGGCGCGGCTCGACGACCACCCGGTCGTCGCCGAAGACCTCCACGGCGACCGCCGCCAACTCGTCGACGTCCATCGCCCGCTGGCTGGAATTCTGGGTGACGACGACCTCGGCGAAGATCGGCTCGAAGGCCTCGAGGAGGCCGCGGACGTCCTTCTCAGCGCTCGCGCCGACCACGCCGATCAGCCGGGAGAACCCGAACGACTCGGTGATGCCGGCGGCGCTCGCGCGGGCGCCCGCCGGGTTGTGCGCGGCGTCCAGGACGACCGTCGGGCTGCGGCGTACGACTTCGAGACGGCCGGGCGAGGCCACCGAGGCGAACGCCTTGCGGATCACGTCCATGTCCAGCGTGCGGGTCTGCTCGGCGCCGACGCCGAAGAACGCCTCGACCGCTGCGAGCGCCACCGCCGCGTTGTGCGCCTGGTGGGCTCCGTAGAGCGGAAGGAAGATCTCCTCGTACTCCCCGCCGAGCCCACGCAACGTCACCAGCTGGCCGCCCACCGCGACTTCACGGGCAACGACACCGAACTCCATGCCCTCGCGGGCCACGGTGGTGTCGACCTCGACGGCCTTCTTCAGCATCACCTGCGCGGCGTCCACCGGCTGCTGCGCCAGGATGACCGTCGCGCCCTGCTTGATGATCCCGGCCTTCTCCACGGCGATCTCGGCGGGCGTGGAGCCGAGCCGGTCGGTGTGGTCGAGGTCAATGGGGGTGACCACGGCGACCGACGCGTCGATGACGTTGGTCGCGTCCCAGCTGCCGCCCATGCCGACCTCGACGACCGCGACGTCCACGGGCGCGTCGGCGAAGGCGGCGTACGCCATCCCGGTGAGCACCTCGAAGAAGGAGAGCCGGAAGTCCTGCGAGGAGTCGACCATCTCGATGTACGGCTTGATGTCGTTGTACGTCTCGATGAAGCGCTCGGCCTCGATCGGGGTGCCGTCCAGGCTGATCCGCTCGGTGATCGACTGGACGTGCGGCGAGGTGTACCGGCCGGTGCGCAGATCGAAGGCGGACAGCAGGGCCTCGATCATGCGGGCCGTGGACGTCTTGCCGTTGGTCCCGGTGATGTGGATCGAGGGGTACGCCCGCTGGGGCTCGCCCAGCACGTCCATCAGCGCCGCGATCCGGGAGACCGAGGGCTCCAGCTTGGTCTCGCCCCAGCGCCCGGCGAGCTCCTGCTCCACCGCGCGCAGCGCCTTGTCCACCTCCGGATCGGCGGGCCGGGCAGGCACAGCATCACCCTGGGGCGACCCGGCCTGCGCACGCAGAGTGCGGCTGCCGGCCTCGATCACCGCCAGGTCGGGGTCGCGGTCCCGCGCTGCGTCGGCGGGCGATGTCTCGTCGGTGTCGGCGATCTCGTCAAGGGGGTCAGGCTGCTCACTCACGGGACCAGTCTACGGAGAAGCAGTGACAGGACGTTCGGCCCGCCCTCCTCGGGACCGTCGGCCCGGGTCCCCGGCTGTCCCGGCAGACTTGGCGATCAAGGAAACAGGGATCGGCCTCGGCACCGCCGGCGCCCTGTTCTACGCCCGTGGCCAGGGCATTGTGCTCAATGAACCGTCCGTGGCCACGGTCGGGGAGAGCGCCGGACGGCCCTCGCCGTCGGTATGCAGGCCGAGGAGACCATCGGCCGCACTCCGGGTTCGCTCACCGCGATCCATCCGCTCAGGGACGGCGTGACCAGCGGCCACGAGGCCACGGGGCCGCCGAGGCACGATCCGCCGTTGTGGCCGCAAGGCCGTGCGCGGTGCACGGTGCACGGTGCACGGCAAGGCCGCTCACCCGGATGGTGGTGGGGGTGCCAGCGGGGTGTCCCTCGTCCGAGGTCTTCGGACCCGGGCACGGACACGAAAAGGCCCCGGACCGAGACCCGGGGCCTTTCTGTGTTTCCGGGCGTTACGCCTGTGGCGTCACGCCTGCGGCAGGCTGTCCAGCTGCGCGGTGATCCGCGCGATGTCCTCCTCGGCCTTGGCGAGCCGGCCACGGATCTTGTCGACCACGTTGTCGGGGGCCTTGGCGAGGAACGCCTCGTTGCCGAGCTTCGCCAGCGCCTGGACCTTCTCCTTCTCGGCCGCGTCGCGGTCCTTCGTCAGACGCTTGCGCTCGGCGGCGACGTCGATCGTGCCGGACAGATCCAGCGCGACCGTGGCCCCCGCGACCGGGAGGGTCGCCGTGGCGCTGAAACCTTCGCCCTCCGGCTGAAGCCGGAGCAGCTGCCGGATGGCGGCCTCGTGCGGCGCGAGCTGAGTACCGGACAGATCCAGGCGGGCCGGGACCTTCTGGCCGGGCTGCAGCCCCTGGTCGGAGCGGAACCGGCGGACCTCGGTGACAACCCGCTGGACCAGCTCGATCTCCAGCTCGGCCGCCCTGTCGCGGAAGCCGCTGTCGCCCGGCCAGTCGGCGATGACAACCGACTCCTTGCCGGTGAGCGTGGTCCAGAGCGTTTCGGTGACGAACGGAACGATCGGATGCAGCAGCCGCAGCGTGACATCCAGGACCTCGCCCAGGACGCGGCCGGAGACCTTGGCCTGCTCCCCGCCGGCGAAGTACGTCGTCTTGGAGAGCTCGACGTACCAGTCGAAGACCTCGTCCCACGCGAAGTGGTAGAGCGCGTCGGACAGCTTCGCGAACTGGTAGTCCTCGTAGAACGCGTCGACCTCGGCCACGGTCGCGTTGAGCCGGGAGAGGATCCACCGGTCGGCCGCCGACAACTGCTCGACGGGCGGCAGTTCACCTTCCACCGTCGCGCCGTTCATCAGCGCGAAGCGGGTCGCGTTCCAGATCTTGTTGGCGAAGTTGCGGGACGCCTGGACCCAGTCCTCGCCGATCGGGACGTCAACGCCCGGGTTGGCGCCGCGGGCCAGGGTGAACCGCACGGCGTCGGAGCCGTACGCGTCCATCCAGTCCAAGGGGTCCACCGCAGTGCCCGAGGACTTGGACATCTTCTTGCCGAACTGGTCGCGGACCAGACCCGTGAGCGCGATCGTGTGGAACGGCGGCTCGCCGTCCATCGCGTACAGACCGAACATCATCATCCGGGCGACCCAGAAGAAGATGATGTCGTGTCCGGTGAGGAGCACGTCGGTCGCGTAGAACTTCTCGAGGTCCGGGGTCTGTTCGGGCCAGCCGAGCGTCGAGAACGGCCACAGGGCCGAGGAGAACCAGGTGTCCAGGACATCCGGGTCCTGTGTCCAGCCGTCGCCGGCCGGCGCCTCGTCGTCCGGTCCGACACAGACGACCTGGCCCTCCGGCCCGTACCAGACGGGAATCCGGTGGCCCCACCACAGCTGGCGGGAGATACACCAGTCGTGCATGTTGTCGACCCAGTCGAAGTACCGCTTCGACATGTCCTGCGGGTGGATCTGGACCTTGCCGTCACGGACCGCGTCACCGGCGGCCTGGGCGAGGGGCCCGACCTTGACCCACCACTGCATGGACAGTCGCGGCTCGAGCGTCGTCTTGCAGCGCGAGCAGTGCCCGACGGAGTGCGTGTACGGACGCTTCTCGGCGACGATCCGTCCTTCGGCGCGCAGCGCGCCGACGATGGTGGAGCGGGCCTCGAAGCGGTCCAGTCCCTGGAAGGGCCCGTGGACCGTGATGACCCCGCGCTCGTCCATGACGGTCAGCGACTCGAGGTTGTGCCGCTGCCCGATGGCGAAGTCGTTCGGGTCGTGCGCCGGAGTCACCTTGACCGCGCCGGTACCGAACTCCGGGTCGACGTGCGTGTCCGCGACGACGGGGATCGTGCGATTGGTCAGCGGCAGCTTGATCTGCTTGCCGATGAGGTGCGCGTACCGCTCGTCGTCCGGGTGGACAGCGACAGCGGTGTCACCCAGCATCGTCTCGGCCCGGGTGGTCGCGACGACGAGCGTCTCGTCACCGTCGCCGTACTTGATGGAGACGAGCTCGCCGTCGTCGTCCTGGTACTCCACCTCGATGTCCGAGATGGCGGTCAGACAGCGCGGGCACCAGTTGATGATGCGCTCGGCGCGGTAGATCAGCTCGTCGTCGAACAGCCGCTTGAAGATGGTCTGGACGGCCTTGGACAGACCCTCGTCCATGGTGAAGCGCTCGCGCGACCAGTCGACACCGTCGCCGAGACGCCGCATCTGGCCGAGGATCTTGCCGCCGTACTCTTCCTTCCACTGCCAGACGCGCTCGACGAAGTCCTCGCGCCCCAGGTCGTGACGGGAGACGCCCTCCTTGGCGAGCTCGCGCTCGACGACGTTCTGCGTGGCGATCCCGGCGTGGTCCATGCCCGGCAGCCAGAGCGCCTCGTACCCCTGCATCCGCTTGCGACGGGTGAGGGCGTCCATGAGCGTGTGCTGGAAGGCGTGGCCCAGGTGCAGGCTGCCCGTGACGTTCGGCGGCGGGATGACGATGGTGTACGGCGGCTTCTCGCTCTTGGGGTCGGCCGCGAAGTAACCGCGCTCTACCCAGCGCTCGTACAGCTTCCCCTCTACCTCGGCCGGCGCGTACTGGGTCGGCAGTTCGGGGTTGCTGGCTGGCTGCTGCTGAGCGTTCTCGGTCACGGGCTCAGTTTAGAGGTGTCACAGGGCCGTACTGAAACTGGAATGTTCGGTAACGGTGTGACCCCTGCCGCCCCACGACATTGGCGGTTGGGTCAGGATGTTCGGACGACATAAGTATCTGGAGGGGAACGTAGTAATGAGCCACAACCAGCCGGGCCCGTACGGCGGCCAGCCTCAGCAGCCCGGACCGTACGGTCAGCCGGGTCCCTACGGCCAGCAGCCGCCGCAGGCCCCGCAGCCCGGCTACGGGTACCCGCAACAGCAGCCTCCGCTGCAGCCGGGCTACGGATACCCCCAGCAGCCCCCGCAGGGCGTTCCGCCGCAGCAGCAGCCGGGCCAGTGGGGCCAGCCGCAACAGCCGGGCCCCTACGGCCAGCAGCCCCAGTACGGCGCGGGCGGCCCCGGCGGCTACATGCCGCCCCCGCCGGCGGCCCCGAAGAAGAAGACGGGCCTGATCATCGGCGCGGTGGTCGTGGCGCTCGCGGTGATCGGCGGCGGGGTGTACTTCCTGGTGGGGGGTGGCGGCGCCTCGATCGCCGACGACGGGCCGCACAAGCTGACGACGCCGGCGACAGTGCTCGGCGGCGAGTACAAGAAGACGGACAGCAGCAGTTCGTCCGGCAACGACCTCGAGGACGCCGCGAAGTGGGGCGTCAAGAACGGCAAGGAGATCAGCGCCCAGTACGAGTCGGGTGACAAGAGCAACCCGCTGACCCAGAAGTTGCTGACCTTCGGCGGCGTCTACGGGGAGATCGACGACCCGGAGAAGGTCGTCGACGCATTCTTCGCCCACATGAAGGCGGAGTCCGAGAAGGACAAGGACGACAAGGCGGAGCTGGTCGGCAGCCCGAAGTCGTACGAGCCGGACGAGCTCGAGGGTGCCGTCCTGAAGTGCCAGGAGATCAAGGGCCCTGGCCCTGGGGCCGGGGCTTCCGGAGGCACCGGCCCCAAGGACGTCACGGTCACCATGTGTGCATGGGGCGACCACAGCACGATGGGCATGGTGATTCCTGTCGACGTCGCCGGCATGATGGGTGGCAAGGCCAGTTCGCCGGAGCAGGCCGCGAGCCTCACCGCCAAGCTGCGCAACGACGTTCGCGTCAAGGCCTAGCCAAAGCACTCAACACGAAGGGGCGCCCGGCCAGTTCACTGGCCGGGCGCCCCTTCGGCTTATGCAGCAACCGCTACGCGGACTTCTCGTGGCGGCCGTCGTTCTTCACGATCCGCGGCTCCCGCGGAACCAGCGTCGGGTTCACGTTGTTGTGGACCACGTCCTCCGTGATGACCACGCGGGCCACGTCCTTGCGGGACGGGACCTCGTACATCACCGACATCAGGACCTCTTCCATGATGGCCCGCAGGCCACGCGCGCCGGTGCCCCGCAGGATCGCCTGGTCCGCGATGGCCTCCAGCGCCGGGCGGTCGAAGTCCAGCTCCACGCCGTCCAGTTCGAACAGGCGCTGGTACTGCTTCACCAGCGCGTTCCGCGGCTCGACCAGGATCTGGAGGAGTGCCTCGCGGTCGAGGTTGTGGACCGAGGTGAGGACCGGGAGGCGGCCGATGAACTCCGGGATCATCCCGAACTTCACCAGGTCCTCCGGCATGACCTCCTGGAACTGGTCGCTCGCCTCGATCTCGCGCTTGGAGCGGATGGTGGCTCCGAAGCCGATGCCCTTCGCGCCCGCCCGCGACTCGATGATCTTCTCGAGGCCGGCGAACGCGCCGCCCACGATGAAGAGCACGTTCGTCGTGTCGATCTGGATGAACTCCTGGTGCGGGTGCTTGCGGCCGCCCTGGGGCGGGACGGAGGCCGTCGTGCCCTCCAGGATCTTCAGCAGCGCCTGCTGGACGCCCTCGCCCGACACATCCCGAGTGATCGACGGATTCTCGCTCTTACGGGCGACCTTGTCGATCTCGTCGATGTAGATGATCCCGGTCTCGGCCTTCTTGACGTCGTAGTCGGCCGCCTGGATCAGCTTCAGCAGGATGTTCTCGACGTCCTCGCCGACGTAACCCGCCTCCGTCAGCGCCGTCGCGTCGGCGATGGCGAACGGGACGTTGAGCATGCGGGCCAGGGTCTGCGCGAGGAGCGTCTTGCCCGAACCGGTGGGGCCGAGCAGGAGGATGTTGGACTTCGCGAGCTCGATCGCGTCGTCGCGGCTCGCACCGCCGCCGTTCTCGCCGGCCTGGACGCGCTTGTAGTGGTTGTACACCGCGACCGAGAGGGCCTTCTTCGCGGGCTCCTGCCCGACGACGTACCCCTCGAGGAACTCGTAGATCTCGCGCGGCTTGGGGAGTTCCTCCCACCGCACCTCGGAGGTCTCTGCGAGCTCCTCCTCAATGATCTCATTGCAGAGGTCGATGCACTCGTCGCAGATGTACACACCCGGGCCTGCGATGAGCTTCTTCACCTGCTTCTGGCTCTTTCCGCAGAACGAGCACTTGAGCAGGTCGCCGCCATCACCGATGCGTGCCACGAGGTGCTTCCCCTTCGCCTGGGAGCAGCTTGGTTCAGCCGACTCCTGGTGCCTCATATCCGACGGTACCTTGCCGGGGCCCCCGTTCGGGCCCCCCTTGGCGCGGTTCACATTTGTCGTGCACCGCGCCAAGGCCGCCGCAGCGGTTCAGGCGGCCGCTGCGGCCGTGCTCTTGCGGGTGGAGACGATCTGGTCGACGAGGCCGTACGCGAGCGCACCCTCGGCGGTCAGGATCTTGTCGCGCTCGATGTCGTCGCGGACCTTCTCGATCGGCGTGGTGGAGTGCTTGGCCAGCATCTCCTCCAGCTGCTCGCGCATACGCAGGATCTCGTTGGCCGCGATCTCCAGGTCCGAGAGCTGCTCACGGCCGGTCTGCGAGGACGGCTGGTGGATCAGCACGCGGGCGTGCGGCAGGGCCATCCGCTTGCCGGGCGTACCGGCGGCGAGCAGCACGGCCGCGGCGGAGGCCGCCTGGCCCATGCACACCGTCTGGATGTCCGGCTTCACGAACTGCATCGTGTCGTAGATGGCAGTCAGCGCGGTGAAGGAGCCACCCGGGCTGTTGATGTAGATGGAGATGTCACGGTCCGGGTCCATCGACTCCAGGCACAGCAGCTGCGCCATGACGTCGTTGGCGGAGGCGTCGTCGATCTGCACGCCGAGGAAGATCACGCGCTCCTCGAAGAGCTTCGCGTACGGGTCGTACTCGCGCACGCCCTGCGAGGTGCGCTCCACGAAGCGCGGGATGACGTAGCGGTTGTCCACCTGCGGGCCGGTGTAGAGGCCGCTTGCGGAGGCGTTGGGGAGGTTGCTCATGTCGGTGTTCACCATCCTGGTGGCGTTCTGCGGGCTGGGGAGACTGGGGGCGCTGACTGCCTGGCGCAAAGGCTCAGGCGCCGGTGCCGCCGCCGCCCGGAACGCCCGATGCGGAGGCCATGATCTCGTCGATGAGGCCGTACGCCTTGGCCTCTTCAGCGGTGTACCAGCGGTCGCGGTCACCGTCGCGGATGATCGTCTCGACGGTCTGACCGGAGTGCTGGGCGGTGATCTCCGCCATGCGCTTCTTCGTACGGAGCAGGTACTCGGCCTGGATCTTGATGTCCGAGGCGGTACCGCCGAGGCCGGCCGATCCCTGGTGCATGAGGATGTCGGTGTTGGGGAGCGCGAAGCGCTTCCCGGCGGCGCCACCGGTCAGCAGGAACTGACCCATCGAGGCCGCCATGCCCATACCGATGGTCACCACGTCGTTCGGGATGTACTGCATGGTGTCGTAGACCGCCATGCCGGCTGTCACCGAGCCACCGGGGCTGTTGATGTAGAGGTAGATGTCCTTGTCCGGCTCGGCGGCCAGGAGGAGCATCTGCGCCGTGATCTTGTTGGCGATGTCGTCGTCGACCTGCTGGCCGAGGAAGATGATCCGCTCGCCGAGCAGCCGGTTGTAGACATGGTCGCCGAGGCCACCACCGATGGACGGCTCACCCGCGGCGTAAGGCATCAGATTCGTCACGTATCCACCTGCTCGTCTCTGACGGCTCCGGCGCCGTCTCAGCGTCTTCGTACTGGGGGCGGGGACTGCTCTGCCCTCGTATTCATGGACCCTAACGCGCAGGTGGGACAACGCCATCCCGCTTCCCGAACTGTTCGCTCGGAGCGCAAGGTGACCGGGGGCGCAAGGGATCTCTGCGGGGCGCTCACCGCACCGCCGCAGTCGGCGGTACGAGGGCGCCGGGAAAGCGCGTCGGGCTCCGGGCGCGTGGTGCGTCCGGAGCCCGACGTGAGAGTCAGCGCGAGGCTCAGGCCTCGTTCTTCTCCGCCTTCTCGGCGTCCGCGTCGGCGTCACTGTCGACGGCAGCGTCGGCGTCGGCGGTCTCGGCGGCGGCCTCGGCCGTCTCCTCCTCGTCGTCCTCGAGGTCGACGGTCTCACCGTTGGTGTCGGTGACCTTGGCGGCCTCGACGACCACGGCGAGCGCCTTGCCGCGGGCGACCTCGCCGACGAGCATCGGCACCTGGCCGCCCTCGACGACGGCCTGGGCGAACTGGTCCGGGCTCATGCCGGAGGAAGCCGCACGCCGCATGAGGTGCTCGGTGAGCTCCTCCTGGTTGACGTTCAGCTTCTCCTTGTTGACGAGCTCGTCGAGGATGAACTGGGTCTTGATGCCCTTGACCGCCTGCTCCTTGGTCTCGGCATCGAACTCTTCCTCGGTCTTGCCCTGGATCTCCAGGTACTTGGCGAGGTCGAGGCCCATCTGGCCCAGCTGGTGGTTCACGAGGTTGTGCTTGCGGGTGTTGATCTCGTCCTCGAGAAGCTTCTCGGGGATCGGCACCTCGGCCAGCTTCAGCAGCTCCTCCAGGACGCGCTCCTGCGCCTGGGTGGCCTGGTCGTACTGCTTCATGTTCTCGAGACGCTTGCGGCTGTCCGCCGTCAGCTCCTCGAGGGTGTCGAACTCGCTGGCCATCTGCGCGAAGTCGTCGTCGAGCTCGGGGAGCTCACGGGCGGCGACGGCGGTGACCTTGACGGTGACCTCCGCCTCCTTGCCCTCGGCGCTGCCGCCCTTGAGCTCGGAGGTGAAGGTGGCCTCGCCGTCGGCCTCCAGGCCGGTGACCGCGTCGTCGATGCCCTCGAGCAGCTCGCCGGAGCCGATCGTGTACTGGACGCCACTGGCGACGCCGTCCTCGAGGACCTCGCCGTCGACCTTGGCCTCGAGGTCGATCGTCACGATGTCGCCCTCGGTGGCGGCGCGCTCGACCGGGTTGGTGGAGGCGAAGCGCCCACGCAGCTCCTCAACGGCCTTCTCGACGTCCTCGTCGCTGACCTCGACGGCGTCGACGGTGACCTCGATGCCGGAGTAGTCCGGGATCTCGATGACCGGGCGGATGTCGACCTCGGCGGTGAAGGCCAGCGTCTCGCCGTCCTTCAGCTCGGTGATGTCGACCTCGGGCTGGCCGAGCGGGTTGAGCTCGGCCTCGTTGACCGCCTCGGTGTAGAACTTCGGGAGGGCGTCGTTGACAGCCTCCTCCAGCACCGCACCACGGCCGAACCGCTGGTCGATCACTCGGGCCGGGATCTTGCCCTTACGGAAGCCCTTGACCGTGACCTGCTGGTTGATCTTCTTGTACGCCGCGTCGAGGCTGTCCTTGAGCTCCTCGAAGGGCACCTCGACAGTGAGCCGAACCCGAGTCGGGTTCAGGGTCTCCACGGCGCTCTTCACGGTTCGGTCTCCTTGGTGGCTGATTCTGGGGTTCTGCTGCGTCCGCCGCACTGGAGGCGGCTCAGCGGATTCGGCCCGGCTCTTCGTCAGACTCGTCAGACACACGGGCACGCAGTTTGCATAGTAGCCGCAAGCAGGATGCGCCCCACAACGCGATCTTGAAGGGCGATGGTGATGGTGGTCGGGGTGGCCGGATTCGAACCGACGACCTTCCGCTCCCAAAGCGGACGCGCTACCAAGCTGCGCCACACCCCGTCGGTGCGACACGTAGGGTACATGCCCGCAGGCAGTGCGGCTGCCGCATTCTCCGGGAGGGGCACCGAGCCGGAACGGGGTGTGCGCCGACGGGTGAGGACCCGCTACGATGCTCTTCGTACCGCGGCCCTCGTGACCTGCGGTGCGACGCTTGCGGGCGTAGCTCAATGGTAGAGCACTAGTCTTCCAAACTAGCTACGCGGGTTCGATTCCCGTCGCCCGCTCTCGAACGTTCAGGGCCAGGTCAGAGGTTCATCCTCCAGCCTGGCCCTGATGCGTTTCTGCCTTCGATCCGGCCCGGGTGCCCGCTGCGTGCCCGTTCGGCTGGGGATCTTGCTTCCGTGCCCGCTCGACAACGGCGCTCACGGCCCGGCCGATCAGCCGCTCCCGTTCGGCAGTTGCGTGCTGCTGCATCAGCGCGGCACGGGCGGCACTGTGGCCCATTCTGGTCATCGGCTCACGCGTGTCGGCACCGGTCGCCGCAGTGAGGGCGTCCCCGCGTGTGCTGAAGATCATGAAAACAACAGGGCGCCGACGAAGATCCGGCCGCCGTCCGGTCCCGGCTGGGCGAGTACAGCGAGATGCGTAGCCAGATCGGTCACGATCACGGCCCGATCACCCCGGCGCTCTTGCCCGCCGCGCTCCTGGGTTCCTTCACCAGCCGCTTGCCGCTGCGGAGTTCGGCCACGTTCCGGCGCACACGAAGGGTTCCTGTGAGAGGGGTAGCCGCTCTGCCGACCTCGTCGCTGGCTGACAGGCCGGAGTCGGGCGAAACTGGAGACAAAAGAGCCCAATCCGGCTCACATGGGCGGCAGGGATCTGCAAAGCATCGCGCTTGTCACCCGCGCCCTCACATTCCCGCGCGCCCCGCACGGGAACCAAGAGGTGGGAGTGAACCGTGGCGATGGTCGGACTGTTCTGGATCAGCGAGGACTCGGTGTACGTGGGTTCCCCGCCGACCGGGGACGGGCGCTGTGTCCGGCTTACTGCCGACGGGCTGGACGCCGTGGGCCCCGAGGGCTCCCGGGCGTGGACGTGGACGGACCTGCGTTCCGCGGCGGTCGAGGCGGCACCCGTACGCGGCACGCTGGGCAGCCGACTGGGGATGACCCTGGAAGTGCTGCTCACGGCGGCGTCCGGCCTCGGCAACGAGCCGGCGGAGATGATTCTGCGCCTGGAGACGGTGGGCGGTGACGCGGAGGGGGTTCCGTTGTACTCGGCGACAGCCGGTTACGACCCCGAGGAGATCGCCCTTTCCCAGTCCCTGCTGGCCCGTTTCGTGGCGGGAACGGCCGACCCGCGGACCGTCGTCGCCTGGGGCCGGCAGAACAGCAGCCACGGCACTCCGAAACCGCACCTGCGTGAGGCCCTCCTGCGCGAGTGGGCGCAAACATGAGCCGTGGCCACGCGCCCGCTCTGCGCATGACCTCGGGCCCGGCCCGGTGAGTGACTCACCGGGCCGGGCCCGAGGTGCTTCCAGGTCTCTGCGCGCTTCGGCGCGGGCGCGGGCCGCGGGCGGGGGCCGGGGGCGTCGGCAGGCCGCGCGGGGCGGCTGCTCGGAACCGGCCGGAATCAGAAGTTGATCTGGTTGATCGTGTCGGCTATCGAGTCGAGGAACCTGTTGATCGACGGGGCCATGCCCGTCGAGGCGAGGAAGAAGCCGAAGAGCACCGCGACGATGGCGGGGCCGGCCTTGATCGAGCCTCCTCTTATGAGCACCACGAGGACGACCGCCAACAGCAGCACCACAGACAGTGAAATGGCCACAACTGATCACACCCTCGGTCGGTCCCGCCTTGCCCGCCCGGGAGCGTGCAGCCCACACACCCCCGCCGCCTCCATCGTGCCACCAACCTCCCTCCATATGCTGCCCGCTGACGAATGATCGAAGACTGGATCACGCCAACTGCGCCCCCGCGCACGCCCGTGGGCGAAGGCGACCGGCCCCGGCAGGGTGAAATACGGGGACGAATTCGATCTGATCGTTTCCATGCCCCCACATGTTGGTCACGAGAAATTCGAAGATGAGTGGTGAGGAAATTCACCCGCGCACACCAGCGTGGCGAAATGCCCCAATTAAGGGGGATTAACTGGGGCATAGTGCCCGGTTGGTGACTGTTTCAGATTCGAATGGGCCGTATGCGCAGGGAGTTTTACGAAATCGAATCGACGAGGCTAGGGTGCCTCAGATGTTCCACCCTCCGCTCGGATTTCAGCGGGCCCCGCTCCCCCAGGCCCGGGAGCCGGATCCCCTCCCTACGACGCAGCAGGCGAGTGCCCCTGCCCTTCCCGCGCCTGGCGAGAAGTCCGCTCAGAAGTCCATCGCGAAGTCCACCAGTCGAGACGCCTACTTCGACAACGCGAAGTATCTGGCGATCGTGCTCGTGGCGGTCGCGCATGCATGGGAGCCGGTGATGGACGGCAGCAGGGTCTCGCGTGCCCTGTACATGCTCGTCTACACCTTCCACATGCCGGCCTTCATCGTCATCTCCGGCTACTTCTCGCGGAGTTACAGCGGCAAGCCCCACCAGCTCAGACGTCTGCTGACCGGCATCGCCCTGCCGTACGTCGTCTTCGAGGTGGCGTACTCGCTCCTCGCCCGGTGGGGGAACGACGACCCGGGGCATCCCATCAGTCTGCTCGACCCCTTCTATCTGACCTGGTTCCTGGCCGCGCTGTTCATCTGGCGGCTGACCACTCCCCTGTGGCAGCTGATCCGGTGGCCGCTGCCGGTCGCCCTCGGTCTCGCCTCGCTCGCCGTGCTGACGCCGAAGATCGGGGACGATCTCAATCTTCAGCGCGTGCTCCAGTTCCTGCCGTTCTTCGTGCTGGGGCTGTGTCTGAAACCCGAGCATTTCCAGCTGGTACGGCGGCTCGAGGTGCGGCTGCTGGCGCTGCCGCTGTTCGCGGGCGCCGCCGTCGTCGCGTACTGGGCCGCACCCCGGATGAATCTTGGCTGGTTCTACCACTCCAAGAGCGGCCAGGAGCTGGGTGTGCCGTGGTGGTCGGGCGTGGTGATGAACTTCGCGCTCTTCGGATGCGCGGTGCTGCTCACGGCCGGTTTCCTGGCGTGGGTGCCGCGCCGCAGGACCTGGTTCACGGTGCTGGGTGCCGGCACCATCTGCGGCTATGTGCTGCACGGCTTCCTGGTCAAGGGCGCGGACTACTCGGGCATCGTCGAGTCGTACGGCTGGCTGCGCTCCCCGAGCGGCGAGATCGTGGTGACGCTGTTCATGGCGGCAGTGGTGACGCTGATGTGCACCCCGCCGGTGCGGCGCGCGCTGCGATGGGTGACCGAGCCGGAGATGGCCTGGGCGTTCAAGCGGGATCTGACGGAGCTGGGCCCGCGGCGCTGACGCGGGCGCCTGTCGTGCCGCCGGTTTCGCCGGGGCTGCCGTCCGCAGCGGTCAGCCCCAGCAGCCGGCGCACCTCGGCGTACTTCGCGGTCAGCCTGCCCCGTGTCGCCTCGTCCAGCACGGCGAGCCGCGCCGGGTCGGCGTTGTGCGCAAGATCGGCCTCCTTGACCAGCCGGGCGCCCGGGGTGGCCAGAATGCGCCCGGTGTAGTCCCCGAGCTCCTCGCCCTTGTGCTTGGTGAGCGCGAGGACCATGTCCTTGACCGGCTGCGGCAGCGCGGCCGTCGCCAGCCACTGCCGGGAGAGCGCGTCGTCCTCGACGGAGTCGTGCAGCCAGCCGGCGGCGATCTGCTCGTCGCTGCCGCCCCGGGCGCGTACCCCTTCGGCCACGGCTTGAAGGTGCTCGGCGTACGGTCGTCCCGCCTTGTCGCTCTGCGTGGCGTGCGCCTCGCGGGCGATCGCTTCGACCTCGGCCAGGGTCAGGTTCTGCTGCGGCATGGCTCCGACTGTACGGCCGGGTGGCCCATCCCGTGCCGGCCGCCCGTGGACTGCTGCCGGGCTGCCGGGCTGCCGGGCCGCACCGCCTCCGGCCGCGTCCTCGAGCTCCGGACGGACCCGTTACGCCTCCCGGCACAGCAGCAGAAGCGCGCGGTCGTCGTTGACATCCTTCGCGACTGCCTCGATCAGATGCCAGGCCGCACCCTCGAAGCCCGAGGACACATACCGGTCGGCCTCGCCGGTGAGGCGGTCGATGCCCTCGCTGATGTCCCGGCCCGACGCCTCGACCAGGCCGTCCGTGAAGAGCATCAGTACGTCGCCGGGGCGCAGCGAGCCCTTGACCGGGTCGAACTGCGCTCCGTCGTAGATGCCGAGGAGAGGGCCCTCGGTGTCCTTCTCCTCCCAGCGGCCGCTGCCCGCGTGGAGCTGGAGCGCGGGAAGGTGACCGGCGGACAGCAGCTCGTAGTCGCCGGAGTCCAGGTCCAGGACGAGATGGATGGAGGTGGCGAAGCCCTCGTCCCAGTCCTGGCGGAGCAGATAGCCGTTGGCCGCGGGCAGGAAGCCGTGCGGCGGGAGCGAGCCGAGCAGGCCGCCGAACGCGCCGGACAGCAGCAGGGCGCGGGAGGCCGCGTCCATGCCCTTGCCGGAGACGTCGGTGAGGACGACCTCGAGGGTGCGGCCGCCACTGGTGCGGGCCGCGACGACGAAGTCGCCGGAGAAGGACTGGCCGCCCGCCGGGCGCAGCGCCATCTCGCGGTGCCAGCCCTTCGGCAGCCGTGGCAGGGCGCTCTGGACCCGGATGCGTTCGCGCAGGTCGAAGAGCATCGTTCCGCCGCGCCGCCAGGGGACGCCGACACGGGCTCTGAACTGGGCGATGAGAAGGCCGAAGAAACCGCAGGCCGCGACCGTGAGAACGATGCCCGGTGTGACCCGGGCCGACGGGCCGTCGGTGTACGGGCCGAGCACGACGGACTCCACGATCAGGGCCCCTGCCGCTGCCGCGTACAGACTGAGCAGGCTCGCCGGGCGCAGCAGGAGGCCTCCGGCCACGATGGGCAGGACCAGCGCCGCCGGGGAGACCCAGACCGGCATCACGATCGTGCCCCAGGTGAACGCCGGGATCGTCAACAGCAGTCCGGCCAGTGCGATCCAGTCGGAGCCGTCGCCCCGGAAGTAGTCGACCCCGGACTTGCGCAGCGCGATGCGTGCCCGGTGCGTCGCTTTCCGCAACCGGGCCGTGTACGCGTCTGCTGCAGAGCTGCGGGCCATTGCCGTGGACCCTATCCACCCGTTCGCCTCCCGCGCAGGGGGACCCCGGTGACAATGTGTTCGAAATCGGGTCGCCCGGGGGTCGTGGCCCTGGTAGGCATGGCATATGACGATCGAGCTCCGGGTGCTGCGTCCGTCCGAATGGGACGACTGGTACGGCAAGTTGATACTCGCCTTCGGCGGAGTTCCCGAGGCTCCGCAGGAGCGCGAACTGTGGGACGCGCTGACCGAGCACGAACGTTCGATCGGGGCCTGGGACGGGGACGACTGCGTCGGAACGGCCGGGGCGTTCTCGTTCGGGGTCTCGGTCCCGGGCGGCGCGATGGTGCCCGCCGCGGGCGTGACGATGGTGAGCGTGGCGGCGACGCACCGGCGGCGCGGGGTGCTCACCTCGATGATGCGCCGCCAGCTCGACGACGTACGGGAGCTGGGCGAGCCACTGGCCCTGCTGACGGCCTCCGAGCCGGGGATCTACGGACGGTTCGGGTACGGGATCGCGACCCAGCAGATGTCCGCGGAGATCGACACACTCCGGACGCGGATCAAGGCTCCTGAGGGCGCCGACGAGGTGCGGCTACGGTTCGCGAAGGTCGCGGATGTCGCGCAGGAGTGCGAGGCGGTGTACGTCCGCAGCATCGGCTCACGGCCGGGCATGCTCGCCCGCAGGCCGGGCTGGGAGCGGCTGCCGCTGCTCGACCCGCCGGCCGATCGTGACGGTGCTTCGCCGATGCTGTGCGTGGTCGCCGAGCGGGCGGGCGAGATCGTTGGCTTCGTCCGCTTCCACAACAAGCCGGCGTGGGGGGCGGGCGGCCCGAACGGCAGCATTGTGCTGCGGCACATCGAGGCGCTCGACCCCGTGACGTACGCCGTTCTGTGGCGCTTCCTCTTCGACATCGACCTGACCGACAAGGTCGTGGCGCGCAACCGGCCCGTGGACGATCCGCTGCTGCACCTGGTCAGCGATCCGCGGCGGTGCGAGGCGCGGGTGCGGGACGGCATGTTCGTGCGGCTGGTGGATGTGGGGGCCGCGCTGGAGGCGCGTACGTACCAGAAGCCGGTGGATGTGGTGTTCGACGTCGAGGACACCTTCTGTCCCTGGAACGCCGGGCGCTGGCGGCTGACCGGCGATGGCAAGGGCGCGTCCTGCAAGCGGACGCCCGTCGGCACGTCCGCCGATCTGGCGCTGTCCGTACGGGAGCTGGGCGCGGCGTACCTGGGCGGAGTGTCGCTGGCCGCGCTGGCGGGCGCGGGGCGGGTGCGGGAGCTGCGACAGGGGGCGCTGTCCGGGGCATCGGTGGCCTTTGCCTCGGACGTCGCGCCCTGGCTGCCGCACGGGTTCTAGCCGCCCGTCCCGGTCCGGTCGCCCCTCCCGCCCCTTCCGATCGGCTAGCACTGCTGGCAGGAAGCGCACCAGAAGAGATTGCGAGCGGCGAGACCGGCGGTGCGGATCTCGCCGCCGCAGACATGGCAGGGCAGCTGTGCCCGGCGGTAGACGTAGACCTCGCCACCGTGGTCGTCGACGCGCGGCGGGCGGCCCATCGCCTCAGGAGTGTGCTGGGGGCGGACGGTGTCGATGCGATTGTTCCGTACGCCCTCGCGCATGAGCTCCACGAGGTCCGTCCACATCGCGTCCCACTCGGCGCGGCGGATGTCCTTGCCCGCGCGGTAGGGGTCGATGCCGTGCCGGAAGAGAACCTCGGCACGGTAGACATTGCCGACGCCCGCGATGATCTTCTGATCCATCAGCAGCGCGGCGATCGTGGTGCGGGAGCGGGAGATACGGTCCCAGGCCCGCTCGCCACCGGACGCGACCGCGGCGTCCGCGGCCCGCAGCGGATCGGGGCCCAGACGCTCGTGTATCGCCCGCTTCTCGCCGTCGGTGATCAGCGCGCAGGTGGTCGGGCCACGCAGATCGACGTACGCGGCGGGGCCCGCCAGCCGCAGCCGGACCGTGTCGGTGGGCGGCGGAGCGGGGGCGTCACCGAAGGTCACCTTGCCGAAGAGGCCCAGATGGATATGGACCCAGCCGAGCGGACCGAAGCCGAGGAAGAGGTGCTTGCCGTGTGCCTCGGTGCTTTCCATGGCCCGGCCGTCGACCAGCGCCGCGCTGCCGGAGAACTTCCCCTGCGGGCTGGAGGCGCGCACAGGCCGGCCGCCGAACCTCTCGAAGTGGTCGGCGGCCAGTCGGTGGATCGTGTGGCCCTCGGGCACGCTCAGCCCTGCTGCGGGTGGTGGGCCGGGATCGGGGGGAGCTCGCCGGTCGTCTCGTACGCCGAGAGCATCTCGATCCGGCGGGTGTGACGCTCCTCACCGGAGTACGGCGTGGTGAGGAAGATCTCGACGAACTTGGTCGACTCCTCGACCGTGTGCATCCGGCCGCCGATCGCGACGACATTGGCGTTGTTGTGCTCGCGGCCGAGGGCGGCGGTCTGCTCGCTCCAGGCGAGTGCGGCGCGCACTCCCTTGACCTTGTTCGCGGCGATCTGCTCGCCGTTGCCGGAGCCGCCGATCACGATGCCGAGGCTGTCCGGGTCCGCGGCGGTCTTCTCGGCCGCACGCAGGCAGAACGGGGGGTAGTCGTCCTGGGCGTCATAGATGTGGGGACCACAGTCGACGGGCTCGTGGCCGTGGGCCGTGAGCCACTCGACGAGGTGGTTCTTGAGTTCGTAGCCGGCATGGTCGGAGCCGAGGTACACGCGCATGTTCCGAGTGTGGCACGCAAGCGGCTGGGTAGCGGTCAGCGGGGTCAGGACCTTCAGGACGTGCAGCCCCCGCCAATGTGGCTCACCTAACGATCCGGATTCAGGTCTTCCGTCTCGAGTGGATACGGGTTTTTAATGCGGGGGCTCGTAACCCGAGTGCTCTCGAACCTAAGGATTCGTCCATGACCTCGCAGCAGACCCTCATGAAGGAAGGCGGACAGCCCGGAACACCCGGGAACCCGCAGCCCTCCGGCGGTCTCCAGGCCGGACTCAAGAACCGCCATCTTTCCATGATCGCCATTGGCGGTGTGATCGGGGCCGGCCTGTTCGTCGGTTCCTCCGGTGGTATCGCCAAGGCCGGCCCCGCCATCCTGATCTCCTACGCGCTCGTCGGCGCTCTGGTCGTCTTCGTGATGCGCATGCTCGGCGAGATGGCCGCGGCCAGCCCGAACTCGGGCTCCTTCTCCGCATACGCCGACCGCGCGCTCGGCCGCTGGGCAGGCTTCTCGATCGGCTGGCTGTACTGGTTCTTCTGGGTTGTCGTGCTGGCCGTGGAAGCCACGGCCGGTGCGGTGATCCTGGAGGGCTGGGTCCCCTCGGTGCCGCAGTGGGCCTGGGCACTGATCGTGATGGTCGTGCTGACCGCCACCAACCTGGCCTCCGTCTCGTCCTACGGCGAGTTCGAGTTCTGGTTCGCGGGCATCAAGGTCGTCGCCATCGGCGCCTTCGTGGTGATCGGTCTGCTGGCCGTCTTCGGTGTGCTGCCGGGCTCCGACAACCCGGGTGCGGGCTTCGCCCACCTCACCGACGCCGGCGGATTCCTGCCGAACGGTGCGGGCGCCATCCTCACCGGTGTGCTGATGGTCGTCTTCTCCTTCATGGGCAGCGAGATCGTCACGCTGGCCGCCGGTGAGTCCGAGGACCCGCGGCGCGCGGTCACCAAGGCCACCAACAGCGTGATCTGGCGGATCGGTGTCTTCTACCTGGGCTCGATCTTCGTCGTCCTGACCCTGCTGCCGTGGAACGACAAGTCGATCGTGGACAAGGGCTCCTACGTCGCGGCCCTCGACTCCATCGGCATCGCGCACGCCGGCCAGATCATGAACGTCATCGTGCTGACGGCCGTCCTGTCCTGCCTCAACTCGGGCCTCTACACCGCCTCCCGCATGGCCTTCTCGCTGGGCCAGCGCGGTGACGCGCCGAAGGCGTTCGCCAAGGTCAACGCCAAGGGTGTGCCGGCCGTCGCCATTTTGGCCTCCGTGGTCTTCGGGTTCGTCGCCGTCTACTTCAACTACGCGTTCAAGGACACGGTCTTCACCTTCCTGCTGAACTCCTCGGGTGCGGTGGCGCTGTTCGTCTGGCTGGTGATCTGCTTCACCCAGCTGCGGATGCGCGGAATCCTGATGCGCGAGGTGCCGGAGAAGGTGACGGTGAAGATGTGGCTCTTCCCGTACCTCACCTGGGCGACCGCGGCGATGATCACCTTCGTCCTGGTCTACATGCTCTTCGACGACGCCAACCGCGAGGTCGTGCTGCTGTCGCTGCTGGTCGCTGCGCTCGTGATCACCGTCGGCGTGGTGCTCGACCGCGTACGGAAGGCCTCCGGCGAGTCCGCTCCGGATGCAGTCGCCGACGGCGCTGCCGACTCCGGCGACGGCCAGAGCGATGTGAGCGACTCGGTCAGCGTGTCGTAACCCGTCGGGCCGACGGCGACTCCGTGTCGTCCGTCGCGCGACAAACCTGACGGCAGATGTCAGGTTATCGAGGGAGGCTCTCCGTGAAGCCCAACGTGGACGAACGGAGAGCCTCCCTCATGCTTGCCCCCGCCAAGACCACCTTCCGCCCCGGTGACGCCGGGTACGCGGACGAACTGGCCGGTTTCCAGACCGGTTTCACCCAGCGTCCGGCGCTGATCGTCGGCGCCACGGACGCCGAGGAGGTGCGCGCGGCCGTCGCGTACGCCGCCGAGCGCGGGCTGACGGTCGGCGTCCGCGCCACCGGGCACGGACTGCCCGGCTCCGCCGAGGGCGGGGTGCTGATCAGTACGCAGCGGATGGACGGCGTACGCGTCGACGCCGGAGCGCGCACGGTGCGCGTGGAGGCGGGCGTGCGCTGGGGGCAGGTCGTGGCGGCCGCGGCCGAGCACGGCCTGGCCCCGCTGAACGGCTCGGCGCCCGGTGTGGGCGTGGTCGCGTACACGCTCGGCGGCGGACTGGGCATCCTGGCAAGAGAGTTCGGGTACGCCGCAGACCATGTGCGCGCCCTGGACGTGGTCACCGCGGACGCCGAGCTGCGGCACGTCACCCCCGACAGCGACCCGGATCTGTTCTGGGCGCTGCTGGGCGGCGGCCACAACTTCGGGGTGGTGACGGCGCTGGAGATGGACCTGGTGCCGGTGGCCCGGCTGTACGGCGGGTCGCTCCTCTTCGGCGCGGAGCTGGTCGAGAAGGCCGTGGGCACCTATCTGGAGTGGACGGCCGATCTGCCGGACGAGGTGACCTCGTCGATGGCCATGGTGCAGTTCCCGGATCTGCCGATGGTTCCGGAGCTCCTGCGCGGGCGCTACACGGCCTCGATCCGGGTGGCGTACACCGGGGACGCTGCGGAGGGGGAACGGCTGGTGGCGCCGCTGCGGGCGATCGGGCCCACGCTCGGGGACTCGCTGCGGGAGATGCCGTACACCGACAGCCACACCATCCACAGCGACCCGGACTTCCCGCACGCCTACTACGGGGACAGTGCGGTACTGCGCGATCTGGATGTCCGCTCGGCGCGTCAGGTGCTGGCGCTGACCGGCCCCGACGCACCGGCGATGACCGTGGTGCAGATCAACCATCTGGGCGGGGCACTGGCGCGGGACCCCCAGACCCCGAACGCGGTGCCGTTCCGCGACGCGCGCTGTCTGGTGCGGCTGCTGAACCCGCTGGACGGCACGGAGAGGGAGACGGTCCACGCCCTGCACGGACAGGTCTTCGGGGTGCTTCGGCCGCTGACCATGGGCCGCGCGCTCAACTTCGCCTTCGGCGCCGGGGACCGTACGCAGGGGCTGTACGACCCCGAAACGCTGAAGAGGCTCGCCGGGCTCAAGTCCCTCTACGATCCGGCGAACCTCTTCAGGCAGAACTACAACATCAGCCCCGGCGGCCGATGAGCTTCCAGGCGGTGGGCAGCGCGCCCATCGCCAGGGCCGCCTTCAGGGCGTCGCCGATGAGGAAGGGCACCAGGCCGGCGGCGATCGCGGCGCTGAACGACATACCGGTGGCCAGGGCCAGGTAGGGGACGCCGACCGCGTAGATGATCACCGAGCCGAGCACCATGGCGCCTGCGGTGCGCAGCATGGAGCGGTCGGCGCCGCGGCGCGCGAGGGCGCCGACCACCGTGGCCGCGAGCAGCATGCCGAGGATGTAGCCGAAGGACGGCATCGCATAGCCGGAAGCGCCCTCAGCGAACCACGGCATGCCCGCCATGCCGACCAGGGCGTACAGCGCGAGGGAGAGGAAGCCGCGGCGGGCGCCGAGCGCGGTGCCGACGAGGAGCGCGGCGAAGGTCTGGCCGGAGACCGGAACCGGGGAGCCGGGGACCGGGACGGCGATCTGGGCCGCTATGCCGGTGAGCGCGGCGCCTCCGACGACGAGTGCCGTGTCCACTGCGTTCTTCGCACGGGATGCGGGCAGCAGGTCCGCGAGGACCGCTCCGGGGCGTGAGGTGACGGAAGCAGTGCTCATCGGGACTCCGCAAGGGTGGGGGAAGGTGAGGGCAGGCAGGGACAGGCTGACGGTAGCCCACGGAGATCACTCGATCACCAGCAGCCGCCCACAAAGCGGGGGTTGACCGCTTGGTGGGGTTCGGACAAACGACGTGCCGACGCCACTGGATCACGTGACGCTCGTCACTGAGGCGGTGGGCGAGAGGGCCGCTTTTGCAGCGAGAGCGGGGGCTCGGCGAGACTGTAGGTTCCCCATAACTCATCCAGAGTGATCCGAGAGCTACTTACGCCATGCACGACGTGTCACCCACGCCCCTGGCCACTGAGGCCGAGCCCCTTGCCCACGGGCTCAAACAGCGTCATCTGACCATGCTGGGACTGGGCGGGGTGATCGGCGCCGGACTCTTCGTGGGTTCGGGCGCGGGCATCGCCGTCGCCGGGCCCGGCATCGTCCTCTCCTATCTGATCGCGGGCGCGATCGCGATGCTGGTGATGCGGATGCTCGGCGAGATGTCCGCCGCGATGCCGGCCTCGGGAGCCTTCTCGGTGCACGCGGAGCGGGCGCTGGGCCGCTGGGCCGGGTTCAGCGTGGGCTGGCTGTACTGGTTCCTGCTCGTGGTCGTTCTGGCGGTGGAGGCGACGGCCGCGGCCGCCATCGCCCACGGCTGGGCGCCCGCCGTGCCCCAGTGGACCTGGGTGCTGGTCTTCATGGTGGTCTTCACCGTCGCCAACCTCGCCGCGGTGAAGAACTTCGGCGAGTTCGAGTTCTGGTTCGCGGCGCTGAAGGTCGGCGCGATCGTGCTGTTCCTCGCGCTCGGCACGCTGGCTGTCTTCGGACTGCTCCCGGACACGGACCCGGTGGGCTTCACGCATCTCGTCGGCGACGGCGGCTTCCTGCCCAACGGCTGGGAGGGCGTCGTCTCCGGCGTCCTCGCGGTGGTCTTCGCCTTCGGCGGCCTGGAGGTCGTCACGATCGCCGCCGCGGAGACCGACGATCCGGCCCGCGCGGTCGGGCGCGCCGTACGCAGCGCCGTCTTCCGCATCCTCTTCTTCTATGTCGGCTCGATGCTGGTCATCGTGACACTGCTGCCGTGGACGGCACAGCAGGCGGGGCTCAGCCCGTATGTCACTGTCCTGGACTCGATCGGCGTGCCGCGGGCCGGCCAGATCATGAGCATCGTCGTGTTCGTTGCGCTGCTGTCGGCACTCAACGCCAATCTGTACGGCGCCTCCCGGATGGTCTTCTCGCTCGCCGAGCGCGGCGAGGCCCCGCGCGGCCTGCTGAAGGTCTCGGGCGGCGGTGTGCCGCGCCGGGCGGTCCTCGCCTCGGTCGCCTTCGGCTTCGTCTCCGTACTGCTCAATCTCAAGTGGCCGGATTCCGTCTTCCTTTACATGCTCAACTCGGTCGGCGCGGTACTGCTGTTCGTCTGGGCGCTGATCGCCGTCTCGCAGCTGCGCCTGCGCCGCCGGATCGAGCGCGAGGCCCCCGAGAAGCTGACCCTGAAGATGTGGGCCTTCCCCTGGCTGACGTGGGCGGCGCTGGCCGCCATGGCTGCCGTGCTGGTACTGATGCTGACCGATGACGCGGCGCGTGGGCAGGTCCTGTGGTCGGGTGGGGCGACCGCGGCGGTTCTGCTGATCGCGGGAGTACGGGAGTTGCGTGTGGGGCGGATGTGAGGGTGTGTTCACCATGTGTGAGCATCGTGCCCGTATAGCGGACATCCGTTCCGTGTAAGCGGTACACGCCCCCAGACTGTGGTCCGCTCCCCCGTCTCAGCTACTGAACAAGGGCATGCACATGTCTCGGACTTCCGCGCCCGCGCCCGTCGACCGCCCGGTCGGCACAGCGCTCTCGCACGGACTCAAGCAACGCCATCTGTCGATGATCGCCCTCGGCGGTGTCATCGGCGCCGGCCTCTTCGTGGGCTCCGGCGCGGGCATCGCCGCGGCCGGTCCGTCCATCGTCATCGCCTATGCGGTATCCGGGCTGCTCGTCATGCTCGTGATGCGCATGCTCGGCGAGATGTCGGCTGCGAACCCGGCCTCCGGCTCGTTCTCGGTGCACGCCGAGCGGGCGATCGGCCCGTGGGCGGGCTTCACGGCGGGCTGGTCCTTCTGGGTGCTCCTGTCCGTCGCAGTCGGCCTCGAGGGCATCGGCGCGGCGAAGATCGTCAGCGGTTGGCTGCCCGGCACCCCGGAATGGGCCTGGGTCGCCCTCTTCATGCTGGTGTTCTGCGGCACCAACCTGGCCGCGGTGAAGAACTTCGGCGAGTTCGAGTTCTGGTTCGCGGCCCTCAAGGTCGGCGCGATCTCGCTCTTCCTGATCATCGGCGGCCTCGCGATCCTCGGCATCCTGCCCGGCACGGAGGCCCCCGGCACCGCCAACCTCACCGGCGACGGCGGCTTCCTGCCGAACGGCTCGGAGGGCCTGGTCATCGGTCTGCTCGCGTCCGTGTTCGCGTACGGCGGTCTGGAGACGGTCACCATCGCCGCCGCCGAGTCCGAGCACCCCGTCGAGGGAGTGGCCAAGTCCGTGCGCACCGCGATGTGGCGCATCGCTCTCTTCTACATCGGTTCCATGGCGGTCATCGTCACGCTGGTGCCGTGGGACGACCCGGACGTCGCCAACCCCGACAAGGGCCCGTACGTCACCGCGCTGAACCACCTCGACATCCCGGGTGCGGGCATCGCGATGCAGATCGTGGTGCTGGTCGCCCTGCTCTCCGCGATGAACGCCAACATCTACGGCGCTTCCCGCATGGCGTACTCACTGATCGCCCGCGGCCAGGGCCCGAAGGCGATCGGCCGGGTCTCCGGCGGGGTGCCGCGCATCGCCGTGCTCGTGTCCTCGGTCTTCGGATTCCTGTGCGTGCTGCTCAGCTACTGGCGTCCCGACGACGTCTTCCCCTGGCTGCTGAACATGATCGGCGCGGTGATCCTCGTCGTGTGGCTGTTCATCGCCGTCTCCCAGCTGTTGCTGCGCCGCCGCACCGAGCGCGAGGCGCCGGAGAAGCTGGTCGTGAAGATGTGGCTGTACCCGGTGCTGACCTGGGTCGCCATCGCGGGCATGCTGGGCATCTTCGTCCTCATGCTCCGCGAGCCCGGCACCCGCGACCAGTTGCTCGCCACCGGTGTGATGACCCTGGTGCTGGCCGTGACGGGCTTCATCCTGCAGAAGAACCGCAAGCCGGCTCAGGAACCGACGGCTACGGCTGCGGAGCGCACGGAAGGTTGAGCGACAGCAGCGCCGCCCGGCGGCCGCCCTCGCTGAGCCGCAGCTCGCTCACCGCGGTGTTGCGCAATTGCGGGAAGACCCTGCGGTAGTCGCCGAGCGGGATGCCCAGCAGCTCGCAGAGCACCAGTCTCAGCAGCGTGTTGTGGGCGACCACCAGCACCCGCTCCCCCTCGTGGGCCGCCGCGATGCGGCGCAACGCAGAAGACCCCCGGGCCGCCGCGGCCCGGGGGTCCTCCGCGTCCGGGAAGGGGTTCGCCGCCGGGTCCGCGCGGAAGGCCGCCGCCCGCTGCGGATCCTCGGCCTCGAACTCGGCGAGGGTGCGGCCCTCGACGACCCCGAAGTCGCATTCGCGCAGCTCGTGTTCGCGGTGCGGTACGAGACCCAGCCCGCGGCAGGCGGGCTCGGCGCTCTCGATCGCACGGGAGACCGTGGAGGTCCAGATCGCATCGACGGGGTGCCGGGCCGCCCACATGCCCAGCCGGTGGGCCTGGCGGCGGCCTTCGTCGGTGAGCGCGACGTCGCTCACCCCGGCGTAGCGGTTCTCCGCGTGCCAGACCGTCTGTCCGTGCCGGGCCAGCAGCAGAGTCGTGCTCCTCGTGGTCATGTCGTCCTTTCGGTACGGGTGCGGGCGTGCGCGGCGACGGGCTCGGGCAGCCGGCCGCGCCGCTCCGGTTCGCCCACCATCGTCGGACACGACTCGGTGCGGGGGGTCTCGCGCGCAGCGCCTGGCGAGAGGCGTCGCACGCCCATCCATATATCGGCTCTCCCTGTGAACTTCTCACTCTGCACCGAGATTTTCCGCTGCGCGAGGGATTGACGCCCAACTTCCGCTGTTCCAAGCTCTGTTAACCAGTCGACAGAACGTGTTAACAACATCTCCGGCCGGACCGTGGAGGTCACGGATGGACATGCTTCCCGCGGCACACTCACACGACCGGCGAAGGTTCCTCGCGCTCACCGCGGCCGTGTCGGCCGCCCCGCTGCTCACCGCCTGCGGCGCAGGTTTCAAAGACGGCGGCAAGCAGGGCGACGGCTCGGCGGCCGACGACGTCACCGGCTCCTTCGACTGGAAGCGGGCCGAGGGCAAGACCGTCAAGGCGCTGCTCAACAAGCATCCGTACACCGACGCGCTGCTGGCGGACCTGAAGTCCTTCACCGAGAAGACCGGCATCAAGGTCGAGTACGACGTCTTCCCCGAGGACAACTACTTCGACAAGCTCACCGTCGATCTGTCCAGCGGGCGCGCCTCGTACGACGTCTTCATGCTCGGCGCGTACATGGTCTGGCAGTACGGCCCGCCGGGCTGGCTGGAGGACCTCGGCCCGTGGATGCGCAACTCCTCGGCCACCGGCGCCGACTGGGACCAGGCGGACTTCTTCCCCAATCTGCTGCAGGCCGACCAGTGGTCGCTGAAGGCGGGTGCGCCGCTGGGGCAGGGCGGCCAGTACGCGCTGCCGTGGGGCTGGGAGACCAATGTCGTCGCGTACAACACCGAGGTCTTCGCCAAGCTGGGCCTGAAGCCGGCCGAGACCTTCGACGAGCTGCGCGAGCTGGCCGGGACGATCAAGCGCAAGGCGCCGGGCGCGGGCTTCGACGGGATGTACGGGGTGGCGGTGCGCGGCTCGCGCAGCTGGGCCACCATCCATCCGGGCTTCATGACGATGTACGCGCGCAACGGACTCAAGGACTTCACCGTGGAGGACGGGAAGGTGAAGCCGGCGATGAATGCGCCGGAGGCCGTCGCCTTCACCCGGGACTGGGCGGAGATGGTGAAGAAGGGCGGGCCGCCGTCCTGGACGTCCTACACCTGGTACCAGTGCTCCAGCGATCTGGGGGCGAAGAAGGCCGGGATGCTCTTCGACGCCGACACCGCCGCGTACTTCCAGGCGGTGAAGGGCGCCTCCCCGGCCTCGGGGAAGATCGCCTTCCATCCGGGGCCGAAGGGGCCGGGCGGTTCGCTCGCCACCAACATGTGGATCTGGTCGCTCGGCATGAACGCCAGGAGCAGGAAGAAGACGGCGGCCTGGCTGTTCCTGCAGTGGGCGACGGGCAAGGAGCATCTGCTCAAGGGCGCGGTGCAGCACCACCACATCGACCCGGTGCGGAAGTCGGTCAGCGAGGACGCCGCGTACAAGAACAAGATGAAGGCGATCCCGGGCTTCATCGAGACCTTCGAGACGGTCGTCGACCGGACGACGATCCAGTTCACGCCGCAGGAGCAGTTCTTCGACGCGACGACGAGCTGGGCGGCGGCGCTCCAGGAGATCTACGGCGGCAAGAACGCGAAGTCGGTGCTGAACGGACTGGCGGGCGACCTGGCGTCGAAGGTGGGCTGAGAGGTGTCCTCGCTGAGGGAGACCGGCCACGGGGCGGCCTCACGCGAGGAGGGGAAGCGAGCGGCGCGCCGCGTGTCGCGCCGGCGCCGCTCGCTGCGCCCGTATCTGCTGATCGTGCCCGCGCTGCTGCTGACCGGCGGGATCCTCTATCCCTTCGGGCTCGGCCTGTACTACACGGTCTTCGACTTCGCGGCGAGCACGCCGCAGCCGGATGTGGTGGGTCTGGAGAACTACCGCCGGATCTTCGGCCAGTCCGCGTTCTGGGAATCGGCGCGGGTGACGGTGCTCTACGCGGTGGGAGCTGCGGCGGTCGAGACGGTGCTGGGCGTGGGGGTGGCGCTGCTGCTGTTCCGATCCACGCGGGTGGGGCGGGTGCTGGAGAAGATTCTGATCCTGCCGCTGATGATCGCGCCGGTGATCGCCGCGATCATGTGGAAGCTGATGCTTCAGCCGTCCGTGGGCGTCATCAACCACCTGCTGGAACCCTTCGGTCTTGGCGGGGTGCAGTGGACGGACACCCCGGCCGGGGCGCTGCTGACGTCGATCGCGGTGGATGCGTGGGTCTACACGCCGTTCGTGGCGATCCTGGCGCTGGCGGGCCTGCGCTCACTGCCGACGTCCCCGTTCGAGGCGGCGGCGGTGGACGGGGCGGGCTGGTGGTTCACCTTCCGCAGGCTGACGCTGCCGATGCTGTGGCCGTATGTGCTGGTGGCGGTGATCTTCCGGTTCATGGACTCGCTGAAGGTCTTCGACATCATCTACGCACTGACGGAGGGCGGGCCGGGCGACTCGACGGTGGTGCTCCAGATCCGCGCGTATCTGGAGGCGATCCGCTTCCAGCGCTACTCGTTCGGGATCAGCTACACGATCGTGCTGTGGGCGGTGGTGTATCTGGCGGCGATGGTGCTGGTGCGGTACTTGGGCCGGATCCAGACCCGCGCGGCGGAGGTGCGGAGGTGACACGCAACGACATCCCGGGCGAGGCCGCGGACGAGGCCACGGAGCAGGTCGCGGAGCAGGCCGCGGACCAAGTCGCGGACCAGGTCGCGGACGAGGCCGCCAACTCCGTCCGAGGGCCCGCGGCACCGGACACCCCGGACACCCCGGCCGGAGCCGGCGCCCTCCCGCGTGTGCCCGGGCGGCGGCGCCGACGGGTGGGCGGGATCGTCGCCGATGCCGCGCTCATCGGCTACTTCGTCCTCGCGCTCTTTCCGATCGCCTGGATGGTCATCCTCTCCCTCAAGCCCGCCAACGAGCTGTTCAGCACGTACTTCTCCTTCACGCCGACCCTGGACTCCTACCGCACCGTCCTCGGAGCCGGCCAGGACCAGGGCGTGCCCTTCGTACGGTTCTTCCTCAACAGCCTCGTCGTGTCGCTGGGCGCCGTCGGTCTGTCCCTCGTGATCGGGCTGCCCGCCGCCTATGCCGCCGCCCGGTGGCGGTTTCGCGGGTCGGAGAACCTGATGTTCACGCTGCTCTCGTTCCGGTTCGCGCCCGAACTGACCGTGATCATCCCGCTGTTCGTGCTCTACCAGCAGCTCGGCCTCTTCGACACCTACGTCGGCATGATCTGGGTCCTTCAGCTGGTCACCCTGCCGCTGATCGTCTGGATCATGCGCTCGTACTTCTCCGACCTCTCCCCGGAGCTGGAACAGGCCGCGCTCCTCGACGGCTACACACGCAAACAGGCCTTCTTCCGGGTGGCCCTGCCCCTCGTCAAGCCGGGCATCGCCGCCGTCTCGCTCCTCGCCTTCATCTTCGCCTGGAACAACTTCGTCTTCCCGCTGATCCTCACCTCCTCCGAGGCCCAGACCGTCACCGTGGGCGCCCTGTCCTTCCTCGGCGGCGACCGGCCCAAGTACAACCTGACGGCCGCCGCCGCCCTGGTCTCCGTCGTCCCGCCGCTCCTCCTCGCGCTCACCATCCAGCGCTATCTCGTCCGCGGCCTCTCCTTCGGGGCGGTGAAGTCATGACCGCGCCCGGTATCGCACTCCGCGGCATCCACACGTCGTACGGGAAGACCACCGCCCTCGACGGGCTCGACCTGGAGGTGGCCGCGGGCGAGTTCTTCTGTCTTCTCGGCCCGTCCGGCGCCGGCAAGACCACCACCCTCAAGACGATTGCCGGCCTGGAGCAGCCGACCGCGGGCACGGTCGAGCTGGACGGAACGGACATGGACGGCGTCGAACCGTACGACCGGGGCGTCGCGATGTGTTTCGAGTCGTACGCCCTCTATCCGCACCGCACTGCATATGACAATCTCGCCTCCCCGCTCCGCTCGCCGCGCCACCGCCTCCCCGCGATCCAGGCGCGCGAGCGGATCGGTACCATCGCCGGTCTCCTGGGCATCAGCGGCCTGCTGGACCGGCCGGTGGGACAGCTGTCGAACGGCCAGCGGCAGCGGGTGGCGCTCGGCCGGGTGCTCGTACGGCCCGCCCGCGCCTTCCTCCTCGACGAGCCGCTCTCCCACCTCGACGCCAGACTCCGGCAGGCGATGCGCGCCGAACTCAAGGCGATCGGGGCCGTACGCCGCACCACCACCCTCTATGTCACCCATGACTCGGTGGAGGCCCTCTCCCTCGGCGACCGGATCGGGGTGATCAGGGACGGACGGATCGTGCAGACGGGCACCCGCGAGGAGATCTGGCACCGGCCCTACGACACCTTTGTCGCCCGCTCGTTCGGCAGGCCGCGGATGAATCTGCTGCCGGGGACGGTGACCGGCGGTGGGAACTTCCGCTCCGTCGACGGGTCGTACGAACTGGCGCTGACCGTGCCCGCACCGCCCGGCACACCCGTCCAGCTGGGTGTGCGCCCGCGCGATCTCGCCCTGGGCGGGGAGGGGCTGGAGCTGACCGGCACGGTCTACATCACCGAAGTCCTCGGGCGGGCCGTCGAGGTCACCGTCCGCATCGGCGAGCAGCAGCTCTCGCTCGTCGCACCCCGCGCCGACACGGCGGGCCTGCGTCCCGACGATCCGGTCCGGCTCACCGCGCGGCCCGAGAACCTGCTGCTGTTCGAGGCCGACGGGCCGCGGAGACCAGGACGAAGGATCAAGGGGATCACCTCATGAGCAGCCGGCAGCAGCGCGGCCCCGCCCCCCGCCAGGCGGCGATAGCCGAGTACGTCCTCGCCCAGGGCGAGGGGACCGCCGCCGAGCTGGCCGAGCGGTTCGACGTCAGTCTGATGACCATCCACCGCGACCTGGACGAGCTGGAACGGCAGGGCGTCGTCCGGAAGTTCAGGGGCGGGGTCACGGCCCAGCCGTCCGGGGTCTTCGAGTCGAACGTCGCCTACCGGCTGAAGACGATGCGCGAGCAGAAGGCCGCGGTCGCCGCGCACGCGCTCACTCTCATCGAGCCGGGCATGGCGGTGATGCTCGACGACTCCACCTCCACCCTGGAGATCGCCCGCCGGCTCGGCCCGATCACCCCGCTGACGGTGGTCACCAACTTCCTCGAGGCGCTGACCCTGCTCTCCGAGGAGCGCGGCATCCATCTGATGGCGCTCGGCGGCGACTACGACCCGCTGCACTCCTCCTTCCTGGGGGTCTCGTGCGTGGAGGCCGTGCAGTTGCTTCAGGTCGACATCTGCTTCACCTCCACCTCCGCGGTGTCGGGCGGGTTCGCGTACCACCAGGAGCAGCACATCGTGTCGGTCAAGCGGGCCATGCTCGACTCGGCGGCGAAGAACGTGCTGCTGCTCGACCACTCCAAGCTGGGCCGGGTCGCGCTGCACCGCCTCGCCCCGCTCTCCCGCTTCGACCTGGTGCTCGTCGACGACGGCGCGCCGGCCGAGGCGCTGCGCGACCTCGACGAGCACAAGGTCCCCTACCAGGTCTGCGAGGTGGGCGGCGGTGACTGAGCTGACCCTGCACCGGCTGCGCAAGACCTACGCCTCCCGGGGCCGCCCCGTGGTCGACGCGGTGCGCGGCATCGATCTGGAGCTGCGCTCCGGGGAGCTGCTGGGCCTGCTCGGCCCCTCGGGCTGCGGCAAGTCCACCACACTGCGGATGATCGCGGGCCTGGAGCCGGTGACGGGCGGGGACATCCGGATCGACGGCGCGTCCGTGGTCCGGCTCCCCGCACAGCAGCGCAATATCGGGGTCGCCTTCGAGAACTACGCGCTCTATCCGCCGCTGACGGTCGCCGAGAACCTCGGCTTCGGTCTGGCGGCCCGCCGCCGCTGCGGCCGCGCGGAGATCGCTCGGCGGGTGGCCGCGATGGCGGACCGCATCGGCCTGGCCGAGCTGCTGGATGCGCGCCCGGCCGGGCTCTCCAGCGGCCAGAAACAGCGGGTGGCGTTGGCGAGGGCGCTGATCCGGGAGCCCGACGTGCTGCTGCTCGACGAGCCGCTGTCCCATCTGGACGCCGGCCAGCGCGACACGACCCGCCGTGAACTCAAGCGCATTCAACGGGACTTGGGGCATACGACGATCCTGGTCACCCACGACCAGGAGGAGGCACTCTCGCTCGCCGACCGGATCGCGGTGATGAAGGACGGCGTGATCCAGCAGCTCGGCACGCCGTACGAGATCTATGACGCGCCCGCGAATCTGTTCGTCGCGGACTTCGTCGGGGAGCCCGTGATCAACCTGCTGCCGGGAGTGGTGGAGGAGGACGGCGGCCAGGTGCGGCTCTCCCCTGCCGTACGCATCCCCCTGCCGCGCCCACTGGCCGCCGGCCGGTCGGTGGTGCTGGGCATCCGCCCCGAGGATCTGCGGCTCACGGACCACGGCGTACGGGCGACGGTCGGCGCGTACGAGCCGCTGCTGGAGACGGGCGTCGCCACCCTCGCGCTGGACGGGGTGGACCGTCCGCTGGTCGTGCAGACCGGACCGGAGGTGCGACTGGAGCGCGACCGAATCGTGCATGTGTCCACCGATCCACAGCACACGCATGTCTTCGACGCCGAGACGGAAGAGGCCCTGACGTGAAAGTCCTTGCTGCCGGCGACCACTTCGTCCGCAACAACCTCATCGCCGAGGCGCTGCGGCACGACCTCGCCGGCTCCCCCTTGGAACTCGCCGAACTCACTCTCCCCTGGCCGCTGGAGCCCTTCGGCAAGGTCGCCGAGGTCGACGAGGCGAGCGATGCCGAGGACGCGCTGATCGAGGCGCTCGACGGGGTCGAGGTGTGTGTGACCCAGATGGCGCCCTTCACCGAACGGGTGCTGGCCGCCGCCCCCTCCCTGCGGATGATCGCCGTCTGCCGCGGCGGACCCGTCAATGTCAACCTCCGGGCGGCGCAGGCCAGAGGCGTACAGGTGTGTTCCGCGCCGGGACGCAATGCCGCGGCGACGGCGGAGTTCACCGTCGGTCTGATGCTGGCGGCTCTGCGCCACATCCCCCAGGCGCATCACTCCCTTGCGGTGAAGAGGAGCTGGGATGCCACGCATTTCACGTACGACCGCTGCGGTACGGAGCTGGAGGACGCTCCGGTCGGGCTGATCGGCTACGGCGCGGTCGGCAGCCGGGTCGCCCGGGTGCTGGCCGCCTTCGGTGCCGAGGTGGAGGTGTACGACCCCTACGTACGCGGCGATGTGCACGGTATGCGCGCGACGTCGCTCGACGCGCTGCTCTCCCGCTCCCGGGTCGTCACCCTGCACGCCCGTCTCACCCCCGAGACGCAAGGACTGATCGGCGCACGCGAACTGGCGCTGCTGCCCCGGGGATCGGTGCTGGTGAACGCCGCGCGCGGCGGTCTCCTGGACACCGGGGCGCTGTGCGACGCCCTGGACAGCGGGCAGCTGACGGCGGCCGCGCTGGACACCTACGAACAGGAGCCGCCGCCCGCCGGGTCCCGGCTGTTCACCACCCCGGGTCTGGTCCTCACCCCGCATCTGGGCGGAGCCAGCCGTGCCGTCGCCCGGAAGGCGGCCCGTATCGCCGCGGCCGAAGTGGCCCGTCATGTCCGGGGCGAACCTCTCGCGCACTGTCTGACCTGAGGAGATCTGCGATGTACGTCGGCATTGATGTGGGCACATCGATGGTCAAGGCCGCGGCCTTCGACGAGCGGGGCGGCACCCTGGCCGTCGAGTCGCGTCCGGTGGCCCTGGACATCCGCGGCGGGCGGGTCGAGCAGGACATGGACGAGGTGTACGGCGCGGTCCTCGACGTCCTCGATGCGCTGACCGCCTCCGTGCGGGAGCCGGTCGAGCTGGTGGGCCTCACCGGGCAGGGCGACGGCGTCTGGCTGGTCGACGACTCCGGCCGCCCGGTCCGCCCCGCGATCTCCTGGATGGACGGCCGGGCCCATGAGCTCGTCGACCGGTGGCAGGCATCGGGGGTCTTCGAGTCGGTCTTCCGGCACACCGGCAGCGCGATGTTCCCGGGCTGCCCGGGGCCGGTGCTGGCCTGGCTGGACCGGCACGAACCGAAGTCGCTGGATGCGGCCGCGACCGCGCTGTACTGCAAGGACATGGTCTTCCAGCGGCTGACGGGCGTACGGGCGACGGATGTCTCGGACGCGTCGATGCCCTTCCTGGACCCGCGGACGCGGGCGTACTCGGCGGAGGTGGTCGAGGCGCTCGGGCTCGCCCACCGCAGCAATCTGCTGGCCCCCGTCAGCGATCCGGTCGCGACGGGGGTGCTTTCTTCCGGGGTCTCCGGGGCTTCCGGGGTCTCCGGAACGCGGATCGCCAACGGTCCGTACGATCTGCCCGCCTGCGCGCTGGGCGCGGGGGTGACCGCCCCGGGCGACGGTCTGCTGATCGTCGGCACCTGTCTGGCGTCCCTCGTCGCCACCGCGGACCTCGACCTGTCCGGTGAGCCGGCCGGTCTGTACATCTCGACGGACCGCCCGGGCCACTGGCTGCGCGCGATGCCCGCGATGGTGGGGACGGCGGCACTCGACTGGGTACTCGCCACCACGGGCGTACCCCACACGGAGGTCGATGCCCTGCTCGATGCCACCCCACCCGGTGCGCACGGCGTCCGTGTGCTGCCCTACTTCGCGCCTTCCGGGGAACGCGCCCCCTTCGTCGAGCCGCATCTGCGCGCCGAGCTGTCCGGCATCTCGCTGGAGTCGACCAGCGCCGATCTGATCCGCGCCACCTGCGAGGGCATCGGGTTCGCCGCCCGCCACTGCCTGGAGGCGGCGGGCCTCACCGGGTCGCTGGCGATCTGCGGCGGCGGCACCCGCTCGCCCGCCTGGATGCGTCTGTTCGCGGAGGTGCTGGGCCGTCCGCTGCGGATCGTCGAGGGCGAGGTGGGCGCGCGCGGCGCGGTTCTGGCGGCGGCGGAGCGGTACGGAGTGGGGCTGGACGCAGCGTCCTGGACCGCCCCGACGGCGGTCGTCGAACCTGACCCGGCGCGGTCGGGGTTCTATGCGCAGGCGTACGAGGAACATCTGGACCGCTTGGCCACCGCCCGTGCCCGTGCCCGCGTGCCCAGGACGTGACGCCGGTGATCGCCGGACCTCGAGTCCCGACGGCCCGAATCCGGGGTGCCCGCCCCGAGTCAGGGGGCCTTGAGTCCTAGTACTGCAACGGTCTTTGCTCTGATGGTTTGTTGGCTTCTGGTGGTGTGTGGCCGCGTCGTTTGTAGTGGCTGATGCGGGCTTGGTGTTGTCGTCTGCGGCGCCAGTGTGACCAGTGCAGGACGTGGTCGGTGCTTGGGCGGGGTCGAGTGAGGCGGGTGATCAGGCGTCTGAGTTCGGGGAGGGTCAGGGGTATGAGCTGGGAGGATCCGTTTCTGCTTTCCCGGTGTCGAGTTCACGGGCCCGCAGGACGGTGAGGCAGGCGTGTGCGGCCATGGCCAGGGTGATGTGGCGGTGCCAGCCGTCGTAGCGGCGGACCTGGTAGTCGTCCAGGCCGCACTCCTGCTTCGCGGTCTGGAAGCACTCCTCGACCGCCCACCGGCTGCCCGCGATGCGGATCAGCTCGTCGAGTGTGGTGTCGGCCGGGCAGTAGGCGATGTAGTAGGAGATCTCCTCGGGCCGGCGGACACTTCGGCGGGCGATCACCCAGTGACGACGGTCCTCGCGGTGCCAGGGACGGACCTCGACCCTCGCCCAGTCGTAGACCCTCGGGCCGTGGGCGCCGTTGCCGCAGGAACGGCGCTTCCACTTCTGCCGGGACAGCCCGGGAAACAGATCGTGAACGGGGTGGTCCATGGCCCAGCGGGTGACGACGGTGTCATGCCGGGTGGTGGCCATCACGTGGAAGACATCCGCCCGCTCCAGCTCAGAACGCCAGCCCTTGGAGAAGCCGTAGGCGGCGTCGGCGGTCACCCACCGGAACGGGATCCGGTCCGTGATCGCCCGGCGGACCATGGCCTTGGCCATCACCACTTTCGTCTCGAAGGCGACCGTGTCGTCGATGCCCGCGGCCCGGCACCGGTCGCGGTCATCGGTCCATGAGGTGGGCAGATAGAGGCGGCGGTCGATCAATGTGCGGCCGCGTCCGCCGGCATAGGCGAGGAAGACCCCGATCTGGGAGTTCTCCGTCCGGCCGGCGGTTCCGGAGTATTGGCGCTGGACCCCGGCCGAGCGGATGCCCTTCTTCAGGAACCCGGTGTCGTCCACGATCAGCACCGCATCCGGATCGCCGAGGTGCTCGACGACGTAGTCCCGCACGTCGTCCAGGACTTCGTCCGCGCTCCAGTCGATCCGGTTCAGCAGCCGGTGGATCCGGTCCGGGCCGCCATGCCCGGCCTCCTCGGCAAGCGTCCAGCCGTTCTTCCGCTCCAGCGGAGCTATCAGCCCCCGCATATAGGCGAGAGCCGACTCCCGCGGCTCCGACCTGGAGAAACGGTGCACGAACCGCTCGTGCAAGGCCTTCAGTTCACCGGCCCACGACCGGGCATCAGCAAGTTCCCCACCCATGACCTGATAAACGACCGACCTGCCCAACCGTCACGGCAAGCACCGTTGCAGTACTAAGACCAGCGCCTGATCATTTCCTGACCCTCCTGCTGCTAACGTGCAGATGCATAAGATGTGCAATAAGCAGTCGGAGGGACCGGACCGGACATGGCCACCTACACACTCCCTGAACTTCCGTACGACTACGCGGCGCTCGAGCCGGTCATCAACCCGCAGATCATCGAGCTCCACCACGACAAGCACCACGCGGCCTACGTCAAGGGCGCCAACGACACCCTCGAGCAGCTCGAGGAGGCGCGCGACAAGGATGCCTGGGGCGCGATCAACGGCCTGGAGAAGAACCTGGCGTTCCACCTCTCCGGCCACATCCTGCACAGCATCTACTGGACGAACATGACGGGCGACGGCGGCGGCGAGCCGCTGGAGAAGGACGGCGTCGGCGAGCTCGCGGACGCGATCGCCGAGTCCTTCGGCTCGTTCGCGAAGTTCAAGTCCCAGCTCACGAAGGCCTCCGCGACGACGCAGGGCTCGGGCTGGGGCGTCCTCGCCTTCGAGCCGCTCAGCGGCCGCCTGATCGTCGAGCAGATCTACGACCACCAGGGCAATGTCGGTCAGGGCTCGGTCCCGATCCTCGTCTTCGACGCCTGGGAGCACGCCTTCTATCTGCAGTACAAGAACCAGAAGGTCGACTTCATCGAGGCGATGTGGAAGGTCGTCAACTGGCAGGACGTGGCCAAGCGTTTCGCGTCCGCCAAGCAGCACGCCACCAACCTGCTGCTCGTCCCGTGACACCGGCGCCGTAGGCGCCCGCAGTCGTCCTGCTCGTGATCGTCTTCTCAACCTTCACTTGCAGGCGGATAAAACGGAAGGCCCCCGTGAGGACATGACTCGCGGGGGCCTTTCGCACGCGGTGGGGCGGTCAGTCGAAGACCGGTCCCTGGGTGCGGGTGCGCTTGATCTCGTAGAAGCCCGGGATGGAGGCGACCAGCAACGTGCCGTCCCAGAGCTTCGCCGCCTCCTCGCCCTTCGGGGCAGGGGTGACGACCGGGCCGAAGAAGGCGATCTGCTCGCCGTCCGCCCCCGGGACCGCGATGACCGGCGTACCGACGTCCTGGCCGACCTTGTCGATGCCCTCCTTGTGGGAGGCGCGCAGCTCGGTGTCGTACGCGTCGGAGTCGGCGTACTCGATCAGCTCCGCCGGCAGGCCGACCTCCTCCAGCGCGCCCGCGATCGCCTCGCGGGTCGGCCCCTCGCCGCGGTTGTGGATGCGCGTGCCCATCGCCGTGTAGAGGTCACCGAGTATCTCGTCGCCGTGCTTGTGCTGCGCGGCGATCGCCACGCGAACCGGGCCCCAGGCCTGCTTCATGACCTCGCGGTACTCCTCCGGGAGCTCGTCGAGCTTGGGCTCGTTCAGGACGGCGAGGCTCATCACATGCCAGCGGACCTCGACGTCGCGGACCTTCTCCACCTCGAGCATCCAGCGGGAGGTCATCCAGGCCCAGGGGCACAGGGGGTCGAACCAGAAGTCAACGGGCGTCTTGCCGCTCTCGGACATGTCTCTCCTCGTCAGTACGTCGCGTGTGCCTCCAACGGGCAACACCCCCGGCCGGCCGGGGATTCCCGGATACCGCGTGCCAGGTGCACATGGGAGGATCGGTCCTGTTCGAACGAGACACGAAGGAGTGCCCGTGCCCGGTGAGAATCTGTCCCGCGACGAGGCCCGTCGGCGGGCCGAGCTGCTGTCCGTCGACGGGTACGAGGTGGCCCTCGACCTGCGTTCGGCGGTCGGGGAGGCCCCGGAGGACTCGGGGCCGCGCACGTTCCGTTCGGTGACCACGATCCGCTTCCGGTCCACGGAGCCGAACGTCACGACCTTCGTGGATCTCCTGGCGCCCTCCGTCACCACCGTGACGCTGAACGGCGAGAAGCTGGACCCGGCCGTCTTCGACGGCTCACGGATCGCGCTGACCGGCCTCGCCGCGGAGAACGTGCTGGTCGTGGACGCGCAGTGCGCCTACAGCCGTACCGGCGAGGGACTGCACCGCTTCGTCGACCCGGAGGACGGCGAGGTCTATCTCTACACGCAGTACGAGCCGGCCGACGCGCGCCGCGTCTTCGCCACCTTCGAACAGCCGGACCTCAAGGCGCCGTTCCGCTTCGAGGTGACCGCGCCCGAGGGCTGGACGGTGTGGAGCAACGGCGCGGGCGCACTCGAGAGCGACGGGGTGTGGCGGTTCGCGGAGACGAAGCCCATCTCGACGTACATCACCGCGGTCGTCGCCGGTCCGTACCACTACGAGACCGACCTCTACACCCGGACGTTCGACGACGGTACGACGCTGGAGATCCCGCTCGGCGCGATGTGCCGCAAGGGGCTCGCCCGGCACTTCGACGCGGACGACATCTTCCTGGTGACCAAGCAGGGGCTGGACTTCTTCCACGACCACTTCGACTATCCGTACCCCTTCGGGAAGTACGACCAGGCGTTCGTGCCGGAGTACAACATCGGCGCGATGGAAAACCCGGGGTGTGTGACCTTCCGTGAGGAGTTCGTCTTCCGGGGGAAGGTCACCCAGGCGTCGTACGAGCGCCGGGCCAACGTCATCCTGCACGAGATGGCGCACATGTGGTTCGGCGATCTGGTCACCATGCAGTGGTGGGACGACCTGTGGCTGAAGGAGTCGTTCGCGGACTTCATGGGCGCGTTCTCCCTGGTGGAGGCGACGAGGTTCACCAATGGCTGGGTGACCTTCGCCAACAACCGCAAGTCGTGGGCGTACCGCGCCGACCAGCTGCCGTCCACGCACCCGGTCACGGCCGACATCCGTGACCTGGAGGACGCCAAACTCAACTTCGACGGGATCACGTACGCCAAGGGCGCGTCGGTCCTCAAGCAGCTGGTCGCGTACGCCGGACAGGACGCCTTCCTGGAGGGCGCGCGGCGCTACTTCAAGCGGCACGCGTACGGGAACACCCGGCTGGGCGACCTGCTGGCGGTGCTGGAGGAGACGTCCGGGCGGGACATGACAGCGTGGTCGCGGTCCTGGCTCGAGACGGCCGGGGTCAACTCCCTCACGCCCGTGGTCACTTATGACGCTCGGGACCGGATCACACAGCTCGCGGTGGTGCAGGAGGCAGCTCCCTCTCATCCGGAGCTGCGGCCGCATCGGGTGGCGGTGGGCCTGTACCGGCGGAATCCCGGCGGGGAGTTGGAGCCCTACGCGCAGGCAGAGCTGGACGTCGCCGGGCCGCGGACGGTCGTGGAGGAGCTGACGGGGGCGGAGAAGCCGGACCTGATCCTGGTCAACGACGACGACCTGACGTACTGCAAGATCCGCTTCGACGAGGGCTCGCTGGCGACGCTGCGGGCGCATCTGGACGACATCACGGACCCGCTGGCGCGGGCGCTGTGCTGGACGGCGCTGTGGAATCTGACGCGGGACGCGCTGATGCCGGCGCGGGACTTCATCGACCTGGTGCTGCGGTTCGCGGGGCGCGAGTCGGACATCGGCGTGCTGCAGATGCTGCACGCGTGGGCCCGGTCGGCGCTCGTGCACTACGCGGCGCCCGCCTGGCGCGAGGAGGGCGGGCAGCTGCTGGCGGAGGGCGCGCTGCGCGAGCTGCGGCTGGCCGGGCCGGGCAGCCAGCACCAGCTGACGTGGGCGCGGTTCTTCGCTGCGACGGCATCGTCGGCGGCGGACCTGCAGCTGCTGCAGGGCATGCTGGCCGGTACGGCGAAGATCGACGGCCTGGACATGGACCAGGAGCTGCGATGGGCGTTCCTGGAACCGCTGGCCTCGCACGGGGTGGCGGACGAGGGTGTCGTCGCGGCGGAGCTGGCCCGCGACGACACGGCCTCGGGCAGGCGCCACCAGGTGCGGTGCCTGGCGGCGCGGCCGTCGGCGGCGGTCAAGGACCAGGCGTGGGCGCAGGTCGTCGAGTCGGACACGCTCTCCAACGCGCTGGCGGAGGCGACGATTTCGGGCTTCGCTCAGCCGGGGCAGCGGGAGCTGCTCGCACCGTACGCGCCGAAGTACTTCGCGGCGATCGAGCGGGTGTGGGCGGAGCGGTCGATCCAGATCGCGATGGACGTGGTGAGGGGCCTGTACCCGAGCCTGCAGGACAACACCGCGACGCTGGACGCGACGGACGCGTGGCTGGAGGCCCACGCGGAGGCCCCGCCGGCACTGCGCCGTCTGGTTCTGGAGGCGCGGGACGACTTGGCAAGGGCGCTGCGGGCGCAGGCGAGCGACGCGGCAGCGGGGGCGGGTTCCTGAGGGGACGCCTTTCCCCACCCCGCCCCTTCCCGAACCGGGGTCAGGCCCCCGGACCCCGGGGGGCGGGGCGCCCCCGCGCCGGGGCGGGGGTCGAGAGCGGCAGCATTGCGCCGCCACGTCGCTGCGGCAGCGACTTCACGTCCGCCGGAGCACGCGCGCAGGCAGGTGACCGGGCGGGCCGGACACCGACCCGGCACAGGCCCCGGCCGGAGCGAGTGGCAGCCTCGCGCCGTCGAGCAGCCGGGGCGGCAACTTCGCGGGCCGCACGGGCAACCGCCGCAACCGCCCACGCCCGAATCCGCGATGGGCAGCGATCGTGCGGGAGGCGGGTGAGCGGGACAAGACGCCCCCGCTCCGGGGCGGGGGCGCGGCGACCTCGTCGCACCCCCGCACGAAAGAGGCCTTTTCGGCAGTCGAACGTCCGTACTTTAGGACGGTGTTGTCCTGAATTGTCGACGAGCTTGTAACAGCGGTTAGCGGAGCGGTCACACACGGGCATCCCCGGGACATGAACCCCAACACCCCGCTCTCCCCCCTCCCCCTCAGCCACCTCGCCGATGTGCAGCGGCGCGTGCTCTCCGTCGCACAGCTGCGGGCGCACGGCGTCTCCGCCGCACGGACCAGCGCACAGTGCCGGCCCGGCGGGCAGTGGCAGCAGCTTCTGCCCGGTGTGTATCTCCTGCATTCCGGTCCGGCCACCGACGAGGAGCGGCTGCACGGCGCGCTGCTGTACGCCGGGCGGCCGCCCGCGCCCGCCCAGGGGGCGGAGCCGCCCCCCGCCCCCGTCCTGTACTGCGAGGCCGTGATCACCGGGCTCGCCGCGCTCGCCCTGCACCGATTCCCGTCCGCTCCCCCACTGCTCTCCCTCGACCGGATCGACGTCCTCGTACCGCGCACCCGGCGGCTGCGGTCGGCCGGGTGCGTCCGGCTGGTGCGGGCTCACGCCCTGCCGCGACCGCTGGAGATCACGGGCGTGCCCGTCGCTCCCGTACCCCGAGCGCTCGCGGACGCCGTCGCGCAGCTCACCGACGCCGATGCCGTACGCCGCCTCCTCACCGAGGCGGTACGCGGCGGGCACTGCGAACCCGCCGTCGTCGTCAAGGAGTTGAGCCGCGCACGGCTGCTCACCCGGCGACATGTCGTGGACGCCGTCGACTCACTGCTCGCCGAGGGGCGGGCACTGACCGAGGACCGGCTGTACAACATGGTGAGCACCTGGGGCCTCCCCGACCCCGTCTGGAACGTGGATCTGCGCCTGCCCGGCGGCCCGCACCTCGGCGGTGTGGACGCCTACTGGCCCGAGCAGGCCGTCGCCGTGGAGCTCGACACCCGCGCACCCCGCCACGACGAGGAGGCACTGTGGTCGGAGTACGCCCGCAAGCGGGAGCATCTGGAGCGGCTCGGCATCACCGTCGTACACATCACGCCGAAGAAGCTGCGGGAGTCGCAGGAGCAGCAGGCGACGGTGGTCCGCACCGCACTGATGGCGGCGGCGGACCGGGACCCGGCCGCCTATGTGGTGGTCCTCCCGCGCTGACCGCAGAACTCCGCCTCCACGACCGACCAGGTGTCCCCCGACCAGTCGCCGTTGAAGTTCAGGGCGAGGGAGTGGCTCGCGTCCCGCGTGGTCATCGCCCCGGACGAGGAGCCGTGGATGCCGCCCCCGTGGCCCCAGACGTCCTTGCCGCAGCTCAGCTTGACCCGCAGCAGTCCCAGTCCGTAGCGGTTGTCCGGGCTCTGCGGGTCCATCGCGACGGTGGTGGTCATCTCCTTCAGCTGCTGCCGCGGCAGCAACGCGCCCTTCATCAGTGCCCGGTAGAAGCGCTGCAGATCGGCGTTGTCGGAGATCATCTCGCCTGCCGCCCAGGCGGCTGACGCGTTCAGTTCCGTCACGTCGTGGATCTTCGCCTCGGGGTCCTCGGACAACGTCGAGTAGGCCCGGCCGCTGGGGCGCGGCATCCGGGCGTCGGTGCCGGGCAGGGAGGTGGCGCGCAGGCCGAGCGGGCGCAGGATCCGGCGCTCGATCTCCCGGCCGTACGGACTTCCCGTCGCCTTCTCGACGACCATCCCGGCGAGGATGAAGTTGGTGTTGGAGTACTTCCATTCCGTGCCGGGCGCGAAGTCGGGCCGGTGGCGCATGGCGAGGGCCACCAGCTGCCGGGGCCGCCAGGTGTCGTAGCGGTGCTGGAAGAAGCCGTCGCCGAAGACCTTCGCCCGGAAGCCGGGGTCCACGGTGTAGTTGTAGATCCCGCTGGTGTGGTTGAGCAGCTGCCGCAGAGTGATCCGGCGTCCGTCGTGGCCGTGGCCGCGCACCACACCCGGGAGCCAGTCCTCCACGGTGTCGTCCAGGTGGAGACCGCCCTCGGCCTCCAGTTGGAGGAGCACGGTGGCCACGAAGGTCTTGGTGATGGACCCGACGCGGTAGCGGTCCTGCGGCAGGCGCTCGCGTCCGGTCCGCAGGTCGGCGACGCCGGCCGTGCCGTTCCAGGTGCCGCGGCGGTCCCGCGCCTGGGCCACGACCCCGGGCACACCGTCGCGCACGGCGGCTTCGATCGCCTGCTGGGCCGGGTGGTGGTCGCTGTCCGTTCCGACGTCCGCGGCGGCGGGGTTCACCAGGACGGTGGTGGCGGCCGCCACCACGGCCACGGCTGCGATCAAGGCCGTCCGAACCCTGCGTACTGACATATCAGCCCCCTGTCTTCGGCTGCGCGTCGGCAGCTCTGCGACTGCGGTCGACGGACAGGACTCCGGCGAGGCTTGCGGCGTTGCCCCGGGCGCGAGGGTTGAGCCGTTACCGGCCGTTACCGGCGAGCCGGCCGACCGGGGGCCGGGAGCGCCGGAGCGCCAGCCCGATGTCGACCAGCTCGACCCGCTCCAGGCCGGCCACCGCGTCCAGCGCGTGCCAGGCGGCCAGGTCCGTCGACCCGTCCGTCTCATGGCGCAGCTCGCCACCGGTGATCCGGCCCTCGTAGATGATGCGCAGCCCCTGGAAGTCGGCGAAGGCGCCGAGTCTGCGGGGATACTGACGGCGGATCGAGTCGAGGCCGAGCAGTGCGGTCATCTCGGACGCGTAGCCGGTCTCTTCCTCGACCTCGCGTACGACGGTGTCGAGCGGGTCCTCCCCGTGGTCCATGCCGCCGCCGGGCAGTGTCCACTTCTTGGCGCCGTCGCCCGCGACCCAGCGGGCGAGCAGGATCTGCTCCTCCCGTACGCACACGGCGTAGGCCGCGACCCTCAACTCCCTGTTCCGCAACTGCCTGTTCATTTGGTGAGGGTAGAGGCACGGAGGCCGACCGACTTCAGACGGGCGGGTCCTGGACGGGCGGATTGGCGGGCGAGTACTCGGGGGCGGACCAGCGCAGCGGGCTGGCCGCCTCGGTCTCGACGACCTGTTCGACGGTGAACCGGATGGTGCGGCCCGCATCGGAGTAGTCGGTGTGCGCGGTACCGGCGAGCTGGAGCGTGGTGCCGGTGCTCCAGTCGAGGAAGAGCAGTCCGGCACGGGGGTCCCTCTCCAGGTTGCCCAGCGTCAGGAACATCGCATTGCCCGGGTAGTCCTGCCAGCTCAGCGTCGTGGACGAGGTGACCTGCACGAAGCCGGGGTTGCCACCGCGATGGCTGGCGTCGACGCCTTCCGGTGTGCCGGTGGCGATGAAGAAGGTGTCGGCGGAGCGGACGAACTTCTCCTGGTCAGGGGTGAGTTGCCCGCCGCGCCGGGCGCGGTCGGCCGGGCCGGCTGCGTCCGGGCCAACGCCGTCCGGGGCGACTGCGTACAGCTCCCGCTTCTGCAGATACTTCGGGCAGTTGGCGAAGACCCGCTCGGCCTCGATCGCAAGACCGCGGGCGGACGGGCGGGCCGTACCGTCCAGCCGCATCCGGCGGCGGGTGCGCGGGTCGAGTGCGATCGTGCCGACGGGCAGGGGGCCCGCGGCGAGGGCGCCGGCGAGCGGGTCGCCCTGGTGGACTCCGCCGGCGACCGAGAGGGAGTGCGCCCCCGTGGCCCGTACGAAACCGGGCGGGCCGGTGAGCAGCGACGCCCACATCCGGCCCCTCGCATCCGCCGCGCCGAGCACCAGCATGGGCTGGAGGGCCAGGAAGGCGGCGGCGACCGGCTTGATGCCGTCGCCGATGGAGCGGCCCACGTGCGCGGCCTGGTCGGATACGCCGACGCGCCGCTGCACAGCGAGCGAGCCATGGTGGTACGGCTCCTGGTACGGGTCCACGGTGACCAACTCCCTTAGAAGAAACCGCAGGTGGGCGCAGCCTCGGTGGGCACGGGAGCGCCCTCGGCGCCCGAGGGGGCGTAGATCTCGAGGCGGGTGCCGTCCGGGTCATGGAAGAAGATCCCGCCGGAGGCCGCACCCTCGCCGTGGGCGACCACGCCCTCGTGGGCGAAGTCGACGCCGAGCGTTTTCAGCCGCGCCTCGGCCGCGCGGACCTGCTCGATGGATTCCACCTCGAAGGCGAGGTGGTGCAGCCCGGCGAGCGCCGGCGCGTACGCCCCGTTCGCCTGCTGCCAGAGCGTGAGGACGAGCTGCCCGTCCCGGCCGAGGAAGGCGAAGCGGCGGCCTTCGTCCTTGCCCTGCCCGAGCACGTCGAAGCCGAGGGCATCCCCGTAGAAGGGGAGCGAACGGTCGAGGTCGGTGACGTTGAGGCCGATATGGCCGGTACGCAGAGCACTGGTCGCCGTCATGGCACACCTTCCGGAAGGATCGATACGAACTAACCACTTAATTTGACTTTAGAGGTTAGAGTCGAGCACGTCAACCAGTCACGTACTCTTGAGGGGTTAGCTGGGGTCAGCTACGGGAGGAGCCCAGGGATGCCCGCCATGTCCGATCCGCGGCCGCTCACCGGTGAGCCGGTCTCCCTCGACCTGCTCAACACCCAGTGGATGCAGGACGGCGTGCGCCAGGACCTGCTGACCGGGGTCGACGGGCTGCTCATCTGGCTGACGGCCAACGGCCTCGCGGAACGGTTCACCGCGGACGCGGCCACCCTGGAACGGACCGTGACCGCCCGCGGCGCGCTCGCCGCACTCGTCGACAGCCCCGGCGACCCGACCGCGACCGCCCGCGTCGACGAGGTGCTCGGACATGGGCGCATCCGCGCCAAACTCACCACAGACGGTCCCGGCGAGGAGGCGGAGTTCGCCGACCCGGCCTGGGGCCCCGGCTGGCTTGCCGCCCGCGGCCATCTGGATCTGCTGCGCACGGCGCCGGACCGGATCCGCGCCTGCGCCCATGGGGCGTGCATCCTGCACTTCTTCGACACCTCGCGGAACGGCACCCGCCGCTGGTGCTCCATGGCGCAGTGCGGCAACCGCGCGAAGGCGTCCCGGCACTACGCCCGCAGCCGCGAGGACTGAGGCGCACCTTCCGGATCCTGCCGGGCTCGCACGCCCTGGCACCGAACGCCCATAACGGCCATTTACCCTCATGGCGCTTAGTGCTGCCATGGCGGATATCCGCCATGGCAGCAAGCTGTCTCTGCCAACTCTCCACAAACCCCTGTCACTTAGGAAAGGCTGAGCGGTCATCCGGCACCGAATTCCGGACCCTCTCTTTCACAAAACAGGGATGCTGATGACCCCCGAGTCCCAGAGCTCCACAGCAGGACGTTCGACACCCGGGCACAGACGCGTGGCCAGGATCGCGGCCGCCGCCTCACTCGTGACCGCACTGGTCGCCGCGGGTGCCGCACCGGCCTTCGCCGCAGCGCCCGCCGACGATCCGGCCGGCACCGGCACCTCCGGCGTCAAGGCCGCCACGTCCTCCTCCGACAAGCTCGGTTCGGCCGACGCCGAACTTCTCGCCCAGGCCGAGGCCAAGGGCGAGAAGAGCGTCACCGTGATGGTGGCCACCGCACCCGGCGCGACCGAGCAGGTCGCCGGGCAGCTGGACGCCGTCGCGGGTGCCTCGGTCGGCAGGACGTACGACAAGCTCGGGTATGTGCGGGCCACGCTGCCCACCGCCAAGGCGGAGGCCGCCCTCAAGGCGGCCGCCAAGCTCTCCAGCGTCCACGGCATCGATCTCAAGCACGAGATCGAGCTGGACGACCCGACGCCGGCCGGGGACCGGGCCAAGGCCGCGGGCACCGCCGGCGCGCAGGCCGAGAAGTACCCGGCGCCCGGGAAGAACACCCCGGCGAAGAACCCGTACAACCCGTCCTTCGAGACCGGTGCGGTGGACTTCGTCAAGAAGAACCCCAAGGCCGACGGCCGCGGAGTGACCATCGGCATCCTCGACTCGGGAGTCGATGTCGCTCACCCGGCGCTGCAGAAGACCACCACCGGCGAGCGCAAGATCGTCGACTGGGTCACCGCGACCGACCCGGTCGCCGACGGCGACGGCACCTGGCTCCAGATGAAGCGCGCCGTCAGCGGCCCGACGTTCGCGGTCGAGGGCCGTACGTACTCCGCCCCGGCGGGCGCGTACCGGTTCAGCCTCTTCGCCGAAGCCGCCACCAAGGGCGGCGACATGGCCGGTGACCTCAACCGGGACGGCGACACCACCGATGTGTGGGCCGTGCTGTACGACGAGGGCACCAGGACCGTCCGCGTCGACCTCGACAACGACGCGAACTTCGCCAACGACACCGTGATGAAGCCGTACAAGAACGGCTTCCAGACCGGCTACTTCGGCACCGACAACCCGGCCACCGACGTCGTCGAGCGCATCCCGTTCACCATCGAGGTGCGCAAGGACGTCGTCCACAACGCCGCGGGCGCCACGGCCGACTACGTCAACATCGGCATCATCGAGGGCTCGCACGGCACGCACGTCGCCGGCATCACCGCCGCCAACAGCCTCTTCGGCGGCAAGATGAACGGCGCCGCCCCCGGCGCCAAGCTGGTCTCCTCGCGCGCCTGCACCTGGAGCGGTGGCTGCACCAACATCGCGCTCACCGAGGGCATGGCCGACCTGGTCATCGACCGCGGCGTGGACATCGTCAACATGTCCATCGGCGGTCTGCCGCCGCTGAACGACGGCAACAACGCCCGCGCCGAGCTCTACAACCGCCTCATCGACACCTACGGCGTGCAACTGGTCATCTCGGCCGGCAACGAGGGCCCGGGCACCAACACCCTCGGCGACCCGGCCGTCGCCGACAAGGTGATCTCGGTCGGCGCCGCCATCTCCAAGGAGACCTGGGCCGCCAACTACGGGTCCCAGGTGGCGAAGCAGTACAACATGATGCCGTTCTCCTCCCGCGGCCCGCGCGAGGACGGCGGCTTCACGCCGACCATCACCGCACCCGGCTCGGCCATCAACACCACCCAGACCTGGGCCCCCGGCGGCCCGGTCGCCGAGGCCGGCTACAAGCTCCCGGCCGGCTACTCCATGCTGCAGGGCACCTCGATGTCCTCGCCGCAGGCCGCGGGCGCGAGCGCACTGCTCCTCTCGGCCGCGAAGCAGCGCAGCATCGACCTGACCCCGGCGAATCTGCGCACCGCGCTGACCAGCACCGCGGACCGCATCCCCGGGCTGCAGGCGCATGAGCAGGGTTCCGGCCGGATCAACATCGTGGACGCGTGGAAGGCCATCAAGGACGGCGCCACCGCCCACGAGTACGCCGTCAAGGCTCCGGTCGACACCGCGATCGACTTCGCGCTGAAGACCCCGGGCTTCGGTGCCGGTCTCTACGACCGTGAGGGCGGCCTGAAGGCCGGCCAGAAGAAGGCGTACGACGTCGTCATCACCCGCACCACCGGCCCGGACCGCCCCGTGCGGCACGAGCTGGACTGGAAGTACAACGACGGCACCTTCCGGCTGCCCGGCAGTGGCGCGGTCTCGCTGCCGCTGAACCAGCCGGTCACCGTCAAGGTCGAGGCCAAGCCCGGCAGCGCCGGAGTGCACAGCGCCGTCCTCGAGGCGGACGACCCGCGCACCGAGGGCGTCGACAAGCAGATCCTCGCCACGGTGGTCGTCTCCAAGGAGCTGGCCAAGCCGGAGTACAGCTTCTCCACGTCCGCCTCGGTGCAGCGCAACAGCACCACGTCGTACTTCATCACCGTGCCGGAGGGTGCGAAGAACCTCGAGGTCGCGCTCGGCGGGCTCGACAAGGGCAGCCAGACCCGGTTCATCGGCATCCACCCCTACGGTGTCCCGGTCGACGACAGCTCGACGATCTTCTGCTACGCCAACTACGCGAACCCGGCGAACGTCTGCCGTCCGGATCTGCGCTCGTACGCCGAGCCGACGCCGGGCGTCTGGGAGATAGAGGTCGAGTCGCGGCGTACGTCCCCGCTGCTGCACAACCCGTACCAGCTGGACGTCACGGTGCTCGGCGCCACCTTCGACCCGGCCGTCAAGACGCTCCCCGAGGCGAAGGCCGGCGCGCCGGCCCCCGTCGAGTGGACGGTCAACAACGCCTTCGCCGCCATCGACGGCAAGCTCGCCGGCGGCTCGCTGGGCTCGGCGAAGGTCGCCCGCCCGTCGATCAAGCAGGGTGAGTCGCAGGAGTCCACGGTCACCATCGGTGCGGGCGTGGAGCGGCTCGACGTCGCCATCGGCGGGGTCTCCGACAACGGCGCCGACCTGGACCTGGCGGTCTACCTGGGCAGTGTCCGGGTCGGCCAGGCCGCGGACGGCGACTCGGAGGAGGCGGTCAGCCTGACCAAGCCGGCCGCGGGGACGTACACCATCGTGGTCGACGGCTACTCCGTCCCCGCCGGGACCACCGCGTACAACTACCGCGATGTGTTCTTCGCGGAGTCGCTCGGTTCGCTCAAGGTCGACGCCACGCAGCCGGTCAAGCTCGCCAACGGTGCGTCGGCGCAGGTCAGCGCCGAGGTTCTGGTGGGCGGCGCGGCTCCCGAGGGACGGCAGTTCTTCGGCGAGGTGCAGCTGCTGACCGGGCGCGGCACGGTCGCGGGCAGCGGCAGCGTCGTGATCGAGAAGGTCACGCCGTAGCTCCCTAGCCCCGTAGCCCCGCCGCGCCCTCGCGCGGAAGGGGCGGCAGGGGCGGAGGATACGGAAGAGGGCGGGCGCCCGTGACGGGCGCCCGCCCTTGCGCATGCCGTCCCCGGGTATCCCGGTCCCCGCTCGGCCGCCCCCTCGGCACCTCGGGTGCCGGGGAGCGCCTTCACCAGCCGCTTCCGGACATATTCCAGGTGGTCACGGAGCGTGCCCGGGAGCCGTGCGAAACGTTCGGCTCATCTCGCCCTTCGGATAACCGATTGGACAAGGCAGCCATGGACATACGCATCATGGAGCAGGATCCAGGCCAGCAGAACAGTTACGAATCGGGATAAAGGAGTCGTCAGTGAGGGTCGGAATCGTTGGAGCCACCGGTCAGGTCGGCGGAGTCATGCGGAAGATCCTCGCCGAACGGAAGTTCCCGGTCGACGAGCTGCGACTGTTCGCCTCGGCCCGCTCCGCGGGTTCGGCCATCGAGTGGCAGGGCCAGGAGATCACCATCGAGGACGCGGCCGCCGCCGACTTCTCCGGCCTGGACATCGTGCTCTTCTCCGCCGGTGGCGCCACCTCCCGGGCGCTCGCCGAGAAGGTGGCGTCCCAGGGCGCCGTCGTGATCGACAACTCCTCCGCATGGCGCGGCGACCCCGAGGTCCCGCTGGTGGTCTCCGAGGTCAACCCGCACGCGATCAAGAACCGCCCCAAGGGCATCATCGCCAATCCGAACTGCACGACGATGGCCGCGATGCCAGTGCTGCGCCCGCTGCACGAGGAAGCCGGTCTGACCGCGCTGGTCGCCACCACCTACCAGGCCGTGTCCGGCTCGGGCCTGGCCGGTGTCGCAGAGCTGCGCACCCAGGCCTGCGCGGTGGCCGAGACCGCCGACCAGCTCACCTTCGACGGCGGCGCGGTGGAGTTCCCCGAGCCCGCCGTCTACAAGCGCCCCATCGCCTTCAACGTCCTGCCGCTGGCGGGCAACCTCGTCGACGACGGTTCCTTCGAGACCGACGAGGAGCAGAAGCTCCGCAACGAGTCCCGCAAGATCCTGGAGATCCCCGGCCTCAAGGTCTCCGGCACCTGTGTGCGCGTCCCGGTCTTCTCGGGCCACTCGCTGCAGGTCAACGCCCGCTTCGACCGCCCGATCAGCGTGGAGCGCGCGTACGAGGTGCTGAAGGCCGCCCCGGGGGTCGAGCTCTCCGACATCCCGACCCCGCTGCAGGCGGCCGGCCAGGACGTCTCGTACGTCGGCCGTATCCGCGTGGACGAGACCGTGGAGAACGGCATCGCGCTGTTCCTGTCCAACGACAACCTCCGCAAGGGCGCGGCGCTGAACGCCGTGCAGATCGCGGAGCTGGTCGCGGACGAGCTGCGGGGCTGACACCGCGGTCATTCCGGCGCACGCACGGCCACAGGGGGGCGATCACCGAGAGGTGATCGCCCCCCTGTGCATGCCCGGGACGGACAGGTCACTGCGGGCGGCCGACCGCGAACTGGAAGCAGCCGTACTCGACGGCGCGTACATGCACCAGAGCCACCTCCGGGTCGGCGAAGGCCTCCGTGAAGGCCTGGTCGAACGCCTCGGTGGCCGTCTGCGGGATCTCCAGCAGCCGGCCGCCGACGATACGGCCCTCGGCGTTGTAGCGGCGCAGCACGCGCAGCGCTCCGGGGCTGGCGAAGGGGTAGCCGTCCATCGCCGCCGGCCCGGCGCACGCGTCGGCGTGGATGAAGACGGGTCCCTGTTCGTCGTACGCGCCCGGCTTGGCCCAGGTCTCGGCGGCCCAGCGGCGCAACGGCGCGTACGAGACGAGGGCGATCCGCTCCCCGGCCCGGACGGGCCGCAGACAGCAGCGCAGCGGACCGCCGCCCTCCTCGTCGGTGTACGGGACGCAGGGAAGCCCGGCGTCGTCGGTTTCGCGGAGCTCCTCGAGAACGGCTGCTTCGATGGGGAGTGCGGTCCACAGTGCTTGTGTCATGGCTACAGCGTGGCGTCGCGCGGCTCCTGTTTCCGGCGGGAATCGGACGTGGAGTTCAGCGTGCGGTCCCGCGACAGCAGGAGCACCACCGCGGCGAGGGCCGCCAGTACGCCGCCGAGCACCGGCGCCGCGGTGACGGTGAACGCGTCCACCGCCCGTCCGCCGAGCAGCGCCCCCAGCGCGATCGCCACATTGAAGACCCCGACGAACAGTGCCGACACGGCCTCGCGGCCCGTTGGCGCGGCGGCGGTCAGCAGATTCTGGGTGCTCACCGACACCCCGCCGTACGCCAGTCCCCAGCCGACGAGCAGCACGGAGGTGGCCACGAGCGAACCACCCGCCGGGAGGAGCAGCATCATCACGGCGCCGAGCGCGGCGGCGAGGGCGAGCAGGGTCCGGCGCGGGGCGCGGGCCGCGGCCGCGCCGGCCGCGAAGTTGCCCGCGATGCCCGCACCGCCGTACGCCAGCAGCAGTCCGCCGATCAGGCCCGCGCCGATGCCGTCCACCCGCTCCAGGACGGGGCGGACATAGGTGTACGCGGCGAAGTGCCCGGTCACCAGGAGCAGCACGACCAGCAGACCGGCGCGTATCCGCGGCTCGGCGAAGAGCCCGGTCACCGCGCCGAGAGGGACCGGGCCCGCGGCGGGCAGTGGCGGCAGGGCGGCGGCCAGCAGCACGGTCAGGACCAGCGCGAGCACTCCCGTCGCGGCGAACGCGGCGCGCCAGTCGGCCAGTTCGCCCATCAGCGTCCCGGCCGGTACGCCGAGGACGGAGGCGACCGCGATCCCGCTGAAGATCACGGCGGTGGCGCGGCCGGCGGACTCCTCGGGCACCAGGCGCACCGCGAGGCCCGCCGCGATCGCCCACACTCCCCCGATGCAGACCCCGACGAGCACCCGGGCGGCGAGCAGCACGGCGAAGCTCGGCGCGAGGGCGGAGAGCAGATTGGCGGCGGCCAGCAGCGCGGTCAGCGCGCACAGGACCGTGCGCCGGTCCGCCTTCCCGGTGACGACGGTGAGTACGGGCGCGGCGACGGCGGCGACCAGACCGGGCAGGGTGACGGTCAGCCCCGCCGCGCCGTCCGAGACACGCATTCCGGCGGCGATCGGGCTGAGCAGGCCGACCGGCAGCATCTCGGTGGTGACGACGCAGAAGGTCGCGAACGCGACGGTGAGTACGGCGAGTTGTGGACTCTTGATCATGTGCTCCAGCGTTCGCCGACTTCCCACCGGGAACAACGGCGAAGATCTCATCCTTCTATGAGCCGGGCTCATCGATGCGGATCCGGGGATGCGGACACAGAGATGCGGATACAGAGGGGTACGGAGTGGAGATCCGGGAACTGGAGTGCTTCCTGGTGCTCGCCGAGGAGCTGCACTTCGGCAGGGCGGGCGAGCGGATGTACGTGTCCCAGAGCCGGGTCAGCCAGCTGCTGCGCTCCCTGGAGGGCCGCATCGGCGCGCGGCTCGTCGAGCGCACCAGCCGCCGGGTGCGCCTGACCCCGCTCGGCGAGCGCTTCCTCGCCGGGCTGCGCCCCGCCTACGACGCCCTGCACAGCGCGGTCGAGGACGCGAGGGCGGCGGCCCGCGGCATCGAGGGCACGCTCGGGATCGGCTTCCAGGGCACGGCCGACGACCGGCTGATGCGGGCGCTCGCCGCCTTCCAGGAGGCGCACCCCGCCTGCGCCACCGCGCTCACCGAGATCCCGTTCTGCGACCCCTTCGGGGCGGTGCGGCGCGGTGAGGTGGACACCGCGATCGTGCTGCTGCCGGTCGCCGAGCCCGATCTCGTACTCGGCCCGGTCTTCTCCGAGCAGCGGCAGACCCTCGCCGTCTCGGTATGCCACCGGTTCGCGGACCGCCCGTCCCTGACCGCCGGCGAACTCGACCGGGAGCCCCTCATCACGGCGTCCGCCCCGGCCCCCGCGTACTGGATCGAGGCCCATGCCCCCACGGGCACGCCGGGTCCCTCGGTCGGCACGCTTCAGGAGGGTCTCACCCTGGTCGCCGCCGGCCGTGGCGCGATGCTGCTGTGCGGCCCGACCGCGGAGTACCACGCCCGGCGCGATATCGCCTTTGTCCCGGTCGACGGTCTGCCCGACTCGGTGCTCGGCATGGTCTGGCGGCGGGGCGCGGAGACCGAGCGGATCCGGGCCTTCGCCGAGGCCGTCACGGGGGCGACGGCGGCCGCCGATTCCCGGGGGCGGCCGACCCGTGCCCCATGGAAGGATGGCCGCAAACGTCACGAACCGAGGAGATGACAGCGTGCCTGGCACGAATCTGACCCGCGAAGAGGCACAGCAGCGGGCCCGTCTGCTGACCGTCGACTCGTACGCGATCGATCTCGACCTGAGCGGGGCACAGGAGGGCGGCACCTACCGGTCCGTGACCACCGTGCGCTTCGCGTCCGCCGAGGACGGCGCGGAGACCTTCATCGATCTGGTGGCCCCGGCCGTGCACCAGGTCGTACTGAACGGCAAGCCGCTGGATGTCGCGGCCGTCTTCCGGGACGCGCGGATCGCACTGAAGCATCTGCAGGCCGGCCCCAACGAGCTGAAGGTCGTCGCGGACTGCGCGTACACCAACAGCGGCGAGGGTCTGCACCGCTTCGTCGACCCGGTGGACCAGCAGGCGTATCTCTACACGCAGTTCGAGGTGCCCGACGCGCGCCGCGTCTTCGCCTCCTTCGAGCAGCCGGACCTGAAGGCGACGTTCCAGTTCACCGTGAAGGCACCGTCCGGCTGGACAGTGATCTCCAACTCGCCGACGCCGGAGCCCCAGGACGACGTCTGGGTCTTCGAGCCGACGCCGCGCATCTCCACGTACATCACGGCGCTGATCGTCGGCCCGTACCACGCGGTCCACAGCAGCTACGAGAAGGACGGCCAGTCCGTCCCGCTCGGTATCTACTGCCGCCCCTCCCTCGCCGAGTTCCTGGACTCCGACGCGATCTTCGAGGTCACCCGGCAGGGCTTCGACTGGTTCCAGGAGAAGTTCGACTACGCCTACCCCTTCGCCAAGTACGACCAGCTCTTCGTGCCGGAGTTCAACGCGGGCGCGATGGAGAACGCGGGCGCGGTGACCATCCGCGACCAGTACGTCTTCCGCTCGAAGGTGACGGACGCGGCCTACGAGGGGCGGGCGGAGACGATCCTGCACGAGCTGGCCCACATGTGGTTCGGCGACCTGGTCACCATGGAGTGGTGGAACGACCTGTGGCTGAACGAGTCGTTCGCCACCTACACCTCGGTGGCCTGCCAGGCGTCCGTGCCCGGTTCGAAGTGGCCCAACGCGTGGACCACGTTCGCGAACTCGGAGAAGACCTGGGCGTACCGGCAGGACCAGCTGCCGTCCACGCACCCGATCATGGCCGAGATCCGCGACCTCGACGACGTCCTGGTGAACTTCGACGGGATCACCTACGCCAAGGGCGCCTCGGTGCTCAAGCAGCTCGTCGCCTACGTCGGCGAGGACGCGTTCTTCACCGGCGTCCAGTCGTACTTCAAGGCCCACGCCTACGGCAACACCCGGCTGCCCGACCTGCTGGGCGCGCTGGAGGAGACGTCCGGCCGTGATCTGACGACCTGGTCGCAGAAGTGGCTCCAGACGGCGGGCATCAACATCCTGCGCCCCGAGATCGAGCTCTCCGAGGACGGGTACGTCACCTCCTTCGTCGTACGGCAGGAGGCCCCGGCCCTGCCCGCCGGCGCCAAGGGCGAGCCGACGCTGCGCCCGCACCGGATCGCGATCGGCTGCTACGACCTGGACGACCGGGGCAAGCTGGTCCGTACGAGCCGGATCGAGCTGGACGTGGACGGCGAGCTGACCGAGGTGCCGTACCCGCAGCACACCCGCCGGCCCGCGGTGGTACTGCTCAACGACGACGACCTGTCGTACGCCAAGGTGCGGCTCGACGAGCAGTCGCTGGGCATCGTCTCCGCACACCTGGGCGACTTCACCGAGTCGCTGCCGCGCGCCCTGTGCTGGGCCTCCGCCTGGGACATGACGCGCGACGGCGAGCTCGCCGCACGCGACTACCTGGCGCTGGTCCTGTCCGGGATCGGCAAGGAGTCGGACATCGGCGTCGTGCAGTCACTGCACCGCCAGGTGAAGCTGGCGATCGACCTGTACGCGGCGCCCGGGTGGCGCGAGGCGGGTCTGACGCAGTGGACGGACGCGACGCTGGCGCATCTGCGGGCGGCCGAGCCGGGCAGCGACCACCAGCTGGCGTGGGCCCGCGCCTTCGCCGCGACCGCCAGGACGCCGCAGCAGCTGGATCTGCTGCAGGCGCTGCTCGACGGGACGGAGTCGGTCGAGGGCCTGGCCGTGGACACCGAGCTGCGGTGGGCTTTCGTGGAGCGGCTGGCCGCGGTCGGCCTGCTCGACGAGGACGAGATCGCGGCGGAGTACGAGCGGGACAGGACGGCGGCGGGCGAGCGCCACGCGGCGACGGCGCGCGCGGCCCGGCCGACCGCCGAGGCGAAGGACGAGGCCTGGGCGTCGGTCGTCGAGTCCGACAAACTCCCCAACGCCGTACAGGAGTCGGTGATCGCGGGCTTCGTGCAGACCGACCAGCGCGAGCTGCTGGCTCCCTACGCGGAGAAGTTCTTCGCGGCGGTCAAGGGCGTGTGGGAGTCCCGCAGCCATGAGATGGCCCAGCAGGTCGCGGTCGGGCTCTACCCCTCCCTCCAGGTCTCGCAGGCCACCCTGGACGCGACGGACGCGTGGCTGGACTCCGCCGAGCCGAACGCGGCGCTGCGACGGCTGGTCTCGGAGTCGCGGTCGGGTGTCGAGCGTGCGCTGAAGGCGCAGGCGGCGGACGCGGCAGCGGCGTAACGAGTACGAGGCGCAACGAGTACGACAAGGGCGCCCCGGGCCGTGCGGCCCGGGGCGCCCTTGCATGTCCTGCCCCTGTATGTCCCGAGCATGTCCCCCGTGCGTTCCGGGCCCTGGTGCGTCCCGGCCGAAAACAACGCGCCAATTTTCATGACCCTGCGTCAATCTCCGTAACCTGACCCGGATATGCTCCCGCCCGTCGTCATATGATCTTTTTCGTTCGATGGTTTGAGGGTGCTGATGGTTCGACAGGAAGCGTCGACCGGAAGTCCGAGGCCCGTGGCCTCCGCTGTGTGGCTGCTGCCCGTCGCGGCGACCGTCGCTGCCGCGGCGACAGCCGTTTCCCTGGTCTCCGCGTCGGCCCGCACCCCCGTGGTCTGGATCGGCGTCGTGGCCGTCTTCGCGGTGGCCGTGGCCTGCGCCGAGGCGGCCCGCCGGGGCAAGCTCGTCGCGGAGCTGAGGGGCAGGCTCGTGGAGCACGAGACGGTGCTGGCGCGACAGAAGGCCGAGACCGCGCGCCTGGCCGGAGAACTGCTGCCCCAGGTGGTGGAGCGGCTGCGCAAGGGCGAGTTTCCCGAGGACGTGCTCGCCTCGCTCGACGCCCCGGCCGAGCACCGGGCTGTGCTCCAGTCGGTGCTCGACGCCGTCGTCGCCGAGGAGGATCTGCGCGAGTCCGCACAGCGGGCCTTCGTGAACATCGCCCGACGGGTTCAGGCCATCGTTCACCAACAGGCCCAGGAACTGCGGGAGATGGAGGACCGGCACGGCCGGAGCCCGGACGTCTTCGGCGATCTGCTCCGGATCGACCACGGCACCGCGCTGATCGGCCGTCTCGCCGACTCCATCGCCGTGCTCGGCGGTGCGCGGCCCGGCCGCCAGTGGAGCAAGGCCGTACCCCTCTACAGCGTGATGCGCGGCGCCATGTCGCGGATCATCGACTACCAGCGGGTGGAGCTGCACTCGGTCTCCGAGGTCGCGGTCGTGGGCACCGCGGTCGAGCCGCTGATCCACGCGCTCGCCGAGCTGCTCGACAACGCCACCCGCTACTCGCCGCCGCAGACCAAGGTCCATCTGACCGCCGTCGAGGTGCAGTCGGGCATCGCCGTCGAGATCGAGGACGGCGGCGTCAGCATGAGCGAGGAGGCCCGCAAGCGGGCCGAGCGCATGCTCAGCAAGGCTCAGCAGGGCATCGATGTCAACGACCTGGGGGAGACGCCTCGCCTCGGCCTCGCCGTGATCGGCCGGCTGGCGCAGGCGTACGGCTTCCAGGTCTCGCTGCGCTCCTCGGCGTACGGCGGTGTACGCGCCGTCCTCATCGTTCCGCAGGCGCTCATCACCACGGCCACCTCGGCCACCGGCCTCGCGCACGGTATCGGCGCCTCCTCCGGCCCCCGCCCGACCGACGGGGTGCCCGACGGACGGCAGCCGCGGCCGGCCATCGGACCGATGGACGACGAGGTCCCCTTCGTGACCGAACGCACCATGAACGGCCTGCCGCAACGGCGCCGCAAGGCCCCCGCCACCGCGCCGGCCGTCCCGGCTCCACCGGCCGCAGCAGCCGTGGCCGAGCCGGAGCCGGAGTCCGCTCCCCCGGTGCAGCCCGGCATGTGGCTGGCGGCCTTCCAGAGCGGCGTGTCCGGTGAGACCACCCAGACAAACAAGGGGAACAAGCAGCCATGATTCAGCGGCAGTCCAACCAGACCAACATGGACTGGATGCTCAAGGACCTGGCGGAAGGCGTACCACAGACCAGAAACGTGGTCGTGCTGTCCGCGGACGGGCTGCGCATGGCTCAGTACGGCGCGGACACCGACACCGCCGACCGGCTTGCCGCCGCCTGCGCCGGTCTGCAGAGCCTGGCCGGCGCGGTTGCCTCCGAACTCCCGCACAGCGACGGCCAGATGCGCCTGGTCGTCATCGAGATGAACGGCGGCTTCTTCTATCTGATGGCAGCCGGCTCGGGCGCCTATCTCGCCGTGCTCGCCGACGAGGGGGTCGACGCCGGGCTGATGGGCCACCGGATGCGGGACCTCGTGCTGCGGATCGGCGAACACCTGAGCACAACGCCGCGGAACGAGGGACAGACCGCGTGAACAACCCGGGCGGTGGCTGGGAGGAGAGCAGTCCCGAGCGGCTCTACGTCATCACGGGCGGCCGCAGCGGCTCCTCCGCACCCACCGCGCTCGACCTGGTCACGCTGATCGTGGCCAGGTCCGGCCCCCGGCCCGGCATGCCACCGGAACACGCCGCGATCGTACGGATCTGCCATGCACCGCTCTCGGTGGCCGAGATCTCCGCGTATCTGAGCCTGCCGGTGAGCGTTGTCACCGTGCTGCTCAGCGATTTGCTGGCCGACAACCGGGTGCTGGCCCGCGCACCGGTCCCGCCCGCCCAACTCCCCGACCGCGCTTTGATTGAGGCAGTGATCGATGGACTTCAGAAGCTCTGAGCAGGCCGTGGGGCCGCGGAGTGAGGACGTGCTGCCCGAGACGGCCGCCGCCGCCGTCAAGGTGGTCATCGTCGGCGGCTTCGGAGTCGGCAAGACGACCCTGGTCGGCTCGGTGAGCGAGATCCGGCCGCTGACCACCGAGGAGACGATGACCCAGGCCGGGGTCGGAGTCGACGACACCCAGGGCGTGGAGCGCAAGACCTCGACGACCGTCGCCATGGACTTCGGCCGGATCAGCATCAACGAGGAACTGGTGCTGTACCTCTTCGGCACCCCGGGCCAGGAGCGCTTCTGGTTCCTGTGGCGCGGTCTGTTCGAGGGCGCGCTGGGCGCGGTGGTGCTGGTCGACACCCGCCGGCTGGAGGTCAGCTTCGATGTCATCGGGCGTCTGGAGGAACGCGGCGTGCCGTTCGTGGTCGCCCTGAACTCCTTCGCGGACGCGCCCGTCCACCCTGTCGAAGAGATCCGCGCCGCCCTCGATCTGCCGGCGGAGGTACCGATCGTCGAGTGCGACGCGCGCCTGCGCGGCTCCAGCCGTGACGTACTGATGGCGCTGATGCGCTATCTCCAGTCCCTCGCCGTGACCACGGAGGCATCGTGAGCCCCCCCACTCCGCCGCCGGGCTGCCCGGCACACCTGGCGGTACGGCCCCGAGGCCGAGGCCGACCCGATGGGCCTGTACGAGAAGCTCCGTGCCGAACACGGCGCGGTGGCTCCCGTCCTCGTCCAGGGCGACCTGCCTGGCTGGTGCTCGGGCACCGCGAGAACCTTGATGTGAGCGTGAAGCGGGTGCCGTTGACCGACATCCGCATCGCAGCGAAGTCGTTGAGCGACGGCATCACGTTCCGCTCGGCGTTGGACGTCTGCCAGCCCACAGCGAACAGCCAATCCCTGGTGCCTTCGGTGAAGCGGCACAGCTGGAAGGGCGTGAGGATGGCACGCGTACGGGTCAGCTGGTCGTCGAGTGCGGTGGTGAGCGGACCCAGGGGCAGCAACCGGGACCCCGGCGCCTCGATGGTCCGTACCGGGCGCAGGCTGTGGTCGGCGACGTCCGCCGTGCGGGTCGCGGTGGAGCCGGAGTCCTGCCAGTCGTCGACGGCGTTGGCCCAGTAGTTCCACTCGACGAACAGCAGCACCGGCTCGATGCCGCCGTAGGGGATGATCCGGCTGGTGAAGTCGGCGCTGTGGGTGGCCAGCCCCCATGCGCGCTCGGTCGTGTCCGGGTAGCTACCGAAGGCGTCGATCCACTCGGCGGCTCGCTGCCCGAGCTCCCCCGCCTTGGCACGGATCAGCTTTTCGTTGGCCACACCGCGGTCGGGAAGGGCGTCCCGTCGCACATGGGCGGCGGCACGGACCCCCGTGCTCACCGGGGGGACCGCGCCGCTGCCACCTCCCGCAGCGCCCCCAGCACCCGGGCCACCGCCCGCCCCTCCTCGGCCCCCCGGCGGACCGCCGCCACCACATGGCGGCGCGGCTGGTCCGCGCTCAGCACCCGCATCACCACGCCCGTGCGCCGCTCCGCCGCCGCCATCCGCGGCACCAGCGCGACGCCCATGCCCGCCTCCACCATCGCGAGGATCGCCGTCCAGCCTGCCGCGCTGTGCGCCTGCTCCGGAACGAATCCCGCCGCCTCGCATGCCGCGAGCGTGATCTCCGACCACGGCCCGCTCCCGCCGAAGATCCACGGCTCCCCCGACAGGTCCGCGAGACGCAACCCGGCCACCGCCGCCATCGGATGCCCGGCAGGCAGGGCGACATCCAGCGGGTCGGTGAGCAGCGGGACCCGGCTGAACCTCGGATCCCGGGCCGTGGGCGCATGCGCCGCCAGTGACAGCGCCAGGTCCACCTCGCCGTCGGCGAGCAGCGCGTACGCCTCGGCCGCCTCCGCCTCCCGGACCCGTACCTCCAGCGCGGGATGGACCGTACGCAGATGCTGCACGGCCGGCACGACGAGCGCAGGCACCGCCGTGGAGAACGCACCGACCCGCACCTCCCCGGCTTCGCCCCGCAGATAGCCGGTCAACTCCGCGTCCGCGCTCTCCAGTTGTGCGAATACCGCCTCGGCGTGGCGCAGCACCAGATACGCCGCATCGGTGAGCCGCACCCGCCGCCCGTGCGCCTCCAGCAGTTGCACGCCGAGCTGCTTGGCCAGATTCGACAGCTGCTGGGACACGGCCGAGGGCGTCATCAGCAGCGCCTCGGCCGTGGCCGTCACGGTCCCGCGCTCGTTCAGCGTGCGCAGGATCCGGAGCTTCTTGATGTCCCACTCGGTCATGCTCCGCAACCTATCCGCCCGCGAGCGGCCGGCCCCCGGCAGCGGCGTGCGCAGCCTCCTCCTCCATGGCCGGCCGCCGCTCCAGCTCCGAGTACCGCCTGCCTTCCGGGGCACGAGCGTGGCCGCCAGGTCCGCGGGGAGCGCCGGATCCGCCCGGTGGGCGGCCTTCGTGACCGTCGCGTGCGGGCGCTTCTCCGCAAGCGTGCCGCCATGGACCGTGCAGCTTGAGCGCTAGCCCCGTGAGAGGGGGCTGTTCCGTTGTGCCCCGACGCTGTGCTCCGCCTCAGCCGTCACGATGCCCAGGAGCCCGGGGAATCGCCCGTCAATGTCAGCCCGGCGGAGACCGGCCATCCTGCTGTTGCCTCGGTCGACCTGCCGGATCAGCCCGGCCTCGCGCAGAGTGCGGAAGTGGTGTGTGACGGTCGCCTTGGATACCGGCAGCCCGAACGAGCTGCATGTCCGCGCTGTGCCGTCGGGCGCGAGCGCCAACTCGCGCACCACCCGGCGGCGCAGCGGGTCCGCCAGCGCGGCGAGCACCGGGCCGAGCTCGATCTCCTCGACGGCCGGGTGGCCTTCGTCGTCGGGCATCTGAGAGCCTCCCTCATCACGGCACAAGGTACGGCTTGCATCATACCTTCAGGGTTCGCTAGCGTGCTTTAGGTACGAAGTTGATCGTACCTATCGAGGAGAGAGAGCCATGACTCAGCCGTTCACGCTCGTCGGCACTGCCCACCCCAAGCCCGAACGGGCCGCAGAGCTGAAGGAGTTGCTGCTGTCTTTCGTCGAGCCGACCCGGCAGGAAGCCGGTTGCCTGGAGTACCACTTCCACGAAGATCGCGACGAGCCAGGGGTCTTCGTCTTCTACGAGGCATGGCGCTCTCAGGCTGATCTCGACGCCCACCTGGCCCTCCCTCATATGCAGGCCTTCTGGGAGCGGCGTATGGACTACCTGGAGTCCGACCTCGACATTCGATTTCTCACCATGCACAGCCCTTACCGGCCGACTGCCGGGATCTGAGCACCGGCCGGGGCTTCACATCCCGGCGAGGACCCTCAACCGCCCAAGATCACCGTCACGCCGCGCCACCGGGTCCGGCTCACTCCTCGGCCGCCCGGAGCAAGGCATGCTGCTCGATGGCGCGCGCCGGCCCGCGGTGGCCCGGCGGACGGCGTTCACGTGCGGGTCGGCGGAGCAGGGCCTCCACTCTGCCGTCCCGGGCGGCGGAGTGCTCATCGGCCGACGTCGACGGGTGGCACGGTCGAAGTCCGCCCGGACGAGGCCCGGGCAGCATGACCTCCAAGGTCAGATCGAGGCGGGGATCACGGCCTGTCAGAACTTCTGACAGCAACACCGGCTTCCTCCTGTTCCGTTCCTGCTCGGACCCCCGCCCCCAGCGTCACGCCGCCGAGGATCAGCACCAGGCACAGGATCTGCGTCGGGCCGGTCGACTCACCCAGGACGGCGCAGGAGAGCCCGGCCACGCAGACGGGCTGCAGATAGTAGATGACCCCGGCCCGCGCCGCGCCGATCAGGGCGATGGCCTTGTTCCAGGCGAAGAAGCCGACGGCGGAGGAGAAGACGCCGACGTACACCAGCGGTCCGACCGTGCCGGCCGTCGGTTCGAAGCCCCCCTGGAGGGCGAGGCTGACGCCGAACGCGGGGGCCAGCATCAGCACTCCGAGCACGAACGTGGTGAAGAGGAAGGCGAGTCCGCCGATCTCGGCGGGGCGGCGGCGCAGCAGTGCGCTGTACGAGGCGAAGCTGAGCGCCGCGGCGAACATCCACAGGTCGCCGGCGGCGAACTCCATCGCCAGGGATCCCTTGCCGACCAGCAGCAGAACTCCGGCGCAGGCGATGGCGGTTCCGGCAATGCGGCGCACGCCGAGACGTTTGCCGCCGAGGCGTTCGTACACCGCCATCAGGACGGGGGACGCGGCCATGATCATGGCCATGTTGCCGGCCGGGGTGGACAGGCCGGCCTGGTTGACGAGGGTGTTGTAGACGGTGACGCCGAGCAGTGCGGCGAGGACGAGATGGCCCAAGTGGCGGCGGACGAGGAACCGTTGACGCCAGGTCTCGCGTATCGCGAACGGCGCGACGGCGAGGATGGCGACGATCCAGCGCCAGAAGGCGGCCTGCACGGGCGGGACGGAGTCATGGAGGGCGCGCGAGGTGACGAAGCTCCCGGACCAGACGACCGTCGCGACGGCGGCGAGCAGGAGCCCGGGGCCGGAGGCCTGCCGCAGCCTCTTCGCGGTGGTCGCCCCTCCGCTGCGGACGTGGTCCAGAACTGCCATCGGGCCCCTTGCCTCTCTCCCCCTCCCGGGGGCCTCTCGGTTACGCGCTCTACCGTCGCACCGACAGATCACTTAGGTCCATCGAACCTTTTTGAGCATTACGTGAAGCAGAACTGAACATTCCTCCCCGTCCGCCGCCGCGCGGCCGGAACTGCCCCAGCAGCGTGGCCCCGAACGCGATCCCCATGCCCAGCAGCTGCACCGGCGACAGCGCCTGACCGAGCGCCGCCCAGCCGATGACGGCCGCGGTGATCGGCGAGAGCGGGCCGAGGAGGGTGGCGGAGGTGGCGGTGAGCCGCTCGATACCGCGGAACCAGAGCCAGTACGCGACCGCGGTGTTGGCAAGGGCGAGGTAGGCGTATCCGGCGAGGTTGCGGCCGTCGAGAGCGGGCGGCGCGCCCTCGACGAAGAAGGCGACCGGGGCGATCAGCAGCCCGCCGGCGGTGAGCTGCCATCCCGTCAGGGCCAGCGGCCCCACTCCCTCGGGACGGCCCCAGCGCTTGGTGAACACGGTGCCGGCGGCCATGGACGCGGAGGAGACCAGACCGGCCAGTACGCCGACGAGATCCAGCGCGGCACCGGCGCGCAGCACGACGAGACTGACGCCGAACGCCGCCGCTGTCGCGGTGAGCAAGGTACGGGTGGTCGGCCGCTCGCTCAGCACCAGGGCGGCGAGCCCGGCCACGAAGAGCGGACCGACCGAGCCGACGACGGCCGCGACACCGCCGGGGAGGCGGTAGGCGGCAAGGAAGAGCAGCGGGAAGAACGCCCCGATGTTGAGCGCCCCGAGGACGGCCGCCTTCCCCCACCAGACACCGCGCGGAAGCACCCGGGTGAGCGCGAGGAGGGCGAGACCCGCGGGCAGGGCGCGCATCAGGCCGGTGAACAACGGGCGGTCGGGCGGGAGGAACTCGGTGGTGACGGCGTAGGTGGAGCCCCAGGAGATGGGGGCGAGCGCGGTGAGGGCGACGAGTCCGGCGCGATTCATGGCGAGTCCCTGAGAGGAAGGAAGGTCGATGGAAAGTAGCTTACTCGTAAGCGACTTACCGTCAAGCAACTTTCTTGCGAATGACCCACTCTCTGCGGATACTGGACCCATGACCTCCTCGACCTCTCCGGCGGACCCCTCGGCCGCTCCGGCGGACTCGACCTCTCCGGCGGACTCGACCTCTCCGGCGGACTCGACCTCTCCGGCGGACTCCCCGGCCGCGACGGCTCCCCGCGACGCCGTCGACGCCATCACCGAGCAGTGGGCCGCCGTGCGGCCCGATCTCGACACCCTCCCGATGGGCGCCTACGGCCGCATCTACCGGATCGGGCGCGCCATGGGCGACCGCATCGAGAAGGAGTACGCCCGCTTCGGCATCTCCCGCGGGGAGTTCGACGTCCTGGCGACGCTGCGGCGCTCGGGCGAGCCGTACACCCTCTCACCGCGGCAGCTCTCGGCGACGCTGATGCTGACGACCGGCGGGATGACGGGGCGGCTCGACAAGCTGGAGAAAGCCGGGCTGCTCACCCGCAACCCGGATCCGAACGACCGGCGCGGCCTGCGGGTCACGCTCACGGACCGCGGTCTGGAAATGATCGACGAGGCGGTGACGGCGGGGCTGGCCGTGCAGCACGAGGTGTTCGGGGCGGCGCTGGACGAGGCGCAGGCGGAGCAGCTGAACGAGCTGCTGCGGCGGCTGCTCGCCGCGCACTGAGCCACCGTCGGCCGGCACGCGGCCCGGGAGGGCATGTCAGGGCGGGCACGGCCAGGAGGCGGGCCGCACGGAGCGGCGAGGCCTGAGAGCGCCTGCCGTGTGCGGCCCGGGAGGGCATGGCAAGGGCGCCCCGGGGTGCGTACACACCCCGGGGCGCCCTGGAAAAGCTAGTGCGTCAGCTCTGCTTCCTGGACTTGTCGAGGACCATCACGAGGCCCGCGATCAGCAGGAAGAGTCCGATCGGCGCCGCGACGAAGAGGCCGACCGTCTCGACCACGCTCAGGCCGGGGCCCGGGTCGTCACCGTCGTCGGGGGTGTTCGCGAGCGCGGGGGACGACATGAGCAGCATCATCAGCGTCGTACCGGCCGCGACGGCGCCGGCGCGCAAAGCGTTCTTCTTGTCCACGGTGCCAACGTAGCGAACGGCCATCAGGGGCGCGCGTCCGGGGGTGCCGTACGGGGGCCGAAGACCTCCAGCAGCGCGTGCAGCCGGGGCGAGGCCGCCAGTTCCTCCAGACTGACCGGACGGCCGTCGGCGTCCGCGACGGGCAGTCGCCAGTTCGGGTACTGGTCCCAGGTTCCCGGGAGGTTCTGCGGGCGGCGGTCGCCCACCGCGTCCGGCAGCCAGACGCCGACCATACGGGCGGGCGTACGCAGCAGAAAGCGGTAGACCGCGCGGATCCGGCCCTCCTCGTCGCCCGTGCCCTCGGGCAGCAGCCCGAGGCCGCCGAGCAGGCCGAGCCACTCCGCGACGTCCGCCGAGTCCTGCGTACGCTCCTGCTCCAGCGGGCGCGTCAGCAGCCCCAGCCGGTGGCGCAGCTCCACATGGTCGCCGGTCAGCCGGGCCGCGGTGGACGGCAGATCGTGGGTGGTGGCGGTGGCCACGCACCCCTCGCGCCACCGCGCCGGCTCCAGCGGGCGGCCAGTGCCGGCCCAGTCGCGCTCGAACCAGAGCACCGAGGTGCCCAGCACACCGCGGCGCGTCAGGGCCTCGCGCACACCCGGCTCGACCGTGCCGAGGTCCTCCCCTATGACGACGGCGCCCGCGCGGTGGGCCTCCAGGACGAGCACCGCGAGCATCGCCTCGGCGTCGTAGCGGACATACGTGCCCTCGGTGGGCGGACTGCCCTCAGGGACCCACCAGAGGCGGAACAGACCCATGACGTGGTCGATGCGCAGGGCGCCCGCGTGCCGCAGCAGACCGCTGAGCAGTCCGCGGTACGGGGCGTATCCGGACGCGGCCAGCACATCGGGGCGCCAGGGGGGCAGGCCCCAGTCCTGGCCGCGTGCGTTGAAGGCGTCCGGCGGGGCGCCGACCGACATCCCGGCGGCGAAGGCCTCCCCCTGCGCCCAGGCGTCCGCGCCGCCCGGGTGCACACCGACGGCGAGGTCGTGGACGATGCCGACGCCCATGCCCGCCTCGCGTGCTGTCTGTCCGGCGGCGGCCAGCTGCCGGTCGGTGAGCCAGGCGAGCCACCCGTGGAAGTCCACCCGGTCCATCAGCTCGCGTCTGGCCCGGTCGGTCCCGGGCGAGCGCGGGTCGCGCAGCTCGGCGGGCCAGGAGTCCCACTCGGGGCCGTGCGCCTCGGCAAGGGCGCACCAGGTGGCGTGGTCCTCCAGGGCCTGGCCCTGCTCGGCCAGGAAGTCGCAGTACGCCGCCCGGCGCCCGGGCCCGAGCGGGATGCGGTGCACGATCTCCAGGGCCTCGCGCTTCAGCGTCCACACCGCGTCCCGGTCGATCAACGCGCCTTTCCGCAGCACGGATTCGCGCAGCACGGCGCCCTTCTCGCGCAGCGCGTCCAGCCGCTCCCTGTCCCGGCCGGCCGCGTACGCGTACTCCGGGATGTCCTCGATGCGCAGATGGACGGGGTCGGGGAAGCGGCGCGAGGAGGGGCGGTACGGGGAGGGGTCGGTCGGCGTGCCCGGTACGGCCGCGTGCAGCGGGTTCACCTGTACGAAGCCGGCCCCGAGCGACCGCCCCGACCAGCCGGCGAGCTCGGCGAGGTCCCCGAGGTCGCCCATGCCCCAGGAGCGGGCGGAGAGCAGGGAGTAGAGCTGTACGAGAAAGCCGTGCGAGCGGCCGCCGGGCCGGGGCGCCCGGGCGGGCGCGACGACAAGGGTGGACCGGGCGCTCCGCCCGTCGGGGGCCTCGGCGTGCAATCGGTGCACGCCGTAGGGAAGCCGCCCCCACGGGGGCCCCTCGACCGCGGCGCCCTCTTCCGTCTCGACCCGTAGGACGGTGCCCGCGGGGAGCTCCGCCAGGGCAGCCGGAGCGTCGTCGTCGGCCTCGCGGCCGGCGACGCTCGCGGCCCCGTCGTGGGCCTCGCGGCCGGCAACCCTCGCCGCCCCGTCGTGGACGGCCCTCGCGGCCCGGTCGTCGGCCTCGCGGCCGGCCGCACTCCCCGTCTCGCGCCACAGCACCACCGTCGGCGGCAGCAGCCGGTGTGCGGCGGCGGACTCGGCCCGGTCCAGAGCGCCACGCAGTGCCTGAGGTGTGGAGGCGTCGACGCCGAGGGCGCCGAGGACCGCGACGACCGTGGCGTCGGAGACCGGGACACTCACCCCCTCGGCGGGCGCGTAGGCGGTGGCGACTCCGTGCAGCGCGGCGAGCCGGGCAAGGCCCATCGGGACTCCTGGGACTCAGACTCCTGGGAACTGCGTGCCGTCGGCCGCGCAGGGGGCGGTCGGCTCGCTGGTCAGGGAGGCGACGGCGGCGAGAGGAGGCTCGCTGGTCAGGGGAGCGGCGTCGGGAAGCGGGGGCTCGCTGGTGAGCGGGGCGGCGGTGGCGAAGGCGGGCTCGATGGTCAGCGGGACGCTGGTGAGGGGCAGCTTGCTGATCATCGGTTTGCTGATCCGGGGGGCGGGACCCGGGACCTGTTTGGACAGGGCGGAGAGCAGCAGGTGTGCGGATGCGGCCACGGTGTTACTCCAAGCGGGTGGGAATGGGACACAGCAGACCTACCCAGTGGGCACGACCGCAGACGTACTCGATGAGTCAACGTGTTCCGGCTCACATTCCGTTCCTCTCGCGGAAGTTGGATCAAATCATCCATCACAACAGGCAAAAGGCGCAGAACGGCCACGCGCATTGACACCCTCACTGTGCGGGTGGTGGGCTCGAAACCGACCGGAGTGACGGGGAGACGAGGGGGGACCGGCGTGCGGCTCGGGCGCAGGAGGCGAACGGCCACGGCGGTCGCTGTCGCCGTCATCGGCAGTCTGCTCGGCGGCGCGCAGGGGGCGGTCGCCGAGCCCGGCGACCCGGGCTCCCCCGCCACCACGGCGCAGGACCCCGAGGACGAGGCCGCGCTGCCCTCCGTATGGCCGCGCCCGCAGACGCTGCGCGCGGCGGGATCGCCGGTGCCGCTGGGTGCGGAGGCGACCCTCGTCGCGGACCCGGGCGCCGATCCGTATGCCGTGGAGCAGCTGAAGGAGCTGTTGCGTGCATCCGGCGTACGGACCGTGCACACCGCGCTGCCCGGCCGCGGGCCCGTCCTGCACCTCGGCGGTACGGGCGCGCAGGACGCGCTGCGCGCCCTGCGCGCACCCGACCGGACCGACCTGCCCTCCGGCGGGTACCGGCTCGCGGTGGGCCGCGTCGGCGGCCGCGACACGGTCGCACTCGACGGCGTCGGCGAGGACGGGCTGTTCCACGGCGTCCAGACCCTGCGCCAGCTGACAGTGCGGCAGGGCGAGCGGCCGACCGTCGCGGGAGTTCTCGTACGCGACTGGCCCGGCACCGCCGTACGCGGCATGACGGAAGGCTTCTACGGACAGCCGTGGAGCCGTCAGCAGCGGCTGGCGCAGCTCGACTTCATGGGGCGTACGAAGCAGAACCGCTATCTGTACGCACCCGGCGACGACGCCTTCCGGCAGGCCCGCTGGCGCGACCCCTACCCCCCGGCCCAGCGCGCCGAGTTCCGTGAGCTCGCGGAGCGCGCCCGCGCCAACCACGTCACCGTCGCCTGGGCCGTCGCGCCCGCGCAGTCGATGTGTCTGGCCGACGACGGTGACGTCAAGGCACTGAAGCGCAAGATCGACGCGATGTGGGCGCTGGGCGTACGCGCCTTCCAGCTGCAGTTCCAGGACGTCAGCTACAGCGAGTGGCACTGCGACAAGGACGCGGACGTCTTCGGCTCGGGCCCGGAGGCGGCAGCCAGGGCACAGGCGCGCCTGGCCGGCGAGGTGGCCCAGCATCTGGCGGACCGGCATCCGGGCGCCGAGCCGCTCACCGTGATGCCGACGGAGTACTACCAGGACGGCGTCACCGACTACCGGCGGGCGCTCGCGAAGGAGCTGGACGGCCGCGTCCAGGTGGCGTGGACGGGTGTCGGGGTGGTGCCGCGCACCATCACAGGACGCGAACTGGCCGGGGCCCGCGAGGCGTTCGGGCACCCGCTGGTCACCATGGACAACTACCCGGTCAACGACTACGCCCAGGACCGCATCTTCCTCGGCCCGTACACGGGCCGGGAGCCGGCCGTCGCGTCCGGCTCCGCCGCGCTGCTCGCCAATGCCATGGAGCAGGCATCCGCCTCCCGTATCCCGCTGTTCACCGCCGCCGACTACGCCTGGAACCCCAAGGGGTACCGACCCCAGGAGTCCTGGCAGGCCGCCATCGAGGACCTCTCGGGCGGCGACCCGAAGACCCGCGAGGCGCTGCGCGCGCTGGCCGGCAACCACTCCTCCTCCATCCTCAGCCCCGACGAGTCCGGGTATCTGCAGCCCCTGCTGAAGGAGTTCTGGCGGTCCCGTACGACCACGGACGCGGCGGCCAGGGACCGGGCGGCGGCCTCGCTGCGCGCCGCGTTCACCGTGATGCGGGAGGCGCCGCAGCGGCTGAAGCAGACCGCGGAGGGCACTCTCGACGACGAAGTACGGCCGTGGCTGGAACAGTTGGCGCGGTACGGCCGGGCCGGCGAGCTCTGCGTGGACATGCTCCAGGCGCAGGGGCGCGGCGACGGCGAGGCGGCCTGGCGGGCCTCGCTGGCTCTGGAGCCGCTGCGCGGCGCCCTCAAGGAGAGCCGGGCCACGGTCGGCAAGGGCGTACTGAACCCGTTCCTGGACCGGTCCGCGAAGGAGTCCGCGGCGTGGACGGGCGCGGACCGCGTCGGGGACACGGCAGGCGAGGACACCGTGTGGCTGGACCGGGCCCGGCCCGTCACGGCGGTGACCGCGATGACCCGGCCCGCGAGCGGCGCCACGGGCTCCGGGGGCCGACTGGAGGCGCACGTCCCGGGCGAGGGCTGGCGCGCGCTCGGCCCCCTGTCGGCGAGCGGCTGGACCCAGAGCGACACCAAGGGCCTGCGGGTCGACGCGGTGCGGGTCGCCTCGGCAGGCGCCGAGCCCGTCGCCGTACGTTCCGTGGTGCCCTGGTTCGCGGACGAGCCGCCCGCCGGCCTCGATCTCGTCCGCGGCGAGACGAGCGCGGAGATCGGCGGCGACCCGCAGCGCGCGGGTGTCCGGCTGACGGCGCAGCGCCCCGGCGAGGTGCGCGGCGCGATCACCGCGAAGGCCCCTGCGGGGATCAAGGTGACGGTGCCGAAGCAGACGACGGTGCCGCGCGGGCTGCATACGACCGTGCCGGTCGAGGTCTCCGTCCCCGCGGACACGCCTGCCGGCGAGTACCGGGTGCCGCTCACTTTCGCCGGCCAGGAGCGCACGCTCACGGTGCGTGCCTATCCGCGCACGGCAGGCCCCGATCTCGCGCGCACCGTCGGCGCGAAGGCCTCCTCGTCCGGGGACGAGACGCCCGACTTCCCGGCGGCGGCGGCGATCGACACCGATACCGGGACCCGCTGGTCCTCGCCGGTCGACGACGGCGCCTGGTGGCAGCTGGAGCTGGCACGGCCCACCCGGGTGGGCCAGGTGGTGCTGCACTGGCAGGACGCGTACGCGAGGCAGTACCGCATCCAGGTCTCCGCCGACGGCCGCACCTGGCGCACGGCGGCGACGGTGCGGGACGGCAAGGGCGGACGCGAGGCGGTGCGCATGGACGCGAAGGACGCCCGCTTCATCCGCGTCCAGGGCGAGGCGCGCGCCACCGAGTACGGGTACTCGCTCTGGTCGGTGGAGGCCTACGCCGTCGCGGAGTGAGCCGTGCTCCGGGCACCGCAGCCCCCGGCTCCCAAGCCCCCGGGCCGCGCCACGCCTCCACCCCGGCTCCCAAGCCCCCGGGCCGCGCCACGCCTCCACCCCGCGGCGAGTGAACCGAGGCGCGCGCGACCGTCGACCGTCTCGTGAGCGCCCGGGCACACCGGAGCCCGCGCCCCGCCTTTGCCCGCCCCGCGCCCCTCGGCGAGTGAGCCGAAGGGCGCGGTCGACCGTCGACACACGCTCAACGCGCCCGGAGGCGAACCGGGCCCTCAAAAGAAGGGCCCCAAAAAGAAGGGGCCCCGATCTCAGGCGGAGATGCCGTCGATCCGGGCCATCGCGTCTTCCGCGCCGAACGGCTGCAGGTAGGGCAGCCAGCGCGGATCCCTATGCCCGGTCCCGATGATGCGCCACGCGAGCCCGCTCGGCGGGGCGGGATGATGGCGCAGCCGCCACCCCAGCTCTCGCAGATGCCGGTCCGCCTTGACGTGGTTGCAGCGGCGACAGGCCGCGACCACGTTGTCCCAGACATGCTGCCCGCCACGGCTGCGTGGAACGACATGGTCGACGCTGGTTGCGACGCCACCGCAGTACATACAGCGCCCGCCGTCTCGGGCGAAGAGCGCTTTGCGGGTGAGGGGAACGGGCCCCCGGTAGGGGACCCGCACGAACCGCTTCAGCCGTACGACGCTGGGTGCGGCGATGACGCGGGTCGCGCTGTGCATGAAGGCGCCGGATTCCTCGAGGCAGAGAGCCTTGTTCTCCAGGACGAGGATGAGCGCGCGGCGAAGCGGTACGACGCCGAGGGGCTCGTACGACGCATTGAGGACCAGGACGTGCGGCACGGTGGATGCCTCCTTGTACGCCGGCGGCGCGTGGCTCGCGCCGGGACGATCTGCTTCTCAGTGTCTCCTCATGCCAGGTCCGAGCGCCACCACGTGCAGGTAACGGGCTCGAGGTGTTTTACAGCACACTCTTTCCACCTCTCTCCTTCAGTCCCAGGTGAGCCTTCTCTCTCCCTCGGGCATCGCAACGGAGCACACGGGATGCCCCGTTAGGGTGGTTGGTCCGACGTCGTAATGCCTGGAGGTTCCCACCGTGTCCTGGTCCGCCCTCATGGCTGCCGCCCCGTCACCCGGGCCCGGCTCGCTCGACGAGGCCGCCCAGCAGGCCGGCGATGCCGCGGGCTGGGTGGAGGAGAACTGGTCCACCTGGCTGAACACCGGCCTGCGCATCCTGCTCATCCTGATCATCGCGATCCTGCTGCGCATCGCCATCCGGCGCACGCTCACCAAGCTGATAGAGCGGATGAACCGCTCCGCCCAGGCCGTCGAGGGCACCGCGCTCGGCGGGCTGCTGGTCAACGCCGAGCGGCGGCGCCAGCGCTCGGAAGCCATCGGATCCGTGCTGCGGTCCGTCGCCTCCTTCGTGATTCTCGGCACGGCCGGGCTGATGATCCTGGGCGCGTTCCAGATCAATCTGGCTCCGCTGCTGGCGTCCGCGGGTGTGGCCGGTGTGGCGCTCGGCTTCGGCGCGCGCAATCTCGTCACCGACTTCCTCTCCGGCGTCTTCATGATCCTCGAGGACCAGTACGGCGTCGGTGACTCCGTCGACGCGGGCGTCGCCTCCGGTGAGGTGATCGAGGTCGGCCTGCGGGTGACCAAGCTGCGCGGCGACAACGGCGAGATCTGGTACGTACGCAATGGCGAGGTCAAGCGGATCGGCAACCTCAGCCAGGGCTGGGCGACGGCCACCGTCGACGTGATGGTCCGCTCGTCGGAGAACCTGGACCAGGTCCGCAGCGTGATCAACGAGGTCGCGGACGATCTGGCGAAGGCCGAGCCGTGGAACGAGCAGCTGTGGGGCCCGGTCGAGGTGCTGGGGCTCAACGAGGTGCTGCTGGACTCGATGACCGTACGGATCGCGGCGAAGACGATGCCGGGCAAGGCGATCGGGGTGGAGCGGGAGCTGCGCTGGCGGATCAAGCTGGCGTTCGACGCGGCGGGGATACGGATCGTCGGCGGTCTGCCGGCCGCGGCCGAGGAGGCCCCGTCGACCGACCCGACGGCCGGTATGTCGGCCCCGTCCGCGCTTGCCAGCCCCACCTCGCCCCAGTCGCTGGCGGCGTCTCCGATCCCCGCCCCGACGGCTCTTTCGAAGTAGCGGATTCGGCCCATCGCACACACGCAGCGCCCCCCAGGTAACGCTTTGGTTGCCTAGGGGGCGCTTGCCATTGACGGCCCCCCGGCGTGCGGCCTACGTTCCTCCCACCGAATAGGAAACTTTCCTAACAGTGCAGTGGGGAAGTGAGCAGCAAGCCGAAGGGCAGGTGCATCCGCCGTGGCCGGAACCACACCCGGGACACCCGGGACACCCGGAACGGCAGCAGGAACCACACCCGGTACGCCGCGGGTGCTGCGCGCCATGAACGACCGTGCCGCGCTCGATCTGCTGCTGGAGCACGGGCCGCTCTCCCGCACCAGGATCGGCAAGCTCACCGGGCTGTCCAAACCCACCGCCTCCCAGCTGCTGGCACGGCTGGAGGCCGCGGGCCTGGTCGTCGCCACCGGCACCACCGAGGGACGGCCAGGACCGAACGCACAGCTGTACGCCGTCAACGCGCGGGCCGCCTTCGCCGCCGGGCTCGATGTCACCCCGCAGCGCATCCGCGCCGCCGTCGCCGACATCACCGGCGCCACCGTCGGCGAGTTCGAGCTGCCGACCCCGGGGCGGCGCGCCGAGAGCGTCGTACGGCAGGTGACCGACGCGCTCGACGGCGCGGTGAAGGCCGCCGGAATCACCCGCTCGGACATCAACCGCCTGGTCATCGGCACCCCCGGGGCGTTCGACCCGTCCACCGGGCGGCTGCGGTACGCCTCCCATCTGCCCGGCTGGCACTCCCCCACCCTGCTCGAGGAGCTGGCCGCGGTACTGCCGATGCCCGTCGAGTACGAGAACGACGTCAACCTGGTAGCGGTCGCCGAGCAGCGCCTGGGAGCCGCGCACGGCCACGAGAACTTCGTGCTGCTGTGGAACGAGGAGGGCCTCGGCGCCGCCCTCGTCATCGGCGGCCGGCTGCACCGTGGCTTCACCGGCGGCGCCGGCGAGGTCGGCTTTCTGCCGGTCCCCGGCACCCCGCTGGTGCGCCGGGTGACCAAGGCGAACAGCGGCGGCTTCCAGGAGCTGGCCGGTGCACAGGCGCTGCCCCGTCTCGCCCGGGAGCTCGGCGTGGAGGGCGTCGGCCACGGTCCGCACAGCGAGGTCGCCACCGCCCTGGTCTCCCGGGCGGCCGACGCCGACTCGGGGCCGTACCGGCGGCTGCTCGACGCGTACGCGACGGGTCTCGCGACCGGTCTCGCCTCCATGGTCGCCGTCCTGGACCCCGAACTCGTCGTCCTGTCCGGTGAAGTGATCGCCGCGGGCGGGGAGCCGCTGCGGACGCGCGTGCAGGCCGAGCTCACCGAACTCGCCGCGTCCCGGCCGCGCCTGGTGCTCGGGTCGGTACGACAGCACCCGGTCCTGCGCGGGGCGCTGGAGAGCGCCCTGGCGACGACGCGGGACGACATCTTCGACACCTCCCGCTGAACAGCCGGGTACCCCCTAGCCACCAGCCCGTCCCGCACCCCGATTCCCTCGTACGCCCCTCGCCCCCTCGATTCGTCACAGGGAGACACCGCCATGCCCAGAATCCGCCGGAACACGGCTGTCGCGCTCGCGGCGACCGCCGCGATATCCCTCTTCGCCCCGGCCTGTACGGGGTCGACGGAGAGCGGCGCCACGGACGATCCGAACGCCGGGACCACGCTCACCTTCTGGCACGGCTGGTCCGCGCCCGGCGAGGTCAAGGCGATCGAGGCGAACATCGAGGCGTTCGAGGACGCGTTCCCCCATATCAAGGTGAACGTCGTCAAGGGCATCACCGACGACAAGCTCAACCAGGCGCTGCGGGCGGGCGGTTCGAAGGCGCCGGATGTGGTCTCCTCCTTCACCACCGACAACGTGGGGCGCTTCTGCACCACCAACGCGCTGGCGGATCTGAAGCCCTTCCTGGAGAAGTCGAAGATCGACCCGGTCAAGACCTTCCTGCCCCCGATGGCCAAGTACACCGAGCACGAGGGCAGGCGCTGCACGGTGCCGCTGCTCGGGGACGCGTACGGCCTCTACTACAACAAGAAGGCCTTCGCCGAGGCGGGAATCACCGCGCCGCCCAAGACCCTCTCGGAGTTCGACAAGGCCGCCGAGAAGCTCACCAAGACCCAGGGCGACAGCTACCGGCAGCTCGGCTTCATGCCCAACTTCCAGGGGTACGAGACCACCTTCGAGCACTACGCCTCACAGTTCGGTGTGCAGTACTTCGACGGCTCCGGCAAGTCCAACCTCGCCTCGGACCCCGCCGCCACCAAGCTGTTCACCTGGCAGAAGAGCCTGGTCGACAAGCTCGGCGGCTACAAGAAGCTGGAGAAGTTCCGTACCGGACTCGGTGACGAGTGGGGCCCCAGGCATCCCTTCCACACCGGCCAGGTCGCCATGCAGCTCGACGGCGAATGGCGAGGCAAGATGGCGGGGGACGCCAAGCTGGGCTTCGAGATCGGCGCGGCTCCCTTCCCGGTTCCGGACGACCAGGTCGCCGACTACGGCAAGGGCTATCTGTCCGGCACCGTCCTGGGCATCGCCCGCATCAGCAAGAAGCAGAACGCCGCCTGGGAGCTGGTGAAGTACCTCTCCACCGACACCGGCGCGGTCGTCTCCTTCGCCAACGCGATCCACAACGTGCCCTCCACGGTGGAGGCACTGAAGTCGCCGAAGCTCAACAACGACCCGCTGTACCGCACGTTCGTGGACATCGCGCAGCACCCCAAGAGCGCCCACGCCCCGTCCTCGGTCAACGGCGGCGCGTTCCTGCTGACGGCCCAGGACCTCGGTGTGAAGTACGAGGCCGGCCGTGAGAAGGACCTGGCCGGCGGGTTGAAGAAGACCGACACGCAGGTCGACAAGGACAACGAGCAGGCCGGCTGATGAGCACCGTCCACCCGGGGCTGAGGGCGAAGCGCAGAAAGGCGAACCTGCGCACCCTCGGTTTCCTCTCCCCCTGGCTGATCGGGTTCAGCGTCTTCTTCGCCTACCCGCTGATCTCGACCGTCTACTTCTCCTTCATGAAGTACGACGGGTTCGCCCCGCCGACGTGGGTGGGCCTGAAGAACTGGACCTATGTCTTCAGCGACTACCCCTTCTTCTGGCCGGCGCTGCGCAACACCCTCTGGCTGGTGCTGGTCATGGTGTCGCTGCGGGTGCTCTTCGGGCTCGGCATCGGCCTGCTGATCACGAAGATCAAGACGGGGGCGGGGCTCTTCCGGACCTTCTTCTATCTGCCGTACCTGGCCCCGCCGGTCGCCGCGACCATGTCGTTCGTCTTTCTGCTCAACCCCGGTACGGGACCGGCGAACACGGTCCTGAACGCGCTCGGGCTGCCGGAACCGGGCTGGTTCACCGATCCGAGCTGGTCGAAGCCTTCGCTGACGCTGCTCGCCCTGTGGGGCATCGGCGATCTGATGGTGATCTTCATGGCCGCGCTGCTCGACGTGCCGAAGGAGCAGTACGAGGCGGCGGAGCTGGACGGCGCCGGGCCCTGGCACCGCTTCCGCTTCGTCACCCTGCCGAACATCTCGCCCATCGTGCTCTTCGCGGTGATCACCGGAGTGATCGCGACCATGCAGTACTACACCGAGCCACTGGTGGCGGCCAAGGTCGCGAGCGGTGTGATCGGCGGCTCGGGCCAGCAGTTCGAGCCGGGCTATCCGGACAGGACCACCCTGACCGTCCCGCAGATCGTCTACAACCTCGGGTTCCAGCGGTTCGACACCGGTGCGGCCTGTGTGGTGGCTCTGGTGCTGTTCGCCCTGGCCATGACGTTCACGGCAGTCCTGATGCGGCGGCGCTCCGGCTTCATGACGGCGGAGGACTGATCCATGGCCACCACCACTGGGCCGACCCTCACCCCGCTCCCGTCCACCCTCCCCGAGGAGACCGGCGGCGCCCGGCGTGAAGCACGCCGCAGGGCCACGCTGGAGTGGATCGCCGTCCACTCACTGGCGATCGCGGCCGCGCTCTTCTTCCTGCTGCCGTTCGTGTTCGTGTTCCTGACGGCGGTGATGAGCAGTGATCAGGCACTGACCCGCGAACTGTGGCCGCACACCTGGGAGTGGGGCAACTTCGCCACGGTCTGGAACACCCCGGGCTTTCTGACCTGGTGGCGCAACACGCTGCTGTACGCCGGGCTCGGCACGGTCCTCGCCGTCGGCTCCAGCATCCCGGTGGCGTACGCGCTGGCGAAGTTCCGCTTCCGCGGCCGGAACCTCGCGATGATGCTCGTCATCGCGATGATGATGCTGCCGCCCCAGGTGGTCGTCGTCCCGATGTATCTCTTCTGGGCGAAGCAGCTGGACCTGGCGGGCACGCTCTGGCCGCTGATCATTCCCTTCGCGTTCGGCAATGCGTTCACCATCTTCCTGCTGCGCCAGTTCCTGCTGACCATCCCGAAGGAGTACACGGAGGCGGCCAGGATCGACGGCTGCAGCGAGTTCCGGACGATGGTGAGGATCGTGCTGCCGATGGCGAAGCCGGCCATCGCGGCGGTGGCCCTCTTCCACTTCTTCTACTGCTGGAACGACTACTTCGGACCGCAGATCTACGCCTCCGAGAACCCGGCCGCCTGGACCCTGAGCTACGGCCTCGAGTCCTTTAAGGGTGCCCATCAGACCGACTGGAACCTGACCATGGCCGCTACGGTGATGATCATGGCACCGGTGATCGTGGTCTTCTTCTTCGCGCAAAAGGCCTTCATCGAGGGCGTCACACTGACCGGAGTGAAGGGCTGACCATGCTGTATCCCCACGGGGGACAACCCCCGAACCCCCGGGCGAAGAAGATCGCTGTCGTGGGGGGAGGCTCCACCTACACCCCCGAACTGATCGACGGGTTCGCGCGGTTGCGCGACACCCTGCCCCTGACCGAGCTGGTCCTCATCGACCCCGCGGCCGACCGTCTCGAGCTGGTCGGCGGCCTGGCGCGGCGGATCTTCGCCAAGCAGGGCCACGACGGAAGGATCGTGACCACCTCCGACCTGGACGCGGGTGTCGCGGACGCCGACGCGGTGCTGCTGCAACTGCGCGTGGGCGGGCAGGCGGCGCGCCACCGGGACGAGACCTGGCCGCTGGAGTGCGGCTGCATCGGGCAGGAGACGACGGGCGCGGGCGGCCTCGCCAAGGCGCTCCGCACCGTCCCGGTCGTCCTCGACATCGCCGAGCGGGTGCGGCGGACGAATCCCGGCGCGTGGATCATCGTCTTCACCAATCCGGTGGGCATCGTGACCCGGGCGCTGCTGCAGGCCGGACACAAGGCCGTCGGTCTGTGCAACGTCGCCATCGGCTTCCAGCGCCGGTTCGCGAGACTCCTCGACGTCGCCCCGGCCGACGTCCACTTGAACCATGTGGGCCTCAACCACCTGACCTGGGAGACGGGTGTACGTATCGGTGGTCCCGACGGCGCGGATCTGCTGCCGAAGCTGCTGGCCGAGCACGGTGACGCCCTCGCGGACGATCTGCGGCTGCCACGCCCGCTGCTCGACCGGCTCGGTGTCGTCCCCTCGTACTACCTGCGCTACTTCTACGCGCACGACGAGGCCGTACGGGAGCTGCGCACCAAGCCCTCCCGGGCTGCCGAGGTCGCCGAGATGGAGAAGCAGCTGCTCCGGATGTACGGCGATCCGGCACTCGACGAGAAGCCGGAGCTGCTCGCCAAGCGCGGCGGCGCCTTCTACTCGGAGGCAGCCGTGGATCTCGCGGCGGCGCTGCTGGGCGGGAGCGGCAGCCCGGTGCAGGTGGTGAACACCCGCAACAACGGCACGCTGCCCTTCCTGCCGGACGACGCGGTGATCGAGGTGCAGGCGCGGGTCGACGGGAGCGGCGCCACTCCGCTCGCCGTGCCCGATCTCGACCCGCTGTTCGCGGGGCTTGTCGCACAGGTGACGGCGTACGAGGACCTGGCGCTGGAGGCCGCCCTGCGCGGCGGCCGCGACCGTGTCTTCAAGGCGCTGCTGTCGCATCCGCTGATCGGCCAGTACGAGTACGCCGAGGCGCTCACCGACAAGCTGATCGCGCACAACCGGGAGCACCTCGCGTGGGCATGACCGCACGTGGCGTCCTGGCCATCGACGCCGGCAACAGCAAGACCGACGTCGCGGTGGTCGCCGCCGACGGAACCGTCCTCGGCAGGGCCCGCGGCGGTGGCTTCCAGCCGCCTGCGGTCGGTGTCGAGGCGGCCGTCGACTCCCTTGCCCGGACGGTGGCGGCGGCCGCGACCGCGGCCGCGGCCGGTTTCCCGGACGCCGGTATCACCGCCGGGTCCGGGCGTCCCTTCGTCGCGCATGTCTCCGCCTGCCTCGCCAACGCCGATCTTCCGGTCGAGGAGCGCGAGTTGGCGGCGGCGGTGCAGGCGCGCGGCTGGGGCCGTTCGACCGAGGTACGCAATGACACCTTCGCGATCCTGCGCGCGGGGGTGGATGAGCCGCGCGGCGTCGCGGTGGTGTGCGGCGCGGGGATCAACTGCGTGGGCATGCTGCCGGACGGCCGTACCGCCCGTTTCCCCGCGATCGGCCGGATCTCGGGCGACTGGGGCGGGGGTTCGGGTCTCGCGGAGGAAGCGCTGTGGTTCGCGGCGCGGGCGGAGGACGGCCGCGGCGAGCCGACGGCCCTGGCCCGTGCGCTGCCTGCGCATTTCGGCCTGGACTCCATGTACGCCCTGATCGAGGCGCTGCATCGGGGCCGTATCCCCTCCGCGCGCAAGCATGAGCTGCCCCCGGTCCTCTTCGCCATCGGCGCGGCGGGCGACCCGGTCGCCCGCTCGCTGGTGCACCGGCTCGCGCAGGAGGTCGTCGCGCTGTCCACGGTCGCCCTGGCCCGCCTGGAACTGCTCGACGAAGAGGTTCCGGTGCTGCTGGGCGGCAGCGTCCTGACGGCCCGGCACGCGGAGCTGGACGAGCAGATCGGCAAGCTGCTGGCGGCGAAGGCCCCCAAGGCGGTCATCGAGGTGGTGACGGCCCCGCCGGTATTGGGGGCGGCCCTGCTGGGCCTGGACCGCACGGGGGCCCCGGCCGAGGCCCGCGCCCGGCTGCGCGCGCACTACGCATCGCCTTGAACGTACGCATCGCCCCGAAAAGGGAGAGCGGAAGCACGGGGTGAGGATCGGGCGCGTGGGACATTGCGTGAGCACTTCGGGGCGGACGGGTTCGTGAAGGCGCTTCGGGGCGGACGGGTTCGTGAAGCCCGAAGGGGCCTTCCCGGCGGAAGTGGCCGACGCGTGCAGGCAGTTGCTGTGGGCCGGGACGGGCTGCGACCCGGACGATCCCGCGATCCGGACCAAGCCGGTGCACTGGGTGCGGGGCATGGCCCAGTCCCCGCTGTACCCGGCGCACATCGGGAACCGATCAAGGCCGGCAGGCGTATTCATGGTGGGGAGATCGGCCTGGCGAGGACCTGGATTGCTGCGAAAGGAACAAGATCCAGTCAATCCTGGTGTAGGTGTCGGTCATTGCGGCCATACTGCTGGCCAGGAACGTCCCCAGACCCGCCGGGGGGCGGGCCGACGTCAGCGACCGAGGGGGAGGTCACGTGACATACCCGCCGAATGTGCGCACCGCGCCCCAGTCGGCTCCGACGCATGCGCCCGCGCCCGCACAGCCACCGGCCGCACAGCCGCCCGCGGGCCGCGGCGCCTGGGCCGTGGGCAGGGAGCGGCTGCGTACGGCGGCGACGACCGAGCCCGGGCGGCTGCAGATCATCGGGGCCGTACTGGCCGCTCTGGTGGTCGCGTTCGGCGCGGTGACGGCGTTCGAGATCTCCGACCGGGCCTCCGCGGCCGACAACGTGGTGAGCCGCAGTCAGCCGCTGAGCGCGGACGCCGCGTCCATCTACCGCTCGCTGGCCGACGCGGACACTACGGCCTCCAGCGGCTTCCTGGCCGGGGCGGAGGAGCCCCGCGAGGTGCACGAGCGGTACCAGAAGGACATCGCACGCGCCTCCCGGCTGCTGATCAAGGCCGCGACGAACACCGACAGTTCCAGCGAGTCCGGCCGTCAGATAGCCGCCCTCAATGAGCAGCTCCCCCGCTACACGGGCCTGATCGAGACGGCCCGTGCCAACAACCGGCTGGGCAGGCCGCTCGGCGGCGCCTATCTGCGGTTCGCGAACGAGCAGATGACCAAGGATCTGCTGCCCGCCGCGCAGAAGCTGTACGACGCGGAGACGGCCCGGCTCGACCAGGACGACGACGACGCCCGTTTCTGGCCCCTCTTCTCGATCGTGGTGGGCGTGGTGGCGCTGGGCGGGCTCGTCTGGGCCCAGCGGCGCAACTACCGGCGCACGAACCGCGTGTTCAACCACGGGCTGCTCGCCGCCACCGCCGCCTCCACCGTCGTACTGCTCTGGCTGGCCGTGGGGCACACGGTGGCCCGCGCCGAGCTGAACGACGCCAGGGCCCACGGCCAGAATTCCCTCAAGGTGCTCAACGACGCGCGGATCAACTCCCTCAAGGCACGCGCCAATGAGAACCTCACCCTTGTCGCGCGGGGCGCCGTCCTCACCGACGACGGCAAGAGCGACAAGTACGAAACGGACTACATCACCGGGATGGACAAGCTCCGCACGCAGCTGAGCCAGGCGCAGAAACTCGCCGACGACGGCGAAGGACGCGGACCGGTCGAGGACGCCGTCAAGGGCGTGTCCGAGTGGAAGGTCCGGCACGACAGCGCCAGCAAGACCGACAAGGCCGGCGACTACGAGGGCGCGCTGGAGAAGGTCATCGGCAGCAAGGACTCCACCGGCCAGTCCTTCGACCAGGTGGACGCCGCGCTCGAGAATGCGCTCGGGCACGAGCAGCGCGAGTTCACCGAGGCGGCGAAGAACGGGCGCGGCGCGCTGACCGGGCTGCCGATCGGAGCCGCGGCACTGGCCGTGCTGGGCGCTGCGGGCGCCGTCCTCGGCATCAACCGCAGGCTTTCGGAGTACCGGTGAGAGGGGGAGCGATGACCGGCGCGAGGACCAGGTTCCGCGGCTGGGGCGGCGTCGCGGGGATGGCCGCGGCCTGTGCGCTGACCGCCGCCGTCACACTGCTGCCGCTGTCCCACGGCGGCGCGGACTCCCTCGGTTCGGGGCCGTCCGGCCAGGGCCTGGCATCGGCCGGTGCCGTCAAGGCGGACAGCTGCGAGGACCCGGAGCGTTCCTTGCCCCCGTCGGCCGACGACGGACCGAACATCGACGCGATCAAGGAGCGCGGCAAGCTGATCGTCGGCGTTGACCAGAACAGCTACCGCTGGGGCTACCGCAATCCGGCCACCAGCGACCTCGAGGGCTTCGACATCGATCTCGCCCGGGCCATCGCCGACGACATCCTCGGCAGTCCCGACGCCGTCATCTTCCGCGCCATCCCGACCAACCAGCGCATACCCGCGCTGGACAACGGCACGGTGGACATCGTCGTCCGTACGATGACGATCAACTGCAAACGCATCAAGCAGGCCGCGTTCTCCACCGCGTACTTCCAGACGGGCCAGCAGGTGCTCGCACCCAAGGGCTCCTCCATCACCGGGTACAACACGTCCCTCGCCGGGAAGAACGTCTGTTCGGCGGAAGGCTCGACGGCGTACGAGGCCCTGGAGAAGAACAGCTTCGGCGCGACGTTCAAGGACGAGCACGACGGGAAGCCGGGTGACGAGGACCGGCTCACCGTGCCCAACCAGCTCGACTGTCTGGTCAGGCTTCAGCTGGGTCTGGTCGACGCGGTGGTCACGGACAACGCCCTCGCGGCGGGCCAGGCGGCCCAGGATCCGGCCGTCGAACTGAAGGGCGGCAAGCCCTTCACCACCGAGTACTACGGCGTCGCCACCAAGCTCGGCAAGAACGACCTGGTGCGCCGGGTGAACCACGTGCTCGTCGACTACCGCAAGGGCCCCTGGATGCAGGCGTACACGAAGTGGCTGGCGGCCGATCTGCCCGGGATCACCGCGCCGCCGGAGCCGAAGTACCGGGACGGCTGAACCGCGTGGAGCCGACGGAACACCCAAGAAGGCCAACCCACGCGCAGCACGTGAAACAGCGCGAAGACAGCGCGAAAGCAATGCGAAAGCAACGCGACAGACCGAACGCGGAAGACTAGTCCTGCCAGGAAGAGCGGAGAGGTGATCGATGGGCGTCGCGGGACCCTCCCCCAGCTTCGCGGGGCGACCCCCAGGGCCGGTGATGGACCGGGACGAGGTGGACCGTGCGCTCGCGCGGCTCGGCGCGGAGCACGAGGCCATCGAGACCTCGCTCCTCGCCCTGCAGGACCATGCGGGCCGCAGACTCCTCGAAGGCGCCGAGCTGACGGGCGTCACCAAGGACCGCTGGGCCTCCGCCGAGCAGGAGATCACCCTGCTGTGGGGGTACTTCGAGGCGTACGCCGCCGCCCTGCACGACACCCAGGAGCTGCGCGCCAGACGGCGCTGGCCGGGACGTGAGGACCTGGTGGAGCTGACCGACCGGCTGCGCGGCCGCAGCGTGACGGTCGCGAGCTCCGCCGCCCACCCCGCGCCCTCGATCACCGGGCCCGCCAAGCTCTCCGAGCAGTTCTCGCTCGAGGAGCTGGTCTCCCGGATGAACAAGCTGTACGCGAGCTCGCTCAACATGGTGGTGACGGCCGACTCGGTGTGGTCCGCGCTGCCCGCCCGGATAGATCTCCTCTCCGCCGAGCTGCAGCGCACCCGCTCGCTCGCGCACTCCGTCGGCGTACGGCCGGGGGAGCACCCCGCGGGCGACGAGCTGGAGTCGATCACCCATGAGCTGTCGACCCTCCGCGCCCAGGTGATCTCCGACCCGCTCGCGTTCTGGCGGCCCGCGCCCGGCAGTTCGGCCCCGGGCGGCGGCCGGCCCGACACCGACCGCTACGACCGGGCGGCCCGCGCCCTGGAGGACATCCGCCGCGAGATCGAGGCGGTGCTCCAGGTCCGGCAGGACTCGGAGGCGCGGCTGATGCGGCTGCGGGATGTACTCTCGCGCGCCGACCGGACGCTGACCGAGGCCCGGTCGGCGCGCGGCGAGGTGCTGGCCAAGATCGCGGCCTCCGAGGTTCCTGCGGTCAGCGGTCCGCCGACCGCGCTGCACGAGCGGCTCGCCACCGCCGCCGAGTACCGCAGGCACTCCCAGTGGAACCGGCTCTCTCCGCTGCTCGAGTCCCTGGAGCGCGAGGCGGAGGACGAACTGCTGCGCGCCCGCGAGTCGTTGACCGCTGTCACCGCGCCGCTCGCGGTCCGCGCCGAGCTGCGCGGCCGGCTGGACGCGTACAAGGCGAAGATGGCCCGGCACGGGATGGCGGAGGACCCGCTGCTCATCGAGCGGTACGACGCGGCCCGCCGGATGCTGTGGAGCGCACCGTGCGATCTGCGCGTCGCCGAGCAGGCGGTGCTGCGCTATCAGCAGGCCGCCGCGGAAGCTCTGGTACCGAGACAGTCCGGACCGTCCGGGCCCACTGACCGCAGGGGGGACTCGTGAGCGAGAAGAACGACTGCCAGCGCCCCGGGTGCGAGGGCTCCTACGAGGACATGGGCGGCGGTGAGCTGTACTGCGACACCTGCGGGCTCGCCCCCGTCGTCTCACCCACCGGCATGGTCTCCTCGCCGCCCACCGGCATCACGGGCGGCGGCCGGGGCTCCTCCTCGGCACGCGGCAGTTCACGCTCCTCACGGGCCTCGTCGCGCTCGTCCACCTCGCGCCGGTCCGTCTCCGGGCGGCTGTCGCGCTCGCTGACCGGGAGCAGCACCTCGTCCCGGTCGGTCTCGGTGCGCAGCTCCGGCACCAGCACGGGTGCGTCCGGCCGCAACCGTCTGGGCGCGGGCCTGGTCTCCGTACCGGACGTGCCGCGCCCCGACCCGCGCTCCGCGGTGATGGCGAACCCCGAGGTCCCCGAACGCAAGAGATACTGCTCGCGCTCCGACTGCGGGGCACAGGTGGGCCGTTCGCGCGGTGAGCGTCCTGGCCGTACGGAAGGGTTCTGCACCAAGTGCGGCCATCCGTACTCCTTCGTACCGAAGCTGGTCGAGGGCGACATCGTGCACGGGCAGTACGAGGTCGCGGGCTGTCTCGCCCACGGCGGCCTCGGCTGGGTCTATCTGGCCGTCGACCGCGCGGTGTCCGACCGCTGGGTCGTGCTGAAGGGCCTGCTGGACACCGGCGACCAGGACGCCATGGCCGCCGCGATCTCGGAGCGCCGCTTCCTCGCGGAGATCGAGCACTCCAACATCGTCCGGATCTACAACTTCGTGGAGCACCTCGACCAGCGCACCGGCTCGCTCGACGGCTACATCGTCATGGAGTACGTCGGCGGCAAGTCGCTGAAGGAGATCGCCAACGAACGGCGGGACCCGGCGGGCAAGCGGGATCCGCTGCCGGTCGAGCAGGCGTGTGCGTACGGCATCGAGGCGCTGGAGGCGCTCGGTCATCTGCACAGCAGGAACCTGCTGTACTGCGACTTCAAGGTCGACAACGCCATCCAGCAGCAGGACCAGCTCAAACTGATCGACATGGGCGCGGTCCGCAGGATGGACGACGACGAGTCCGCGATCTACGGAACGGTCGGCTACCAGGCGCCCGAGGTCGCCGAGGCCGGCCCGTCGGTGGCCTCCGACCTCTACACGGTCGCCCGCACGCTGGCCGTGCTGACCTTCGACTTCCAGGGCTACACGAATGTGTTCGTGGATTCCCTGCCGGACCCGGAGAACATCAAGGTCTTCCATACGTACGAGTCCTTCTACCGGCTGCTGGTGCGGGCGACGGACCCGGATCCTGCGCGGCGTTTCGCCTCGGCACAGGAGATGGCGGAGCAGCTGACGGGAGTGCTCAGGGAGGTCGTGGCGATCCAGACGGGCCGCCCGCGCCCGTCGCTGTCGACGCTGTTCGGCCCGGAACTGCGGGTCACGGACACGGAGTTGTTCGCGGAGCTGACGGGTGACGTGTCACAGCTGGGCGGGAGGGCCGGCGCTCCGGCGGGCCGCCGCCGGGGGACGCGGTCCGCGGCGGTGAACGGCACGGTCGGAGTGAACGGCGCGGTCGGGGTCAACGCGGTGAACGGCGCGGCAGGGGTGAACTTTGCCGGGCCACCCGGGCAGCTGCCCGGCGCGCAGGGCGGGTTCACCGGCGTGAGCGGGAACGGCGGAGCGCACGGCGGGCTGCACGGCGCGGGCGGGCACGGCGGCGCCCCTGCCGTGCTTCCGTACGCCGCCACCCATACCGCGGTCCCCGCGCCCCGCACCGAGGCCCCGGGCACCCTCGCCGCACCCCCGGCGAACCCGGCCCTCGCCCCGCACCTCGCGGTGCTCGACGCCCGGGCGACCTCGCTCGCGCTGCCCGTACCGCGCGTCGATCCGAACGACCCCAACGCCGGCTTCCTGGCCGGCCTGATGGCCTCCGCTCCCGCCGAACTGATCGCCGCGCTGCACTCCGCGGCCGCCGGCTCGCCCGAGACCCTGCTGCGCGAGCTGCGCGCCCGCATGGAGATGGGCGAACTGGACTCCGCCGGCAGGGCGCTGGCGACCCTGGAGAGCCGGCAGCCCGACGACTGGCGGGTCGTCTGGTACCGCGGCCTCACCTCGCTGGTGACCGGGGACAACGAGGTCGCGGCGCTCTCGTTCGACGCGATCTACGACGCGTTCCCGGGCGAGCCCGCGCCCAAGCTGGCGCTGGGTGTCTGCGCCGAGGTGCTCGGCCAGTTGGACAACGCCGCGGAGTATTACCGCCTCGTATGGACGACCGACCCGAGCTATGTCAGCGCGGCGTTCGGACTCGCCCGGGTGCAGCTCGCGGCCGGCGACCGGGACGGGGCCGTACGGACCCTGGAGTCGGTGCCGGAGGCGTCGATCCACTACACGGCGGCGCGGGTCGCGGCGGTACGGGCGAGGCTGCGGCGACGCGCCGCGCACGACGCGCTGAGAGACGATCTGGCGGCGGCTGCCGCGCAGGTGGAGGCCCTGAAGGAGTTCGGTCTGGACGCTGTGCGCCGCGAGCAGTTGTCCACAGAAGTACTCGGTACGGCTCTGGACTGGGTACTCTCCGGAAGTCCCGGAGCCCGGCCGTCCGACCCGAACGCACCGAACACGCAAGGCGCACAGACCGTGCTGCTCGGCAGCGAACTGGACGAGCGCGGCCTGCGCTTCGGGCTGGAACGCTCGTACCGGGTGCTCGCCCGGCTCGCCCAGCGCGGCGAGGAGCGGATAGACCTGGTGGAGCGGGCGAACCGTTTCCGCCCCCGGACGTGGGTGTGAGTGATGTCTCAGATGCACCAGCTGACTGCCGGGTCGACCTGCCCCAGCTGCGAGGAGCCGCTGGAGACGGGTGACCTGTTCTGCGGTGCGTGCGGGTACGACCTGTCGGTCGTGCCCGCGCCGCCGGACGACCACCCCACGATCGCGATCGGTACACCCGTGGAGTGGCCGAGGGCCACGGGGACGGACACCGCGGGCACCCCTGCGCCGGTGCACCTGCCCGAAGACCTGCCGGGAACGGACTCGGGCGGCGGCCAACTGCCCGTCTCGCCGGTGCGTTTCGACGGCCCGCCCCGCCACGAGTCGTCCGCGGACGCTTCGGCGGGCCCGGCCGGCCCTGCACCGGGCACCTCGCCCGGCCCGTCGGAGGACTTCGAGCTGGCCGCACCCGAGGCCGGGACCGCCGTGGCCGCCGATCCGCGGGCCGTGGAATCCGTGCCCGTCCCCCCGGCCGCGCCCACTCCCCCGGCCGGCACCAAGCTCTGTGTGGCGTGCCGCGCCGGGCATGTCGACACCGACGGCTACTGCGAGAACTGCGGCCACGCCCAGCCCCGCGAACGCGACCACATGGAGCAGGAGCTGGGCTCCGTCGCCGCTGTCAGCGACCGCGGGCTGCGTCACCACCGCAACGAGGACTCCTTCGCGGTGTCCTCCACCGCCCTGCCCGACGGCTCCCCGGCCGTGGTCGCGATCGTCTGCGACGGCGTCTCCTCGGCGACCCGCCCCGACGAGGCATCGGCCGCCGCCGCGAGCGCCGCCAACGAGGTGCTCCTGGAGACGCTGCCCCGTGGCACGCATCCCCAGCAGGCCATGCACGAGGCGATCGTCGCCGCCTCCGAGGCCGTCAACTCCCTCGCCGCCGAGCCCGGTCACGGGGAAGCCATGGAGCACGATCCGCACCGCCACCAGAACGCGCCCGCGTGCACGATCGTGGGCGCGGTGACGGCCGCCGGTCTGCTGGTCGTCGGCTGGGTCGGCGACAGCCGCGCCTACTGGGTGCCCGACGACCGCAGCGGCCCGCCCGCGCGGCTCACCGAGGACGACTCCTGGGCCGCCCAGATGGTCGCGGCCGGCCTGATGAGCGAGGCGGAGGCGTACGCCGACGAGCGCGCCCACGCCATCACGGGCTGGCTGGGGGCCGATGCGTACGAACTCGAGCCGCACACCGCCTCGTTCAAGCCGGATCGCTCCGGTGTGGTCGTGGTCTGCACGGACGGCCTGTGGAACTACGCGGAGGGCGCCGAGGAGATGGCCCGCGCCATCCCCGTGGATGCTGCGGGACGGCCGCTGCACAGTGCGCAGGTGCTGGTCGGGCATGCGCTCGACGGTGGGGGCCACGACAACGTAACAGTGGCGGTCCTGCCGTTCGCCGTGCCGTCGCAAGGGGCAGGATCGACCTACAACAGCGCTTGAGCCCTCTTTGTCCGTCGGTCCGCCGAACTGCCGCCCGTCGGGCTGCCGGGCGCCGAGCTGCCACCCGCTGCCTGCCGCCCGCTGCCCCTCTTTACTCATCTCTGCCACAGTGGAGCCTCAAGGAGCCGATGCAGATGGCCGTTTTCTCCAAGTCCCAGGTGCCGCAGTTCTCCGTCGAGGTGTATCAGAACGCATACCTGCCGGAGGGCGGCCGCGAGGTCAACGCGATCGTCACGGTCACCTCCACCGGAGGCGGCACCAGCGGCGGCGCGCCGCTGACCGGAGCGTCGGCCTCCCCCTCGTACATACCGGGGCAGGGGCCGAGCGCCGCTGTAGTGATCATGGTCGACTGCTCCGGCTCCATGGACTATCCGCCGACGAAGATGCGCAACGCCCGTGACGCGACGGCCGCCGCGATCGACACCCTGCGCGACGGCACGGCCTTCGCGGTGGTCGCCGGTACGCATGTGGCGAACGAGGTCTACCCCGGAAACGGCCGTCTCGCGGTCGCCGACCCGCAGACCCGCACCCAGGCCAAGGAGGCCCTGCGTCGGCTCAGCGCGGGCGGCGGCACCGCGATCGGCACCTGGCTGCGGCTGGCCGACCGGCTGCTGTCCTCCTCCGATGTCGCCATCCGCCACGGGATCCTGCTCACCGACGGACGCAATGAGCACGAGTCGCCGGAGGATCTGCGGGCCGCGCTCGACGCCAATGCCGGCCGCTTCACCTGCGACGCCCGCGGGGTCGGCACGGACTGGGAGGTCAAGGAGGTCACCGCCATCGCCTCCGCACTGCTCGGCACGGCCGACATCGTCGCGAACCCGGACGAGCTGTCCGCGGACTTCACGCGGATGATGGAGAACGCGATGGGCAAGGAGGTCGCGGACGTGGCGCTGCGGCTGTGGACGCCCGTCGGCGTGGAGATCAAGTTCGTCAAGCAAGTGGCCCCGACGGTTGAGGAGTTGACCGGGCGGCGTACGGAGGCGGGGCCGCGGGCCGGGGACTACCCCACCGGTTCCTGGGGCGACGAGTCCCGCGACTACCACGTGTGCGTACAGGTCCCGGAGGCCGGGGTCGGGCAGGAGATGCTCGCGGCCCGGGCGTCGCTGATCATTCCGGCGGCGGACGGCGGCGCTCCCCAGGTGCTGTCGCAGGGTCTCGTTCGGGCGGTGTGGACGGACGACATGACGGCATCCACATCGATCAATCCGCAGGTCGCGCACTACACAGGACAGGCCGAACTGGCACAAGTCATCCAACAAGGTCTGGATGCCCGCAAGTCGGGCGACTTCGACGGCGCGACCGCGAAGCTGGGCCGTGCGGTGCAGCTCGCGGCGGATTCCGGGAACGAGGACACTGCGAAACTCCTTTCGAAGGTGGTGGACGTCGTCGATGCGGCGACCGGTACTGTGCGACTGAAGGCGAAGGTCGCGGAAGCCGACGAGATGACCCTCGAAACGCGCTCCACCAAGACAGTTCGCGTGAAGAAGTAGCAGCAAAAGTACCGATGTGAACGGCCCTCGGGCCGGACGAGGAGAGGGGGAAGCGCCGACATGCCGACCTGCCCGAACGGACACCAGTCGGGTTCCGACGACTGGTGCGAGGTCTGTGGCCACCGCATGGCCGGTGCCGGCGCTCCCGCGGGTGCCATGCCGCCGCCCCCGCCACCGCCGCCCGGCTACGGATACCCCGGCCAGGGCGACCCGAACGCCACCGCACAGGCGGAGCTCTGCCCCCAGTGCCGCACCCCGCGCGAGGCCATGGCCCCGTTCTGCGAGGAGTGCCGGTACAACTTCCTCACGCATACGGCGACGTCCTACACGCCCCTGGCCCCGCCCCAGCAGCAGTCCGCGGGGCTGAACCTGCCGCCGGGTTTCCAGTCCCAGCAGGGGCCGCCTCCGCCGCCCCCTCAGCAGCAGCAACCGCCGCAGCCGCGTGATCCGTACGAGTACCAGAGTTCGCGGCCCTCGCAGATGAACCGGCCGGCCGAGCCGCTGATGAACGAGCCGCCGCAGGCCTTCCAGCAGCAGGGCGGTCCGCCGCCCCCGCCGCCCTTCCAGCAGCAGCCGGGCCCGCCCGGTCCGCCGGCGCCGCCCTCGTACCAGCAGTCGGCTCCGCCCGCGCCGCCGCAGCCCCAGCACACAGGTGGCGGCGACGACTGGATGCTGCCCCCGCCCTCGCAGCCCCAGGCACCGCAGCAGCAGTCGCCCTTCCAGCCCCAGGCGCCGCAGCAGCAGTCGCCCTTCCAGCAGCAGGGGCCGCAGCAGGGCCCGCAGCAGCCGATGCCGCCGCAGCACGCCCAACAGCACGCCCAGCAGCCCGGCCACCAGGGGCACCCTCAGCCGCCCCAGTACCAGAGCCCCGCAGGCTGGACCGCCGTCGTCGCGCCCGATCGCGAGTACTTCCTGGCGATGATGCAGCGCAGCGGCCCCGAGGCGACCGGCCTCAATCTGCCCGCGTACTCCCCCGAGCAGCACCTCCCGCTCACGGGCAGCCAGATCACCATCGGCCGCCGCAGGCAGTCCACGGGCGAGTCCCCGGACGTCGACCTGTCCGTGCCGCCGGAGGACCCGGGCGTCTCGCACCAGCACGCGGTGCTGGTGCAGCAGCCCGACGGATCCTGGGCGGTCGTCGACCAGAACTCCACCAACGGCACCACGGTCAACCTCGCCGAGGACCCGATCCAGCCCTATGTCCCGATCCCGCTGAACGACGGCGACCGGGTCCATGTCGGGGCCTGGACGACCATCACGGTCCGCCGCGGCTAGCGCGTCCTCGGCATCCGCCGCGGCCAGGGCTCCTCGGCGCCCGCCGCGGCCGGCGCATCCGGCGCCGCTAGCCGGCCGGTGTGCCGAGCGGCCAGGTGTACGGCCCTTCGGGGTCGTCCAGCCAGGCCCACTGGTGGCGTCCGCTGACGGTGACCCCGAACCGGTCCCGCTGCGGCCGCCGCTCGCGCTCCCACAGCGAGAGCGCCTCGTGCGGATCCAGGCTGCCCGCGGTCAGGGTCAGCAGGAAGCGGAAGAGGTCGTTCTCGATCGCGCGCCGCGGCAGCCCGCCGATGTGCCCCTCCGGGCGCAGCACGCCGCCCCGCAGCGGTACGAAGTAGGCGGAGGTCCGCAGAAAGTGCCCCTCCGCGCTGTGGCCCTGCCCGTCCTCGTCCCGCACGCGCAGCGTGATCAGCCCGGTGGAGAGCGGCGCCAGGATCCGCGCCCCCGGCCGGCACTGCGGCAGCCAGTCGAAGGGCACGGACTGCAGGGTGCAGGTCGCGATGATCCGGTCGAAGGGCGCGCGCTCGGGACAGCCACGCGCCCCGTCGCCGGTGATCACGGCCGGGCGGTAGCCGGCGACGGCCAGATGCGACCGCGCGGACTCGGTGATCTCCGGTTCCAGATCGACGGTCGTCACCAGGCCGTCGCCCAGCCGGTGAGAAAGGAGCGCCGCGTTGTAGCCGGTGCCCGCGCCGATCTCGAGAACGGCGTCCCCGTCCCGTACATCGAGCTCTTCGAGCATCCGCGCCATCAGGGAAGGCTGGCTGCTGGAGGAGAAGAGACGGCCGTCGCGCACCCGGGTGGCGAGCGGCCCGTCCTCGTACGCCCCTCTCAGCCACCGCACCCGTCGCACCGGATCCGGGTCCTCGCACCACAGCCGCTCGTAGGCGCCCGACCGGCTCGCGAAGTAGTACGGCACGAACAGATGCCGCGGCACCTCTTCGAACGCCGCCCGCCAGGCCGGGTCGGTCAGACCGCCGTCGGCGACGATGTCGCGCACCAGCGAGCGTCGTGCCTCGACGGCGGGCTCGGCGTACTGGTCCACGTGTGCACCCATATCTCCACTTTCCTGCGTGTCGGTCCTTGAGGCGAGTGGCTGAGTAGTCCTAGGTCCGGGGTCCTCGGCCGGGCCGTCTGAGACCATGGACAGGTGCCGCATCTCCCAGGGGGCTCCCAGGAGACTCCCGGGGGGCTGCACCCGACTGCGGCTCGGCCACGGGCCGGACCCCCGGCCGACACCCCTCGGGGCTGACCAGAGAGACATTGCGAGGCCTATTACGTGAAAGAGATTCCGCGCGGCACCCTTCAGGAGCAGACCTTCTACGAGCAGGTCGGCGGCGAGGAGACCTTCCGGCGCCTCGTTCACCGCTTCTACCAGGGCGTTGCCGAGGACCCGCTGCTGCGGCCGATGTACCCGGAGGAGGACCTGGGCCCGGCCGAGGAGCGGCTCGTCCTCTTTCTGATCCAGTACTGGGGCGGCCCCCGCACCTACAGCGACCACCGCGGCCACCCCCGTCTGCGGATGCGCCACGCGCCGTTCACCGTCGACCGGGCCGCGCACGACGCCTGGCTGAGGAACATGCGCACCGCGGTCGACGAGCTGGGGCTCTCCGAGGAGCACGAGCGGACCCTCTGGAACTACCTCACCTACGCCGCGGCCTCCATGGTGAACACCGCCGACCAGGACACCACCGGCCAGGACACCACCGGCTGAGACGCCGCCGTCCGAATCACCGCCGCCGAATCACCGCCGCCGAAACACCGCCGCAGGAGCACCGCCGGCCGGAGCACCGCCGGCCGGCGCGGTCAGGAGCCCACCCGCTCCGCGACCCAGCGGTGGAACGCGCCGATGTGGTGCTCGCTGGGCACCAGCACCCCGCCCGCCCGGTAGGCGCGCGAGTCCATCGCGGGCTGGGTGCGCTCGCAGGCGTCGAAGTCCTGGACGTTGACCCGGTGGAACAGTTCCACGGAGCGGGATATGTCCGCCCCGGAGTCGACGATCTCGGGCGCGTACAGCCAGTCGCACTCGACGACCGTACGGTCATGGCTCATCGGGAACATCCGGTGCACGATCACATGGTCGGGGACGAGGTTGATGAAGACCTGCGGTTTGACGGTGACGGCGTAGTAGCGGCGGTCCTGCTCGTCGGCGAGCCCCGGCAGCCGGTCGAAGCCCTCGCCGCCGTCGACGGTGAAGCCCTTCGCGCCCTCCGCGAAGGCCGCGCCGTGTCCGACGTAGTACTGGGCGGCGTATCCACGGGCGAACTCCGGGAGCACGTAGGTCAGTTCGGGGTGGATCGTGGCGCAGTGATAGCACTCCATGAAGTTCTCGACGATCAGCTTCCAGTTGGCTCCGACGTCGTAGGTGATGCGCTTGCCGAGGGCGAGGTCCTCGGTGCGGTAGCGCTCGATGGCCGCGGTGTCGCCGAGCCGCTCGACGACACCGCCCATGACCGACTCCTCGAAGGACGGCGGCTCGTCCGCCAGGCACACCCAGGCGTAGCCGAGCCACTCCCGCAGCGCGACGGTGCGCAGGCCGTACGCGGCGCGGTCGATGTCGGGCATCTTCGCCAGATTGGGCGCGGCGACCAGCCGCCCGTCCAGGTCGTAGGTCCAGGCGTGGTACGGACAGCGCAGCGTACGGCGGACCTCGCCCGCTTCCTGGGTGCACAGCCGGGCCCCGCGGTGCCGGCAGACGTTGAAGAAGGCTCGCAGCTCCCCGTCGCGGTTGCGGGTGATCACGATGCTCTCGCGCCCGATCTGGACCGTACGGAACGCGCCGGGCCCGGCCAGATCGCCCGAGCGCACCGCGCAGAACCAGAGCGACTCGAAGATCTTCTCCTGCTCCCGCGCGAAGAGCCCGGGATCGGTGTACCAGTGCCCGGGGAGCGTGGCGAGCAGGCTCGACGAGAGCGGCGTGGTCGGCGTGGTCGTCATGGTGGCGGCCTCCATCAGGCGGGCGCGGTCGCGATGCGACCGGGGTCGAAGAGCTCGATGGGGTGGTGCGTGGTGCCGTCCAGCGCCAGGTCGGCGAGGATCTCGCCGACCACGGGCACGAACTTGAAGCCGTGCCCGGAGAATCCGCAGGCGACGGTGACGGCACCGGTGTGTGCCGGGTGCCGGGCGATGACGAAGTGCTCGTCGGGGGTGGTGGAGTACATGCAGGTGGCGGCCTTGATGAAGGTGCCGGGCAGGGTCGGGAGGCAGGACCCCAACTGCTCGGCCATCTCCCGTACTTCATGGTCGTGGACGGTGCGGTCGATGGTCTCGGGCGTGCAGACGGTCCCCTTGCGGAAGAACGCGGCCTTCGCGCCGCCGTCGGGTCCGTCGATGGCGGGGAAGCCGTAGATCTGGACGCCCGCCGCGTCCTCCCAGACATAGATGGGGTGCCGCTCGGGGACGTACGGCCCGGTACCTCCCTCGGGCTGGAACCAGTACATGATCTGCCGCTCGATGCTGAACGGCACCTTCAGGTCGGTGAGCAGCTGCGGCGCCCACGCACCGGGGCAGATGACCAGTTGGCCCGCGGTGTAGGTGTTCTCGGCCGTGTGGACGCGGACTCCGTCGCGGTACGGCTCCCAACGGGTGACCGGCTCCTCGAAGTGCAGCTCGGCGCCGCGCTGGGTGGCGAGCTGGAGGTGGGCGGCGACGGTGTTCTCCGGCCGCAGCAGCCCGGCCCGCGCCTCGTACAGCGCGACCTCGTCGTCGGCGGGCGTCAGCGTCGGGAAACGGTGGCGGATCTCCTTCGCGTCGAGCATCTCGTGCGGCAGGTCCCACTGCTCGGCGGAGCGCAGGGAGCCGGAGACGGTACGGGACTCGGGCCTGCCGACCATCACCCCGCCGCACAGGGTGGCGATGTCGCGGCCGGTGTCCCGCTCCAGCTCCTCGTACAGCTCGTAGGCGCGCAGCAGCAGCGGGACGTAGGCGGGGTCCTCGAAGTAGGACTGACGGGTGATCCGCGAACCACCGTGGCTGGAGCCGCGGCTGTGCACCGGGCCGAACTTCTCCAGGCCCAGCACGCGCGCGCCACGGGTGGCGAGATGCGCGGCGGCGGCGCTGCCCATGCCTCCGAGGCCGAGGACGATCACGTCGTACGCGGGCGCCATGTGTATCCCTTCTAGCGGCGGATGCGAGTCATCTTGGGGTCGAACAGGGGCTCTTCGGCGACGGTCGCCGCGACCTTCTCGCCGAAGTACTCCACATGGACGGCGGTGCCGGGCTCCAGCGGCGGCAGCCAGGCGTACGCGATACAGCGGCCGATCGTGTAGCCGTATCCGGCGCTGGTGACATATCCGGCGGGTGCGCCGTCGAGGTACACGGGCTCCTTGCCGAGGACTACGGCCGCCGGGTCGTCGAGGGTGAGGCAGGTGAGACGGCGCGGCATCCGCTCGGGGTCGAGGGCGTCCCGGCCGGTGAAGTCCCCCTTGTCCAGCCGTACCGCGAAGCCGAGCCCCGCCTCGTACGGGCTGTCCTCGGCGGTCATGTCCTGACCCCAGGCCCGGTAGCCCTTCTCGAGCCGCAGGGAGTTGAAGGCGCTGCGGCCCGCCGCGACCACCCCGAGGCGCTGTCCCGCCTCCCAGAGGGTGTCCCAGAGCCGCAGCCCGAGATCTGCCGTGGTGTACAGCTCCCAGCCCAGCTCGCCGACGTAGCTGAGCCGCAGCGCGGTGACCGGCACCTGGCCGATGTACGTCTGCCGGGCCTTGAAGTAGCCGAAGGCTCGGTGCGCGAAGTCGTCGCGGGTGAGCGGCTGGACGAGCTCGCGGGCGAGCGGCCCCCAGACTCCGATGCAGCAGGTGCCGGGGGTGATGTCCCGTATCTGCACGGCGGCGGGCGCGTGCCGCAGCAGCCAGTCGAGGTCGGCGGGCGAGTTGGCACCCACCTGGAAGCTCTCGTCCGCCAGCCGGGCCACCGTCAGATCGGACCGTACGCCGCCGGTCTCGTCGAGCAGCAGGGTGTACGTCACCGAGCCGACGGGTTTCTCCAGTTGGTTGGTGGTCATCCGCTGGAGGAAGGCGTGCGCGCCGGGCCCGGTCACGTCGAGGCGGCGCAGCGGAGTCATGTCGTACAGCGCGACCCTCTCGCGGGTGGCCTTCGCCTCGGCGGCGGCGATCGGCGACCAGTACCGCGCCGACCACGCGTCCCGCCCGGGGACCGGCAGCTCCTCCGTGAGCGGGGAGTTGGACGCGTACCAGTGCGGCCGCTCCCAGCCCCCGCCCTCCAGGAAGTACGCGCCGAGCTCCTGCTGCCGGCCGTAGAAGGGGCTGGTACGCAGCGGGCGGGGCTGCTCAAGGGGCTGGAGGGGGTGGATGACGTCGTACACCTCGACGAAGTTCTGCGCGCTGCGCTCGGCGACGTACGCGGGTGAGCGCTGTGCCTCCTCGAAGCGGGCGATGTCGCACTCGTGGATGTCGGTGCCCGGCCGTCCGTCGGTCATCCACTCGGCGACGGCCCGGGCGGCTCCGGCGGAGTGGGTGACCCAGACGGCCTCGGCGAGCCAGAAACCGCGCAGCCGGCGGGATTCACCCAGGACCGGCATCCCGTCCGGGGTGAAGGAGAAGACCCCGTTGAAGCCCTCGTCCACCGCGCTCTCCTCGAGGGCGGGCAGGAGCTCGACCGCGTCGTCCCAGCTCGACGCGAAGTCGTCCGGGGTGAAGGCGAGGGAGGACGGCATGACGGGTGCGTCGTCGTAGGCCGGGACGGCGAACGGGTCGACGGGCATGGGCCGGTGGGCGTAGGAACCGATGCCGATGCGGTCGCCGTGCTGCCGGAAGTAGAGATCGCGGTCCTGGTGCCGCAGGATCGGCAGTCCCTCGGTCGTGCCGCCCGGACCCTCGGTCGTGCCGTCCGGACCCTCGGTCGTGCCGTCCAGGCTTGCGGTCCTCGCGTACTGGTGGGCGAGCGGCAGCAGCGGTACGTCGACCCCGGCCATCGCGCCGATCACGGGGCCCCAGAACCCGGCCGCGGAGACGACATGGCCGGCCGGGAAGGAGCCGCGGTCGGTGACGACTGCGGTGACCCGGCTGCCGTCGCGGCCGCGCTCCCGCTCGATGCCGGTGACGGTGTGCCGGTCCAGGAAGCGGGCGCCGCGGGCCCTGGCCCGCTCCATCTGGGCCCGGGCCGCGTCCAGGGCGCGCGCCAGCCCGTCGCCCGGGGTGTGGAAGCCGCCGAGGACCCGCTCCTCGTCCAGCAGCGGCCACAGCTCCTTGCAACGGCGCGGGCCGAGCACCTCGCCCGGTACGCCCCAGGAGGCGGCGAGCCCGGCCTTGCGGTGCAGATCCGCCAACCGCGCCTCGGTGGTGGCGACTTCGAGGCCGCCGACCGCGTCGAAGGCCCCCAGCGCGGTGAACTTCTCGACGGTGTAGGCGGCGAAGGAGGTCATCGTGCGGGACGGGTTGGTCCGGAAGACCAGTCCGGGTGCGTGCGAGGTGGAGCCGCCGGGCGCGGGCAGCGGGCCCTGCTCCAGGACCGTGACGTCGGTCCAGCCGCGTGTGGTGAGTTCATCGGCGAGCGAGCAGCCGACGATGCCGGCCCCGATGATGACGACGGGCGTGCCGACGGATGCGCCGGCGGATGTACTGGGCATGCCTCAACCCCCAGCTGTTGCGCTGTGCACGACGGGTTGCGCGATGGGAGACATAGTGGGAACGCCGCACGGTCACCGTCAAGGGCTGAGCGTCAACACACGGTGTGATTTCCCTCGATGTAACACCAGAGGGCGCCGCCGCGAGCCGCGGACCGCTGGCCGAAACAGACCGCCGGGTTCAACTCCCGTAGCCGCTGGGTTCAGCCCCTGTAGCCGCCGGGGTTCAACCCCCGTAGCCCATACGGCGGGAGAGCTCTTCGGCCACCGCCATCGTCCGCTTGGCCAGCTTCGGCAGCAGTTCCTCGCCCATCCGGTAGGCGGGCCCGGAGACGCTGAGCGCCCCGGTCACCACCCCGTCGTGCGCGTACACCGGCGCCGCGACCGCGTTCAGCCCGATCTCCAGCTCCTCGACCGCGAGGGCGTACCCCTGCCCGGCGGCCGTGGTGAGCTGCGCGCCCAGCTCGGCGGCCGAGGTGACCGTACGCTCCGTGAACCGCTCGAGTCCGGCGGCGAGTGCCCGGTCCCGGGCGGCCACCGGGGCGTACGCGAGCAGGATCTTGCCGCTGGAGGTGGCGTGCAGCGGCGTGCGCCGGCCGAGCCAGTTGTAGGTTGTCACCGAGGCGGCCCCGCGGGCCTGGGCGACATTGACGGCCGCGTCGTCGTCCAGGATCGCGATATTGACGGTCTCGCCCACCTCGTCGGCCAGTTCACGACAGAGCGGTGTGCCCTCCTGCGAGATGTCGAGCCGGATGGCGGCGGCGCCCGCGAGGCGGAGCATTCCCGCCGCGAGGTAGTACTTGCCCCGGTCCTTGGACTGGGCGACCAGGCCGCGGTTCTCCAGCGCCCCGAGCAGCCGGAACGCGGTCGACTTGTGCACGCCCAGCTCGTCGGCGATCTCCGTGACGCCCGCCTCACCGTGCCGGGCGAGGCTCTCGAGCACGCTCACTGCGCGGTCCACCGACTGCACGGCGCTGGACTTTTCCGTCATCCGTACCCCCGCATTGCGTTGCGTATCGCGCTCAACGATGCACCATGTGCGTGCGCGCCTGCCCCATTGGGCGGAGGTTAACCGGGTCGGGTGGGGGTGACACTCAGTCCGCCGAGACCATTGGTGCGTACGGCGATCGACCCGAAGGGTGTACGCAATCTGAGCCATGCGCCCGCGGACAGCAGGGCAACGGGGACGCCCGGGCGCAGAAAGCCGAGCGACTGGGCGGCGTGCACGGCACGCAGCGGGAGCCCGGTCCCGCCGACGGTGCGCGACCAGATCTCGCGCCCGATACGGTCCCGCTCGCTGCGGGTGCGGCGCTCTTCGGGCAGCGCCTCGTCGCGGATGCGGAACTCGGCGACGGCGGCGGCCACAGCGCCCCGCATCGCACCCACCTCGGGCAGCCCGGTCAGCTCCCGCCAGCCGCCGCGGGGCGGCAGCACACCGGCCCACGGGGGCCCGGTGACGGCGGTGGGCACGGTGAACTCCGCCCCGCTCTCCCCGCCGATGGACTCCAGCAGCTCGCCCGCGGAGACGGTGACATCCAGTTCGACGGGGTCGTCGAGCCGCGCCGTACGGATCGCGAGCACCTCGAAGGAGGGCGGGCGCCCGAAAACGGCGAGGCTGTGTTCATTCCTGCCGGCGCCCCAGGCCTGAAGCCTGACCGCGGCGGCGCGATCGTAGTGGATCAACCGGGCGAGGAAGGCGGCGAGATCCTCCGCCTCCCTCGCATCGGCAAGGTGCAGACTCTGCACGGGCACGCTCATGCGACGAGAGCGCCCTCGTCAGCGTCGTCCAGGTACTCCTGGAGGAAGGATTTCTCCTCCGCGCTGATCCGGCGCGGGCGCTCGGCACTCATGTCGTAGGGCACGACGATGGTCGAGGCCCGCACATAGATCTGCGCGCCGGGGCCCTCGGCGTCCTTGACCTCGTACGCGATGGTCAGCGACGCCGCGCCGATCTTCGTCACCCACGACTCGATGATCACCGGCTCGTGCCGGTGGACCAGCGGCCGCTTGTAGTCGATCTCGTGCCGTGCCACGACGGACCCGCCCGAGAACGACGGGGAGCCGTCCCCCGGCGCCAGCCGGAACATGAAGTCGATCCGCGCCTCTTCCAGGTAGCGCAGGAAGACGACGTTGTTGACATGCCCGAAGGCGTCCATGTCCGACCAGCGGAGGGGGCAGCGGTAGATGTGGCGGGCCATGTCCGACTCAGCCCCGGGTGAGCTTCTTGTAGGTGGCACGGTGCGGGCGGGTCGCGTCCGCACCGAGACGCTCGATCTTGTTCTTCTCGTACGACTCGAAGTTGCCCTCGAACCAGTACCACTTCGAGTCGCCCTCGTAGGCGAGGATGTGCGTCGCCACTCGGTCCAGGAACCAGCGGTCGTGGGAGATGACCACTGCGGCGCCCGGGAACTCCAGGAGCGCGTTCTCGAGCGAGGAGAGGGTCTCGACGTCGAGGTCGTTGGTCGGCTCGTCGAGGAGCAGCAGGTTGCCGCCCTCCTTGAGGGTGAGCGCAAGGTTGAGGCGGTTGCGCTCACCGCCGGAGAGGACTCCGGCCGGCTTCTGCTGGTCCGGGCCCTTGAAGCCGAAGGCGCTGACGTACGCGCGCGACGGCATCTCGACCTGGCCGACGTTGATGTAGTCCAGCTCGTCCGACACGACCGCCCAGAGCGTCTTCTTGGCGTCGATGTTGGCGCGGCTCTGGTCGACGTAGGAGATCTTGACGGTGTCGCCGACCTTGATGGAGCCGGCGTCCGGCGTCTCCAGGCCCTGGATCATCTTGAACAGCGTGGTCTTGCCCGCGCCGTTCGGACCGATGATGCCGACGATGCCGTTGCGCGGCAGGGTGAAGCTCAGGTCGTCGATGAGGACCTTCTCACCGAACGCCTTGGAGAGGCTCTCGACCTCGACGACGATCGAGCCCAGACGGGGGCCCGGCGGGATCTGGATCTCCTCGAAGTCCAGCTTCCGCATCTTGTCCGCCTCGGCGGCCATCTCCTCGTAACGAGCAAGACGGGCCTTGGACTTGGTCTGACGGCCCTTGGCGTTGGACCGGACCCACTCCAGCTCTTCCTTGAGCCGCTTCTGGCGCTTCTCGTCCTTGCGGCCCTCGACCTTGAGGCGCGCGGCCTTCTTCTCCAGGTAGGTGGAGTAGTTGCCCTCGTACGGGTGCGCGCGGCCGCGGTCCAGCTCGAGAATCCACTCGGCGACGTTGTTGAGGAAGTACCGGTCGTGAGTGACGGCGACAACGGCGCCCGCGTACTTCGAGAGGTGCTGCTCCAGCCAGTTCACCGACTCGGCGTCCAGGTGGTTGGTGGGCTCGTCGAGGAGCAGCAGGTCGGGCGCCTCGATCAGCAGCTTGCAGAGCGCGACGCGGCGCTTCTCGCCACCGGAGAGGTTGGTGACGGGCCAGTCACCGGGCGGGCAGCCCAGCGCGTCCATGGCCTGCTCCAGCTGGGCGTCGAGGTCCCAGGCGTTGGCGTGGTCCAGGTCTTCCTGGAGCTTGCCCATCTCCTCCATCAGCGCGTCGGAGTAGTCGGTCGCCATCAGCTCGGCGACCTCGTTGAAGCGCTGCAGCTTGCCCATGATCTCGGCGGCGCCGTCCTGGACGTTCTCGAGGACCGTCTTCGACTCGTCGAGCTTCGGCTCCTGCATGAGGATGCCGACGCTGAATCCGGGCGAGATGAACGCGTCACCGTTGGAGGGCTGCTCAAGCCCCGCCATGATCTTGAGAACGGTGGACTTACCGGCGCCGTTCGGGCCGACCACACCGATCTTCGCGCCAGGCAGGAAGTTCAAGGTGACGTCGTCAAGGATGACCTTGTCGCCGTGCGCCTTGCGCGTCTTGCGCATGGTGTAGATGAACTCAGCCAAGAGAAACCGTCCGGCAGGAGGAGTGGGTGGGCAGATACACCCCATCTTGCCTGACCGCCACCCCGCGAAGGAAACCAGTATGGCCGAGGGTCCATGACCTGGTCGTTCCTTGATCGCACTCGTCGTCGATCTGGCACTGAATGTCGCCATCGGTCACTGCCGGGCGGCTTGCACGGCCCAGGGACGGCCGGGGAAGCCGTCGGCAGAAGACACCGGGAAGCCGGCACCCGTCCGGTCAAGTCCGGTGCGGGCACACGTGGGGCGGCTGGGTCAGGCGGCGTGGCGGGCTGCCAGAGATCTGAGACGAAGGGCGTAGACCACCTCGACCACGCCCAGAACGATCAGCCAGAGGCCGGACACCAGAGCGAGGGCCGCGAGCGAGCCGAACGGGAAGATGATCAGTACGACGCCGGCCAGGAGGGTGACGGCGCCGAGGAACACCTGCCAGCCGCGGGCGGGCAGCCCCTCGGTGGAAACCGCCACGACCACCAGCATGATCCCGCGGAGCAGCCAGCCGAATCCGATCCACAGGGCCAAGAGGAACAACGACTGTGCCGCTCCGCGGAAGCAGAGCAGTCCGAGCAGCACGCTCAGCGCTCCGGTGACGAAATGCAGCACCCGCATACTGCCGGGCACATGCGACCCGAAGGCGCCCGCCAGCTGAAAAGCGCCGTTGACCAGCAGGTAGACACCGAAGAGGGCACCGACCACCACCAGCGTCGCCTCGGGCCAGGCAAGGATGCAGGCACCCAGGGCGATGGCGGCGATTCCGGCACCGAGGAGGACCTGCCAGGCGCGCTTGGCGAGGGTGCCGAGCGCGCCTCCTGATACATCGCCGGCAAGGGAGGTCATGGCACCCGCCTTTCGTGCACAAGCCCGGTGACGTGAGGACGCACCCATCTTCTGTCGCTTCGGGCATCCCCGCACGGCAGGAGCTGCCGGTCGAGTGCGACCGCCCCCTTCGTGTGTCCACGGACAGTCCACAGGCCAGGGCCCGCATGCCGGTGCCCAGCAGGGAGTCTCTACACTCTGCCCCCATGTCCTGGGACCCTCAGCGCAACTACGGTGCGTACGGCGCAAGCGGCGCCGAGAGTGTGTACGACGCGAACCAAGCGAACGTCGCGGACGGCACCCTTGGCGTACACGCGGGGAACGGCGCCTACCAGGACGGTGGCGTCACCCCGGGCCCGCCGGCCGTGTACCACCCGAACGGCGATGGGGCCCAGGCTTATGACGGATACGTGGATCCGGCGGCGGCGCACGGGTGGCAGGAGACGGCGGCGACCGGTCACGGGGTTGTGCCTGACGACGTCGGGCACAACGACGGCTCGGTCTTCGTCGATCCATCGGGCCGCCGCAGCCGGCTGTTCCGCCGTGCGGTCCTCGCTGCCGCGGCGCTCTGTGCTGTCTTCATCGCCGTCGCGACAGCCGGATTCTTCAGTTCGGTGCCCTCCGGCGGCCCGCTGCCCTGGAGGCAGCAGGAGCGGACGCAGAAGCACTTGCAGAAGCAGGAACAGGACGGCTCGACGACGGCCACGGACCGGCCCGGCTCGACCGCCGGACCCACCGCCGCCCCGTCCGCCACGCCCGGAGGGTCCGCGAACCCGAACCCCTCGGCGAGCGCCTCCAAGACCGGCGGCGAGAGCAACGAACCCACCACCGCGCTACCCACGACCACAGCCGCCTCCACCACGAGCGCGCCGGGCAAGGGGAACTCCGGCGACCACCCCGGCCGCGGCCAGGGATCGACCAAGGGACCCCGCTGAGCGCACGACTCATCAACAAGGCAGCATGCGGCGGCCGGATGGAGGGTCAGACACCTCGGGCGGCACCGGCGGCATCCTCACAGCTCGACGGGCAGCGCACACGAGTGCTGACGGTAGAGGCCGGCCCCGGGACGCTCGGCGTGAGCCTGGCCTGCCGGGGCCTTCGTCAGCGCGGCCTCGCGTTGCGCTGACGCTCGCTCACTCCCCGGTGGGGGTCGTCTTCTTGCGGAGGAAGAAGACGGCGCCGCCGCCGACCACGACCAGGACGACCGCGATGCCCGCGATCTTCGGGGTGGCGGTGGAGCCGCCCGTCTCGGCGAGGTCGCCCTCAAGACCCGCGGTGGTGCCGCCGGCCGAGGCGGGGCTCGGCTGGGGCGCGGGCGCCCCTGCGGTCGTGATCGTGCTGCCGGTGGTCTTGCAGTCCAGCACGCCCTTGAAGTTCTTCGTGAGGCCGCCGGGTCCGGTGATGGTGAAGTCGTAGGCCTGGTCCTCGGCGACCGGGATGGTGACGGTCCTGGACGCACCGGCCGCTATGGAGTGCTTGAAGCCCATCAGCTCGAAGGTGAACGGCGCGTCGCCCTTGTTGGTGGCGGTGATGTCCACGCCGTTCTTGACGCAGTTCTTCTTGGCGGACAGGGCCGGTATCGCGCCCGCCTTCGCCCAGGTCGCGGTGGCGTTCGCGGAGACCGTGGACTCACTGGAGCCCGCCAGGATCTGGGTCTGGCTCTTGGTCACCCCGGCGAACGCCCGGCCCACCGGCACGGAGGTGGTGGCCTGCGCGGTCAGCGTCGCCGTACCGTCCGCGGCCCGGGACGGGACGTCGAAGTACAGCTTGCTGCCGTTGACCGCGGAGGTGACGGGCTTGCCGGCCGCGTCCGTGATCTTGATGCCGCTGGCGGCCGCGTCGGCCGGCGGGTTCACGGTGACCTGCCCGGCGTCGGTGCGGACCGTGACGGGGCCGAGGCGGCCGCCCGCCTTGCCGGAGACCGCGTTCGGCTCGAGGCTGAGCGAGGCCTTGGGCTCCGCGACGTTCTGCGCCTTGGCCTCCAGCCAGTCCGCGAGCTTCTCCGCCTGCGGGTCGATGGCCTGGACGTCCGCGCCGTCCGAGTGGCGCCAGATCGCCACTTGGGTGCCGGCCGCCGCGGTCTTCTCGGTGAGGGACCCGGTGCCCGCGTTCTTGGCCAGCGCCGCCAGGTCGTCGATCTGGGGGTAGGAGTGCTGCAGGATCCAGCGGATCCTGCCCGCGCTCCTGTTGCCGCCCAGGGACGTCTGGTTCCAGGGGGTCTCCAGATACTTCGCCTGGTCCTGGGTCGGGTTGTGGATGTCGATGCAGTACGTCTTGAGCCGGCCGCCCCCGTCGACGGTCATCTCGAACAGCCCGGCGGGAATCTCGTGGTTCTTGCCGTTCGCGCGGAGCACGGCGCGGTCGAAAGTCTTCAGCCCGTCGAGAGTGGCGACCGCGCCGCCCTGGTGCTGAGGGCTCTCGTCTGCGGCGGCCGCACTCGCACCCGCCATGGAGCCCGTCGCGATCAGGCCGGAAATCATGGCCGCGGCAGTAAGACGACGAGCAGCGCCCCGCCTGCGTACAGCTGACGCAGAGAACACAGCAAACACAGAATTCCCCTCCGGGCGAGGCCTTTCGCGTGACGCGTGGGGGGAGTGCCTCGCCTGCAGACTCAAGTGCCCCGTGAGTACCCGGAAATCCTAAGGATGCCGCGCACCCCCGTCCCCCGTCATACCGTCAGACAACCATTCCGACTCGGAATCGTTATCGCCGCCGACCCGCCACCCCCGTTTGCCCGTTTCGGATTCGGCAAATCTTCACAACTCCCGCCCAGGACAGGCCCGGACGACCCGGGCCGCCAGGTCAGGGCACAGGAGCCGGCGCAGCAACCTCCAGGGGACGCTCCGTCAGATTCGGTTCCCCCTTCACCACCCGGCGGAATGCCGACGTTCCCCGCGACAGGTCGTGTCCCACCGCCACCGCTTCGATGTCCACGAATGTTCTGCGCTGCCCGTCCCGCTCCTCCTCGCGCACCTTCAGTCTCCCGTGTACGAGAAGAGGTTCACCGACGGAGACCGAGCCTGCCAGATTCATGGCCAGCGCCCGCCGGGCGAAGACCGTGTAGAAGTTGGTGTGTCCGTCCGACCAGCTCCCGCTCTGCCGGTCCCACCGACGCGGCGTCACCGCAAATCGGAATCGCGCCACCCCTCCTGTCGCCGATTCCCGGTACTCCACATTCGTGGCGACATTGCCCACCACCGTCACCATCGTGTCGTTCATGACGGCACACCTCCCCGTCCGGTTGCATTGACCGGCCGCTACCGACCGGTCTCCATGCTGGACCGGACGGGAAGTTCCCGCCGACGCCTGTGGACCACCGCGCTTCTGTGGACAACTCCGCCACCCGAAAGGGCACCCCGGGCCGGACACTCCGGGCGGCTCCCGCCCGCCCCCCTCTCCGTCACCTGACGCGCGCTCTCGCCGCCACGCCGGACCCCACGCCCGTCCCCCCCGTCCCCGGCCCGGAACCCGACTCCGAACCCGACCCCGACACGGTCGCGTACTGCTCCCGCACCTCCCGGTACCGGAGCAGCTCCGCCGCCACCGGATCGAGCACCCTCGCCCGCCCGCACCCCGCGGCCGCCTCCTGCAGCCGGCGCTGCGCGTCCTGCCCGTACCGCCGCGCGGGCCCGCGTGCGGCCGCCGCGCACGCCCACTCCACCAGCGGCCCGCCCACGATCCCGGCGAGCATCACCAGCACCGGCGCCAGCAGCCCCGGCTCCAGCACGCCGACGATCTGGCCCACCAGCCACAGCCCGCCGTAGATCTGCAGCAGCGTCATCGACGCCTGCGCGAGTACCGCGGCCGGCCACCACGCGGGCCGCAGCGGCCGCCGGCCCCGGACATCCACCTCGCGCACCGCCAGCTCGTCCAGCGCCTCCGGCAGCCCCTCGGCCCCGCGCACCGCCGCCTCGCGCACCGCCGTTGCCCACGGCGCGGGCAGCCCCTGCGCCGCCTCGTCCGCGACCGTACGCACCGCCTGCTCGACCCGCTGCCGTGCCGTGAGTTCCTCCTCGACCGGCACCGTGGCCTCGGGCAGCCGGCCCCCCGGCATCCGGGTGCGCTCGTACCAGCGCCACAGCCGCAGCCAGGGCGTCCCGCACGCCCGTCCCGCATTCCTGGTCCACTCGCGCTCCGCCGCCTCGCCGGCCGCCGCCGCGCCGACCGCCTCCGCCAGCCGTGCCGAGAAGTCCTCGCGCGACCGCTCGCCGAGACCGGTACGCCCGTCGGCGACGTACACCGAGCGGAGCTTCGTCGCGGCCGCATCCACATCGGCGGACAGCCGGCGCGCAGCGGCGTTGCGGTCCTGCACGAACTTGCCGATGAGGTCCCGCAGTTCACCGACTCCCTCTCCGGTGAGCGCGGAGAGCGCGAGTACCGTGGCGCCCGGCTCGCCGTGTTCGCCGAGCGCCATGCCGTCCTCGTCGAGGAGCCGGCGCAGATCGTCGAGCACCAGGTCGGCGGCCTCGCCCGGCAGCCGGTCCACCTGGTTGAGCACCACGAAGGTGATCTCCGCATGCCCGGCGAGCGGCCGCAGATACCGCTCGTGCAGGGCGGCGTCCGCGTACTTCTCCGGGTCGACGACCCAGATCACCGCATCGACCAGTGCCAGCACCCGGTCCACCTGCTCCCGGTGCCTGACCACCGCCGAATCGTGGTCGGGCAGATCGACCAGGACGAGTCCGAACAGTTCCTCGTCGCCTCCCGCCAGCGGCCGGCGCCGCAGCCGGGGCGGGATGGCAAGCCGGTCCAGGAGCCCGGCCGAACCGTCGGACCAGGTGCAGGCGATGGGCGCTGAGGTGGTGGGCCTGCGCAGTCCGGTCTCCGAGATCGGCACCTGGGCCAGCGCGTTGAACAGCGCCGACTTCCCACTCCCGGTCGCTCCCGCGATGGCGACGACGGTGTGCCGGGCGGAGAGCCGCTGCCGGGCGGCGGCCTCGTCGAGGACCCGGCCGGCCTCGGCGAGGGTCTTCCCGTCCAGCCGGGTCTGTGACAGCCCGATCAGCTCGCGCAGGGCGTCGAGCCGTACCCGCAGCGGCCCGACGTAGGGCCCGCCGATCGGCAGATGCTCCTCGTCGAGGAGAGCCTCCGCGGCTTCGGCCTCCGTCTCCCCGTCCTCGTCCGGCTCCGCCGCGCGCCGGGCGATCAGCCCGTCGTCCCAGCGGTCGCCGGTCTCGTTCTCGTCGTCAGTGATGGCGGTCACCGCGGTCACCTCTCCTTCTGCAGTACGGACAGCGCGGCGATCAGTTCTGCCTGCGGCTCAGGGCTCACTTCGAGTGCGTCCAGCGGCGCGAGACGCCGGTCCCGTTCGCTGTGCAGTACGCGATCGATGTGCGCCGCCACCAGCTCGCCGCCCTTGTCGCGCAGCCGCAGCGCGCCCTGGGCCCCGATCAGCTCGGCGAGCCGCTCCCCCGCGGTGCGGGCCCGGCGCCCGCCGAACAGCGCCGCAGCGAGCAGCGCGGCCACCGTCTCGGGGTCGGGCGCGACGGTCCGCTCCAGCCGGCGCACCTCTTCCTCGGCGAGCTCCTCCACCTCCCGTCGCCATCGGCGTACGGCGATCCCGATCCGCTCCACCGACTCCAGGTCGACGCGGCCCTGAACGGCGACCGCCGCAGCGGCCGGCTCGCGCCGCCACGCCTCCAGTACGTGCTCGTCGGCGGCGGCGACGGCACACTGCAGCAGCGCGGAGAGGCTGGCGACCAAGGAGTCGAGGAGCTCGCCCGCGGAGCTGAAGCGGGGGTAGCCGCGCCACCGGGTCCGTGCGTCCCCGGAGAGCACTGCGCCGGCGCGCAGCCTGCCGCGGACCCGCGCGCGCTCCGTCTCGTACGCCTCATCGACCGCCCCCGTGAGCCGTACGGCCGCCGCGTACTGCCCGGCCACCGCGCTCGCGAGCTCGGGCATCCGCGCATTGAGCGAATCGATCACACCCGCTGCCGTACGGGCCAGTGCCTGCTGCCTGGCCGCCGGGTCCTGCGCCCGGTGGGCCAGCCAGTTGAACAGCGGCGCGACGGCACTGTTGGGCAGCAGCCCGTTGCCGCCGCCGGCCGACTCGGGCAGCTCGGGGATCGTGAACCGCGGCACCTCGCCGAGACCGGCCTTGGTGAGCAGCGCCCCGTACTGCCGCGAGACATCCGCGAGGACCTGGTGCGGCACCCGGTCCAGCACGGTGACCAACGTGGCGTCGTACTCCTTGGCCGTACGGAGCAGATGCCATGGCACTGCGTCGGCGTAGCGCGAGGCGGTCGTCACCATCACCCACACATCGGCGGCGCAGATCAACTCGGCGGCCAGCAGCCGGTTCTCGACGACCAGCGAGTCGATGTCGGGGGCGTCGAGGAGGGCGAGTCCGCGGGGCAGGGCGGCGGCGGTCTCGACCCGCAGCGAGTTCTCCTCGGCGGCATCGCCCGCGCCCTCGTGCACCCCCTCCGTCTCTTCCTGCTGCGGCAGCCATACGCGGCTGAGGTGGGGCAGCACCCGCATCCCCGCGAACCAGTGGTGGTCGTCGGGGTGGCACACCAGCACGGGCGTGCGCGTGGTGGGCCGCAGCACCCCCGCGTCACTGACCCTCCGCCCCACAAGGGAGTTGACGAGCGTCGACTTTCCGGCTCCGGTGGATCCGCCGACGACCGCGAGGAGTGGAGCTTCGGGCTCTTTGAGCCGAGGCACGAGGTAGTCGTCGAGCTGCGCCAGCAGCTCGACGCGCGTCTGCCGGGCGCGTGGGGCACCAGGAAGGGGAAGAGGGAGACGCACGGCGGCGACACGGTCGCGCAGGGCGGAAAGTGCATCGATGAGCTGAGGCCGTGCATCCAAGGTCACCACATGCGAAGAATGCCCAACTTTGGCGGCTTTTTGAAGCGTATGGGTATCTCTGCGCGCCGACCCGAGAGACGGGACAGACGGGATGAGTGGGGCGCAGGCATAACGAGTGCACAACACCCGGGACGCGAGACGTCAAAAGCGGTGCAGGAATCGCACCTGCCTGCGATTATCGGTTCGCTTCACCGAACCTCCACATCGTGCCACGCAGGTGAAGCAACCGGGTCAAGGCGATCGGAGCCCTATCCTTGAGCCCGGCAAGGTCACGGGCCGCCCGATCAGGGCTCCGGGCCACCGAGGCCACCATCCGGCCCCCGTAGCTCAGTGGATAGAGCAGGCGCCTTCTAAGCGCTTGGCCGCAGGTTCGAGTCCTGCCGGGGGCGCACATACTGCGAGGCCGATCGGCCCTCCTCACGGGAGGGCCTTTTTGCTGGTCAGGGAAGTGTAGCGAGGCGGCGGTAGCAGACGCGTAAGCACCGGACCGCTCTCAGTGATCACGAGGGGCGGCCCGGTGCCGCCCGGCTGCCACCGGGTTCCTGCGGGTGGCCCTGTCGCATACCTGTCGACGTTTCGCGGGGCGGTTCAGCGATCCTCCGCCAGGTCGGGGGAGCTCCCCCCGCCTCGGTCCACCTCTGGTGATCCTTGGGCAGACCAGAGATGCATCGGGCGTACGTGGCGAGCAGGACCGGCACGCTTGCCCGCCCATTTGGCGGCTTGTGCCGGCGGGATCCCCGCGTTGCGCCACGCCGTCAGGCAAGTGTCCCGCAGGTCGTACACGCGCTTGCCGAGCGGCGGGGCGAATTCCTCGGACGTCAGGGTTTCCTGTCGAGCATGCCGCCAGGCGCGCCGGAAGGCCGAGCCGGAGAACATGTTCGTTTGCCCTCCGGGGAGAGGAGGTCACCGGGCTTCAGCCCTGACCTGAGTGGCGCGGCAGCCACGGACGGGTCTTCGGCACCCGAGCCGTGGGCGCGCGGAATGCGAACCCGACTGCCGATGTTGTCGGATGGGTGAGCGATTCGTCCCCTCATGCCGCTTTGCCCCCGGTCGAGCGTGAGTCCGTCCGCCAGCGGCTGGCGGCCGAGAGTGCCGGCACGAGCGCGCAGATCGCGGCATTGAGCCGTGAATTCGACGGGATCGTCGAGGCGAATGCCCTGGTGGCGATCGATGACGAGCACGACCCGGAGGGGGCGAGCACCGCCTTCGAGCGGGCCCATGTCGCCGCGTTGCTGGCACAGGCGCGCGACCACCTGGCCGAGCTGGACCGGGCGCTGGAACGGCTGGAGCGAGGCGACTACGGGCGGTGCAAGGGGTGCGGCGAGCCGATCCCGGCGGAGCGTCTGGAGGTGCGCCCGGCGGCGAGCACCTGCGTGCGCTGTGCCGCGGCCGGCCCCCGCCGACCGGGGCGGGCTTAGGGGCGCACCGGCGGCGCAGGAACGCGGGAAACGCGGCAACGCCCAATGGGACACGCTCGGCACCTGGCAGCCACGTGGAACGCAAGCCGTGCCTGTCGGATGCGTGTCGAAGCGCCTTCCAACCCCTTGGCGGCAGGTGCGAGTCCTACCAAGGGCGCCCTTCCCGCACGATGATCTGCCCTCCCCCGCGGACGGCCTTCCCTGCACGTCAGTGGCGACGGGGCGACAAACCGCGGCACCCGGCAGCCGGCAGCCGGAGCGCCCCCGGTCGGTCGCGGGGGCGCTCCGGGACGGAGGGCCGGCAGGGCACTCCGGCGGGAGGCGGGGACGCGGGGGTGCGGGGAACAGCTCCGAGCCCGGTCCGGTGGCCGTCGCTACAGGCCCGCGGCCTTGCGCAGGGCTTCCACGCGGTCGGTGCGCTCCCAGGTGAAGTCCGGCAGCTCGCGGCCGAAGTGGCCGTACGCAGCCGTCTGCGCGTAGATCGGGCGCAGCAGGTCGAGGTCGCGGATGATCGCGGCCGGACGCAGGTCGAAGACCTCCGCGATGGCCTGCTCGATCTTGTCGACCTCCAGCGTGGCGGTGCCGAAGGTCTCCACGAAGAGTCCGACCGGCTCGGCCTTGCCGATGGCGTACGCGACCTGGACCTCGCAGCGCGAGGCCAGACCGGCCGCCACCACGTTCTTGGCGACCCAGCGCATGGCGTAGGCGGCCGAGCGGTCGACCTTGGACGGGTCCTTGCCCGAGAACGCGCCACCACCGTGGCGGGCCATGCCCCCGTACGTGTCAATAATGATCTTGCGGCCGGTCAGGCCGGCGTCACCCATCGGGCCGCCGATCTCGAAACGACCGGTCGGGTTGACCAGCAGCCGGTAGCCATCGGTGTCCAGCTTGATGCCGTCCTCGATCAGCTGCTTCAGCACGTGCTCGACAACGAACTCACGGATGTCGGGAGCCAGCAGCGAGTCCAGGTCGATGTCGGACGCGTGCTGCGAGGAGACGACGACGGTGTCCAGACGGACCGCCTTGTCACCGTCGTACTCGATGGTGACCTGCGTCTTGCCGTCCGGACGCAGATACGGGATGGTCCCGTTCTTGCGGACCTCCGACAGCCGGCGGGAGAGCCGGTGCGCCAGGTGGATCGGCAGCGGCATCAACTCGGGCGTCTCGTCACAGGCATAACCGAACATCAGGCCCTGGTCGCCCGCGCCCTGCTTGTCGAGCTCGTCCTCTCCCTCACCTGTGGCGGCACCCTCGACCCGCTTCTCGTACGCGGTGTCGACACCTTGCGCGATGTCCGCCGACTGCGCGCCGATCGACACCGAGACGCCGCACGAGGCGCCGTCGAAGCCCTTCTTCGAGGAGTCGTAACCGATCTCGAGGATCTTGTCGCGCACGAGCTTGGGGATCGGGGCGTACGCCTTGGTCGTCACCTCGCCCGCGATGTGCACCAGACCGGTGGTGATCAACGTCTCCACGGCGACCCGGGAGGTCGGGTCCTCCCGCAGAAGCGCGTCGAGAATCGTGTCGCTGATCTGGTCAGCGATCTTGTCGGGGTGACCCTCGGTCACGGACTCCGAGGTGAACAGGCGGCGACTCACCGTTACTTCTCCTAAGGGTGTGGCGAATGGTGCGGCCGAAGACAGAGCCGCGCCCGCCTCCGCCGCCCGGAGAGGGCGGAAGCGGGCGCGGACAGGACAACTCCTGGACGGGGCCCTGGTTCGGGCTCCAGGTTCGGGCTCCAGGATGGGGCTCCTGGATCAGGCGGAGTAGTCCTCCAACGTGCCCCGGCGCCTGACGTCGACCGAGACACAGTGGAAGCCGCCGCTGAGGGTGCGTGCCTGACGCATCTTCAAGGGAGCGACCTCGATGCCGCGCTTCTCGATCTCCTGGATGAGCGGGCCCTGCTGGTCGTTGATCACCGCAAGGTCCGGCCTGACCATGATGAAGTTCATGCCCTGCCAGATGGAGGCGCGCGGGTAGGACCAGGCGTAGCCGGTGTCCCCCATCTCTGGGGCCCAGATGATGTCCCAGTTCTTGAAGACGGGCGGGATCTGGTCCTCGCGGATGCGCTCCGGGTTCAGCACGACCAGACCGGGGCGTACGACCATGATCGTGGTGTCGATGTGGGTGCCTTCGTACGCACCACGGATGAAGTGCACGCGGTACTCGTCGCCCAGGATCTGCTGGAGCCACTGGCCGCCCAGCTCGTTCCCGCTGCACGAGACCAGATAGAGAATGTCCTTGCCGACGCGCATGACATTGGCGGCGTCGAAGACCGGTTCAAGGTTCGCGAGCGGCAGGCCGGACTCGGGGCGGACGTGGTAGGTGTCGTCCAGCAGGCGCGGCTTGGGCGCCGAGATCCACTTGGCGCCGCTCTTGAAGTAGTCGAGAAGAATCTCCTTGTACGCGAACGGCTCGAAGAACCGGGAGCGCAGCGCCATGGGAGTCTCGATAATGGTCTGCCCGATCGGCAGGATCACATCGCGGGGGCAGTAGTTGTACTCCCCGTCGGTCGACCAGTCGGGCGTGCCGAAGGACTTGGCGTGGTCCGTGATCGCCGGGCGGCGCACGGTCACGCCCTCGCCCTTGAGCAGATCGACGAAGGCTTCGAGGTCCTCATGCGCCTCGGTGACGACCTGCTGGTCGTAGGGACCTGTGGGTATCTCCTCCTGGGAGGCGTGGTTCTCGCAGTAGTCCAGCGCGAACAGTCCGGGATCCGGCGAGGGCACCCGGGCGTTCTCCGCGACTCCGACGATCATCTCTTCCAGCGGGTCCCACTCGTTGTGCGCGTTCACCAGTGACATGGGTGTTCCAGCCCTCTCGGTCGGTACGGCAACGTCTCAGTCGGTACGGCGGTACGGCGGCACAGCAGCCGCAGCGGCGGCAACAGCGGCAGCGGCAGCGGCGCTCAGTTCGGCAGTTCGATGGGCAGCGTGAGCCCTTCGTGGGCCTGTGTGCAGGCGCAGTCCCGGTTGCCGGGCAGGGAACCGATCACATGCAGCAGAAGCTTCCGGAGCTTTTCGATGTTCTTCCCGAAGGCCTCGAAGACCTCGGCCTGGCTCACTCCCTGGCCGGCCTCCGCGCCCGCGTCCAGATCGGTGACCAGCGCGATGGCGGTGTAGCACAGGGCGAGTTCACGGGCGAGGACCGCTTCCGGGTGCCCGGTCATGTTGACGATCGGCCAGCCCTGGCGGGCGTATGAGCGGGACTCGGCGCGCGTGGAGAAGCGCGGTCCCTCGATGACCACCATCGCTCCGCCGTCGATCACATCCGTCACACCGCTGTCCGCCGCGGTCTTGAGCACCGTCTCCCGGCCGGCCGCGCAGTACGGGTCGGCGAAGGGGACATGGACAGCCCCCTTGTCGAAGTACGTCTGGATCCGCCCCTGCGTACGGTCCACCAGCTGGTCCGGGACCAGGATCCGGCCGGGCCCGTAGTCGGGACGCAGAGACCCGACGGCGCAGGGGGCCAGCACCTGCCGGACGCCGACCGAGCGCAGCGCCCACAGGTTGGCCCGGTAGTTGATCCGATGGGGCGGCAAAGCGTGGTGGTGGCCGTGGCGCGGCAGGAAGGCGACGGAGCGTCCTGCCACCTCGGCGATCATCAGAGGGCTCGAGGGGTCTCCGTACGGGGTGCTCACCGGCACCTCGCGGGCGTCCTGCACAAGGGAGTAGAACCCGCTGCCTCCGATGACGCCGATCTCGGCCCGGACGGGTTCGGTTGCCTGGCTCATGCGTGTGTCTCCTGGGGGCGAGCGAGGAGGTCCACCCCGTCGAACGAGGGGACCGTGGAGTGGCGGTGGACGGCCGTGGCGAATCCGTCCGCGCGTTGGACCCCGAGCGTGTGCCACCCCGCCGTCCGCGCGGCGTCGAGTTCCGGCTCGCTGTCGGAGCAGAAGAGGATCTCCGCGGGCTCCGTCGCCGTCTGGGAGGCAATGGACGCGTACGAGGCGGGATCAGCCTTGGGGCCGGGGTTACGGGTGTCGAAGTGCCCGGAGAAGAAGTGCAGCAGGTCTCCACTGCCGGTGTGCCGGAACCAGTCCTGCTGGGCCAGCACCGAGCCGGAGGAGAAGACGTACAGGGTGGCGCCCTGCTCCTGCCACCTGGTCAGGGCGGGCAGGACATCGTCATAGACGTGCGAGGTGAGCTCGCCGGAGGCGTAACCGTGCTGCCAGATCAGCCCCTGGAGGGACTTGAGCGCCGGTTCCTTGACGTCGTCGTCGATCCAGCCGCGCAGCGCCTCGGCCAGCTCGTCCGCCGAGGCCTCGGGGCTGCCGATGCGCTTGCGGATCTCGGCGGCGATCTCGGCCACTTCGGGCAGCGGCTTGCTCAGCCAGGACTCCAGCCGCTGCCGTGAGTACGGAAAGAGATGGTCCCGGACGTACGAGAGCGAACTGGTCGTCCCCTCGATGTCCAGTACGACCGTACGGATCACCGCTCGGATCACCGTTCGGCCATGATCTGGTCGAGCGTCGGGAACCTCGAGGCGATCGAGTTCTCGACGAAGTCGCCGACCCAGCCGTCTTCCTTCTGGAAGAAGCGGACGGCGGTGAACTCGGGGACGGTTCCCATGTCGAACCAGTGCACCGTGCCGGCCGGCACCGACAGCAGATCACCCGCCTCGCAGACCACCGCGTGGATGCGGTCGCCGATGTGCAGATAGAAGCAGCCGCGGCCGGCCGGGAAGAAGCGGACCTCGTCCTCGGCGTGCCGGTGCTCCTCGAGGAAGCGGGACCGTGCGGCGTGGGCCTTCTCGGGCCACTCGGGGTCCTCGGGCGCCGGGCGCATCTGCACGACGTCGATGAACTCGTAGTCGTTGGAGGCGCTGACGGCGTCGATCTCGGACCGATAGGCCTGGAGGATCTCCTCCTGACCGGCGTCGTCGGCCAGGCCCCGGTCCGTGTTCCAGCGTTCGTAGTGGATGCCGGCCTCGGCGAGGTGCTTGGTGATCTCGGCCGGGTCCTCGGTGCTCAACAGGGTGCTGCTCGGGTCCTGTACGGGCATGGTCCGCAGCAGTGTCATGGTGTCCGGTCCTCTCGGTCAGGTCGTCAGGAGCAGCAGTTCGCAGATGCCTTCGAGGCATTCCAGCCGGTTGCGGGCGGCTTCCAGGGTGGGGCCCCAGACGGTGGCGCCGTGATGGGCGATCAGCAGGACGGGGGGCGGTGCGTCGGCGGCGGGCGTACCACCGGCCGCCGTTTCGGCGAAGGCGCTGTAGTGGGCCTCGACGTCGGAGCCGATCCGCGGCACGTCCGGCCAGTTGGGAAAGACCGGCACGGTGACCGAGGTGGGGTCTGCCAGTCCGAATCCCTTGATGAGTTCGAAGTCGGAGATACGGACGGAGGTCTCGCCCCGGCGTGCCGCCAGCGAGGCAACCGCCGTGGCGTGCGGCGCGTGCGCGTGGATGACCGCCTCGCACCCGGGGGCCGACCGGTACAGCGCCGTATGAATGGCGGTCTCGGCGGAGGGGCGCGGCCCGCCGGTGCGCAGCGGCTTCGAGGTCGACACCTCCACGGTCACGATGTCCTCGTCGGTCAACTCGCCCTTGGAACGCCCGCTCGCGGTCACGAGGGTCAGGTTCTTGTCGGCCGACGGCCTGGCGGAGAGGTTGCCCGAGGTGCCTTCCATCCAGCCGCGCCCGTACAGCGCGCGTGACATCGACACCAGGGCCGGCACCAAGGCTTCCTGGGCTTGCTGGGTTTCCTGATCGGTTGTGATTGCCACCGGGCCACTCCTCAGGATTCGGCGGGATGAAAACGGCCTGAACCCATCCGGGCCGCCGTCGGTCGCATGCAAGATCCTCGCAGTCGCCACTCAGACATTTACCAGGAATCGGCACACGCCGCACTGGCCAGTTGGTGCCATGGCCGTTATGGCCAGCATCGGCCGGGGAGATGGGGATGGCCGTGGACAGTCGGGCTTGACACTCTTCGCGACAGAACTACATGATTCAAGCTCTGAGACCGTCGGCGCAAATGGTGGTCGCGAATCCACATATTGCCGGAACACAGCCGGAACACACTTCACGCAAGGGAATAGGGTTCCGTGCAAGGAAAGGGAAAATTTTGACTGCCGTACCCCTGGTACAGGGATTCGCCGTCGGAGCCGGCCTGATCATCGCGATCGGCGCACAGAATGCCTTTGTGATCCGTCACGGACTGATGCGGAAGCATGTCCTGGCGGTGGCCGGCGTCAGCGCCATCTGCGACATCACGCTGATCGGCATCGGTGTGGCGGGCGTGGGTACGGCCATCGCGGCCAGCGCCACCGTGACGGCGATCGCGACCTGGGGCGGCGCGCTGTTCCTTCTTTTCTACGGCGTGAAGGCATTCCGATCCGCCGCCCAGGTGAAAAGCATGGACGTGGAGGCCACCGCACCGGTCGGGACTCTGCGCTCCACCGCTATTGCCGCCCTGGCGCTCAGCCTGCTGAATCCGCATGTATATCTTGACACCGTGGTGCTGGTCGGAAGCGTCGGCTCCCATTACGCCGGATTCGAGCGGTTCGCTTTCGGTATCGGAGCCATGATCGCATCGGCGGTATGGTTCTTCAGTCTCGCTTACGGAGCCACTCTGCTGGCTCCCTATTTCAAGAAGCCGCTGGCCTGGAAAATTCTGGATATCGCAGTCGGCTGCATGATGTGGGCGGTCGCTGCCGGGCTTCTGGTTTCTTACTTCAATGGATAACCCGTTGCCATTAAGGAGCTTTCCCCCTTGTCCCGGATTCTGATTGTCCAGAACAGTTCCACCGCGTCGGAGGGGGACATCGGGTCGGCGCTGCGGGAGGCCGGCGTGGAGTACGACGTCGTCCTTGCGCAGAAGGACCCGATACCCGACGGCCTCGGCCATGACGCCGTCATCGTCCTCGGCGGTGGTCAGCACGCGGCGGACGACGACCTCCACCCCTACCTGGCGCAGGAGAAGGAGCTGCTCCGGCGCGTGGTGGAGCGCGGACAGCCCTGTCTGGGCATATGCCTCGGCGCGCAGGTGCTGGCCCATGCCATGGGTGCCGTCATTCACCGGGGTACGCAGGTGAATTTCGGATTTCAGCCCGTACGTTTGACCGATGCGGGCACTCGTGACCCTCTGTTCTCCGGTCTGCCCGAGAAACAGCACATGTTCCAGTGGCACGCCGATTCGTTCGAACTCCCCGTGGGTGCCGAGTCCTTGGTGTACGCGGATTCGGGCTCGCCCCATCAGGCTTTCCGTATCGGCGCCCGCGCCTACGGCGTGCAGTATCACGTCGAAGTCGACGAACGGCTGCTTCAGGCCTGGCTCGGCGCGGCCGCGGACGCCCCTCCCGGTGAGGCCGTGGACGCCGCCGTCGTGGCCGCCGCCCGGGCCGACGTCCCCCGGCACTACCCCGCGTACCGGCATCAGGTTCGGACCCTGCTGGACAACTTCCTGTCCCTGTCGGGTTCCTGAGCCGGGTGGGTGCGTGGCCGGGGGACGGCAGCGGGAGCGCGGCCGGGAACTACATCGCGGCGGAGAACTACGTAGCGGGCGGGCCGCCGCCGTCGCGTTCGATGCTCTCGCGCAGCCGCCTGAGCTGCTGCTTGGCGGCATTCGCGTCGTTGTGCCCTGCACGGTCGGCGAGCCGGTGGGCGATGCGCTCGCGCTGCTCCCCGGGGCGGTGGTCGTCGTACTTGAACTTCGCCGCGACGGACGTGAGCTGTACGCGGATGCCCCGTATGACCGAGAGCTGACGTCCGTACGGCGGCGCTCCCGCGGCCACCTGCGCGTGCCCGCCCTCGGGCTGGTGGTGGGCCAGCTGGCGCGTCAGCAACTCCGCCTTCTCCGCGGGGTCGTCGACGATCTCGGCATCCCCCACCAGATGCACCGCGCTGTAGTACGCCGTCGGTACGCCGTTCTGCTCGGGCTCGCCGTCCTTGGCCCGCCAGCCGGAGGGAATGTAGGTGTAGTCGTCGATGACGCTGATCAGCACCGTGGGTGCGGCCTCCAGCGCCTTCCACACCGGATTCGCCCGGGCGAAGTGCAGCAGGACCGTGTCACCTTCGAGGAGAAAGTGGCTGGGGACGACCACCGGCGGCTCGCCCGGGGCGTTGTTCACCACGAGCTGCCCGAAGTCGCGTCCCTCGGACAGCCACTGGCGCCATTCCCCGTCGTGGAACGCGGCGTCCCAGGGATGGATCAGCATGAGACCTGCTCACTCGCCGCCGTGGTGACGAGCCGTACGGCGGTACGCACCTGCGGATCGGCCTCCCGGAACCCTTCGACGAGCGCCTGTCCCGCCCGCTCGAGCGCGGCGTCGTCCATCGGTCCGAGGGCGTCCAGGATGAACAGTGCCCGCGTGGTGCTGCCGGTCAGCTGTGTACGGGTGCACTGGCGCCAGTTCCAGCGCCGGCACGTGACCCCCAGGTCGTCGCGCCAGACCACTTCGCCCTTGTCCGGGGACTCCACGACCGCCTCGCCCTTCGCGCTGGTGTCGAAGGTCTCCTCGCCGGTGGCCCGGACCAGGCGGGCAGGCCCCTGGTAGTGGTCGAGGTCCTCGCCGCCGAGCGGCAGCACATGCGCGATGGAGACCGCGTTGTAGATGTCGGTGAGCCGGTTGATGCGGGGCAGCCCGTCGGCCAGCCTGCGCAGCAGCGCGTCCACGCTGGGCCGGGTGCGCTGGGGTTTCATCCCGGCAGCACGGAACGCCTCCCGCCAGGCGGCGACGTGCGGGTGCTCCTCGAGCGGAGTGTCCGCGAACAGGGCCCTGGCCGTGCGCTCGGCCTCGGCCAGCAGCCGCTCGCTGGTCTCGTCACTGGGGCCGGGGCGCAGTCCCTCGGCGACGACGAGCAGCGCACGGTAGTCGGGGCGCAGGGCCAGGACCTCCGGGGCGATCGTCGCTTGGGCGAGCCAGGCTTCGGGGCTGAGAGCGGGAGACGACACGTCACTCCTGGTGATGGTGGGGCAGCTGCTCCGTCACTGTATCGAACGGCCGTGAGCCGGACGGGACGCGTACGGGCAGGGGGACTCGGTGTGTTTCCGTGGCCTCAGTACGTGAAAACCCCTGTGGTGCAGGTCTGTTGATTGGTTCCGTAGTTGACGATGGCACCGGAGTCCACGGGCGAGGCCCGCACATCGGTCCCGGCATAACCCGCAGGAGTGACGAACACCCCCCAGGTCGCGATCCAGTCGGTCACAGCGGCCGTCCGCGGATCCACGACCGGCTCGGCGCGGGGCGTCACCCGCTTCTGCACGATGTAGTGGTCCTTGAGGCAGTCCCGCAGGGCCGACTCCCACTCGTGGGGGCTCAGCTCCCAGCCGACGAGGATGCCGGTGCCTCCGAAGTCCCGCAGTGGCTTCACGATGAGTTCGGTGCGGTGCTCGATGCAGTGGTCGACCAGGTCGACCGTCTCCGTACCGACGCGGGCCGGTCCGTCGGCCAGCAGCCGCGTCCACGGCAGGAGCCGGTCGACGGCCTGCCGTTCCGCATCGGTGAGTACGGCGCTGGTTTCCCGGTCTTCCCGGTGGTCCGGGTAGTACGGGTGGTCCGGGTCGGACAGCAGGGACAGGGCGCCCTTGTTGGAGTAGAGGGAGCTGTCCATGGGGGTCCACAGGACCGCCCGGCCCTCCTCGTGCGCCCGGAGGATCAGCTCCGCCCGCCGTGCGGCGTAGGGGTCCGCGCAGATGTCGTCGACGGTGAAGAACCGGAAGACGGCGTCGACGGACTCGCCCGCCACCAGCAGTCCGCCCGCGCGCTCTTCGACGTCGTCGAGCTCCGACAGCCTGATCGGCAGGCCGAGACGCAGCAGCATTTCCCGGAACGCCAGCAGAAGGTGCCGGAATCTCGCCAGGCCTCCCCGCGCACACACCAGAGCGACCCGTGGCGTGCGCTCCCCGGTGATCGGCCGGCAGGCGGCGCGCAGCGCTCGTACGATCTCCTCCCCCGTGTGGACGTAGCCGAGCCCGTGCCGGTCCGCGAAGTCGCCGAAGGGCGGGGTGTGCAACAGGGACCGCTGCATCTCGGCCCGGTCGGTGCCGCCCAGATCGCTGGCGACGTTGAACTCCAGCAGCTTGAAGCCGGTGCCGTCGTGATACAGGTCGGCGCGTCCGTAGCGGACCGGTTCTGCGGTGGCGAACCGCCGGAGCACGGCGGCCCTTTCGGGGTCGATGCCGAGCAGCGAGCAGTAGCGGTCCAGGTCCCCGCCGAAGAGCCGGAAGGGGAGCGAGCCGAGGATGCCGAAGACCGTCTCGATGTCCTGGGCGGCAGCGGCGAGTTCCTGCTCCGGTACGAACAGAGGTCGGGCCAGCATCCGCGGGCCCCAGCACTCCTGGAAGGCCGGCGGGAATTGCGTACGGCTCACCACGTCGCGCAGGCCGCTGTCCGTGGACAGGCATTCCTGGAGATAGGCCTCGGTGACGCTCACTTCGTCACCGCCCCTGCGGACACCAGCCGCTGGAAGGGCAGCACCGTGACGAACGGCCTCACCAGGGGTGGGACTTCGGGAAAGGGCATGTCTGATTCCTCGTCGTCGCTGCTGATGAGCACCCGTACGCCGCGGGAGCGCAGCAGATCGGCCTGCCGGTCCGCCTGCCGTCCCGCAGGCCCCGGTGGTCTGATGAGACAGACGGCCGTGGTGAATCCGCAGGCCTCCGGGACGGCGTGCGGGACCGCGTCGAGGTGGATTCCCTCCGCCCAGCGGTACGTGCCGTGCCTGATGTTCTCGGCGACCTCGGCGGCGGTGTGCGCATCGAGTCCGCTGCCCGCGACGATCAGCGGGGCCGGGTGGCCCTGCATGCCGTGCCCCGGCGCAAGCGCGTGGACGGCGCCGTCGGACGGCGGGAGGCCCGGAGTGCGGCGCAGCGCGTCGGCGACCGTACGCAGAGCGGACGTCAGCTCCTGTGCCGCGCCGCCCCCCAGGCTCGCGGCGATCATCTGCGCCAGTACGGTCAGTTCCACGGCGCGCGCGAGGGCTCGCCCGCCCCTGCCCCTGCCCCCGCCGAGAGCGATGCCGCCCTGCACACCGTGGTCGGCGACCACGAACCCGGCCGCGGCCCGCAGCCCGGCGGGCAGCTCCTCGGGGGTTCCCGAGTGCACCAGCACCAGCTGGTCGGCGGCGTGGAGCGGCTCCTCCGCCGACAGGGTGTGCGCGGGCAGCACCACGGGGCGTACGCGTCCTGCGCTGAGGAGCCGGGCCCAGGCCGCCGCGGTGTGGCAGGAGTGCAGCGAGGGCCCGGCGCCCGCCAGGACGATCGGACGGGATGTGTCCAGGGCGGGCGCCTCGTCCCGCTTCAGCAGTGCGGTGACCGCGTCGGCCTGACCGTGGACGGCACGGGCGAACGCGGAGTCCGTGTCCGGCAGACATGCGGCCGCCGGCGTACCCGCGTCCCCCGCCCCCGGGCTGCCGTAGCGCGCCCGGTTGGCGGGGAAGCCACGCTGGTAGAGCGCGAGATCGACCAGGCTCCCGCGCTTGTATCCGATGTCGTTGAGGACGCCGGTGTACGTGTATCCGGCGTGGGTGAACAGACGTCTCGACCTGGTGTTGTCCGAGGTGATGACCGCCAGGACACCGGTGAACCCGGTGTCCTCGGCATGCCGGGTCAGCCAGCCGCACAGCGCCGTACCCACCCCGACGCCCTGGAACCGGGGATCCACGTAGACGGAGATCTCGGCGCTGGCCCGGTAGCCGCCGCGCGAGGCGAACTGGCTCAGCGAGCCGTAGCCGACGAGCCTGCCGTCGATGTCGGCCGCGACCGCCGGGTACCGGTCGCCGTGGTGGTCCAGCCACTGGAGCATCTGGCCGGGGGTCTTCTCCTCCGTGTCCAGGGTGGAGTTGGACCGGCGCACCGCGTGGTTGTAGATCTCCCGTACCGCGGTGAGATCCTCGGCTTCCAGCCGGCGGATCAGCGTGCGCTGACTGCTCATGAACACCAGGTCGCCGTTCGTCTAACCCTTGTCCGAGCGGCGGTAGACGCCCACGCCCTCGGTCGTCGGGTACACCGCGTGCACGTCGTAGTACTCGTCCAGGTGGCTGTGGAAGCCCGCGTACTGCGCTTCGTTGTTCGCTATCCGGCCGGCGAAGTAGCGGTTGTCCGTGAGGTTCTGGAGCAGCATGTTGTGCGCCAGGAGGACTCCGCCGGGACGGATGGCCCTGCTGGTGGTCTGCATGATCGGCTCGTATATGGCCTTGTCCCGCAGCAGCGGGTCCTCGGCGTCCTTGGGGCCCTCGGCGTCCAGGACGCAGAAGTCGATCCGGTCGAGCGTGCGGCCGAAGGCGATGGCGTCCTCCGTCACGTAGTCGACGCCCTTGTTCAGCCCCAGGGCCTCCAGGTTGTCCCTCGCCCGCTGCATCGTGCTCGTGTTGATGTCGATCAGCGTGGCGCTGCCCCCGGCCGCGATGATGCCGGGCATCGCCCACACCGCCCAGTAGCCGTAGTACGAGCCGGGGAAGACCGTGCGGCGCGGCTCCAGGATGTGCGCGAGTGCGAAGAGCAGACGCGCCTCCTCCGGGAAGATGTAGGTGTTGTGCGGGCCGTGCCGGAAGGTGGTGGCGACGGCGGCGCTCAGCGTCGCGAACTCGTCGGCCGGGTAGGCCGTCGAGCCGATCACTCCGGCGTCGCTGAGCTCTTCGAGGATCCGCTCGGTGTAGGCCCACTCGTTGACCGGCAGCCGACTGGAGAGGTTGAACTGGTCGTCGTTCAGGCCGGTTTCGGACGGTGACACCGTGCCGGATCCGACCCAGGCGCAGTAGTCGGTCCGGCTGAGCTCGCCGCGCCGGAACGCGCGGTACTCGGGGAAGCGCGAGAGCGCCTCGTCGATGAGAACATGGGCCGGTCCGCCGAGCGAGACGTCCGGAGTGGTGAGAGTCACCTGGTTGTCCTTTCCTTGGGATCCTGCTGGATGTGCACAACATCTGACGGAACATCTGACGGGACTTCTGGCCGCACACCGGGCGGTACACCCGGCGGTACATCCGACCGCGGTGCGTTCCCCGGCTCCCCTCGCCCGGCCGAGGCCCCCCACGTACGGCCGATCACGGTGACCGCCATCGCGCAGGCCGCCAGTGCCCACCACAGGCCGGTCGCCGAGTGGTCGAGGAAGAGCGTCACCATCAGCGGGGTCACCGCGTTGGCAAGGCCGATGAACATCTGGTTGAAGGCGAGGAAGGAGCCGCGCCGGTGCTCGGGCGCGATCGAGGTGAGAAGGACGAGCAGGGAGTGCGAGGAGATGAGTTCGCCCAGCGTGTACAGCGCCATGCCGCACAGCAGGAGACCCACCTGCGTCCCGGCGCCGAATCCGCCCGCGATACCCAGGGCCGCCAGCAGACCGATGTGCAGTACGGCCCCGATCGCCACCAGCGCTCCGGGCCGGTACTTCTCCAGGCGGTACGCGACCGGCACCTGGCACACCGCGAGCAGCACGGTGTTCATGGCGAACAGCACGCCGATCAGCCACGGCCCCGTGTCGAGGTGTCGCATCAGGTAGACCGGCATGGCGGACTCGACCGCGATGGCGATCATCCACAGTCCGGCTCCGGCCGCCACGACGGCGCGGAACTTTCCGTGCCGCCAGGGCTTGTCGGCCGCCACGTTCCGCTCACGTGCCGGAGCGGGTGTGCTCCGCCCGGCGGCGAGCGGCAGATAGAGCAGCGTGGCCACGGCGATGCACACGGCGTTCACGGCGCCCACGGTGGCGAGGTCGTCCGACCGGCCCGAGGCGGCAAGCCCGGCCAGCAGCGCGCCGCAGCCGAAGCCCGCGTTGAACATGGAGCGGGACAGGGCCAGCCATCGCCCCTGCTGTCCTTCGCCCGCCAGCGTGCTCGCCAGCACCGGGGACGCGGTCTGCTCCGTACGCAGGCTCAGTGCGACGACGACGCTCAGCGCGACGAACTCCCAGAACCGGCCGACGAAGAGGTAGAGCGCGAAGGCGGCGGCCCGCATCAACGCGGCTCCGAACAGCACCCATTTGGGCCCGAACCGGTCGATGAGCCTGCCGATCAGCGGCAGCGCGGGCAACGCGATCAGCGCGGCGATGGTCAGCCCGACCCCGATGCGGGAGAGGGAGAAGCCGAGCTCCGCCTGGAAGAAGAGCAGCGAGAAAGGGTAGTAGGCGCCCGTGCCGACGGCGTTGACGAGGCACGCCGCCCCGAACCACCGCACGCCTTTCCCGCGCGGAAGGGAGGCGCCGAGACCCTTCACCGGGAAGCGCCGGCCCGGACGGCCGCGCCCGCCCGGACAGTGGCCCCGGCGGCGCCACCGGTCGCGGAGGTCGTGTCCGTGCTCACCCGGGCCGTGAGCTGGAGCAGCGCCGTATCGGCCCACCGCGCGGCCTCGGCCGGAGTATCGGCACGTACGACGAGATGGCCGAGGACGTCCGCGTTGCTCCGGGCGCGCTGCACCCGGTCCCCGGGCTGCACGTAGATGTCCAGGTCGCATACCCCGGGCAGCCGCCCGACCAGTTCCCTGCCGTCCACCGCGCTCAGCACTCCGCCGTCCAGGGCCGTCAGATAGCGGGAGGCCGAGGCACGCTGCGCCACCGGACTCAGTTCGGGGTCGAGTCCCGTGTGCATCCGGATGACCTCCCTCTGGAGATCGATTCCGGTGGCTTCCTTGATGTTCCGGCCGACCTGGGCGCCGCCCATGCGGGCGTTGATCTCGATCAGCTTCGGTCCTTCGGCGGTCATCTTGATCTCCACATGGGAGGCGCCGAAGTCGTGCCCGATGGCGTGCAGCGCGTCCAGTGCGACCGCGGTCGCCGCTTCCTGCAGAGGGGCGGGGAGCTGGGAGGGGAAGGTCTCGCCGGTCTCCACGAAACTCGGGTGCGGGCCGAGCGTCTTGTCGGTGAGGCCGAGGACCCGCGGTCCCGTCGCGGTGGTGACCACCTCCACACTCACCTCGTAGCCCGTGAGGTACTCCTCGACGAGTACGCCGGCGGGGCGGGGCAGGCCGCGCAGGTCGGTGGGGGCGGCGCTCAGCACGTCGTAGTGCGCCGCGACCTCCTCCGCCGTACGGCACAGCCGTACGCCGATGCTGGCGGCCTCCGTCATCGGCTTGACGACACACGGGAAGCCGGTCTCCCGGGCGAACGCGACGGCCTCGTCCCGTGACAGGACCTGGGCATGGCGCGGCGCGGGGACACCCGCCCGGGCGCATGCCTCGCGGGTGCGCAGCTTGTTGCGGGCGGCGTGCGCCGCCTCGGGGGCGAGACCCGGCAGCCCGAACGTGCGGGCGACCTCGGCGACCACGGCGACGTAGTAGTCGATGACCGCGAGGACGCCGCACAGCTCGCCGCGTTCCTGGTAGCCCTGCAGCGCCGTGCACACCGCCGCGCTGTCGCGGGTGTCGGCGTACACGATCTCGTGGGTGGTGTCCTCGATGACCGCGCGGGAGCTGTCCGAGACGGCGTACCGGCTGAGGTCGTCGGTGACGAGGACCGGCCGGAAGCCCAGCTCCTTGGCGAGGAGCAACGGCCCCAGTCCGTACGCTCCACGGCCTGTCTCCACGATGGCGAGCACGGACCGGTCAGTCATGGGGAGTCCCCTCCGGCTGCAGCCGCAGCACATACGCGAATTGGTCCTCGGCGACACAGCCCCGGGAGCGCTTGGCTTCCTCGCTGCCCAGGCCGTAGTGGATGGTGGTGATGCCGGACGCGGCCGCCATCTCCACCGGGAAGTAGTACAAAGTCTCGAAATAGAGGGCGAGCTTCTGCTGGTAGCCGTAGTCGAATCCGGCCTGCCGGGCGTACCAGTGGTCACGGAAGCGGAGCATCGTGCCGAATCCGCGGATCTGTCCGTCCCCGATCGCGAGCATCACCACGGCGTCACCCCCGAAGTGGGTGACCGTCTCCCGCAGGACCTCTTCGGTCTGGGCGGCCGTCCAGGCAATGCCGTACTTGGCCATCAGCTGCTCCTCCAGCACGCCCAGCCGCGGGATCAGCTCAGTGGTGAGCGGCTCCGTCCGCATCTCGACCCCGGCCTCCACCAGCCGCCGGCGCTCGGTGCGCACCCTGCGCTGCCGCTTGGACGAGAGCCGGCGGAGATAGCCGTCGAAGCCTTCCGGTGTCACCGGCAGAGAGCTGTAGCGGCCCGAGAGGTGCGCGCGGTAGCCACGGTCGGCGAGCACCTCGCGCAACACGCTGTCGCCGCCCTCCACGAAGGGGAAGGCCACCGACGCGGCCGCGTGTTCCGCGGCGATCTCCTCGGCCCGGGCGACCAGTTCCCCGACCGCGGCACGGCCGGCGGCAGGGCTGCGCAGTACGCGGCTCCGCCCCATGTGCCGTCCGCCGCACACCAGGCTCGGCAGCAGGGTGTCGGCGGGCGTCCCCGGCAGCTCGGCCAACAGCTCGGCGGCCCCTTCCCGGCCCGCCTCCGCGCTGAACTGCAGCAGGGTGTCGGGGCGGCCGAGCACCCAGGGGGACTTCTCGGTCGCCAGGGCCGTCGCGAGCGCGGCGGCCGGGGCCGCGTCCGGCCCGTCACCGTCGAGGCGCGCGAGATAGCGCATCGGGGAGCCGGCCGTGCGCTGCGCGACCCGCAGCCAGTTGCCGCCGAGGAAGAGGTCCTCGGAACGCAGCAGGTCCTCCCAGCCGAGAGCGAGCGCATCGTCCACTCGGGTCGTTTCTCGCAGGGCGCGCTCCACAGTCATGAAGAGGATCTTTCTGTCCGTGACACAGCCCGGTCCACCGCTCCGGCTGGCCGTCTGCTGCCGCGTCCGCACGCGGCCACCCCCCTTTCAGGTGCCGTGCACAAGGCGACTGGTGAACTTGCGGATGAGCAGCAGGAGTACGAGACGCACGAGGAACACCGCACGTACGGGTCGAGGAGGAGAGCTGCGCGCATGGCCGCCACAGAGCGCCTGACGGAACGCCAGGACAGCTTGTTCGTCTACGGAAGCCTGACCTTCACCGAGGTTCTCGACGCGGTGCTCGGCCGGGTACCGGAGCACCGGCCCGCCGCCGCCGCGGGATGGCGGGCCGCACCGCTGCACGACCGGCCGTTCCCGGGGCTGGTGCGAGGGGACCGTGCCGTCGCCGGCCTGGTGCTGAGCGGCCTCTCCGAGCAGGAGTGGCAGCTCGCCGACGACTTCGAGGGGCCGTTCTACGACCTGGTGCCGGTCGCGCTCGTCGCGGGCGGCACGGCGTCCGCATATGTGTGTGCCACGGACGAACTGGTTCTGCCCGGCGACTGGGACCGCGGCCGCTTCGGCGCCCGGGAGCTGCCGGCCTATCTGGAGCGGTGCGCCGCGTTCCGGGCCGGGGCGTTCAGATGAAGCCCTGGTCCTCGAACTCGGCGACGACCTCGGGAAGTTCGAGCGCCCCCAGGGTGGAGAACAGCCGGACGGTCTGCGTGGCCGAGGTGCGGGCCGACTCCTGTATCAGCGACTCGGGCAGCACCTCGGCCACCACCTGCCGCGCCGCGTCCTCGGCGAAGCCGTACCCCTTCAGCTCGCCGCGCATGGCGTCGACATCGGGCCGCAGGAAGGCGTGGATGAGCTGCGGGACCATCAGCGCCGCGGTGCGCCGCTCGCTCCGGCTCAGCTGCCCCCAGAGATACTTCAGAAAGATCGCGAAGTAGGTGTGGTGCCGTCCCTCGTCCAGCGCATGGTCCCGCAGCACCTCGCGTACCGCAGGGACGACGTCGGCGTCCTGCGGCAGCTCCATCAGAGATCCCGATATCAGTGTCTCCGAGACGATGACGAAGAGCAGCTCCGTCAGCGAGCGGTTCTCGGGGCCCGCCGCCTCCTGCATCTCCTGCAACCTGCGCATGAAGTACGGCACTTGGGGCAGCCGGGGCTCGATCCCGGTCTGCCTGCGCACCTGGCGCAGGAGGTCCATGGAGAACAGGGCGTGATAGGCCTCGTCGCAGTACACCTTGTACGCGTCGAACTGCATGTCCTCCGGCAGCGCGACGCCGACGGTCCCGTGGGCGATCCCCAGGGCGGTCCTGTTCACCACGAGATGCTCGAGTTTCATGGTGAAGTCGAGGTAGCGGTAGAGGTGCTGGATCAGCACCTCGTCGTAGAGGTCGGGCCTGAGGTCCTGGATGTACTTGTGCCGGGCGAGCGGCACAAGATCAGGGGAGAAGTAGGGGCGCGCCGCATCGCCGTCGCGGAGCTGCCGCCGCTCGGTGGAGCGGACGCTGGCGCGGGCGTCCCAGGACCGGAAAGGACTGTTGTAGTCGGGGACTTCGGGAACGGCAACGGGACCGGAAGCAGGAACGGGACCGGGGCTGGGGCTGGGAACAGGGCTGGGGACGGATCCCGCCGTTGTTGTCGCTGCCGACGTCGCCGAGTCGAGGATCATCTTCTTGGGACAGTACGACAGGGCACTACAGCCAACGAACAATCCAACAATTCCACACATATCAGACTCTTTCGGATGCCCGGTGCCGCAGGCGGCGCCGGTAGAGGGCCGTCGAGTTCGTGAGGAGCCGCCGCGCAGCGGCTGCCGGGCTGTGGCGGGCTAGATGGCGCGTACAGCGAAGACCGGGAGGGACAGACGGTCCCGTCCTGCCAGGCCGGTCAGTTCAAGGATCACCGCGCAGCCGGCCGGCACGGCACCGGACTGCCCGACCAGCTTCGCGGCGGCGGCAGCCGTGCCACCCGTGGCCAGGACATCGTCGACAATCAGCACACGCGCTCCGGCGGGGAGTGCCTCCTCCCCCAGCTCCAGCGTGTCCGTGCCGTATTCGAGCTCGTACTCCACCGCGTGCACCGGCGGGGGCAGCTTCCCGGGCTTGCGCAGTGGCACGAAGGAACATTCCGCCGCCTGGGCGATGGCCATCCCCAGCAGAAAGCCCCGCGCCTCAATGCCCGCAACATGGTCGAACTCGCCGCGGAACCGGGTGATCACGGCGCGCGCGAGCCGGTCCACGAGCCAGGGCTGCGTGTAGACGGGCATCAGATCCTGGAAATCCACGCCCTCAATGGGGTGGTCGGGGATGTGAACGGTGTGGGCGGCCACCTGCGCGGCCAGGTCGTCCCGGGCCGGTTCCAGTACGCGGCTCTCGGTGACGACGGCGGTTACCAGCTCCCCCGGAGTGACGTCGAAGGCCGGGTTGTAGACCCCCGCTCCGGCCGGGGCCGTACGAGTGCCTGCCACCGAGGTCACTTCGTCGGCCCTGCGTTCCTCGACCACGATGCCCGAGCCGCTCTCCAGAGCTTCGTCGACGGTGGACTCCGGCGCGACGACCACGAGCGGGATGCCGTGCCGCGCCGCGGCGAGCGCAAGACCGTAGGTACCGATCTTGTTGGCGACATCCCCGTTGCGGGAGATCCGGTCGGCCCCGACCAGCACCACGTCGACCAGCCCCTGCGCCATCGCGAAGGCCGCGGCCGAGTCCACGCAGATCCGGTACGGAACGTCGGCCTCGGCCAGCTCCCAGGCAGTGAGCCGCGACCCCTGCAGCAGCGGCCTGGTCTCGTCGACCAGCACCTCCACAATCCGTCCGCGCTCGGCGAGTTCGAGGATGGCGCCGAGAGCGGTGCCCCCAGCCGCTGTGGCGAGGCGACCGGTGTTGCAGTGCGTCAGCGCGCGCAACGGCCGGTCGGGGCAGAGCTGTTCGACGAGATCCGCGGCCCGGCGGGCTGCCGCCCGGTTCGCCCGCGCATCCTCGGCAAGGATCGCCTCGGCCTCGGCCAGGATCGCCTGCGGGCCTTCGGGCAGCCGGGTCAGCACCCGGGCCACGGCCCAGGAGAGGTTCACGGCGGTGGGCCGGCAGTCGGCGATGCGGGCGGCGTCGGCCCGCACGGCCGCCTGGGCACGCTCGTCCAGGGCGCCCACCGCGGGACTGCCTTCTGCCGTAGCACTGCCCCCCTGAGCGTCGCCCCCCTGAGCGCCCTCTGCCGTAGCGCTTTCTGCCGTTGCGCCTTCTGCGCCGTGCCGGAGGGCCGACAGCGCCACCCCGAACGCGCCGGCTATACCGATGGCGGGTGCGCCTCTGACCGCCAGGGTGCGGATGGCATCGATGACGCCGTCCACCGTGGTCAGCCGCAGCGGGCTCTCCTGATGCGGCAGCGAGCGCTGGTCGGTGGTGAGAATTGCTCCGCCGTTCCAGGAAATCGAGTACTTCAACGTTCCCCCTGCTGTGCCGAGTTGTGACTCGTCGCCTGCTTCCGGCCGTTGAGCCAATCACTGGACAGCCCGCCGACTCAACGTCTGACCGGCACCTGAGCCTGTCCGGCTGCGGACACGGCACACCAAGGCCAACCCCTTGTTGCGGCGGTGGGACGCCGTTCGGCCATCTACTGGTACGCGGCGCAAGGAACTCGCCAAGTTGTCTATACCCGTTGGACTGCTATCCGTGTCACTGCATACTTATGCCGCAATGTGTGATCACACGGTGTGCCGCACACCTGACCCATCGTGATGCGCCGAGAGGCCGGCGCGTCGCCACGGTTCAGGAGGGGAATCGCGGCACGTTACATCGTCCGTCCACACCGATAGGGGAAGTAAGTGCACAAGACGACTGGCAGGCAATGTCTTTCCTGCCTCATATCAGCCACCTCGTCGCACAAACCATCTCGCAGTCATGACGTGTCCCGCAGTCATGAACCGTCTCGCGGCCCTCGGCCGTCGCGCAGCCATCGGCTGTCCCACACTCCTCAGCCGTGCGGGGACCTCGCCTGGCCGAGTGGCGCGACCGCCGTGCCGCCCCTCACGATCAGCGGGAACGCGGCTCGCCGTCCGGCGGCTGCCAGCGTCCCAGCAGTCCGAGCTCCATGGCACGGATGCCGGCCTGGAAGCGGCTCTCCGCGCCCAGTTGCTCCATGACCTGACCGATCAGCCGGCGAAAGGTCCGGGGTGAAACCCCGAGCGACCGGGCCATCGCGCTGTCGGTGCGCCCCTCGGAGAGAAGCTGCACAATGGCCAGCCCTCGCTCCGACAGCAGATGGCCTTCGGGCTCGGACTCGGCGGTACGCACAGGCTGTGCATCCAGCCAGCAGAACTCGAAGACCTCGCGCAGCATCGACACCAGTTCGGGGCCGCGCAGCTCCAGAGCGGCGGGCTCACCGTCGGTCCCGTTGATCGAGGTGTAGGCGATCGCGTCGTCGATGACGATGAGCCGGAAGGGAAGTGACTGCGCGACCCGGACTTTGACACCGGACTCGGCCAGCGCCTCCAGATGGGAGCGCCCGTGCGGTACCCGCGTCATCGAGGCGAGATGGATGGATCGCATGGCCACACCGCGGTCGAGAGCCCGCTGATTGCGCGGCCTGCTGTCGGCGAGGTCTTCCGGTGACAGCGGAATCCCGGGGTGCATGCTCAGCACCTTGCGGCGGGCGCGGTAGGCGGCGCCTTCGAGTGCCGCCGAGATTGGCTCGTAACCGCGCAGCACCTTCCACTGCGGATGGTCGTCGTCGCCGGCGTGCAGCCGGTCGCTCAGCGCTCTGACGATCGAGGTCGTGGACTTCTGGAACTGGATCTGCCCGGCGAGCTGTTCCTGCTGGATCTCCAGGAGCCGTGCGTACACAAAATCCGAGGCGCCGGGTACCAGGGTCCGCCCGCCGAGCCCTGCGCCGTCCTTCTCCCGGATCAGCCCCGCCGACAGGAGCCGCTCCACCACCTCTCCGGTCTGCCCCTCGGATATCCCGAGCCGCTCGGCCAGATCACCGCGGCACAGAGATTTGCCCGAGGTGAGGAGGAGTTCCAGCGACGAGAGTTCTCTCGCGCCTATCCTCTCGGACGCCTGCGGCTCAGAGTGCTGATCACCTGTCATCACGGTTCCTCCGACTGTCGCCCGCGTCCTCCTCCGGGTGGGCGATTCTAGCGATCCGTGCAGATCAACCCGCATGTCAGGGGCTGTTTCCGGTCCTGCGGGGACAGCGTGGCCGGCGGCCGCGACGATCACGCCAGCGAGGCGGCGACCAACAGCGCGAATGCCGCGACGATGAGCACCGTACGGACGAGGTGGAGCTGGTTCCAGCGGGACTCGAAGGCCGCGCGGACCTCGCTGTCGGGGATCGGCGGCGAGGCAGACTCGGACGAGGCAAGGGCGTTGTTGAGCGGAACGTTGCCGCCGATGGTGATGAGGTGGTTGAGGACACCGCACACCAGGCCCGCGACAATCAGCCACAGTTGGCTGTCCGAGCGGTCGTCGACCGGGACGGCGAGGGCCACAGCGGGGAACGCCACCAGTCCGACGAAGACCAGCAGGAACACAGCGCGCGGCACGGACTCGTTGATGCGGCGCATGGACGCGACGAACTGGTCGTCCGACAGCCGGGCGAGCGCAGGCATGATCCCGGTCTGGAAAATCAGCATGAATCCCGCGTACAGGCCGTTGCAGACAACGGCGAGGGCGAGCAGAAGGGTGGCCATGACCACATCATGACGCGGTGGGGCGGGTGTTGCAGCCGCGTTTCGGGTAAGAATCGAAAACGCCGGGTCTGCCCTCAACCGCTCAACCGCTCAGCTCCTGAGGGCTGAGCCCCTCAACCGCTCAGCCCTCAGCCCTCAGCCCCTCAATCGCTCACCCTTTCAGCCGCTGCGCCTGCTCGATCGCCTCGGCCAGCTGACGCACCGCACTGTCCTCGGTCGAGCGCGCCAGCTTCCCGGCCCGCTCGGCGAGCTCACCGAGCCCCGGTGCTCCCGGCATCGAACCGCCCCGCAGCGATTCGGCGAAGTACGCCGCGACCGCGGTGACCTGGAGCCGCTTGGAGGCTCCGTCCCACAGCGCGCCGTCGACCGCGTCCGTCTCGACCGATCCCGTCTGCTCGTGCGGTGCCCGTGTCCTCGGGTCGAGCCAGCGCACGGTCGCCGTCGCGACATGCCCGCTCGCGCCCTCCCGGAGCCGTACGGCATACAGTGCCGTCACCGTGTGGCCCGGCCCGACCTCACCGCCGTCCACCCGGTCGTTGCGGAAGTCCTCGTCCTCGACCGCACGGTTCTCGTACCCGACGAGCCGGAACTGCTTGACCGTCTCCCGGTCGAAGGCCACCTGCGCCTTGGCGTCCCGCGCCCGCAGTTCGACATGCGTGGGCAGCTGGTCGACGAAGACCTTCCTGGCCTGCTCACTGTTGGAGACGTACGTGGTGTGGCCGTCGCCCTTGTCGGCGAGCCGCTCCATCAGCGCGTCGCCGTACTCACTGCCCACGCCGACACCGAAGAGCGTGATGCCGAACTCGCTGCGGGCGTCCTCGATCCGGTCGAGGATCGCGTCGGCGTCGGTCTCGCCGGTGTTGGCGAGGGCGTCCGAGAGAAGGACGACGCGGTTGGTGGCTCCACGCCTGCGGCCCTCGACTGCCTCGTCGTAGCCGGTCCGGACACCGGCCTCCACGTTGGTGGAGTCGGCGGGCTCCAGGCTGTCGATCACCGTGTGGATACGGTCGCGGTTGTCGTCGACGCGGGTCATCGGCAGCCGCGTCTCCGCCTCGTCGCTGAAGGTGACCAGGGCGATCGAGTCGTCGTCGCGCAGCTGGTCGGTGAGGATCCCCAGCGACTCCTTGACCAGGTCGAGCCGGCCGGGCTCGGACATGGAGCCGGAGATGTCGATGACGAAGGTGAGGGCGGCGGGCGGCCGTTCGCCCTCGCGCCCGGACGGGCGGGTGGAGAGCCCGACGCGTACCAGGGACCACTCCTCGCCGCCGCCCTCGCCCTCGCCCTCGGAGCCGGAGGGGCGCGCTCCGTCGACGGTCACCGAGAAGCCATTGCCCTCCGGCCGCGGGTAGTCCTGGCGGAAGCCGTTGATGAACTCCTCGGGCCGGATGTCACCGGCCTCGGGGAGCTTTCCGTCCTCGAGCGTGCGGCGGGCGTAGCCGTACGAGGCGGTGTCCACGTCGAGCGCGAAGGTCGACAGATAGTCGGCCGGCGGCCTGGACTCCCGGAAGGCGTCGCCCTTGCGCTCCGTCTCCGTCCCGCCCTCCACCCCCTGGGCGGGGGCTCCTCCGCCGCCGTCCGGCGCGACCGGCGCGGGTGCGGGCCCGGCACCGTCGTCGGCCCGCTGCTTGCCCTTGCTGTAGCCGGCGCGGTCGTCCTGGCCTCCGCCGCAGCCGGCGGTCAGCAGGAGGCTGCCGGCGAGCATCACGGCCGCCGCACCCCTGTACGTCCTTGCGCAGAGCTTCATCCGGACTCCCCCTTGGATCGTCAGCACTTGTGAATGTGACGTTCGAGGCGGCAAGAAGGAGCAGACGAGGACGTTGCGGATGAATCTCAATGCGGCAACGGCGGACGGGAGTTACCCCGTTCTGCCCCACAAATCCCCCACTCGGGGCCCACCTCGGCGTGCCGCGCCGCGTCGGCGGAACCGAAGGAGCTGGCAAGGACTCGCCACTACCGAACAGGCACTTGTCACGGTACGCAATCGTATGCGTACATGGAGTGGCGGAGGACGGCTCCCAGGGGAGGGGCCGCGCGGATGGCGGGGGTGATCGGCCGTGACGGTTGTTCCGGGCTGCGCGCTCGGCCGGGAGGCCTCCCGGTCTGCCCTGCGGGAGGTGCCGGGGCAGCCCGTCCAGGGTGTGGCTCGGGTGACCGCGGCCCTGACCGACCTGGTCCGCTCCGCCCGCCATGAGCTCCTCAGTTTCGACGACCCGGCCGGCGCCCTCGGCCACGGCATCCCGGAGCCCTTCCTCGAGTTCGCCGCGGCGTGTGTCCGCGCGGCGGCCGTGCAGGCAACGACAGTCCGGCGGATCGCGCCCCGCCACGGGCTGACCCACCTCCCCGCGCCCTGGCTCTGCCCCGGTGGGGCGCGGGTGGCCGACTCCATCCCGTTCAAGATGGTTGTCGCGGACCGCACGGTCGCCGCGGTCCCTCTCAACCTCGAACTGCACTACAACGGCGTGCTGCTGATCCGCGACCCCGTCATCGTCCAAGCCCTGGTCCGGGTCCACCGCTCCTGGTGGGACAGCGGCGACGAACTGAGCCGGCAGGCCGCGCCCGACGCGCTGCCGCCCCATCTGCAACCGGTCCTCCAGGCCATGCTGGCCGGGCTCACCGACGAGACGGCGGCGACCCGGCTCGGCATGTCCGGGCGTACGTACAGCCGCCGTGTCGGTGAGCTGCTGGCCACCCTCGGCACGACGAGCCGTTTCCGCGCGGGAGCGGAAGCAGCTCGTCGCGGCTGGGCGTGACGGGACATGAGGCGGTGCATACCCTGACCGACCTGACCGACCTGACCGACCTGAGCGGCGCGGACGGCCTGACCAACCTTGGCGGTACGGATGGCCTGGGTGAACGGATGGCCTGGGTGGCTCGGGCACGGCTCCGGGACACGGCTCTGAGAACACGCCTGGGACACGACCCCTAGGACACGATGTCCTTGCGGGCGAAGTGCCGGAAGGCAAGCGCGAACAGCACCAGGGCGTACGCCACCGAGACCGCCGCGCCCTTCACCATGCCGCCCCACTCCAACTGCGGCTGGAGCGCGTCGATCCAGGCGAACTGCCAGTGCGCGGGCAGCACATCCCGCCAGGAACCGAGCGCGGTGACCGCGTCCAGCACATTGCCGATGATCGTCAGCCCGACCGCTCCGCCGACCGCGCCCAGCGGGGCGTCGGTCTTGGTGGAAAGCCAGAACGCCAGTCCTGCGGTGACCAGTTGGGAGACAAAGATGAACGCGACGACGAGCGCGAGACGCGGCAGCGTGTCGCCGGTGGCCAGGGAGCCACCCGTGGGCAGCTCCAAGGGCCCCCAGCCGTACGCCGCGGTGCCCGCCGCCAGAGCGACCACCGGCAGCAGCACCATCGCCGCCGCACTGAAGCCGAGCGCCACCGCCAGCTTGGACCACAGCAGCCGGGAGCGCGGGACCGGAGCGGCCAGGAGATAGCGCAGGGAGGACCAGCTCGCCTCCGATGCCACCGTGTCCCCGCAGAACAGCGCCACCGGCACCACCAGCAGGAAGCCCGCCGAGGCGAACAGCGCGGTGGCTGCGAAGTTGGCGCCCGACGCGGTGGCGGTGTCCATCAGGGTCACCCGGCCGCTCTCGGAGCCGTCCGGCGACCCGCCGATCGCAAAGGCGGCGATCAGCACCAGGGGCAGGGCGGCCAGGACGCCGGCCATCACCAGCGTCCGCCTTCGCTTCAGCTGCCGTACTGCCTCGACGCGCAGCGGCAGTGTGTGCCGTGCCCGGTAGCCCGGGGCCGACTCGACCAGCGCGCTCATGCGGATCCTCCGATCAGGGTGAGGAACGCGTCCTCGAGGCGGCGGTGCGGACCGACGCCCGTCAGCGGCACGTCCAGGCGGACGAGTTCGGAGATCATCGCGGTGGCGGTGGCCCCGTCGAGACGTACGAGCAGACCGTCGTCCGTGCGGACCGCGGAGCCGATGCCCGGCAGCGCGGCGATCTTCTCGACCATCGGATCCGGCAGTTCGACAGCGGTGGTGACGAGCAGGGTGTCGCTCTCGCCGGTGATCTCCGCGACCGGTCCTGCCTGCACCAGCCGTCCGCGGTCCATGACCACCAGATGGGTGCAGGACTGTTCGACCTCCGACAGGAGGTGACTGGAGACGATGACGGTCCGGCCTGCGGCCGCGTACCGGATCATCACGTCTCGCATCTCGCGGATCTGGGGCGGGTCGAGTCCGTTCGTCGGCTCGTCGAGGATGAGCAGATCCGGCATGCCGAGCATGGCCTGGGCGATGGCAAGCCGCTGGCGCATGCCCTGCGAGTACGTGCGTACGGCGCGGGCGAGGGCGTCGCCGAGGCCGGCGATCTCCAGAGCCTCCTCGATATGCGCGTCGCCAGGGGGCCGGCCGGTTGCCCGCCAGTACAGCTCCAGGTTCTCGCGTCCTGACAGATGCGGCAGGAAGCCCGCGCCCTCGACGAACGCGCCGACCCGGGAGAGGACGGGCGCTCCGGGCCTGATGGCATGACCGAAGACACGGATCTCGCCGTCGTCGGGGCGGATGAGCCCCATCAGCATGCGCAAGGTGGTGGTCTTGCCCGCGCCATTGGGGCCGAGGAGGCCGAGCACCTGGCCCTTCTCGACACGGAAGGACAGCTCCCGTACGGCGTACCGGTCGGCGGACTTGGCGTACTTCTTGGTCAGCCCGGTGATCTCCAGAGGCACTTCCGCGAGGTCGGCGTCGGGGGGCGGGGCAACGACGCGGCGGCGGGCGGTGATCAGCAGCCCGGCCGCCACCAGGGCTCCCGCGGCCGGGAGACCCCAGACCCACCAGGGCAGCCCGGCCGCCTGGGTCTGCACGGCGGGTGCGGTGGGTACGGCCAGCGCGGCGCCGTCGAGAAGTTCGACGGTGTACGAGCCAGGGTCGGCCGGAGACGCGTAACCGAGGTCGGTCGCGGACAGGACCAGCCGCAGCCGGTGCCCGGAGTCCACCTCGTGGTCCACGGCGGGCAGGGTCAGCTGGACCTCCTTGCCCTGCTCGGCGCCCTCGACGCGGACCGGTGCGACGAGCTGGGCCGGCAGCACCTGCCGGCGGCCGTCGGGCGCGACGTCGTACACCTTCGCGAAGAGGACGGCGTCCCCGTTTTCGGCGGTGACCTTGACGCGGACGGTCGGCGAGCCGGTGATCCGCACGGACTGCTGGAGGGGCCGGGAGTCGAAGCGGGCGTACTGCCCGGGGAAGTCGAGGGAGAGGCCGAGGCCGAGCGAGGAGAGCTGGGAGACGCCTCCGCCGAGACCCGGGACCGCGGAGATGGCGGGCGGGTTGGCGCCGGCGGGGTTGTGGAAGGTCTGCTTGCGGCCGGTGAGCGCGACCTGCCGCGCGCCGCTGTGCAGACCGGTGTAGCGGTCACCGGTCGCGCCGCGCAGCAGAGCCTGGCCGTCGGTGGAGTCGACGCCTCCGGTCCGGCTGACACGGAAGGCGGGTCCGGTGGCCACACCCTTGTCCTGCTTGAGATACCGGTCGAACCAGGAGCTGATCCGGCCCTCGACACGGTCGGTCTCCCGGTCCCCGCGGTCGTGGCCGCCGGCGATCCACTCGACCGAGACGGGCGCGCCGTTGGCACTGATCTTCCTGGCCATGGCGTCGGACTGTGCGAGCGTGAAGAGCGAGTCGGACTGGCCCTGCACGATGAGGGCGGGGACCTTGATGCGGTCGCCGACCGCGGAGGGGCTGCGGCTTTCCAGGAGGGTACGGGCGGCGGCGTCGGGCTTTCCGGCGACGGCGACGCGCTCGTACATGGCACACAACGCGGGCTCGAAGCGCCCGCATCCGCCCGGGTTGGCGGGGCCGGGAGCCCGGGGCGCCCCGGTGGCCCCGGCCGCGTCCTCGGCCGTCGACGATCCGGCCGAACCAGCCGCTCCGCCAGATCCGCCGTCCGGTGCGCCGTCCGGTGCGCCGTCCGGTGCGCCGTCCGGCGCGGGCGCGTCGGCCGAGTCCGGCGAGCCGGTCGCCGCCATCGAGCCCGTCGAGAAGAAGATCCCGGCCCAGAGCTTCTTGAAGACGTCGTCCGGGAAGAGGGCGTCGGCCAGGTTCCAGTAGGTGATCTGGGGCGCGATCGCGTCGACCCGCTTGTCGTGTCCGGCCGCGAGGAGGGCGGCCGCCCCGCCGTACGAGACACCGGTGACACCGACGCGCGGGTCGCCGTCCGCGTCGAGTTGCACCTCGGGCCGCTTCGCCAGCCAGTCCATCAGCCGCGAGACGTCCTTGCCCTCGACGTCCGGGTCGTTGAGCCCGATCCGGCCGGTGGACTCTCCGAAGCCGCGGGCGGACCACGTCAGCACCGCGTATCCGTCGCGGGCCAGCTTCTCGGCCTGGGCGCGTACGTCGTCCTTGCTCCCGCCGAAGCCGTGCCCGAGCAGCACGGCGGGCCGGCGGTCCTTGCCGCCCGTCGTGAAGTAGGAGGTGTCGATCTTCGCCCCGGGCATCTCCTGCACCCGGTCCTCACGGTGCACGGCGGGTGCGCTGTCATCGGCAACCGCGGTCCAGGTGCCGGCGCCGCCGAGGACGGCGAAGGCGGCGACGCCTGCGAGCCATCGGCCGCGCGGCCGGGGAAGTCGGATCTGCATGCTGGAAACCCTAAGCGGAGCACCCATACGGTTTCGGCTGCCGCCAGGCGGAACTCACGAGCCTCCTCGAGTAGTACGCAGTACGGTCGCCGTACACCAGACGCGGTATGCACCGCCGCCAGAGGAGACCGTATGGACATCCGGCGCGCGACCACCGTGGCCGAGCTCACGGCTGCCGAGCACCTCTACGACGGTCCGGCGCGTGCGGAGTGGGCCGAGCGGTTTCTCGCCGCACCCGGGCATCTGATGCTGATCGCGTATGCCGACGGGACACCGGCCGGGATGGTCTCGGGCATCGAGATGCTTCACCCCGACAAGGGGACGGAGATGTGCCTGTACGAGCTGTCGGTGGACGAGGCGTACCGCAGGCGGGGCATCGGGCGGGCGCTGACCGAGGCACTGCTCGAGGTCGCGCGGGAGCGGGGCTGCTACGACATGTGGGTCGGCGTGGACACCGGCAACGATCCGGCGCTGGCGACCTACCGTGCGGCGGGGGCGAAGCGCGACGGGATCTTCACGATGCTGACATGGGAGCTGCACACCGGCTGAGGGGACCGCGCCGATAGACCAACCCGCCCTGTTCCAGCGGGAGTTCGCGGCCCGACCCTCGTCGATTCTATTGTCATGCCCTCATCTTGTGGCGCAGGTCACAGCGCGAGACTCTGGTCCGCGCAACGGCACCACCTGGCACGATGCACAACCCGTCCTTGTCCGTGATCGGTCAAAGAAAGGTTCAGATGCACGAGATGAGAGCCACTGCCCGTCGCTTCGGGGCGCTGATACCCGCAGTCGCCCTAGCGGCCGGTCTCCAGTTCGCCGGTGCCCCCACTGCGCAGAGCGCACCCCTCGGCGATCTTCGTCTCGCCCCCACTGCAACTGCCGTACAGAACAGCTGGATCGTCGTCCTGAAGGACGGCACGACGCGCGCCGCCGATCTGGGCGTCACGCCGAAGCACACCTACCGCAGCGTCCTCCAGGGCTTCTCCACCACGATGTCCAAGGCAAAGGCCGCCGGCCTCGCCTCCGACCCGCGTGTGGCGTATGTCGAGCAGAACGCCACGGTCCGTATCAACGAAACGCAGCCCAACGCCACCTGGGGCATCGACCGTATCGACCAGCGGAACCTGCCGCTGTCGAAGACCTACACCCACAACACCCCGGCGTCGAATGTGAACGCGTACATCATCGACACCGGAATCCGCACGTCCCACAGCGAGTTCGGCGGCCGCGCGAGCGTCGGCACGGACACGGTGGGCAGCGGCCAGAACGGCCAGGACTGCCATGGCCACGGCACCCATGTCGCGGGCACGGTCGGCGGTAGGACGTACGGCGTCGCCAAGGGCGTCAAGCTCATCGCCGTACGCGTCCTGGACTGCAACGGCTCGGGCACAACGGCCGGTGTCATCGCGGGCGTCGACTGGGTGACGGCCAACGCCAAGAAGCCGGCGGTGGCGAACATGAGCCTGGGCGGCGGGGCGAACGTCTCGCTGGACAACGCGGTGAAGAAGTCCGTTGCCTCGGGAGTCAGCTACTCGATCGCGGCGGGCAACGGCAACTTCCTCGGTCTGCCGCAGAACGCGTGCAACTTCTCCCCGGCGCGGGTCCCCGAAGCGATCACGGTCGGCGCGACGGACAGTTCCGACCGGCGGGGTTCCTTCTCCAACTTCGGCACCTGCCTGGACCTGTTCGCACCGGGCGTGAGCATCACATCGGCGTGGAAGGACAACGACACGGCGACGAACACCATCTCGGGCACCTCGATGGCTGCCCCGCACACAGCGGGCGTCGCGGCGCTCTATCTGTCGGCCCACCCGACGGCGACCCCGGCCCAGGTCCGGGACGCCGTGGTGAACAAGGCGACAAGCGGCAAGGTCCAGGACCCGCGCGTGGGTTCCCCGAACAAGCTGCTGTACTCGCTGTTCTAATCCGGGTCCAACCGGCGTTCAGCCGGGGTCCGACCTGGTCCAACCAGGGTCCGGCGGGCGTTCAGCCGGCCAACTGCCCGAGGAGCTCCTCCCCAGCCGGGTACGGGCGCTCCTCGGGCAGCAGTCTGTCCGCGGCCTCCAGTTCACCGTCCCGTACGAGGGCGTGGATCCGGCGCGCCTTCTCGGTCACATCGGTGATCGACACCGTCCACTCGTCCGCATACCGCCGCGAGGCCTCACCCGACAGCCCGAGCTGAAGAGAGCGGTACGGCAGCGGGTTGAGCCGCAGATCCCGCTCGGGGTCCCACTGCACACGTGCCGGGGCGCGCTTCAACTCCCGCTTCCAGGTTGCCTGGTCGGGGTGCACGTCACTGTCATAGTGCGAGAGGCAGGCATGGCGCAGCGCCCAGTCGAAACCCGCGCGAGTGATCTCGACGGCGAGGACCGTCTCCTGGTCCTCCTTCGTGCCCCAGCCGCAGCGGTACATCATCCACAGGAACGACGGCTTGATCCAAGTCAAGCCTTGTTCACAGTCCTTTCTGCGGCTGGCATACCTCGCGGGATCAACGTTGCCAAAGGCGACCGCTGGGGCACTGGCGCCCGGTACAGCCTTAGCTACCCTCCAGTAAGGGTGACCTGCAGGGATGGTCCGAGCTGGTTGCCTTTGACGAGTGGATATGCGAGACGGCAGTTGCTGGATAGAGTCGTCTCGTTACAACTGGTTGTGGGGACAACCAAAGTGCCTTTCGGCTGCCAACGTCCTGGGGAGGGCCTGCAGCACATGAGTCGTCGCTCTACTGGTTTTGTCGGCGTGTGGGCCGAGATGCAACGGCAACAGCAACGCCAACTGGAAGCCGAAGCCAGACAGCGGAGACAAGAAGCTCAGCAAGCGCGGGCCTATCAGCGACGAGCTGCCCAGAGCCACCGCGAGTACAGGCAGGCAGAGGCGCTACGGCGCACGGAGGAACTGGACGCACAAGTTGCGTCACTGCAAGCTCTTCTCGCATCGGGTTGTCAAGCCCCGGCTTTCAAGGCCGCCTCACTCATGCGCCATGAGGAGGTCCAGCCCTTCGCCCCGGGACCGTTGGCACAGCCCGTGCCCATGCCGGATTTCAATCAGTACCAAACGCAGAGCGGTTGGACCGCGAGTCGCCGGGCTCAGGCGCAGGCCGAAGCACAGGCGCGCTTCGAGCGGGACTGGCAGGCTGCCCAGGCCGCGGAGGCTCACCGACAGCAACAGCTGGCGTCGTACCAGCGGGAGTACCAGCAGTGGGCCGATGCTCAGTTGGCTGAGGTACGTGCGCACAACGCCGGCGTCGTCGCAATATCCGAAGGCGTAAGGCGCCGGGATCCCGATTCCGTGGTCGAGTACTTCTCCGCCGCTCTCTACGCCTCAACGGCGTGGCCTGAAGGTTTCCCGCGTCAGGTTGCAGCAGCCTACGACCCGGCAGCCCGGCAGTTGGTTCTGGATTGGGAGTTGCCCGCCTACAGCATCGTCCCTGAGGTCAAGTCCGTTCGGTACATGTCCGGGGTCGATCAGGACAAGGAGACCCCCCGTCCGGCAGGCCAGCGTCGAGCTTTGTACAGGGAGGTACTCGCGCAGTGCATGCTGCTTGTATTGCACGAGCTCTTCGCAGCAGATGAGCTGGGTGCGCTTGAGTCGGTGGCCTTGAACGGGTTCGTCGATGGACACGACCCTACGACGGGCCGACCGGGCCATATCTTCCTCGCAACTGTCATGGCCTCGCGCTCTTCGTTCCGTGACTTGCACCTGGCGCAGGTGGACGCAGGTAGTTGCCTGGCTGACGCTCTGCGAGGACAGGTCTCAGCCAGGCCGGACCAACTCACGCCAGTACGGCCGAGTCGGCGGCCGCAAGACGTAGGGAACCGCGTTGTCGCCCACGGCAGCGATGAGGAACCGGATCTGTACGACATGGATCCGGTCGCATTCGAGAATCTTGTCGCCGATCTCTTCCGGGCCATGGGGATGCAGGCGGTGACGACCCAACGCTCAAACGACGGCGGTGTGGACGTCGACGCCCTGGATCCGGCACCGATCCGAGGCGGCAAGATCGTCGTGCAGGTGAAGCGCTACCGCAACACGGTGCCTCCCACTGCCGTGCGTGACTTGTACGGGACTGTGCAGGACGCTGGCGCCAACAAGGGTGTCCTCGTGACAACGTCAGGGTTCGGCCCTGGCTCACACACCTTCGCCAACGGCAAGCCGCTGGAACTTATCTCAGGCACTGAGCTCGTCGACCTGCTACATCGTCATGGGCTGCGTGGGCGACTGGGCGAGGGTAATCGTCAAGCCGCTGTGCAGCCGACACCGTCGGGTCCGGACACTCGTTTGCCTGACGACTACAACGTCCTGGGCATGTCGTGGTCGGGAAGCGTCGCCTTGGACGTGTGTGCTCTCGTCTGCAGTGGCAACCGCGTCCTCAGCGACGAGCACTTCGTCTTCTACAACAACCCGCAGACCCCGGACGGCTCAGTGCGGGCTCTTCCCGCCGCTGCGCCGGACAAGGCCGCGATCTGCATCTCCTTCGACGGGCTGCCAGAGGAGTCTGATCGGTTCGTACTCGTGGCCGCTATCGACCCAGAGGTCAACCCAGACGCCGACCTCTCCGGCTTCACTGACGCCTGCATCCGGCTGCTCGATCCGGGGATGGCCGAACTGGGACGGCTTGAGGTCTCCGACGGCCGGCCGCGTGAGACCGCCTTGGTACTCGGCTCTTTCCGCCGAAGGCCCAACGGGGACTGGGACTTCGTCCTCGGTGGCAAGGGCTACACGGGCGGCCTGGAGGAACTCGTTGAGAATTACGGCATCGACGTGGAGTAGATCGCCTGAGTCCGGATTGCCGCTAGCAGCATGGATGGGGGTTGTGAACGAGGCTTCATGACCCATGTCAAGTCGCGTTCATAGTCCTTTTCTGGGTCTGTGCACACTGCCAGCTCGGTGCCGCTAAGAGCCACAGTGCTGGCACTGACCGCGTCATGCAGCCGCCACGCCTCAATCACGATGACCTTCAGCAATGGTCAGGCCGGGTCGCTTGAACGCGGCTTGATGACCATGTCGAGCCGGCTTGATGATCGTCCGCGGATTCCATGGACGAGGAGGCGCGATTGGCTATACGAATGAAACCGTGTACTCACTGCGCCAGCGTGACAACCGACGGTCACTGACCGAGCGCCTTTTGCTTTACATGCTGCCGGGCCTGGCAGTTGCGATTGGGGCCTTGCTGGGGCTCCTCACGTCTGACCACGTCTCCCCTGTCCTGGTGGTCCTCACAGCCCTGGTCATGGTGTGCGGATTTGCGGTACCACCGGCGGTTGATGCGCTTAGCGATCGAGTTTCGAGGCGGGCGCAGCACCAGCAACTGCTGGCTCATAGGTCTGATACCGCGGCTGCGCAGCGGGCGGAGCAGTTGCGCAGTCACTTCCACCCTAGAGGGCGTGGAATTCTGCCTTCGCTCGTGCGCGAGGGCTCATACTTCATGGGTCGGCTTCGAGTGCTGCGTGAGCTGGTGGACTGGATCAACGGCGCCGGTCTGGACGTTGCGTGGTCTCGTGTCGTGACCGGTGCCCCGGGATCCGGTAAGTCAGCGGTTCTCGGAAGGCTGGTGAGTCTGGCCGATGCCGGACAACCCAATGAGGTGCTTGCCACCGCACCAGCCGGGACGCGACCGCCGATCGGCTCCATCAGCATGGCGGTGCACGTACGTGGCCGCACGGCAGACGAAGTGGCCGCCGAGATCTCACAGGCCCTGACGATCGACGAGGGGACGTGCAGCGGTCTCCTCGCACATCTCCGCGAGGATTTCGAGCATCGACCAACTGTGGTCGTCGTCGATGGGGTGGATGAGGCTGCCGACGCCCATCGGCTCATCGTTGACCTACTCGAGCCGCTGGCGGCGGCGTCGGAGCGGACGGGCATCCGTCTGCTCGTCGGCACGCGCCGAGGTGGCGAGGACCATCTGCTGCGGCTGTTCGGAGCTTCGGCGCTCGTACTCGATCTGGACGAGGAACAGTATCTGGATCGACGCGATGTTGCTGAGTACGTCTGTAGCACATTGCTGGCCGATCCGGACCCGCAGGTCCGCACTCCCTACCGTGCCCGCCCTGCACTCGCGGAAAAGGTCGCTGCGGCCGTAGCAGCTCGTGCCGGCTCCAGTTTTCTCGTGGCACAGCTCACGGCGCTGTCCCTGATGGGATCTGACGAACCCGTGGATACAGGGAGCTCTGGGTGGGCGGAGACGTTTCCCACCACAGTGGGTGCCGCCATGGACCGATACCTTCGTGACGTTCAGCCGGGTGGGCCATGGTTACGCGATCTGCTGATGGCTCTGGCCTGGTCCCAGGGCGATGGCTTCAGCGACCCAGGAACCTGGGCGGCCGCGGCCACCATGCTGGGAACGGCCGCTTACTCCGAACGCGATGTCACCCGGCTGCTCCTGGACAGCGCTGCGGTGGACCTGCTCCACCGCAGCACCCACGGAGACCGTGTCGCCTTCCGGCTCTTCCACGAAGCGCTGGGCGAGCATCTGCGTCAGCTGAGCACTCGTCAGCGTCCGGCAGCCGAGGTCCACCGCCGTCTCGCGGACATCCTCCTCGAGAAACTGTCATCGTCTTCCCTTGACGCGCGGGACTGGGCGCACGCCGACAGCTACACGCGTACCTATCTGCCTTTCCATGCGGGCGAGGGCCAGGTGCTGGACCAGCTTCTCGATGACGCGGGCTTTTTGGCTGCCGTGGATCCGGCTCGCCTGCTGACGGCACTCCCCACCGCTCGCACCGGGTCGGGCCGGCGAGTGGCTCGCATCATTCAACGAGTCGGCCAGCAGCTGCTTGTGTCACCGGAGGACGAGCGCATCTGCTACCTCGAGATGGCTGCCCACATGGCCGGCGACGTGCGCCTGGCGGGCGAACTGGCAGCTACAGCTCCCGATCGTCCCTGGTCGGTGCTCTGGGCTCGCTGGGACGCTCTCATTGAGAGCCGCATGCTCGGTCACCATGACGACTACGTCCTTGCTGTCGAGACCGTTGAGACAGCGAGGGGAATCGTGGTGCTCTCGGCGAGCGCATGGGGCATCCAGGCATGGCGCCTCGCCGATGGAGAACCCATGGTGACCGGCGTACGGGAGCCGGATTCACCCATCCTCGACATGGCTACCTTCCAGCAGGGTGACGGCATCGCCATCGTGACCCTTCACGAGGATGGGCATTTGCTGCGCACGACGCCGGACGCGGCCGATCCGCAGAGGATTCTCGCGGAAGATCGTGCGCCAAACGGTGTCTGGTCGATAGACGTCGCAGGTCAATCCGTAGTGGCTACGGTCAGCCGAGATCACGTAGTCGAGGTCTTGTCCGTGAGGGACGGTCATGTGCTGGATCTGCCGCCCGTCGTGATCGGTCGAGAAGACCAAGTTCTCGTGGTGGACAACGTAGGCGGGCGGTGCCTTGCCGTGGTGAGCGGCAACAGTGGTGACATTACGACGTGGGACCTCACCACCGGTCGTCCGCTCAGTGAACCGCTGCATCCCGGAGTACACGTGCCGGGCTGGCGGAGTGACACGCCCTTCTGGGCGGCATCGCTCGCTGAGCGCCAGGACGGGCCTGTGTTCCTTCTGGGAGCTGCGGCAGGCCAGGTGATCGCTTGGGACCCAGTCCGTGGAGAGATTGTCGGGGACCCGCATCATGGTGACGCGGGAGTATTCACCACCCTCATCACGGGCCACGACAACGATCTGTGGTGTTGGGGCGATTGGAACGGCAACCTGTTCATACGTGGCGCCGCCCAAGAGGAGGTACGGCAACTGGCCGTTCATGACGGCGGGGTGCAATCGCTGGCACACTGCGAACTGAACGGTGCCCGCCTGCTTATCTCGGGAGGACGTGACGGCGCCGTACGTGCCTGGAACATCCAAGCAGCCCGCCCGGTGGTCTCTGTCGGCGACCACCACAGCGTCGTCACGGGAACCAATTCCACCCGACAGAGCTGCATCGCGTCCATCAAGGCCGACGGCTCTCTCGTGATCTTCGAGGCGGACGGCGGTGACGTCCTCGCCGAACTGAGGCGATCGGCCGAGGAAGGCTTCCGTAGCGCAGCCGTGGTGCCGGGCGACCCGCGGTCCTTCGTCACGCTGGATAGGCAGAGGCACATCACGCTACGGGTCTTCCCGGACGGCCAACCGTCATACGACTTCCAGTTGGCCTCGGACGAGGAGTGGAGGTCCATCGCTGTCATCAACAGGGAGCGGCCACTACTCCTCGTCACTGCGACAAGTGGGCGACTGGGTTTCTTCGACCTCGCCACTTGTGATGCTGTTCGGCCACCGCTGGCCTGCCACACCGGCAGCTTCGCGGTGGCTCCGCTCCCAGAGCAACCGGACGAAGCACACCGGTTCATCACATGGGACTGGGAATGCTTCCAGGCCCGGCTGTGGACCGTGACGAACGACGAGACGCGGCATCGCGACCTACCAGTCCTCAGAATGGAGGACGGCGTCACGGCTGTCTCCTTCAGCCACATAGGTGACATCCCGGTCGCCGTCGGAGTCGGCGGCGACTCTCGTCTGCACATCTGGAACACCGAAGACGGCTCCCTGATGATCGATGCCCAACTCGAGCAGGCCCATCACATGCAATTGGCCGACGTGGACACCACCCAGATCGACAGACAGTCGCTCATCCTCTCCGGCGGACACACCTGCTCCGCTGCCCTGTGGTCCGCGGAAAGTCGACGAGAGCACCATCTACGGGTCGGATCACCGTTGCGGAGCACCAGGTTCCTTCCCGGCAACCGAGCCGTCGTGGCCGGGCCACGCGGCATCATGGTTCTCAAACTGGGCTCCCGCCTGCTCAGTCGATTCGAGCACCCCTGAGAAGCAGTCATGGAGTATTCCCACCCTCTTCAGCCCAGGAAAGAGGTCATGAACGCGGCTTGATGACCCAGGTCAAGCCTCGTTCACAGCCCTTCTTGCAATGCGCGCCTCGCAGCCGATGGCCACGTCACGGTGCACCGCGTCGGCTGACGACCGACTCTGCGGCGGCCAGCGCGAGGTGCCACGGGTACGCGTCCGGTCGGCCTTCGCCCGGCTTGTTCGGAACGAACCCTCCCTCCCCATAGAGCACGTGAACGCCCATGGCGCGGAGGGTCGCAATGCTCCGGTCGAACTGCGTGTGCTGCACATACGCGGCGTTCACACACGGCATCGTGATCACGGGGATCCCCTTGCCGGTCGCCTCTGCCACGAATCCGACCACGAACTTCTCTGTGATCCCCAATGCCCATTGATTGATGGTGTTGAAGGTCGCAGGGGCCAGCACGGCCACATCGGCGGGGGGCCACACGTCGGGGTCCTTAGGCAGCTTGTAGCGGCTGCGCACAGGGTGCCCGGTCAGCTCCTCCAGCGCAGGCACCTGATCCTCCAGCCAGCGGGCGGCGGCGGGCGTCAGCCCCAGACAGACATCCCACCCCGCCGTCTGTGCCTTCTCGATGACACCAGCGACATTCAGCACCGGAGGAGCCGCGCTGCCCAGCAAGTAGAGGACTCGGTTCGCAGTCATGGCTGCAGTTCACCTTGGAGATTCGGGCTTGCGCAACTGCACACGGCCGAAGCCTTGGGGACGGTTCGCCGTTCCCCGTGCTGGTGAGACGGGTAGCGTTTCCCGTGAGCGCGCCACGAATTGGAGCCCTTCAATGCCTCTCGCCGAGGGTGAGCACACAGGCACCCGAATCGCGTACCACCGCAAGCGGGCCGGGCTGACGCAGCGCGGACTGGCTCAGAAGATCCCGTACTCGTACAGCCTCCTCACTCAGGTCGAGAGTGGCCACAAGCCTGCGAGTCCTGACCTCGTCGCCACGGTGGCCAAGGTGCTGCGCATCGACGTCACGTCGCTGACCGGTCAGCCCTATGTGACCGAACTTCAGCAAGATCGTCTGTCAGAACTGGTACGGCCCATCCGGGAAGCATTGGATCTCTACGACCTGGGACCGGATCCCGCAATCGAGCCACGTCCTACACCGCAGCTCGTGGCGGCAGCCGAAAACCTGTGCCGGCTAGTGCGGGCAACGAAGCTCCATGACGCTGCGCTCGAACTTCCCGAGGTCATCGCGGAGATCACCACTGCCGCCTACCGCTCGCCCGCTTCGGAGCTCTGGGCGGCGCTGTCCAGCACGTATCGCACTGCGCACGATGTGGCGGTGAAACTCGGCTACTACGACTTGTCCACCGTCGCTCTTGATCGGATGGACTGGGCTGCTTCCCGTGCGTCTGATCCCTTGCTGGCGGCGGTCCGGCAGTACATGCGGGCACTGGTGTACTTCCGTGAAGGCGAGTACACCATCGGCAAGCGCCTCATCGCGGCTGGTCAGAACACCTTGGGGCAGGCTCAGTCGTCTCGGGAAAGCTTCGCCGTGGCGGGTCAGCTCCACCTCGGGGCTTCGATCATCGCCGCGCGTGCTCATGACCATGGTGCCGTCACGGCGCATCTGGCAGAGGCTCGCGCGTACGCCTCCCGTGTAAGTGAAGCATCGGATGTGCTGTGGCTGTCGTTCGGTCCGACCAACGTGAGAGTTCACGCGGTATCGGCCCATATCGAGATGGGCGCGTTCGGCGAAGCACTGCGTCAGGCCGAAGAGGTGCGCATACCTGATGACTGGGCGGTGTCACGGGCTTCGCACTTCTACCTGGACCGGGCTCGCGTGCAGATGGAGGCCGGCCGCACCGAAGCCTCGTTGAAGTCCCTCATCAAGGCACGACGACTGGCTCCCCAGCAGACCCGCTATCACCCGGGAGCTCGGGAGACCATTCGCGGTCTGGTGCATCTGTCTCGACGCACTCCCGACACTCTTGATCACTTGGCAGCCTGGGTCGGGCTGTAGAACTCTCACACCTAGCCCCCGACTTTCACTCGACTGTGAAAGTCGGGGGCTTTGCGTGTCGCCAGCATGGTTGAACAGCCGGTTTACCGATCACCGGAGCCAGAGGTGGGCGACATGCAGGCGAAAGAGCCGCCAGTGGTACGGCGTTGGACTCGCCATCCCGCAAGCGTGGGAAGAGCGCGCGCCGAATTGCAGAAAGCGCTGGCCAATTGGTGTCTCAACGCGATCGAAGACGCGGCGCTGGTGGTGCTGTCCGAGCTGGTCACCAATGCGGTGCGGCATGCGCACGTTTCGCCGGGGCGTGAGATCCAGACGCGGTATCTGCGTGAGGCAGATGGCGTGCGCATCGAGGTTCACGACGCGGCTGACGAACGCCCCACGTTGCGCGTGCCGGGAGAGTCCGGCGGATGGGGCCTTGGTCTCGTCGACGAGCTCGCCGACCGCTGGGGCGTCGACGATCGAGATGGGGTCGGCAAGTCGGTCTGGGCCGTGGTGACTGCCCCCGCCAGGAATGAGGCGCAATGGCTCGGGTGATGGCGCTGCGGGTGCAGCGCGGGGACTGGGTGAGTACGTACGGACAGTGGCGGGAAGTCAAAGCGGTCCGCTCCGACCGATACACCTCGGGCGGTGCGCAGGTGGTTCTGGTTTTCAAGGCCGGACCGGCGCTGCGGGTGAATGCGGCCGATGTGCTGACGGTGAATGGCGGTGGCCGGGCTGTGCGAGACGAGCCGAGAGAAGGGCGTAGGTGATGGCGGGCAGGACTGTGCTTCGCTTCGTGGACTGGGTGTTGCAGCTTGATGCTTCTGGGAGCGGGCCGATCTTCGAGGCCGAGTGCACGACGTGCCAGGAATCGTCAGGAGCAGCTGACGGCAAAGAGCTGCCAGAGATGTGGTGCCTGCGGCACGCGGGCCGTTCCGGACACACCGGCTTCCAGGCCGTAACGACCACGTTCTTCCGAGCGACGCGGGCTGAGGGCGGCGGCGACTCATGAGGCAGCGATTATTCGCTTTCGGGATGGTCGTGTTCTGGATCGCGGTGTACGTGCCGTTGGCGGTGATCAGCGATCCCTATTCGCCAGCTCTCTAATTTCCGGTTCTCATAAGCCGGTTGTAGGCCGGACCGCCCCCCTCGCCTGGACAGCATGCGGGGCGGTCAGGTTTGGGATGCAGATGCAACCCGGTGCCGATGGTACCGGGGCTTCGTCGTGCTCGCGCCCGGTGATCCCCCGATCGTCGCAGTCAAGCCAGAGCATGGGGAAGGGACTTGAAACAGATGCACGACCCAGAGGACGCGGGTTTCGAGAGGGAGTCGTTCGACCCTGACGAGGTGGTTTGGGTGCGTGGGGTCGACTACATGGCGGGTTGGCGGGATGCGGCTAGCGCCGGTGCGGAACTGGCGGACGCGCTGGCGGCGGCTGGGTTCGACGCTGCCGGGCTCGAATGGCAGGCCAGGGCGAATGCGGATGGGGCCGGGGCGGTGCGCTTAGTGATGTCGGCGGCAGCGGCTCATGACGTGGCGGCGCTGGTGCGGGCCATTGCTCGGCTGGGCAAGGCCAGCTGAGTCAGTGAACTGCATTCGGACGAACAGGGATGGGTGCCGCTTCCTTCCCCCCGTTACTTTCTTCGTGGCCCTGAAACGGGGCTCCTGGCCTCCGGGCCCGGCATGACTGTTGCCCCCTGTCGAAGTGATGACCTGGGGGGTGGTGTCACCGGGTCCGGGGCACCGTCTGACCGCTGATGAGAGGCCCGACCGTCACCCGGCCGAGCGCAACGCCCGGCCGTTGAAGGGTGGCAGGTCTGCGTAACGTGGATGCGCGCGCTCGGTGCCGGTGGGTGAGGCCGGGACGGAACGACCACCCTCGGGGGGTGCGGTGCTCGACACCGGTGAAATCGCGGTCTTCCTCGGCCTGGACGTCGGCAAGGGCGACCACCACGGCCACGGCCTGACAGCGGGCGGCAAGACCGTCTACGACAAGCGGCTGCCCAACAGCGAGCCGAAACTGCGGGCCGTGTTCGACAAGCTCACGGCCAGGTTCGGCCGCGTGCTGGTCATCGTGGACCAGCCCGCATCGATCGGCGCCCTGCCGCTCGCGGTGGCCCGGGACGCCGGCTGCCACGTGGCCTACCTGCCAGGGCTGGCGATGCGGCGGATCGCCGATTTGTATCCCGGTGAGGCCAAGACCGATGCCCGCGACGCGCACGTGATCGCGGACGCCGCCCGCACCATGCCTCACACCCTGCGGGCCCTGGAACTGGCCGACGAGACCGCGGCCCAGCTTACCGTCCTGACCGGCTTCGACCAGGACCTCGCCGCCGAGGCTACCCGCACCAGCAACCGGCTCCGCGGCCTGCTCACCCAGTTCCACCCGAGCCTGGAGCGAGTACTGGGGCCCCGCCTGGACCACCAGGCTGTGACGCACCTGCTGGAACGCTTCGGCTCGCCCGCCGCCCTGCGTAAGGCCGGACGCCGCAGGCTCGTGAACCTGATACGGCCCAAGGCCCCGCGCATGGCCGAACGCCTGGTGGACGACATCTTCGACGCGCTCGACGAACAGACCGTCGTGGTCCCGGGCACCGGCACCCTGGACGTGGTCGTGCCCTCGCTGGCCCGCTCGCTGGCCGCCGTCCACGAACAACGACGCGCTCTGGAAGCCCAGATCGGCGAGCTGCTTGAGTCGCACCCTCTTTCCCAGGTCCTGACCTCGATGCCCGGAGTCGGTGTCAGGACCGCCGCCACCTTGCTGGTCACCATCGGCGACGGCACCTCGTTCCCCACTGCCGCCCACCTTGCCTCCTACGCCGGCCTCGCCCCGGCAACGAGGTCCTCCGGATCCTCCATCCACGGCGAACACGCCCCCAGAACAGGCAACCGGCTCCTGAAACGGGCCATGTTCCTCTCCGCGTTCGCCGCCCTGCACGACCCCGCCTCCCGCACCTACTACGAACGGCAAAGAGCCCGCGGCAAGACCCACACACAGGCCTTGCTCCGCCTCGCCCGCCACCGCATCAGCGTGCTGTTCGCCATGCTCCGCGACGGCACCTTCTACGAATCCCGCACCCCCGAGACAGCCACCGCATGACCTGCTCAGGCTTGACGAAGGACATAGAGGCACCCCCCCGGACCTAAGTGTGTGCGTGTCGGGCGCTTAGAAGCTGAGCCTGTCGGGGCTCGCCTGCTCCGTCTCACACAGCGAAGAGCTCAAGCGCGCCTCAGTCTGCGTCCTTCTTGCGAAACGTGCGGCAGGCTACGACGGCCGCGACGGTGACGCCGGTGAAGATGCCGTACGGGACAGCATCGACAGGCGGGCCGGTGAAGAGCTTGAAGATGCCCATGGTGAGGAGGACGACCGCCAGCAGGGCGAGGACCGCGGTGACGGCGTCTACGCTGCGCCGCCTGTAGGTCGCGCGACGGGCGGCTAGCTCCTCGGCGACGGCTGCCCTCACGGTGTCGGACGCAAGCCCGGGCTTCGCGGGATCCGGCTGCCCGGCGCTCGTATTCTTAACCCGGGTGATGGGCACAGCGATCACCGGCTCGATCGGCGCCGGCTGAGCCGCCGTCGGATTCGCCGGCCGGATCGACCTCTTCTTGGTGTAGGCGGGTTTGGAAGTCGAACGCCGAGACGGGCAGCCCTTGGATGGGCATGACTTTCCTGCTGAACCTGACTGCTGTTGACATCGTGTGCAACGCTTGGACATGGGTGCCCCTATTTCGGATTATTCGCTGAAGAAGAGTCCGGGTGATCCGCGGATACGGCGCCAGCCTGGCCGCCGGACTCTTGGCCTCAGAAACCGAGTCCGGCGGCCGCCTTTTCACGCCCTAATAGGGCGGTGGCGGGTGGATGAGTCAGTGCGCCGCCGCGGTAGAGACCAGGCACCTGCCACCATCAGGAAGAGCAGGAAGGTGATCGTGCCGACGGCGGTCGTGCAGGCCAGCACCGCGGTGGCGAGCGCCACGAGCGACGCGAAGACCTGCCCCAAGTTGGTATACCGTTTGCTGCCCCCCGCGATGACTTTCCTGGTCGGGTTCAGATGAAAGGGTGCGTTGCATGGCGGTGTGCTGGACAGTGCCGCTAGGCAGTCCGCCCAATCGACAGACGGATACACGCCGCTACTCGTCACAGCCCCAGACATGCCTCGCTGGACGGTTTGCCTGAACTCGCCGATCCCGTTGTGGCGTTTGACGGCGCGTGGCTGCTGCCCTCCTAGGTGTCCGTCCGGCGAAGCCTCGCGTGCCCGGCGAGCGGCGCGCTCCTCGATCTCCGAGCGGACTTCGAGGTAGATCTCCCAATTGGCGGCAAGCCGGGCCTCGCGTGTGGTCGGACCGGCCGAGTACACGACGTGCTGGACTCGGTGCCTGCGGATCAGCAGCCGCAGCACCGCCTCCAGCAGTGCGGAGAATACGTTCATTCAACCCATCCCATCTCTGTGGTGTCTTGGAGGAACTTCTCCAGCTCCTCCACCGGGACGCCGGCGGCTGCCAGCATCTGGCGCGCGCGTCGGAGTGCGCCGCGGCTCCCCGACCCAGACAACGGGTGCATGCTCGACCAGCTGTGCAGCAGCTTCGTGCTCTCTTTGCTGCTGAGCTCGCACACAGCCATGCAGATGTAGGCCCGTTTCAACTTCTCCCGCAGATCGTCGACCTGCTTGAGCCAGGACATGACCTCCTCGTCGCCGGGCCGGGGGAACATGTCTTGGAGCGAGAACCAGTGCGGAGGGAGAGTCGAGTCCTCGGTGTTGACCGCGAGCGCCAAGCCCACCGCGGTGTCCACCAGATCGTCGAGGACCACGCCCATGCCCCTGTCCTCGGGTTCTGCCCCGATCAAAGGCAGGCCCAGGGTGAGAGCCTGAGTGGTGATCTCCGTGTAGTTGATCCGCGGGTGCCGAATAGAGCGGAACGTCCGCTCCCGGATGACATGCAGGTAGCGCTCGCCGATGCAGTCCCGGAGGTTGCCGGGCAGCGGCTTCTCAGCGGTGAGCCCGAGAAGCGACGGTGGTTTCCCGACGGGCGACCAGGTGCGGTCTAGTCCTTGACCGCCGATGGCCGGCGTACCGGACCAGTCGTCCTTAGGCGTCGGAACGAAGTTGCTCATCGGGGACCTCTCGGATGCCATGTTGTCGCGCGCCGGCATCTCGGTGCAGGATCCGAGAACTCCAGCTTTGGACCAGAGTGAGGCATCTCCTGAAAGGGTGTTTCATTTCAACAGATAGTCAACTTCGTTAAATACGATTTTAGTTATTACTTTTGATCACTACTGACCGATCTTGGTCGAGTAGCGGCTCCGTGCTCATCCTCCGGCCGAAGCTATGCCCTCACTTGCAGAGGTGTTTCATTTCGACGTTCTCGCTGATGGAAGCCGCCCCGCGAAGCAGCTACCACACACCAGCGTGCTTCGCCGACGGCGCCCCCGCGCGCAGCCAGCCACACGACGACGCATCAGAGCAGTTGCGGCGGCTACTACCACCCCGAGGCGAAGGCCGTTTCCAGCGGGCTCAGTTAGTTCTCGAACGCCCCGTATCAGGACCGTCACACCTGTACCGTCAGCCTCCGGGCTGGCGGAAAATTACGCATCCACACCCACAAAATTTGAGGGCAACTACGAGTAACCCGTACCAGCCCCAGCCCAGCCCGTACCGTCGCGACGCCGATGCCGAACACCCGGCCGCCGATGTTCAACTTCGCTGCCGCTAAAGTAATCTGGGCGTTGGTGCCCATCGCCACCATCAACATCGGCGCAGCGATCCCGTTCGTTGTCGCAGCCGTGAAAGGCGTGATCAAGCCGTGGATCGCGGTCGTGTACGTGGTTGCTGAAGTGCTAATCCTGGGCATCGGCACGGTGGTGGTGCGGCCTAACGAGGAGAGCCCGCTTGTTGGGTTCCCGCTGATCGCCACATCTGCCACTCACACCGCCCTGCTCGACAACGACAACTTCCGGATCTGGAAGTGACTGAGCACCATGTCGCCGGCCTCGTACCCGATGGCGTCGCCGAGATAGTGGCCTTGTGCGGCCTGACCACGAGGACGTGATTGCGTGTCCACGTCGCGGTAGCGCTTGCGGAAGGTGTCGCCCTTGCCGTCGCGGATCGAGTTGATGAACTCGTTGGTGAACTCCTCGGAGCTCACGTACCGCACCCGCGTGCCCGGGTAGAGGCTGCGCGCATAGTGCCCGATGGCGTGCAGCAGGTGCGTCTTGCCGAGCCCCGACTCCCCGTAGATGAACAGGGGGTTGTACGCCTTCGCCGGGGCCTCGGCGACCGCGACGGCCGCGGCGTGCGCGAACCGGTTGGACGCACCGATGACGAACGTGTCGAAGAGGTACTTCGCGTGCAGGCGCACGGTTCGCAGTCTGGGCTAATCGCTGGGACAGTTGGGGTCTTCTATCGGGAACACAACACAGATAGCCTCCGGAGATGAGCCTGTCGCTCGCGCTGAACCTCTTGGCTGTCCTGGTTGCTGCGGTTGCGTTGGGAACCTCCTTGGCGATGTCTCGGCGACAGCTCCGGCTCGCCCAGAACTCCAATGTGCTGCCCATCGTCATACAGCTGTTCAAGGAGACGAGAGAGCCTGACTTCTCGCAGGCCATCGAGTACGTAGCTAGGAAGTTGGCGACCGAGCATCCACCTGACAACGGGTACCGCTACCTGCCGGACAATGCAAAGCGCCCTATCCGCCGAATCAGCCTCTTCTACGACGACGTGGGAAAGCTTGTCGCTCACGGTGTCGTCGATGAGCAGATCGTCATCGGTTCGTATGGATGGAACATCGTTGCGATGTGGGATGTCTTGGCCCCCTACATCTACAGAGAGCGAGAGCTCTCCTCTAAGGCGATGCTCTATTTCGAAGATCTCGCGGCCAGGGCAAAGGCCAGGCCAATGACCGCCGTGCATGCCCAGATCGGTCTTTCCCGTTGCCCCCCGTCAGCCGGGTGATCGTCTTACCCAATGGCTCCCCAGGTGTTCCCGAGAACACAGACGGCCCACATGCGCACTCGTTCCTTTGAACGAATCCAGTTCTTCCTTGCACCCGCTGTTGACCGTGGCTTCCCGACCTGTCGGGCACGGATCGGGCACGAGCGGTGAGCACCGCTCTAGGAGTTCGATCAACCGAGCTTCCCGCCGGAACGCCAGGCATACGGGTGTGGCGTTGCGAGTGCCCATGAAGGCGTTCGCGACCGGTCCAGGCTGCTGATGTTGCCGTCAGGGTTGCCGTCACCGTCACCACCCCCTCGTGCCGAATGAGGTTCGGGCGGGCTGGCGGTGCACTGGCATCGCCGGTGTGTGTGCTCGATGATCTCCTGCGGGCGGGTCTGGCGACGCGCCGACGGGTCACAACGTGTCGTCGTTGCGGTGTCCGTGAATGCGGTAGCCCATCTCGTCCGGATGGCGCATGATCCGCGCCAGACGCCAGGCAGCCTCGTAGGAGAGACGGCCACGCTCCCGGATTCGTAATCGCAAGGCCAACACGCTGGTGACGGGGTCGAGGACCCATCGCAGCGCAGCGCTCTTCACTGTCCCTCGCCCGAAAGGAGGGCAAGGCGGTGGGCCGTATCCTCGTCGCCGAATGCCCGTACGGCATCGGCGAGAATGATGAGCAGCTCTTTGCGCCCCTCTTCCGTCAGCCCGCCGACGAACTCATGGAGGAGTTGGGCGACGGTCACCCACCGCTGCGTCGGCTGCCATTGCTGGACCTCCCGCACCAGGTCTCCGAGGTCGGTGCCCGCTGGCGGTCCGCCTAACCGGGGCCAGTGCTTCGACGCGCCTTCAAGAAGTCTGTAGAGGCGGGCAGCAGCAGGGTTGGCGAGGACTTCCTCGCGGAGGAACACCTCGCGGGCCCGGACCTGACGCCGTGCCAGTTCGTCCAATTCGTGGTCATGCCTGATGCGTTCCTCATGCCGCCGGTACTCCTGCCGGAGGCGTTCGGCGCGTAAGCCGGCCTCTCGTGTGGCGTCCTCCACAGTGATACGGATTTGGACATTGGTGACCACCACGCCATCACCGCAGAGGGGCAGCTGCTCCTGAACGGCGGCGGTGATGTCTTGTTCAGCAGCGTCGGGACGCAGAACATCACAGCGTGCGGCTGCCTTGTCGATCTCCGCTCTCACCAGGCGCGGTGCCACGTGCGGACTGGCCGACGAGGAAGCGTCGACGGGGTGTCGCCACGTCACTCGGACCTCAGAGGTGAACGGCAACAGCGGGTCAGTGCTCTTGGGGCGGTCGGCGAAGACGGACACCCACCTCGCGCTGTCTTCAGCCGCATTAGAGGTGGCAGCCTTGTTGAGGCGGCGGCTCATGCGGCATCCGACTTTTCGTCGACAGAGTCGCCGTTCGCCATGCCAACTGCAGAAACACTCATATGCGTTGCGGGCTGATACCGCCGAGCGACGAGGTCCTTGTCGAGCAGCGCAGACAGTTCACGCTTGAGGTCCTCGCGCTCCTTGGAGTAGGAGCGGTTCTGGCCCTGGACCCACCATTGCGCGCAGGTACGCAGGGTCTCGCGGAAAATCGGTGCCTCGGTTCCCTGAATGTTCACGGCTTGGCGCAGGGTGTCGAAGACGACAGCTGAGAGCGGCGGCTGGTCCAGGGCGGCATCGAGCCAGGCGAAGACGGCCGTGTCAAGTTCCCGGTCTCCCACTGGCCCCGCGGCCTGACGCAGCAGTGTGCGCCAACCGGTGACGAGTCCCCGAACGTGAGGACGGAAAGGGTCCTCTTCCGATGAGTTCTCCCCCACCAGGGCCCGAAGCAGGGGTGGCAGTGCGTCCTGGGCAGGTGGTGAACTCAGGGCGAGTGCGGCGAATGTGCGGTGTCCCACGGTGTGACCCGTCTCCTCCGAGGCGCACCACTCGACCACGAATCCGAAGAGCATCTTGCGTACGGAGGCGTCCTCCCACAGGACACGAACCGCATCGCGGAGGGTGTCGATCACTTCGCGATGCCCCTGTGACGCAACGTTCCTGAGACGACGCAATGCCTTGTCGGTGTGCCGGCGGCCGAACTTCTTCGTGCACACCTCGACGACGGCTCGCTGGAGGTGGGCCTGGTTCCGGCTGGACCAGGACAGCAACATGGAATGGATGTAGGGAGCGCTGGCCGCGTGGATCGCCGCGCTGTCCAGAAGATCCACGGCCAGGGGCCACAACTCCTTTCCGGTGCCGTGGTCGTACCACGCCTTGACGATCTGTTCCAGCGGCTCCTGACGGCGGTGTCGTACGGCCCACTGCAGCGCGAACTGCCCGATACGCGCTGCCAGCGCACGGCGGTCTTCTCTGCTGATGGTCTCCAATGCGTCCTTGCTGGTGCTGGTGTGGACAGGCGCTTGGGCGAGCCATTCGAGGAAGGCGGTACGTGCCAATGGGCGGTCGTTCCAGAAGTACTCGATGGCGGCGTCGTCCCAGTGCGGACGATTGAATGCGAGGGAGCCGTCCTCCTCACGCCGTGCCCGGATGGCCCGCGTCATGGCGATGACTCCTGGCTCCTGCTGCCCGTTCACCAGGACCGCGATTTTGTCGAGCTTCTCGGTCAGCTCTGCTGCCTTGGCGTAGACGTGCCCGACCGGATCACCGCGGAGCACGGACGCAGCCAGCAGGAAGTTGCGTTCAAAGCCGGTACGCGATCGTCCTTCGGGCTCGTGCCACTCGTAGAGCTCGTCCTCCCAGTTGCTGCGGGCGGACACCACGTTGGCGATCTGCTCTGCAATCGACAGGTTCGCGAATCCCTCCTGCTGCCGCTTGAAGGATCCTTCCAGGTCTGTGGTGCCCGCAGAGGTGGACTTCTCGGCAGCGCGGTGCTGTTCCAGCATTAGGTACACGAGGTTCAGCACATCTGTGGGGCTCTGACCGGTGAGGAGCGGTTCGATGTCGGCGTCGTCGAGCCATTCGCTGACCGGGAATGCGGGCTCCAGCGCCAACAACCATCGCTCGGCGATGTCCCGTGGCCTTACCGTTCCCAATGCCGGGGCAACGCCCTCCGGCGCCCCCTGGCTGATCCGCCTCCACTGCTCGGGCCGGGTGAGAACGATGAGCCGGCAGTCGCGCTGCTGGAGGCGGTCGCGGATGTCGTTCAGGGTTGCACCGAAAGACTCGGCGACCGCGAAGTCATCCTCGTCGGGCGGGAGATCCAACAGGAAGCCGCAGCGGCGGTCATGCGGGAGACGTCTGATCGGGAAATGATGGGACCCACCGAATGAGAGTGGCCTCGCCTCGTTGATCACCCCTTCTTGGAGAAGGCGGTCGAGCAAGGCGTAGGCAGTGATCGTCCGACTGCTGTTAGCCGGGCGGCTGATGATGAGTACGGAGCCTCTGGTTCGCAGCCTTGCGAGAGCCACCTCGATAGGGTCCTCCGAGAGTGCCTCGTTGCCATCGTGCGGTTTGGCGTAGACCCGGCGAACCACAGCCAAGTACTCATCAGAGATGGCGGCGTGCGAGTCCAATGTCTGCTCGAACACGTACTTCGTGGCGACCATCTCGCCCTGGTTGATGAATGCCCGCTGAAGCACGGCGGCCTGCCCGACGGCCTCAACCGCGTCACGGGTGAGGCCGTCGGTCGCAGGGCGAAACACAGAGCCGTCGTCGACAGCGTGAGCGGCGGCCTCTGCCTCAGCTGGCGGCGCAGGCCATGGCGACGGTGGAGTGATCCGGGGCGACTCCGAAGGCATTGGTGGCAGAGCGGTACTGCCATCCGGCTCGGCAAGTGGGTTTTGTTGGCGCGGCGCAGACTGGGTTTGCTGCGTGGAATCCTGTCCGCCACCGACCGTCGGCACCCGGCTTCCCCTCGAGATGATGACCGGCGGATCCCCACTCGGCTCCTGTTCGTCCCACTGGCCCTCCAGGGACTGCGAAGGCGATTCCTGCTGCTGGCGCTCGTCGGCACCGCTTTCATCGAAGGTCATGCTGGTGCCGCCCGTCTCAGCCGATCGTGCCCTCTATCTCGATGCCGACCTGTTCGCCTGTCTCTTCGATGACCCCGGTGTCCTGTTCGACCCGTGCCCGGCCGCGTTCTGTGATGCCGCCGACGCGCATGCCGACCTGCTTGCCCTGGAGGGTCTCGGTCCGCTGTGAGATCTCCACACCAGGTCTGTCCTCCTTGCTCTCCTCGCCGAAGGGCAGCCGACGACCGTAGACCTCCTCCAGGTCGCGGCGCAGCCGACCTAGAAGCTCGCGCAGATCGGTGTCCTCGCCCTGTAGGAACTCGGGCCGCGACAGGTAGACCCGGAGCGCTGCGTGGGCCCCGGTGATGCGTGCGACGCGCTCTTCCGTTAGCTCCGTCGGCCTGGCCAGTAGAGGCTGTGTCTGCCCGGGCACCTGCTCCCGTTCCTCAGCCGTCACCCGGCCCGCTCGCCGGTCCAGCACCGCACCTGCCCGCTCGAACAGGAACTTGACCGCCTCGGTCAGGACCGTCCCGGCCAGGACTGGAAACGCCAACGGATCCATATGCTTCTTCCTCCCCCTGCCCCGCGTATCTGCGAGGCGGCCGCACGAACCACCGGTAGATGCGACTGGCACTTACACAGACATAAGTGGGTTCACCGTATGAGCGTGATCATTACGAAGGTTAGAGAGGAATCAGTCGAAGACCGAGGCGACCGAAGAGGCGTCCTTGACAATAAGTAGGTTCAAAATATACGGAGGGTAATGGCCCTAGCTTGGGCCATCGCTGACCGCGCTGACACCTGTCGGCGGCTGGAAGTGCACGATTTTCGATTGCTGTTCGCAGACGAGTGGTGTCTGGTCTCCGCTGGTGTGGTCTGGAGCCGTTCGACTTCAGCGCGGGCAGTCTTGTCATGCGGTGCTGCCGGCAGAGGCGAGGCCGAGGCCACCGCAACTACTGCCGTCACCGTCCCCGGACCATGATCGGTCCGGGTCCCCTGCGCTGGGTCCCCCGGCAGGATTTGAACCTGCGACACCCGCTTTAGGAGTTCGATCGCAAGGCCTACATGGAGCCCCGGCCCTTACGTCAGTACTCCGTTCACAACCGTCCAAGGCTGCCCGTGTCCCCTGTCGTTGATGTCAGAGCGTGTCTGAGATCGGGTTACGGGGTGATTTTCCGTAGTGGTCGGGGTCCTTGGCGGGTGGCGGGTCGGCCTCGGGTGAGTCGGCGGAGTATCAGGTCGGTCATGGCCCAGCGGATCATGGTTTCGGAGTGGGCCGGGTTGCGTTCGTAGTCGCAGGCCAGGCGGCGGCGTGTGGTGATCCAGGCGAACGTGCGCTCCACCGCCCAGCGCTTCGGCTGGACCTTGAAGCCGCGCTGTCCGGGGTCCTTGCGGACGATCTCCAGCGTGCGGTGCAAGACGGCAGAGGACCACTCGACGAGTCGGCCGGCGAAGCCCTGGTCGGCCCAGATCTTCTCGATGGTTGGGTGGTCCAGGCGGGTCCACAGCAGGGAGCGCTTGGCTCCGTCGCGGTCCTGGACGCTTGCGGCCAGCACGTGCACGGCCAGGAGGAGGCCGAGGGTGTCGGTGACGATGAACCGTTTGCGGCCCTTGGTCTTCTTGCCCGCGTCGAAGCCGCTGGTGGACTTCGGCACCGTGTCGGCCGCCCGCACGGACTGCGAGTCGACCAGGCCCGCGGACGGCTCAGCGGAACGGCCGTCGGCCTCGCGGACCTTGACCCGCAGCGCGTCGTGGACGCGCTCCACGGTGCCGTCGTCGTGCCACCAGGTGAAGTACCAGTACACCGTCTGGAAGGGCGGGAAATCCTTGGGCAGATACCGCCACTGGCACCCGGTCCGCGCCAAGTACAAGATCGCGTCCACGATCCGCCGACGCGGGTGCTTCTCCCGCCGCCCGCCCTTGCGACCCGTCCTTGGAGCAGGCAGCAACGGCTCAATCAACGCCCACTGTTCATCCGTCAGATCAGACGGGTAACCATCCCCAGCAGCACTCACACACCACTCAACGAGTCACCCATACAGCCGATACGGCGGATCTCAGACACGCTCTCAGAGGGTGATGTCAGAAACCGGGGTGCCCCTGACTTGCGCCCGCACCACGGTTCGTAGGACTGGGCTTGGTCCGCTTTGACGGGCATCTGAGATCAGGGGAAGCGGACAAAAGCCCACAGACCAGGGGCGCCGAGTGCGTCAAGCGCCACGGAGTTGCTTCGGTGCGCCCCCTAATGGCCCTTGGAGTGCTTCAGCTTGCGTGGTGTGTTGAGGTCGGCAGCATTGGGCCGCGCTCTGCTCTAAGCAGAGTCCAGTACTGAACTGACTGGAAGTATGGGTGTGCGTTGTGACGGAACCTACTAATCCTCAGTCTCCCGGACCGAGGGATCCCCAACCGAGCGAACCACCGGTCAGAAGCACCCCTCCGCCTGCATGGACGCCCATAGGCACACCGGCCAGTCAGCCTTCCACAGCCGTTCCATCTTCGCCACTGCCTAGTTCATCACCAACCACGCCACCCGCTTCTCCCTCGCCGAGCAGTTCGCGACGTGAATTCTGGGTCACAGTCGTCGCTATACCCGCTGCCCTTGCTGTCCTCGCAATCGTGATCACCTTCGTGATCGCCCCCTGGCAAGAAGTACGTAGCCAAAGGGCTACTGAAAGCGAGGAAGAAAGGGAGCTAGCAAAAGAAGAGCCTGTTAAAATGCGCGTCAGGGAGTCCTGGAACGACGATACCGACCTGACCTGGATTCTTGATCGACCTCTGTCGTCGAATCTGGAATCACAATGGGACCATCTCGATTCTGGGACCCACAACGTGATTTCATTTGCTAAGCGGACGGGTGGCGTCAGGATCGAAAAGCTTTGCAAAGGGAACTCATGTAATGGATCGCAGACCACCTTCCGATTGACCTTGACCGGAAATCGGAAATCCCCTGTAGAGATCACAGGGATCAAGGCGAAGGTCCACTCTCGAAAAAAGTCACCGTCTGGCGGCTACCTGGAAGGGGGGATGGGAGGTAGTGCCGAAATCGAGAGCGGAGTTATTCACCTGGACTCCGCAGATCGCCGTCTCAGGGCTCTAACGCCGGACGGCAAGACAGGCCCTCTTTATTTCGGTGAGCGCTATGTGACTCTACAGCAAAACGAAATCTTGGCATTTCAGATTATGGCCAGGAGCTTCACCTTTGACTACCGCTGGGAGCTCATCCTTAACTTGTCCGTGGACGGCAAGTCCGAAGAGATAAGAATTCGAGCAGATGGAACTCCCGATGGTCCACTCTTTCGCAATCCCGGCCGTATTCACCGGCTGCGCACATATGGCCGTTACTATTCATGCGGCGAGGGTCCCACATGCCAGATTGGGCCGGGATCTACCGGATTCCCAGACGAGTTCAAGTGGGACTAGTGTTACTGGCGGGACGGTTTTTGTATGTGTGCGAACCGAACACCTCTCGATGTAAGAGGTGTCAGCGTGTAGACGTGTCGGGCACACCGCCTTTGGCGCCGGCGAGGACGACTCGCAGCTGTCCGGGTCAGCCACTGGGGATACGGCGCAGTCTCCAGCAGGTCTCGCAGCCGCGCGGCCAAGTGTCACTGGTAACGAAACGGCGATCGCCCCTCAGGCAGAAACAAATGCGGCGACACCACTACTCGATGGGACCTCCTCAACGGCAGGAGGGTGCACTTCTCTTGCGGCGAGACTAGTTCACTCGAGGCTCCGGCCATTCGAGAGCGGAACGCCGACATCTGCTTTGTAAGTTCAACCGCACGCCCTCTGGTGCTGGCGCTCCCATGGCTTCCTGGGCTGCGAGGAGACGTGCATGGCTGCTGAGATCCACCACCGTTGATGTCAGCTGTAGATGTCAGTTCCTCCGCCCGACTCCGCTACGGCCGCCGGTAGGCAGACGCCTCGATCCCCTGGCTCCGGATCCCTTCTGAATGACAGGTAGGCCGGGTACTCAGGATCACCCACCTCCAAGCGGGCGAACAGATCGAGGTCATGCCTTGCAAACCGGTGGAGGTACTGGAGAAGAGCTCCAGCTCCTCCCCCCGACAGCGGCTCATCATGTCTCTCGTTGCGCACTCGCTCACGATACGAGCCACTAGCACCAGGGCGCAGGGCTGCTTTGTAAGCGAGGTGGGGCGAGTTGAGGCCTGACCCGTGGGGCGCCGACATTGGCGCCTCCCGGCGTGGGCCCCGCTGGCAGCCGCATCAGATCTAAGTTCTGCCTGCGCTGCTCCTCGCACAGTCGACTTCTGTCACTCGATGCCACCACGAGTCAGCATGTCCCTCGCAAGGGGCCGCAGGCGGTCCCGTCTCGGCGGCAGGTCGCGAGGCCTGAGAGCGTGTCTGAGATCGGGTTACGGGGTGATTTTCCGTAGTGGTCGGGGTCCTTGGCGGGTGGCGGGTCGGCCTCGGGTGAGTCGGCGGAGTATCAGGTCGGTCATGGCCCAGCGGATCATGGTTTCGGAGTGGGCCGGGTTGCGTTCGTAGTCGCAGGCCAGGCGGCGGCGTGTGGTGATCCAGGCGAACGTGCGCTCCACCGCCCAGCGCTTCGGCTGGACCTTGAAGCCGCGCTGTCCGGGGTCCTTGCGGACGATCTCCAGCGTGCGGTGCAAGACGGCAGAGGACCACTCGACGAGTCGGCCGGCGAAGCCCTGGTCGGCCCAGATCTTCTCGATGGTTGGGTGGTCCAGGCGGGTCCACAGCAGGGAGCGCTTGGCTCCGTCGCGGTCCTGGACGCTTGCGGCCAGCACGTGCACGGCCAGGAGGAGGCCGAGGGTGTCGGTGACGATGAACCGTTTGCGGCCCTTGGTCTTCTTGCCCGCGTCGAAGCCGCTGGTGGACTTCGGCACCGTGTCGGCCGCCCGCACGGACTGCGAGTCGACCAGGCCCGCGGACGGCTCAGCGGAACGGCCGTCGGCCTCGCGGACCTTGACCCGCAGCGCGTCGTGGACGCGCTCCACGGTGCCGTCGTCGTGCCACCAGGTGAAGTACCAGTACACCGTCTGGAAGGGCGGGAAATCCTTGGGCAGATACCGCCACTGGCACCCGGTCCGCGCCAAGTACAAGATCGCGTCCACGATCCGCCGACGCGGGTGCTTCTCCCGCCGCCCGCCCTTGCGACCCGTCCTTGGAGCAGGCAGCAACGGCTCAATCAACGCCCACTGTTCATCCGTCAGATCAGACGGGTAACCATCCCCAGCAGCACTCACACACCACTCAACGAGTCACCCATACAGCCGATACGGCGGATCTCAGACACGCTCTGAGGGATGATCTCGCACGTGCGCATCACACTGTGCCTCTCGTGACGGTAATACTGCACGGGGTGCCATTTACGCAAAAAGCCCCCGACTGTTTCCAAATGATGAATATCATGACGGTCCCTGTTCCCAGCGAAGGAGCCTCATGATCCTGCGTGAATTTTTGTGCGTCGACACTGACAAAGTCCGAGCGATGCTCGCTCAACTCAATGGTGGGGTAGCGGAAGAAGCGCGGGAGACAAGTCGTGAAGAGAAAAAGAACACCGTCGGGCCGAGAAGTGTTGCCCAGCACCTGCAGACAACTGGCAGCGAGGTATATACGCAGAAATCTCTAGGCGATGCGATATTCCCTTCGCTTGAAGAAGCGCTGGAGTCCGAATCACTGCTTCGGGACATCTCTCTCGAAGCTGCTGACCCCTCTCAGTGGACGTCAGGGAATCTGAAGAAGATTGCCCCTCCAGGGTCGCTTGTTCGCATCACGGCTCCGGGATCACTGTTCGACACTCGATATGCTGCCAGTGTCTTCGCGGCGTTCGCTTCAGTTAATTCAGGACTACAGGGAATCGGTGCCTTGCCGGCCTCTGGAGCCACCAACCCTCCGACCGGCAGGAAGAAGCAGGGCCAGCAGCGCCCTCGGCAGCCGAAGCCTGGTCAAGTGCAACCGGATCGCCAACTGGAAGACTCCATCATGGATTTTGGTGGGATTGACGGCATCGATGGTGAAGTTCTCCGTTCCATCATTCGCATGGCGAGAGGAATCTTTGCGCCAGGGTTGCATATCAACCTCTCACCTGTTGATGCAGGAGGAGTGTTGATTGGCTCTCGACTGCAGGAGGGGCGTCAGTACCTAGATACTGAAGCAGATATCCTCTTCGCGCGCTATGGGACAGAGGCGCAGGAGTGGACGCTAGTGGGCAGTGTGGGAAGTTATGGTCCCGAGGACACCGATCTGCCAGACTTTACATTCTCCAATCCGGACGGAACCGTAAATAGGGGGCACTTCGCCGATGCCATTAATGGGCTAATGAAGCACCTAGGCGGTACGGGGTTCATCGACCTTCCTCAGTACCCCGGATTCTCGCTGATTCCGTTCGCGGTGTACCGATCGATTCCTCGCTTCTCCAACACCGTCGCTCTGCAACCCTGAACGGTCGGCGGAGCCTCAATGGGCGAGTCAACCCCTGAAGGATCTTGAAAACCGTCGTGGCAGCGATGTCACCATGGGTTCAAATCCCACACCCACCGCAGGTGAACGGCCCCTGACCCGGTAACTCGGTCAGGGGCCGTTCTCGTGAGCGTGGTCTGCCAGAGACCGCTGTTCCCCGCTGTTTCCCGACCGAACGGGCACGGCCACCTTCTGATCACGCGGTGGGCGCGAGTTTGGGCCCCAGCTGAGCCGGGGCCCGGGTGCTCAGCCCTCGTTCCACTCGCGGAAGGAGTCCGCGTCGTAGTCGGGGTACTCGACGGGGCAGAGGGTCACGTCCTCCGGGTCCGTGGAGCGGGGGTTGGGGATCAAGCCGTCGGTGCACTGGGGGTCGGTGCAGGCCATGGTGTGCTCCTCGAGGTCGGGGCCGTTGTCCTGATGGGCTCCGCCCAGCACGGTTCTGGGAGGGGGCACAAGGTGGAGCACCCCACTGTCTGAACGACCTTGTGCCCCCTCCCAGGTTCGTGCCGCCCTTGGGCATCAGGACAGCGGAGCCGACCGACAGCCACCCCCACAGCGATCGATCCCACCCCCGACGGACGCCGCTCCACGACCTCACCCCGTCACCGTCACATGGCACCCCGCACGGCTCGCACGGGTGCACACGCGGTCGGTGGAACGGCTTTGGGCGGGAGCTGCCATGGGGCGAGAGATCGGGGCCCGTAAGCTTTCCGCGACTCGGGCAGTCTCTGGACCTGCCCGCAATAGCCCGATGTGGGCCCCGATCTTCGAGGCTCGCCCCATGGTGGCTGCCTAAAGCCGTGGAGCCGACCGCCCCAGCCACGTGCCGGCCGTTTTCACCTCGGCCAAGTCGTCTCGCTCTAGCCGCGCGACCGGCGTAGCCGGGGACGGAGCGGGGCGGAGACAGGAGCGTCGGTCCCCGGCGGTGAGCCGGGGAGCGCGCGGCGAGCGGAGCGAGCCGCCTTGAGGAAGTGAAGAAGGTTTGGACCGATCCGGGGTGTCAGTTGCGGACGGGGCGGAGTGTGCGGGGGCTGTCAGCCGTGATGCGGTAGGAGAGTTGGGCCTGGCTGCCGCTGGTGCGGAGCTCTTCGAGGATGAGGGGCTGGTGGTCGCTGCCGTGGGTGACGCGCAAGGTGTGGATGACCGGTGTGGCGTCGGGGAGCTCCAGGGCGGTGCGCTCGTCGGCTTGCGGCATGCGGGCTCGTACGGTCTCGGACCAGGTCAGCTTGTGGCCATCCGCTGCGAGGGCGGCGTAGATCTCTTCCAGCGCGGTGTCCGGGGCCTCGGCGAGCGGCGGCGTGTTCTCCGCAGTGGCGAACGGGATCAACACGCGGTGCATTGCGCAGGTCCGGGTGTCCTGGTTGATCAGCACGCGATCGACGCCGAAGAGAGCTTCTCCCTCGCCGAGTTCGAGTAGCAGGCCGGTTGTCTCGGTGGTCGTGGTCCGGTAGACGGTCGGCTCGTGCGCCTGCTGCCACTCGGTGAGTTCCGGAGCGAATGTATTTCCGCTGCGGCTGATTGTCCGCACGATCGTCAACGGTGGCGTCGGTGCGCCCCTCACGAAGCTGCCTTTCCCGTGCCTCACTTCGATGAGTCCTTCAGACCGGAGTGCCGCAATCGCGTTACGCACCG